>CAYYVV010000026.1:0-22953 GCA_964475245.1 uncultured Anaerolineaceae bacterium | reverse complement strand
CTGCTCACCGGTCACTTCGTAGGCGGCGGCGATCGTTGGCGCGCCCGTCTTGACTTTCACCATCGGAATGTTGCCGATGATGGCGGCGCAGGCGGCCAGGCCCGGGTTGCTGGTCGGCGGTGGCGAGGGCGGCGCGCTAATGGGCGGCGTCGGTGACGCCGGGATGACCGCCAGGAGACTGGCTGTCGGAGTGGACGACGCCAGAGACGACGGATGCGAGCCAAGGGGACCGACTGAGTAGAGCGCGAGCAGCGCGACGGCCACAAACAGCACAACCGCCAGCGACGCCGCGGCGCCCAGAGGCAGGCTGAATGAACGCGAACGCGCCTGCCCGCGTTGGCGCACGAGCGTCGCCACACTGAACGGCTCGAACTCGGGCTCAGAGGCCCGCCATTGCTCGCCGGATGCCCGGAGAAGTTGGTCCAGATTCTCGTCGGGATTGCTCATGACTTCTCGAGCTCCAGTCGCAGGTGTTTCCGCGCGTCGCTCAGGGCGGATTTGACGTAGCCCTCCGAGCAGCCCATCACCGCGGCCGTCTGAGCGATCGACAGGCCGATGAAGTAGAAGCAGTCAACGGCCAACCTCTGGCGCTCAGGCAGCTTCGCCGTCGCTGCCCGGAGGTCGAGCCGCTCGTCGGAGCCCGTCTCGCCGGCATTCGCCGCTGGCCGGATTGGCAGCGGTCGTTTGCCTCGACCCCACGCGCGGCGTGCTTCATTGGCGACGATCGTCAGCAGCCAGCTGAGCAACCGTCCCTTGTGCGGGTCGAATTGGCGACGGTGCGCCCACGCGCGCAGCAGCGCCTCCTGGAGCACGTCCTCGCGCCGATCGGGTGGGCCAAGTCGGCCCGCCACGCGTGCCAGCATTGGCAGGTGCGGCTCCACCGCCGCGGCGAAGTCATCCGCGTCATCCAGATCGCCGTCTCTCGGCCGGGCAACCTCCAAGAGAGCTCCGATCACACCTATTACTACCCGATCAACCGGCGATCGGTTGTGTCAGAGCCTAAGCCGAACGTAAAGGAGGCCGGAGCGTTGCCGCTCCGGCCTCCCGATTCGGCGCTTGTCGCCGCGCTCAGACCTCTTTGAATTCGCCCTCGACGGCTTCCTCGGTGTCCGCGCCCGTACCTTCGCCGCTCGGCGCACCGTCGCCCGTCTCGGGGCCGGAGCCGTCGGTCGGACCACCACTCGGCGGCGCCTCAGCGGCCTGATAGGCGGCCGTGCCGACGCGCTGGAGTGACTCGGCGAGCTCGCTCACGCGCGCTCGGACCGCGTCCATGTCGTTGCCCTTGAGGGCCTCGCGCACCGCAGTGACCTTGTTTTCGACATCGGCCTTGTCCTCTGACGAGACCTTGTCGCCCAGGTCGCGCAAGGTGCGCTCGGCCTGGAAGGCCAGCGCGTCTGCCTGGTTGCGCGTCTCGACCTCGTCGCGCCGTTTGCGGTCCTCGTCGGCATGCTCCTGGGCGTCGCGGACCATCTTGTCCACGTCGTCCTTGGAGAGCATCGAAGAGGCCGTGATGCGCACGGTCTGCTCGCGGCTCGTGGCGCGGTCCTTGGCACGCACGTCGAGGATGCCATTGGCGTCGATGTCGAACGTGACCTCGATCTGTGGGATGCCGCGCGGTGCGGACGGGATGCCGTCGAGGATGAAGCGGCCGAGCGTCTTGTTGTCGGTGGCCATCTCGCGCTCACCCTGCAGGACGTGGATCTCGACCTGCGGCTGGTTGTCAGAAGCGGTCGAGAAGACCTGCGACTTTGACGTCGGGATGGTCGTGTTGCGTTCGATCAGCTTGGTCATCACGCCGCCCAGCGTCTCGATGCCCAGCGACAGCGGCGTGACGTCGAGGAGAAGGACGTCCTTGACGTCGCCTGCCAGGACGCCGGCCTGGATGGCCGCGCCGATGGCCACGACCTCGTCGGGGTTAACGCCCTTGTGCGGCTCCTTGCCGCCGAACATCTTCTTGACCGCCTCGACGACGGCCGGCATGCGTGTCTGGCCGCCAACGAGGATGACCTCGTCGATGTCCGTGGGCTTCAGCCCGGAGTCCTTGAGCGCGGCCTCGACCGGGCCGCGCGTGCGGTCGATCAGGTCCGCAACGAGGTCCTCGAGCTTGGCGCGCGAGAGCGTCACTACGAGGTGCTTGGGGTTGCGCTCCGCGTCGACCGTGACGTAGGGCAGGTTGATCTCGGTCGACATCGTCGACGACAGCTCGATCTTGGCCTTCTCGGCGGCTTCCTTGAGCCGCTGGAGCGCCTGCTGGTCCTTGGACAGGTCGATGCCCTGGTCCTTCTTGAACTCGGTCAGCAGCCAGTCGATGACGCGCTGGTCGAAGTCGTCGCCGCCGAGGTGCGTGTCGCCGTTGGTCGCCTTGACCTCGAAGACGCCATCGCCCAGCTCGAGGATCGAGATGTCGAAGGTGCCGCCGCCCAGGTCGTAGACGGCGATCTGCTCGTCCTTCTTCTTGTCGAGGCCGTAGGCCAGCGCCGACGCCGTGGGCTCATTGATGATCCGCTTGACGTCGAGGCCGGCAATGCGGCCGGCGTCCTTGGTCGCCTGGCGCTGCGTGTCGTCGAAATAGGCCGGAACAGTGATCACGGCTTCCGTGATCTTCTCGCCCAGGAACGCCTCAGCGTCGGCCTTGAGCTTCTGCAGGATCATCGCGCTGATCTCGGGCGGCGTGTAGGTCTTGCCGTCAGAGAGCAGGACGGCGACGCCGTCACTCTTGGGGTCCTTCTCGAGCTTGTAGGGCACGAGCGGGCGCGTGCGCTTGACCTCGGGATCGTCCCAGCGGCGGCCCATGAAGCGCTTGATCGAGTAGATGGTGTTGGCCGGGTTGGTGATCGCCTGGCGCTTGGCCACCTGGCCAACGAGGCGCTCGCCGGTCTTGGTGAAGGCCACGACCGACGGCACGGTCCGGCCACCTTCAGAGCTCGGGATGACGGTTGGCTCGCCACCCTCCATGACCGCGACGACGGAGTTCGTCGTGCCGAGGTCGATACCGATGATTCTGCCCACTAGTTGATTCCTCCGGATTGAGAGCCTGGGTAGCTCGAGTTGGTTTCTTCTTCGTTGGTGTCGCCGTCGGGCGCCGCGGACGGGTTCCTGGCCACGGCGACCATCGCGGGACGGAGAACGCGATCGCGGCTCCGATAACCGCGCTGGAGCTCGGCGACCACCGTTCCGTCGGCGACGTCGGTGCGCTCCTCCTGGACCACGGCCTCGTGCTCATGCGGATCGAACGGCTTGCCGACCGCCTCGATCGGAGTGAGGCCCTCCGATGCGAGCAGGGCGTCGAACTTGCGATCGATGGCGGCGATGCCGCCGACCCAGCTGTTGTCCTTGAGCTCGGCCGGAACGTTGGCAATGCCACGATCGAAGTCATCGACGATGGTCAAGAGCTTGGCCAGGAGCACCTCGTTGGCCAGGCCCGTCATCTGCTCGCGGTCCTGCTCGGTGCGCCGCTTGTAGTTGGCGAAGTCAGCCGCGATGCGCTGCCAGCCCTGCTTGCCTTCAGCCGCTTCCTGCTGCGCCGCCTCGAGCTGCTTGCGCAGATCCTCGATCTGCGTGCTGAGCGACTCGCGCGACGTGTCCAGTTCGGCGATGCGCTCCTCGGCGCGTGTCTTTGGTCGTTGCTGATGGGTCATCGATAAAGCTGCTCCACGAGTTCGTTCATCAGGCCGCTCACGAAGCGGACGGTCCCGATCGCCTGCGGGTAGGCCATGCGCGTGGGACCGAGCACGCCGACGACGCCCATGGCCCGGCCGGGCTGGCCGTACGTGGCAAGCACGAGCGAGACGTCGCGCATCTCGATCGAGCTGTTTTCCGTGCCGATGACCACCTGCACGTCCTGCGCGCTCGCCAGCTTGCGCACGAGCATGCCCAGGTAGTCGCGGTTCTGGAGTGCGGCAAAGACCCGGCGCAGCTTCTCGCTCTGGCTGAACTCTGGTTCAGACATCACGTTGAGGAGGCCGTCGCTGAAGACATCCTCAACGGCCGCGGCATCGAAGTCGTGCAGCATCCGCTCGACTCGCTGACAGACACGCAACACGAGTGGCGGCACATCGGTGTTCTCGGCCAACTGGCCTATCCGGTTCGTGACCTGGCGCGCCGACCTTCCGCTCAGCTCGGCATTGATCAGCCGGGCGACGTCGTCGAGGTCCGCCTGGTCATATGGCTCGTTGAGCGGCAGGAGCTCCTGCTGGACGGAACCCTCGGCCAGGACGATGACCAGGCTCGCGGTCTGTGAAGCGGTCGCGACCAGGTCGACGTGGCGCAGACGGCATGAGCGTGGCTTGGCCGGCGTAGCCAGCCCGGCGGCGTGTGTCGCGCTCGCGATCGTGGCCGCCGCGAGGCGGAACCACTGGTCGCTGGCGAACTCGACCTGGCCGAACTGGTGGCGGATCATCAGCCGCTCGACCGGCTCGAGGCTCATGTGCGGCGCGATGGACTCGACGTACAGCCGGTAGCCGACGTCGGTCGGGACGCGACCCGCGCTCGTGTGCGGATGGCTCAGGTAGCCCGCCATCTCGAGCTCAGCCATGACGTTGCGCACTGTGGCGGAGCTCACGCCCAGGCTGTAGCGGTCGATCAGCGTCTGGCTGCCGACCGGCTCAGCTGTGCGTACGTATTCCTCGATGACAGCGCGCAGGATCTGTTGTGACCGGGGATCGAGCGGGCCGAAGGGGCGGTCCTTACGACGCGCCATGGCTGCCTACTTGCTCTTTTCGTGGTTAGCACTCTCGTGGTTGGAGTGCTAACAGGAGCGCATCCTACCAGTCGCCAGTCCGGAGGTCAACGTTCCGCGCTCAATATGAGCTCCATTTCGAGGGTCCTGCGCGTGGGATCTGAATGAAGCGGCTCGGCGTGGCCCGTGAATCGGAAGCCGAGCGACTCGTACAGCTTGCGTGCCGGATCGTTGTCCTCGGCCACGCCCAGCAGCAGGCGCCGTTCGCCGCGCGCGGCGACCCAATCGATGACGGCCTGTGTCAGGGCGGCGCCTACGCCCGATCGGCGCGCGTCAGGTGCCACCCACATTGCCACCAGGTGGTGCTCGCCTTCCTCGGCGTAGACGCCGTCGATGCCCATCGGGACGTCCCTGTCGAGGGCCAGGAACGTCGGGCCGTCGGGGTTGCTCAGCCGCCCGCGCCAGGTCTGCTCGTCGAAGTGGCGCTCGCGCTCGTACGTCGAGCCAAAGGCGAACGGCGCTTGCTGGAGTGCCTCCAGCCGGACGTCGCGCACGACCTGCCAGTCGTCCTCCGTCGCGCGCCTGATCTCGATCCGCATCTAGGCCACCGCCGCGTCGGGCGCGGGCATGAGTCGCGCGAAGAGCTCGTTCGACAGCAGCCGGCCGCGGCGCGTCAGCCGAACGCGCTGGCCGGTGGTGGGCTCGATCAATCCATTACGCGCGGCCCATTCGGCGACATCGCTGTCAAGATCGGCAACGGTCACTCCGGACGCCGTGCGCAGGCGCAGGACGACCGATTCGGCCGCGGCCAGCGACTCATCGCTGACGCTGTTGCCGCCGACTGGCAGCCGGCCTGCCTCGAGCGCCTGGAGGTAAAGCTCGAGCGACGCGGCGTTCCAGCGCCGCGCGGCGCTGCCATCGAAGGCGTGGGCGCCCGGGCCGACCGCTTCCCACGCGCCACCTTGCCAGTAGACCTGGTTGTGCCGGCTGGCGTGCCCCGGCCGGGCCCAGTTCGAGATCTCGTACCAGTCAAGGCCGGCGCGCGCGAGCCTCTCGTCAGCGAGTTCGTACATGTCCGCGGCACGGTCGTCGTCCTGATCCTGCCGGGCTCGCGCGCGCCAGCGTGCCGCGCCAAGGCTGGGCATCAGGTGATCTGTTCCGCCATCGGATTGGGGCAGGGTCAGCGCGTAGGCCGAGACGTGATCCGGTTCGAGCGCGAGCGTGACATCCAAGCTGGCACGCCACGATGCGAGAGTCTGTGTGGGCACGTCATAGAGCAGATCCACGGAGATGCTGCGGACGCCAGCTGATCGCGCCTGTGCGACCGTCGCGGCGACGTCCGTCGCGGAATGCCGCCGACCCAGGCGCTGCAGCTCAGCCGCATCCATGCTCTGCGCGCCCACAGACAGGCGGTTGACGCCGGCCGCGACCAGGCCGTGCAGGTCGCCGCGGTCGGCCGGACCGGGGTTCACCTCGAGCGTGATCTCGGCATGGTCGTCGATGCCGAATGCCTCATGCGCCGCGCCCAGGATGCGGGCCACGTCGTGCGGCGCCAGAAGCGAGGGCGTGCCGCCGCCCAGGTAGACGCTGCCGAGGTGCGCCGCGCGCGAACGCAGCCCAATCTCGGTGATGAGCGCGTCCACGAGACGCGCAACCTGGTTGCCCGGCCCGCGCGCGGCGCGTCCGCCGTAGACGACGAAGTCGCAGTACGGGCAGATGCTCAGGCAGAACGGGAAGTGGACGTAGAGGGCGGTCGGCGCCTGGGCGGAGCCTGGGCCGTCACTCGTTGTCGCCAACGACCTCCCACCCGGCCGGTGTGACCTTGGTGTCCTCCTCGACGACCTCCTCGTCGAACGCGGCCGACGGCGTGACCTGTCCGGCGTGGCCGGTGGCCACGAAGATGGCGAAGCGCGTCACGGCATGTGCCAGCAGGATCGCGCCGATGCCGCCCGTGGCCACGGTCAGCCAGCCGCCAACGACGCCCGTCGCGAGCGACAGCAAGAGCAGCGCGCGTGGCCGGCCGGGCGCGCCGAGGCGCGTGGCGAGGGCATAGAGCACCGCCTGGAACGCAATGCCCAGGCCGATGGGCACGCCCATGTGCACGATCAGCCCGAGGACGATGCCGCGCCACGTGGCCTCGTCGATGAAGGCGGTCGCGATCGCGTTGAGCACCCCGGCCGGATATCGGTGCCCGGGTGGGAATCGGAGATCTCCGTAGCGCCACCAGGCGTAGGCCGTGGCGTAGAGCATGCCGATGATCGCGAGGCCGATGCCGGCGAGGAAGACCAGGCCCCGGGGATCGCCCATCTGGAGGTGCAGATCGGTCAGCGGCTGCGGGTAGAGGAAGTAGACGGCGACGATCAGGACGATCCCGAACAGGTACCACGAGACCCGGCCGAGACGCGTGCGCAGGCCGCCCGGCGATTCCTCGTCGTCGTAGTCGGCCGCGCCGAAACGGGCCGCATCGAAGCGCAGCAGCAGGAGCAGGCCGACCGTGGCCAGGATGACCAGCGACTCGAGCGTGCCGCCCATGATCAGTTCGCCTCGCTCGATCGGAGCACTGCCAGGAACGCCTCCTGCGGAATCTCGACGCTGCCCACGCGCTTCATGCGCGTCTTGCCGGCTTTCTGCTTCTCGAGCAGCTTGCGCTTGCGGGTGATGTCGCCGCCGTAGCACTTGGCCAG
Source organism: uncultured Anaerolineaceae bacterium (assembly GCA_964475245.1). Taxonomy (GTDB): domain Bacteria; phylum Chloroflexota; class Limnocylindria; order Limnocylindrales; family CSP1-4; genus JALYGJ01. The sequence goes on along the minus strand of CAYYVV010000026.1, from coordinate 15,591 downwards.
CACGTTCTTGCGCATCGCGCGGATGGTCTCACGGGCAATCACGTTTGAGCCAATGGCCGCCTGTACCGGGACCTCGAACATCTGGCGCGGGATCAGCTGCTTGAGCCTGTCGACCAGCGTCCGCCCGTCGGCCTGGGCCCGCGAACGATGCAGGATCAACGACAGAGCGTCAACGGGCTCGCCGGCGACAAGCACGTCGAGCCGTACGAGGTCGCCATCGCGATAGCCGATCTCCTCGTAATCCATCGACGCATAACCCTGGCTGCGGCTCTTGAGCTGATCGTAGAAGTCGACGATCACCTCGGCCAGTGGCAGCTCGAAGCTGAGCATCACGCGAGCCGCGTCGAGGTACTCCATCGTCCCGAAGTTGCCGCGCCGGTTCGTTGCGAGCTCGATGAGCGTGCCGATGTACTGGCTGGGGGTGATCACGCTGACCTTGACCCACGGCTCGGAGATGGACTCGATATCGACGATGGGCGGCAGCTGGGCCGGGTTGTCGACCGCCACCTCACCGCGGTCGTTGGTCAGCTTGACGCGGTATTCGACCGACGGCGCCGAGGCGATCAGGTCGAGGTCGAACTCACGCTCCAGGCGCTCTTGGACGATCTCCATGTGCAGCAGGCCCAGGAACCCGACTCGGAATCCGGTGCCGAGCGCGATCGAGTTCTCGGGCTGGAAGCTGATCGATGCGTCGTTGAGATGGAGCTTCTCGAGCGCCTCGCGCAGGTCCGGAAAGTCTTCTCCGACGATCGGATAAAGGCCTGCGAAGACGAGTGGCTTGGCCTGCTTGTAACCCGGCAGCGGGTGCGGCGCAGGGCGCGCGGCGCTCGTCATCGTGTCGCCGACCTGGCAGTCGCGGACGCTCTTGAGCCCAGTGGCGACATAGCCGACCTCGCCCGGGCCGAGCTCCATGACCGGCACGAGCTGCGGCCGGAACACGCCGATCTCGAGGATCTCGCTCTCGGCGCCAGATGCCATCAGCCGTGCCAGCTCGTGCTGGCCCAGGTGGCCGTTGAAGAGGCGGACGTAGGCGACGACGCCCTTGTATGGGTCGTAATGCGAATCGAAGATCAGTCCCTCGAGCGGCGCGTCACGATCGCCCTTTGGCGGCGGGACGCGCGCAACGATCGCCTCGAGCACGTCGGGCACGCCCGTGCCCTCCTTGGCCGACACGAGGAGCACCTCCTCGCGCGGGATGGCGAGCACCGACTCGAGGTCTTCGATGACGACGTCGGGCTGGGCGGAGGGCAGGTCGATCTTGTTGATGACCGGAATGATCACCAGGCCCTGGGCAAGGGCGAGATGGACGTTGGCCAGCGTCTGCGCCTCGATGCCCTGCGCAGCGTCGACGACGAGGATCGCTCCCTCGCACGCCTGGAGGCTGCGGCTGACCTCGTAGCTGAAGTCGACGTGGCCGGGCGTGTCGATCAAGTTCAGCGCGTAGCGCGCGCCGTCCTTCGCGTCGTATTCGAGGCGCACGGCGCGCGCCTTGATCGTGATGCCGTGCTCGCGCTCGAGGTCCATCGAGTCGAGGACCTGCGCCTGCATCTGGCGTGCCTCGATCGTGTGCGTCAGCTCGATCAGCCGGTCGGCGAGAGTCGATTTACCGTGGTCGACATGGGCGATGATCGAGAAGTTGCGCAGGCGCGCCTGGGGGATCGGCACGCGTGGAGCATAGGGGCGGACGGCGACCGGCCGCCGGAGCGGGTGCTCGGGCTGCCAGTGTTACCATCACTCGTCGCGCCACGTGCGCGCCCAGCGCCTCCCGGCGCGTCACAAAGACTGTCACTCTGAGGTTTCGACTTGGCTCACTCTCCGCGCGGCTGGACAGGCGCCCGAACGCCTTCGGCCATCAAGCGCGTCCGACAGACGCAGCGCAAGCGCGCCATCAACCAGCCGCGGCGCACGTCGGCCAAGACGCTCGTTTCCAAGGCGCTTCTTGCCGCGACTGACATCGGCACCGTCGCCGCCGGCACTGCCGAGGATGTCCAGGCGGCCGTTCAGCGCGCCGTGTCGGCGCTCGACCGCGCGGCCAAGATCGGCGCGATTCACAAGAACGCGGCAGACCGGCGCAAGAGCCGGCTGATGCTCAAGGTCAATGCCGCGCTCACCGGCGAGGGCGTCCCCGCCGCGGCCAAGAGCGCCCGCCAGGTCGGCAAGGCCGCGGCGGCCAAGCAGGCCAAGGCACGCATCGCCGCCTCGCGCGCAACCAAGGCCAAGGGCGCGCAGACCGCGGCCGGCAAGGCACGCGCCGCACTCGCGCGGACGTCGCGCTCTGACACGGCCGAAGCCCAGGCTCCGGAAGTGGCAGCGACGACGGCCGCGGCGGCGCCGGCGGCCAAGGCGACCAAGACTCCGGCGGCCAAGGCGACCGCGACCAAGGCCGCCGCCCCGTCAGCAAAGACGACCAAGGCACCGGCCAAGAAGGCCGCGGCCGCGAAGTCCACAGCCAAGGCTCCGACAGCGAAGGCCGCCGCCGCCAAGACGACGACCAAGAAGCCCGCCGCGGCCAAGGCCGCGAGCACCAAGGCCGCGCCGGCCAAGTCCGCGGCGGCCAAGTCCGCGCCGGCCAAGGCCGCGAGCACCAAGTCGGGCGGCAAGTCAGCGACCAAGAAGAGCTAGCTCAACCCTCGCGCCAATTCGCCGCCGGGCATGCGCCCGGCGGCTTTTTCTTTGAGGCCGCGCTACTTCGGCGGCTCGGCTGCGTAGACTGCCAGCAATCCCTCCTGGGTCGCGTACTGGCCGCCGGACTGGAAGAAGACGTTGCCGGCAGTGCCCGTCTGGCGCATCGGCAGCGAGCTGACCGAGACCAGGCGCCAGTTCGGGCGCCTCGCCGCGGCATCATCGGCGAGTGCCTGGGCGAAGGCCGATGTATCGACCATCTGAGACGTGTCCTGGTTGACGAACAGGACGATGAGCTGGTCTTCGCCTGCAGCCAGTTCCATTTTGTCGTACTGCATCCGGTTCCCTCCTGGATCTGTTCCGGCGGCTACATCGAACCCTGCGGGCGCGGGCGGCCGGCGGCAGACGGCGCGACCGGCAGTGGCTGTGACTTTGGCGGTGACGAGAACGTGCGGATGACGCCGCCGGCAATGCCGCCGGCGATGGTAATCACGATCAGCCCGACGCCGAAGATGCTCAGCTCGGTCCACGCCGCGGCCTCGAGCGACTTGCCGTCGGTGATGCCCAGCGGCGCCAGATCGACCGCCTGGCCGGCCTGGACGTATCTCTCGTAGATGCAGTCCGGGCCGGTGTGGCAGGTGAGCGTCGAGCCGTCAGGCATCGCGCCCGTGTCGCCGTAGATGAAGACCAGGCGCAGGATGACGTACAGCACCGCGACGGCAATGCCCGTGACCAGCGATGCGTAGGCGGCGTTCGCGAGCACCCGCCCACGCGGCCGCCAGCGCTCGGAGCGCACGTTCGCGTAGACGCCGATGAGCACGCCCATCAGCGGCGCGAGCATGAACACCAGGGTCTGGACCGGGATGATCAGCTCGAAGGCGATGGCCAGCACGAGCGCCATGCCGACGCCGACCCAGCCCCCGAAAACTGCTCCCCGATCGATTACGCGGCTCACTCCCGCGAGGCTAACGCTTAGTGCGTCAATGCGAGTGCGCGAGCGCCTCCGCGCCCGGGAAACGCGCTGCCGCGCCGAGCTCCGCCTCGATCCGGAGCAGGCGGTTGTACTTGGCCACCCTCTCCGACCGCGACGGCGCGCCGCACTTCATCTGGCCGACGCCCGTCGCCACGGCCAGATCGGCCATGGTCGTGTCCTCGGTCTCGCCACTGCGATGGCTGATCACTGCGCCCCAGCCGGCATGAAGGGTCATGTCGACGACTGTCAGCGTCTCGGTCAGCGTGCCGATCTGGTTGAGCTTGATGAGGACGGCGTTGACCGAGTCCTCCTCGATCGCCCGGCGCACCCGCTCGGGGTTGGTTACCAGCAGGTCGTCGCCGACGAGCTGGACCTTCTTCCCGAGCCGCTGCGTCAGCGTGTGCCAGCCTGCCCAGTCGTCCTCGGCGAGGCCGTCCTCGAGCGACACGATCGGGTAGCGCGTGATCCAGTCTTCCCAGAACGAGATCAGCTCGCCCGTCTTGAGCGAGCGCCCTTCCTTCGCCAACAGGTAGGTCAGCTCACCGTTCGAGTCCGCGGGCGTGTCGAGATCGACCAGCTCGCTGACTGCCGGATCGAGCGCGATCGCGACGTCCTCGCCCGGGTGATAGCCGGCCAGCTCGATGGCCTTGAGCACGGCCTCGATCGCGGCCTGGTTGGACTTGAGTGACGGCGCGAAGCCGCCCTCATCGCCCTGGCCGGTGGCGAAGCCCTGGTCGTGGAGTGACTTCTTGAGCGCGTGGAAGATCTCCGAGCCTGCGCGCAGGGCCTCGCTGAAGGTCGGTGCCCCGATGGGCATGACCATGAACTCCTGGAAGTCGGTCGAGTCCGCCGCGTGCTTGCCGCCGTTGAGGATGTTGAACTGGGGCACGGGCAGGGTGTTCGAGCGGATGCCGCCCAGGTAGCGGTAGAGGGGCAGGCCGTATTCCGCGGCCGTCGCATGGGCACACGCGAGCGAGACGCCGAGGATGGCATTGGCGCCAAGCTTGGCCTTGTTCGGGGTGCCATCGAGGTCGATCAGCAACTGGTCGATGAGTGCCTGCTCTGACGCGTCCTCGCCGATCAGCGCCGGAGCGATGATCTCGGTGACGTTGGCCACGGCCTGGCGCACGCCTTTGCCGCCGTAGCGGTCCTTCTCGCCGTCGCGCAGCTCGACTGCCTCGTGCGCACCGGTCGATGCGCCCGATGGAACTGCGGCACGACCAACCGCGCCGGAATCGAGGGCCACGACCGCCTCGAGCGTCGGGTTGCCCCGCGAGTCGAGGATCTCGTGCGCGTCGACGTACTCGATGGTGGTCATCGCGCGCCCGCCGCGACCGGCGCCTTGTCGAGCAGGACGGCGATGCCGGGCAGCTCGATGCCTTCCAGGAACTCGAGCGACGCGCCGCCGCCGGTCGAGATATGAGTCATCTTCGAAGTCAATCCCAGCTCCTCGACCGCGGCGACTGAATCGCCGCCGCCTACGACCACGGTCACGCCTTCCTCGGCGAGCCGTGCAAGTTCGCGCGCGATCGCGCGCGTGCCGTCACCAAACGTCGGCACCTCGAATACGCCGAGCGGTCCATTCCAGAAGATCGTCCGCGCCGGCTGAAGCGCCTGGCGGAAGGTCTCGATCGACTGCGGCCCGATATCGACCACGGACCACGAGTTCGGGATCTTGTTGACCGACACGATCTTGTGCTCCGCGCCGCGCGTGACTTCCTTGGCCACGACGACGTCGGTCGGCAGCAGGAACTCGACGCCCTTCTCGGACGCCTGCTCGAGGATGCCCTTGGCCTCGTCGACGAGGTCCTTCTCGAGCAGGCTCTTGCCCACGCCATTGCCCTGCGCGACGAGGAAGGTGTTGGCCATCCCGCCACCGATCAGGAACGAGTCGCACAGCCCCATGAGGTGGTTGAGCACACCCAGCTTGCCGCTCACCTTGGCGCCGCCGATGATCGCCGCGAAGGGATGCTCGACGTTCTCGATGAGCTTTGACAGGGCCTCGATCTCGCGCTCCATGAGCAGGCCCGCGTAGGCCGGCAGGTACTTGGTCACGCCAACGGTCGAGGCGTGCGCGCGATGCGCGGTGCCGAACGCGTCGTTGACGTAGACGTCGCCGTAGCTCGCCAGCGTCTTGGCGTACTCATCGTCGTTGGCCTCTTCCTGCGGATGAAAGCGCAGGTTCTCGAGCATCAACAGCTGGCCTGGCTTGAGCCGGGCGACTGCGTCGCGCGTTCCGACACCGAGTGGGTCGCCGGTGATCGGGACGGGCATCTTGAGCAGGCCGCTCAGCCACAGCGCCACCGGGCGCAGGCGGAACGACTCGACGACCTTGCCCTTGGGCCGGCCGAGGTGGCTCATCAGGATCACGGCGGCGCCGTGGTCGAGCAGGTACTTGATCGTGGGCACGGCGGCGCGAATGCGCGAGTCATCCTTGACCTTGCCGTCCTCGATCGGGACGTTGAAGTCGACGCGCACGAGGACGCGCTTGCCCTGGGGATCGAAATCCCGGACGGTCATCTTTTCCATGGCTTTTCTCTCAATGCGAGTGGCGAGTTGCGCGCTCGCGCCGCCCCGTGGGCGGTGCGAGCGCGCTTCTGAGGAGGAACCTGTGGTTCAGGCGGCGCTGGCGGTCTCCATCGCTCGTGCGCGCGACGGCAGCCGGTCGGCCACGTACGCGGTCAGGTCGGCGATGCGGCAGCTGTAGCCCCACTCGTTGTCGTACCAGGCGATGATCTTGACCAGGTTGCCGAGGACCATCGTCGAGCGGCCGTCGACGATCGACGAGCGGCTGTCGCCCTTGAAGTCCATCGACACGAGCGGCTCGTCGGTGACGCCCAGGATGCCCTGCATCTTGCCGGTGGCCGCGGCGCGGAACGCGTCGTTGAGCTGCTCGGCGGTGACTTCCTTCTCGAGCTGCGCGGTGAGATCGACGACGCTGACCGTGGGCGTTGGCACGCGCAGGCTGAAGCCGTCGAACTTGCCCTTGAGCTCGGGGATGACGAGGGCGAGAGCACGCGCGGCGCCGGTCGTCGTTGGGATGATGTTCTGGCCCGCGGACCGCGCGCGGCGCGGATCCTTGTGCGCGACATCAAGCACGCGCTGATCGTTGGTGTACGAGTGGATCGTGTTCATCAGGCCGCGCACGATGCCAAAGTTGTCCTGAACGACCTTCGCCACCGGGGCGAGGCAGTTCGTGGTGCAGCTTGCGTTGCTGATGATCGAGTGCTTCTCGGGGTCGTACATCTCCTCGTTGACACCGAGCACGACGGTTACGTCCTCGTGCTTGGCCGGGGCGGAGATGATGACCTTCTTCGCGCCGCCCTCGAGATGGGCGCGCGCCTTATCAGCATCAGTGAACAGGCCGGTCGACTCGATCACGATGTCGACGCCCAGGTCGCCCCACTTGATCGCCGCGGGGTCCTTCTCCTTGAGCACCTTGATCTCGCGGCCATCGACGATGAGCGAGTCATCTGTGTGCTCGACGGTGCCCGGATAGCGGCCGTAGGTCGAGTCGTAGCGGAACAGCAGCGCGTTCATCTCGGTGTCGACGAGGTCGTTGATCGCGACTACTTCGATGCCCGAGGTGCGCTCGATGATGGCCTTCAGCGACTGGCGCCCGATGCGCCCGAAGCCGTTGATGCCGACACGGACTGCCATTTGCGGAGTTCCTCCGATCTACCCGCGCGCAGCGGGCGTTGGCGCGACTCGACCACTTGGGAGTTGGCGATGTCGTCTTTTAATTGCTTCAGCACGATCGTGCGGGCCGGCCGTCCGGGTCGGAAGTGCCACTTGGCCCGCCGCAGCTACGCCTTCTTTCGGTCTCTATCTTCGTCCACGCGGGCAAGTTGGACCAATGACAGGGCGCCAATCAGCCCTACGTCGTCGCCGAGCAGTGCCGGAACGATATCCACGCGTGCGGCCTGACGTCGAAAAGCGAGCCGCTCCACGGCGTCGCGCGCGGGTCCCAGCAGCCGCTCGCCCTGGCCGATCGCGATCCCGCCGCCGACAACGATACGCGTCGGATTGAACAGGTCGACGATCGTGACCAGGGCCGCCGCGAACGCGTGGCGCGCGTACTCCATGATCTGGTGGGCCGTATCGTCGCCGGCGTCCTCGAGAGCCGCGACGCGTGCCGCCGGGATGTCGCCCAGGCCGCGTTCGCGAGCGGCGCGCGCGATCCCTGTGCCGCTGCTGATCGCCTCGAGGTGGCCGCGCGCTCCGCAACCGCATGGCGGACCGTCAAGGTCGATGGTCAGATGGCCCAGCTCGCCGGCGAGCAGGTCCGGGCCGCGCATCAGGCGGCCGTCGATCACGACTCCGCCGCCAATGCCGGTTGAGACGGTCAGGTAGACGTAGTCGGCAATGCCCCGCGCCGCGCCGAACTGGCCTTCCGCCAGGGCCGCGACCTGCGTGTCGCGTTCGAGGTACCCGTCGACGCCGAGTGCCTCGCCCAGGGTCGCGGCGAGCGGGAAGCCCCACAGCCGCCGGTCGAGATTGGGCGGGTCGATGAGCGTGCCCGTGGCCGGGTCGAGCGGGCCTGGGGCAGAGATGCCCAGGGCCTGCGGCGCGCCGACATTTGCAGCCGCCGCCTGTGCGCTGGCCGTGCGGAGTGCCCGGCTCGCAGCCTCAACCATTGCCGGGCCGTCGGTCGGCGTGGGCTCGGCGCGCCGTGCGACGAGCGTTCCGTCGGGCAGCACCAGGGCCGTGCGCAGCTGCGTGCCGCCCAGGTCCAGGGCAAGGACCGGTCGATCTGCCGGACCGGTTGCCGTCATGGAATCAGAAAGGGGCCCCGGCAATGCCGGGACCCCTTGCCTCCCTCTCTGGTCAGGAGCGGGTCAGGCGCCGATGCGGAAGACGCTGTTCCCGCACTTGGGGCAGGTGCCCTTCGTGGCGGGCTTGCCGTTCTTCATCGTGATCTTCTGCGGGTTCTGGATCTCGACCTTCATCTTGTCCCGCACGCAGTAGGCTTCAGCCACCTCTCCTCCTTTATGTGCTATTTGCTCCAGTTTAGGTCGGGACTTTCGCCCGACTCTGTGCGTCCCCTGCTCAGGATGCCATGACTGAGGGCCACAGTGATGGCCGCCAGTGCACGGTTCCATCCTTTTGGACCGCATCATCCATCTCGGCCAGCAGGCGCAGCGCCTCCAGGCCAGTCTCTATGCACGCCTGCTCGCCGCTTCGGCGTTGACCTTCGTCGGCGAACACACCCTGCACGCGCTGAGCGTACGCGGTACAGACGACGCCTGCGCGGCATCCTGCAAGGGCCGCGAGCACGAGCAACGCCGACGCCTCCATCTCGAAATTGGTCACGCCCTGCCTGGCCATCTCTTCGGCGAGATCAGGAAAGCGGATCGGCAGTTGCGGAATCTGCCGCCCCTGGCCGCCGTAGAAGCTGGGTGAGGTGGCCGTCAGCCCGAGATGCGCCCGATGCTTCAGCCGATACGCCGCCTCGACCAGGGCGCTGACGGCGACGTAGTCGGCGACCGCCGGGTAACCGTCATGGACGTAGAACTTCGTCGTCCCCTCGAGCCGCACGGCGCCGGTGGAGATGACCAGGTCGCCGACCTCGATGTTGTCGCGCAGGACGCCGCACGAGCCGATGCGGATGAAGGTGGGATGCTTCGTGATCGCCAGGATCTCGGCGACGACGATCTCGACGTTGTCAGCGCCGATGCCGGTCGAGACGCACGAGAGACGCCGCCCCTTGTACGTGCCGGTCGCCGTCGCGAACTCGCGGTGCCTGTTCTCGTACTCGACGCTGTCGAAGAGTGCCGCGACCTTCGTCGTCCGATCCTGGTCGCCGGGCAGCAGGATGTACTCGGCGATATCGCCCGGGCCAGCATCGATGTGGTACTGGCGCTCCGTGGCTGGGATCGCAACGCGACGGTCCGCGTCGGGCACTTGGTCTCCTTCTCGGCGCGCCCGGATGGGCGCGCCGAGACGATACGGTCACGCTGCGCCGAGCGTCAACTGTGGCTGAGCGCCGTTCTGGCACGGGCGAGTCGTTGGCGGAGTGCCGCGACGGTCCGGGTTGCGGCCGCGCGGGCACGTGCGCGCCGGTCGCGGCCGGCAAACGCGAACGCGAGCAAGCTCATCGACGCGAGCCCCAGGAGCACGACCGCGGCAACGACCGGCGCGCGCGAGTCACTGCCCATCGCGGCTGGATCGATCGACGAGTCGGTTGCACCATCCGACTGGCCGAGTCCGGGCACGCCGGATGTTGTCGTTGCGACGGCGCCGCCCGGCAGTGGCATGCTCACCACGTCCGTTGAAGCCGCGACAACGACCTCGACGCCACCGGCCGCCGTTCGCTCGACAGTCCCGCTGACGTTGACCAGGTCGCCCGGCTGAAGCTGACCCTCGAGCGCGGCTGCTTCACCGTCCAGGCGAACGGCGGCCTGCCCGGTCCCGTCGTCGACCGTGACGATGTCGCCGACGATGCCGCGCACGGTCCCACCGACACGGACCTGCTGTCCGACGTGCTCCGTCAATGCAGAGATGGCGACGACTTGGCTGGTCATCTGACTCCCTCCATCGGTGCTTCCTCCCAGCCCTGAGGCAACCGGTCCCGGAGCGCCGACACCGGGGCTTGGCCTGGTCGTTGGGACCGGTCCTGACCCGGCCGGTCTGGGCGACAGCGACGGCGACGGACGCGGACTTGACGAGCTCGCGCCGAGCTTGATGTCAGCCGCGGAGCGCGGCACGACGCTCAGGCGCTGGTCGGTCGATGTCGGATAGGCACGCTTGACGATTCCGGTGATCGTCGCCTGGTGGCCAGCCTGCACAGCGGTCGATGGAATCCCGCTGCTGGCGAGCCCCGCGATCGGGATCGTGCCACCCGCGACCGTCAGCTCGGCATGCCATGTGTCGCCGTCGCGCACGACCGATGCAACGGTCCCGGTCACCGTCACGAGCCGCCACTCGAGAGCACCGGCGATGGGCGCCGAGCGAACGACCGTCGCGCTGGTCGAGCCCTGGCCGAGAGACACAAATGCTGACGCTGTTATCTGCGGCGCCCCGTAATACGTGCCCACAGCACCCGTGACGCGCACGTGCTGACCGACCGCCGCGCTGGTGTTCGCAGGCAGCCTGAGCAGGATCGCGGCACTCGAATCCTGGATCGTGACTCGATCGCCGGAGCTGTCGAGCAAGCCGGGCTTGGTCGTGACCGTCCCGTCGACCGTCACCGTCTGGCCCTGGCGCTTGAGCGCGTCGGCGATCGTCACCGAGGGCGCGGCCGTAGCTGACGGCGACGGGCGCGGGGTAGGCGACGCCGTGGGCCGCGGGGTCGGCGTGGTTGTTGGTCGCGGTGATGGCGATGAGCTCGGCCGCGGTGTCGGGCTGGGAGTCGCCGTTGGCCGCGGCGTTGGGGTTGGCGGCGGCGCCAGCACGACGACATCGTCACGCGAGCGCGGCCAGATCCGGTACAGCGACAAACGGTCGCCGGCGAGCCCCGTCACCTGGAGCTGCTCGCCGACCTGGTAGTCGGTCTTCGCGACACCGATCGGGGCGTGGAAGAAGACGCGCCCGTCGCCGCTCGAGTCCGTCATCACAAGCGTCACCGTGCCCGAGCCTGTTTCGATCGACTCGACCGCTCCGCTCGAGCGGACGAGCAGGCCCTCGGTGGCCTCGCCGAGCTGGGACATCGTTACCGTCACCGGCATTGGAAGCGGTCCGCTGCCGATGATCTGCAGCGCGCTCGCCGCTGGACGAAGCTCCAGGTTGCCGTAAGGCGCGGCGAGCGTGCCCACCGCCTCGACCAACGCGCCCGGGACGAGACCCGCCTGGGTTGGGTCCGGCAGCCGGACATAGATCCCGCCCGTGCCGTCCTCGATGGCGATGGCGTTGTCGCCCAGGATGATGCCTGGCGCGACGGTTATCACGCCGCTGACGTCGACCGACGCTCCGATCGGCAGCAGGCGCGCGCTCGCGATTGACTCAGGCGTCGGCGTGGGCGTCGGGGTCGGGGTGGGCGTGGCGGTCGGCGTTGTCGTGGGCGTCGCCGTCGGCGTGGGCGTAGGCGTGGGCGCGGGTATCGGCGTCGGCGTTGGACTCGGCGTTGGGGTTGGACTCGGGGTCGGCGTCGGTGGCGGCGACACTTCGACGACGTCGTCGGGCGAGCGCAGCACGAGCCGGTAGATGGGCGGGTCCTCAGACACCTGGGTCAGCACTCCGGTCAGGCCGACGCGAGCCCCGGCCGCCAGGTCGCCGACTTCGACGCCGGACAGTGCCGGGGCGAGGATCGGGAGCGGCCCAGTGCCGTCATCGACCACCGTGACGAGACCGTCCTGTGTCGATCCCGGCGCCGCGACGAGCGTGCCTTCCACGCTGATCAGCTGCGACTCGAACGGCTCGCACGCGAGCACCGTGGCCAGCGTCACGGCGCTGGGGATGGCGTCGCCTGAGGTCGCGGCAAGTGCAGACGGCGATGGGATGACCACGGTCAGCTCTCCGTCCTGGCTCGCAAGCGTCCCCTGGGCGACGATGTCCTGCCCCACCTGCGCGGCGCTTGGCGCGAAACCGGCGAAAGAGAGGGCCACACCGGCCGTTTGGTCCTGCATGTACGTGCGCTGGCCGCCGTCGAGAAGCCCGAAGGGAACAGTGACGACGCCACGGACGCTGACCTGCGTGCCCAGGGCGGAGGAGCGCACGGCGCTGATCGGCGGGATCGTCGCGGTCGGCGTGGGCGTAGGCGTGGGCGTAAGGGTCGGTGTCTGCGTCGGTGTGGGCGATGGTGTCGCGGTTGCGTCCGGCGTCGCGCTCGGCTGCGCCGTCGGTGGTGGACTTGAGGTGGCATCGGGGCTTGCGCTCGCATCCGGCGTTGGCGTCGCCAGCGGTGCGGTTGGCTCTGGAGTCGGCGGCGCTGTCGGCTGCGGCGTGACCTCGATCGTCGGTTCGGGGCTGGGCGTATCTGTCGCGGGCGTGCACGGCGGCGTCGCCTCAGGCGTCTGTGTCGGCTCGGGGGTCGGCGTGTCCATGGCAGTTGGAGTCGCCGCCGGTGTCGAAGTCGGTGGCGGCGAGGGCGTGGCAGTGATCGACGGCAACGGCGAAGCAGCCAGCGGCGGAACTGGATCCGCGGCCAGGTTCTGCGCCACTGGTGCTGATTGGACCTGTGCATCGGCCGAGTTCACGTTGCTGTCCGTGGCGTTGCCCGCCGCGCCGCCCGGCCGGCGTTCCAGGCTGGCCGATGCGGGCGGCGCGGCGCCCGCCGTACCCTCGACGAAGCTGCTGGTCGCGTCACCCCAACTGAGCGAGTCGACCACCGTGCCATCAGTCTTGCGCAGCACGATGGACCCGCCCGTAGCCGACAGCCCACCGCTGTACAGCCCATCGGCACCGGCCGCCCAGACACCGGACGAGTTCGCGATCAGGACATGGCGATGGGCGGGCACTGCCAGCGCGGTCCATGACTGTTTCTTGGTCACCGTGCCACCCGTCGACGTCACGTAGACGAGCTCCAGGCCGCCCAGATCCAGCGTCGCGGAGGATGCGTTGTAGAGCTCGATGAACTCGTCTGACGCGCTGGCGCCGCCGGTCACCAACTCCGACACGAGCAGGCCAGCCGACGGTGGCCAGGTGACCGCAGCCAGCGGGACGCCATCGAGAGTCGGCACGCGTGGTGTGGCCGAGCGCGCCGCTCCCCCCGCGAACAGAAGGGCGCACAACGTGAACAGGAGGGAGAAGCGCAGCAACCTGCCCGCCACCATCGACATGACCAAACCGCCTCGATATGCGGCGGGGTGACGGGAGCCGAAGTGTCGGCTGTGGGGCTTAGCGGGCGCTTATCAGCCGCTCAACGCCGACTCAATTGAGCGGCGCGGCATGGTGGCTTGATGCGCTTGCGCTACGATGCCATCGCCCCGTCCCAACAACAGGAGTCCGCATTGGCTCGCGCCAAGAACACGTCACGCGCCGAGGCTCGGCGGCGTACCAAAGATCTCACCCGCGCCGACATGACCGATCAGATGGCTGACGACACAGACGACGACGAATCCGAAGCGAGCGCAACCGGCGCAACCGCGAAGCCGCCGCACAAGTCGATGTTCACGATGCCGGACATTCGCACCGACCTCCGTGGACTGCCCGTCATGTTCCGGACGCGCAGGCTCATCTGGCTGCCGTTCATCATGGTCGCCGCCGGCTTCGTCCTGTCACTGATCTCAATCGCCGTGACGCTGTCCACTGACGTCCAGACCTACGTCAATCTGTACATCGAGTACTTCTTCGTCCCGCAGGCGCTGTTCACGTACTTCATCGGCGGCTTCCTCGCGACCCGCTCCTCATACCTGATCGGCTTGCTGCTCGGTCTGATGACCGGCGTCCTGTGGGTTGTGCTGATCCTCGGGATAGGCATCGCCGCGACGCCCAGCCTCGATCAAACGGGCGCCTCGAGCTTCGATCCGCTCGGTTTGTCCGCCTACTACCTGGTGATGTCGGTCTTCCTGGGCACAGTCGCCGGCTGGTTCGCGGGCTGGTATCGCGACTTCCTGCGCGGCATGCAGGATCGCAACAAGCAGCGCGCCGCCGAGCGCGAGGCACAGCTCAAGTCCAAGCGCGCCGCCGATCGCCAGGAGGCGCGCAAGCAGGCCAAGCAGGCCACGGGCCGCTGACCTTCGGTCTCAGCCCACGCGGCGCATGCCGGCGTGGCCCATATGTCGCACACCGTGCGGCGAGATTGGGCCGCCGGCCGGACGAGCGATCTCTGACAGCGATTCGACGCGGTCGGCGATCAGGTTGACCACGTTCGACTCGCGCTCGAGGCGGCCCTCGACGTAGAGCAGCGCATGGCGCCGCACGGTCGAGCGGAAACGGGCCCAGACGTCCGGCCAAAGCGTGACGTTGACCATGCCCGTCTCGTCCTCGAGCGCGAGGAAGACGGTGCCGCGCGCAGTCATCGGGTGCTGACGGGTGACGACCAGGCCACCGATTCGCACTCGTCCCGGCTTCGCATCCGCGAGCTCGCCTGCGCGCAGGACGCCGATCAGATCGAGCGCCGGCCGGTAGAGCTCGATCACCTGGCGCCGCGCGTCGAGCGACAGGATCGCGTACGAGTCGCCCAGCCGCTCGAGCTCTGAGGGTGGCGGCAGATCGGGCGCATCGGTCGCCGGCAGGCGCAGGTCGAGCGTCTTCGTCGTCCGCGTGGTCGGTCGGGCGCCTGTCTTGCGTGCCGAGCCGGCCACCTCGCGCAGCTGCCAGAGCAGCTTGCGGCGCGGCTCGCCAAGCGAATCGAGCGCGCCGCCGCGGATCAGCCGTTCGACGATCTCCTCGGCGAGCTCAGTGCGCGCGACGAGATCGGCGAGCGACTCGAACGGGCCGCGTGCCGCCAGCTCCGCGTCGAGCGCCTCGCCTTCCGCCTCCCCGATGCCCTTGACGAGCGAGAGCCCGAGGCGGATGCCGTAGCCCTCGGCAGCTGCCGCGGCCCAGCGGTCATGTGCCTCGCGCGTCGGGACGACGCAGGCCGACGACTGGACGATCTCCGGCCGGCGGCCAATGCCCGCGCCGTCCGGCAGTGGCTCATCGGGCATCCCGACCCACTCCGTCGTCGTCCGGAACCGGCTGCGGTTGATATCGACCGGCAACACGGCCACGCCGTGGCGCTTGGCGTCGTTGATGAGCACCTCGACCGGGTAGAAGCCCATCGGCTGGGCGTTGATCAGGCCACACACGAACTGGGCGGGATAGAAGAGCTTCAGGAAGGCACTCTCGTAAGCGGTGCGCGCAAAGGCCGCGGCGTGGCTCTTGTTGAAGCCGAAGCTGGCGAAGGCCGCGACCTGGCGAAAGAGCTCCTCAGCCTGGTCAGTGGCCAGGCCGTTGCGCTCGATGCAGCCGTCGACGAAGCGCTGGTGGAGCTTCTCCATCTCTTTGGACGAACGCCATGTGCCCATGGCTCTTCGGAATCCGTCCGACTCTGCCGCGCTGAAGCCGGCGACATCGATCGCGATCTTCATCACCTGCTCCTGGTACAGGATCACGCCCATCGTCTCCTCGAGCGC
>CAYYVV010000025.1:0-35221 GCA_964475245.1 uncultured Anaerolineaceae bacterium | reverse complement strand
GAGTTGGATTACTTCTGCCAAGGCTCATGGATAACGGCGTCGCCGCCGCAGAACACGCAGATGACCACGATGATCGAGGGCGCCCTACAGCTTCCCTCCGGACCATATCCACCATGGTCGGACGGGACCTCGCCGGGTAAGCCCGTCCAGGGAATCTACGTAGTGCGCAGCGCGGGTTGCCAGATCGTCCTCGAAGGCAACTGTCCCGTTTGGCGACTCCTCGGGCGCCTCGACGACACCTCCAACCCTGCGTCGACTCCGACGGCGATCCCGACAGGTCAGGCGACGCCAGCCCGACCTTCGCCGAGCGCAGTCAGCATCTCTTCACCGCGGACCTCGGCCTGGATCAGGCAATCGAAGTCGCGCGACAGAACATTGGAACCGACTATGAGCTGTGGGGCTACGCCGCCGGAACGTACGCGGATGTTCTCAGGGTGACGGGCACATATGGCAGCCTTGTGCCGCCGCGCGGGGCAACGTGGGACACGTGGGTCTGGGCCATCGTGTTCAGCAGACCCATTGAGGTATGTCCACCTGTTCAAGGTGCCTCGTGCGACGCCGACGTCCAACTATCGACGGTCTACATCGATTTCCGTACGGGCAGCATTCTCGACACTGTCGACGCGTCGGCGGTACCGGCCGAGTCGCTGCCGTCACCGTTCTTTGTTCTGCCGCCTCAAGGATCTCCTAAGCCGCAGGGATCTTGAGCTGAAAACCTTGCCCCCGGAGTTACCTGTCGCTGCGGGCGGCGACGGCCTCGATTTCGACCCGCGCGCCCTTCGGCAGAGCTGCAACCGCGAACGTTGAGCGCGCGGGTGGCGGATCGCCAACGAACTTGCCGTAGACGGCGTTGAAGGCGGCGAAGTCGTTAATGTCGGCCAGGAAGCAGGTCGTCTTGACGACATCGTTGATCGACAGGCCACAGGCGTCGAGTACGGCCATCAGGTTGCGCAGCGCGCGCTCGGCTTCGGCCTCGATGCCGCCCTCGACGATCTCGCCGCTCTGCGGATCGAGCCCGATCTGGCCGGCCAGGAACACGAGCGATCCGGTGTCGATCGCCTGGCTATAGCTCGCCACGGCCGCGGGGGCATTCGTGGTCTTGATCGCGCGGAGCGTCATGGATACCTCCAGTGTGGATCGGGGCCGACCAGATCGACGGCATTGAACAACGCGCCGCCGAGAGCCTCCGATTCTGACGCCACAAGCGAACGCGCGGAGGCCACCGATTCATCCGCCGACGAATAGATCGCGAACAACGTCGAGCCGGAGCCGGACATCAGCCACGGGCGTTGCGTCTGGCGCTCGAGCTCGTCACGCAGCGTCGCCAGCTCCGGTGCGAGCGTGATGGCCGCCGGCCACAGGTCGTTCGCGTCGCGCAACTGTTCTGCGCTCGCCGCCAGATCGTTCAAGTCGGGCGTCTGGTGGGCGGTCACCGCTTGGCCGGCCAGGTTCAGCTCGTCGAAGCGGGCGAAGACGCTGGCGGTGGAGAGGGCAATTTGCGGGGTCACGAGGAGAAGGCCGATGTCATTGCTGGGCTCCCGCAGGACCTCGATCTGTTCGCCGCGGCCGCGCACCAGCGCGGCCGCGGCATTGGCCGCGAAGAACGGCACATCCGCGCCGAGCTCGACCGCCACGTCCGTGAGCAGCGCCGGCGACAGCGCCGCGCCCCACATCTGCAGTGCGCAATCGACGGCCGCGGCCCCGTCGGCGCTGCCGCCACCAAGGCCGCCTGCGATGGGGATGCGCTTGTCGAGATGGGCGACGAGCGGCGGCAGTTCCTGGCCGAGGGCGCGCCGTGTCGTATCGAAGGCGCGCAGGATGATGTTCTCCGACACGTCCGCACCGGGCAGGCCGCTCACGGTCAGCACATCCGTGCCCAGGCCGTTGCCGAAGGCGACGGTGAGCTCGTCGGCGAGCCCGATGCGCAGGAAGACGGACTCGAGCGGGTGATAGCCGTCGCGGCCGCGCTCCCCGACGCGCAGCGTGAGATTGACCTTCGCGCGCGGCCGGGCGTGCATCAGCCGAGCGGTCCGACGGCGGCCGACAGTGCCATCCAGTCCTCGACGCTGACCGTCTGCGGCCGCCTGTCAGAGGCGATGCCAACGGCCGTCAGCGCTCCGTCGAACCGCTCGCGGCCGACCTGCGGCAGCTGGCGCGGCAGCACGTTGTGGAGCATCTTGCGTCGCTCGCGGAAGCCGGCCTGTACGAGCCGCCAGAGCTGCTCCTCGGCGTCGGGGTCCAGGCGACGAGGCTGCGTCTCCCCGACCAGCAGCGCGGACTGCACCTCGGGCGCGGGTTCGAACGCCGACGCGGGCACGATCTGCGCCACGCGCACCGACGCGTGGTACTGGACGAAGACCGACAGGTAGCTCATATCGCCCGGCGCCGACGCGATCCGCTCGGCCACCTCGCGCTGGACCATGAGCACGAAGCGCTCCGGCCGGGGCTCGTCGCCGAGCAGGTAGTGGAGCACGGGCGAGGTGATGTGGTACGGCAGGTTGGCGACCACGTCGTACGGCGCTGTGGCGATGTCGTCGAGCGGCGTGTCGAGCACGTCCGCCTCGACCAGGCGCAGCTCGCCTGACGTGATCCGTTCCTCGTTGCGCGATCTCAGGTGCGCCGCCAGCCGGGTGTCGACCTCAACGGCCGTTACGTTCGCACCCGCAGCCAGCAGGGCGCCGGTGAGCACGCCGAGCCCGGGCCCGATCTCGAGCACGTTCGAGCCAGCCGCGACGTCGGCCAGCGCGACGATGTCCTCGATGATCTGGCCGTCGACGAGATGGTTCTGCGATCGGCTCTTGCGTGCCTCGAGGCCGTGGCGGCGCAGATAGCGCTCGACACCCTCCGCGGAAAGCCGGCGCGGGTCGAGCTCGTCCGTTTGACGAGGCTGGGTCACGCGGCCTCGGCGATGGCGAGCTTCAACGACGGTTTGGCTGCAAGGTCCGCGCCGGCGCGAGCGCCGGCGCGGGCGCGGAAGAAGCCCGCTGCGCCGATCATCGCTGCGTTGTCCGTGCACAGGCCCGGCCGCGGCACGACAACGCGAATGCCGCGTTTGGCGGCGCCGTCCTCGATCCGGCCGCGCAGAACAGAGTTGGCCGCCACTCCCCCGCCGACGACGACCGTCCGCGCTCCGATCTCCTCGGCCGCACGCAGCGTCTTGGACGTGAGCACGTCGACGACCGACTCCTGGAACCCGTAGGCCAGCTCGGCGACCGCGGCGTCGGGCAGCGGCTGCGCGTCGGAGGACATCGCGTTGACGTCGGTGCCCAGCTCGCGCGCGACCTCGCGCCGTGCTGCGGTCTTCAGCCCGCTGAACGAGAAGTCGAACGAGTCGCCCAGCCACGCGCGCGGAAAGACGCGGTCGCGGCCCTGTGCGGCTGCGGCGGCCTTCATGATCGCCGGGCCGCCCGGGTACGGCAGGCCCAGCAGCCGGCCGACCTTGTCGAACGCCTCGCCTGCCGCGTCGTCGACCGTCTGGCCGAGCAACCGGTAGCTGAGCCTGTCCTTCATCTCGACGAGGAACGTGTGCCCGCCCGACACGACGAGGGCGACGACCGGGAACTCCGGCGCCGGCTTGTCCGGCTCGTCGGGATCGAGCAGCCAGGCGGCGTAGATGTGGCCCTCGAGATGATTGACCGGCACGAGCGGCAGGCCGTGGACCCAGGCGAGCGTCTTGGCCATCGTGATACCGACCAACAGCGAGCCGGCGAGCCCCGGGCCTTCGGTGACGGCGACGGCTTCGATCTCCGACCAGTCGCCGATGCCCGCCTGGCGCTTTGCCTCGTCGAGCACGGGGATCATCCAGCGCAGGTGGGCTCGCGCTGCGACCTCGGGCACGATGCCGCCGGTCGCGGCATGGAGCGCGACCTGGCTGGCAATAACGTTGGCCACGATGCGCCGGCCGTTGTCGACGACCGCAACCGCGGTCTCGTCGCATGACGTCTCGACGGCCACGATGCGGCCAGTCGCGCTCATTCGGCCGCCTCAAGGTCGCGCTCGCCGTAGCGCTGCTCGAGGTCGGCCAGGCGCTCCTTCATCTCGGCTGAGCCGAGCGGCGCCGTGGTCATGATCAGCGCGTCCTCGTTGTTGTCCGAGTAATAGCGCGGCCTGATGCCAACCGGGCGGAAGCCGAAGCCGGCGTACAGCGCACGCGCCGGGTGGTTGGAGAGGCGGACCTCCAGCGTGACCATGCGCGCGTTGAGCTCGACCGCGAGATGCATGAGAGCGAGCATCAACGTCGCGCCGGCGCCCCGCCGGCGCCATCCGGGCAGCACGGCGAACGTCGTGACGTGCGCCTCGTCGACCATCAGCCACATGCCGCCGTAGCCGATGGTCTCGTCACCAGCGCGCACGATCAGGTAATGCGCCAGGCGGTTGGTCTGGATCTCCTGCCGGAACGCGTAGTCCGGCCAGGGCGTGGGAAAGCTGGCCGACTCGATGCGATGCACGTCCGCCACGTCGTCGAGCGTCATCGGCTCGACGGTCAGCTTCAGCGGAGGTCGGGCGACCATGCCATCTCCACCGTCGCGCGGGCAATGCCGCGCGGCAGTGCCACGTACGCCGGCACGAGCGCGGCGACGTCATCTGCCTGTCCTGCGCCGAGTCTGTGCGCGCCCAGGTTCGCGAGCGCCGCGGCCAGGCCTTTGACGGCCTTTGCGCCAGCCGTGAGCGCACCTTGCGGGCCGCTGTCGATGTCCACGGCCACGTCGCCGGCGCTGACGTCCATGCCGGCGACGAGCTCAGGCGCGGCAGCTTCTGCCGGTTGGCCGCCGGTGACGCGGACGCGGTGGACGTAACGGTCCGACGCGCCGGCGGGCAGCGTGACACTGACCTCGCCATCGTCCGTTGACGCGAGCGCGAGCGCGAGCGTGGACGAAACGCCGACGATCGGAACGTCGAGCGAATAGGCGATCGTCTTGGCCGTCGCGAGCCCAATGCGCAGCCCGGTGAAGCTGCCCGGTCCCGTCCCGACGACCACGCCTGACAGATCCGACCGCGCGACGCCCGCGTCGCTGAGCAGGTCGTCGATGCGCTGGAGCAGCTCCTCGCCGTGGCGGTGATGGCTCTGCCACTGGCGCTGGCCGACGAGCGACCCGTCAGCCTGAGCCAGCGCAACCACAGGCGTGCGCGTGGCCGTATCGAGAACCAGGATCATCTGGCTGCCCACAGCGTGGCCGCCTCCAGGTAGCGCTCCTGGCCGGGATGGGCAGCGATGATCGTGACCGCGCGCTCATCGCCCGTGCCGACTTCGAAACGGATCGTGAGACGCTGCGGGTCGATCTCTGTTGGCAGCCGCTCGCCCCATTCGATGAGCGTGACCCCATCTTCCTGGCGCTCGTCCACGAGCCCGCCGCCCAGGACCTCCTCAGCGCCGCTCAGGCGGTACAGGTCCTGGTGGAAGAGCGGCAGGCGCCCGGCGTACTCGGCCATCAGCGTGAAGCTCGGGCTATTGACGATCTCGCGCACGCCGAGGCCCGTGGCAAAGCCCTTGGCGAACTGGGTCTTGCCCGCGCCGAGCGGCCCGAGTAGCGCAATCCGATCGCCGGGCACGGCAGCAGAGGCGAGGGCCGCGGCAAGGTCGCGCGTCTGCTCGGCCGATGACGTGCGCACGGCTACGCTCGCGCCGACCGCGTCGGGCACAGGAACAGTCACGCCTCAACGTTAGCGGAAGATCGATATCCGAATCGTCGCGCAGCCTCGGCGGCGAGGTAGCGGCCGATCGCCAACGACGCCGTGGCCGCCGGCGACGGCGCGTTGCGGACGTGAAGGATGTGGCCCGAGCCGCCGAGGCGGAAGTCGTCGACCAGCGTCCCGTCCGCATCGAGCGCCTGGGCACGGACGCCGGAGGGGCCGGGCACGAGCTGGTCGAGGCGCAGCTCGGGTAGGTAGCGCACCAGCGAGCGTAGGAAGAGCCGCTTGGACACGTCGCGCAGCATCTCGGCACTGCCCATCCGCCAGTAGCGCGCAGCCAGGCCGATGAAGCGGCGCGACGCGAGGATGTCGGCGCTATCGCGCACAGAGATGTCGCGCCGCCGATAGCCCTCGCGGGCGAACGCGAGCACCGCGTTCGGCCCGGCCCACACGTCGCCATCGATGCGCCGCGTGAAATGGACGCCAAGGAACGGGAAGCCCGGATCGGGCACCGGGTACAGGAGTGCCTTGACCAGCGGCCGTGCCTCCTCCGTCAGCCGCCAGTAGTCGCCGCGGAAGGGCACGATCGTCTCGCTCGGGCGGTCGCCTGTCAGGCGCGCGACGCGGTCCGCCTGGAGGCCCGCGCAGGCGACCACGTCGCGTGCCACGAGGTCGCCGCGGGTCGTGGCCAGCACGAGCTCTGCCCCGCGCCTTCGGATGCCCTTCAGCGCGCGACCGGTCTCGATCACTCCTCCCCGCTCGCGGATCGCGCCGCCCAGCGCAGCGCACACCGCCACGTAGTCGATCACCCCGGTCGTCGGGCTCCACAGGCCGCGCAGGCCCGCGGCGTGCGGTTCGATCTCCGCGATCCGATCGCGTCCGACCGCCTCGAGGCCCGGGACACCGTTCGCGGCCGCGCGCTGCGCGAGACTGTCGAGGCGTGGCAGCTCCGAGTGGTCCACGGCAACCACGAGCTTCCCGCAACGCTCGAACGCTATCGAGTGCTGCAGCGCGAACTCCTCCATCTCGCGCTTGCCGTCGCGGCACAGTCGGGCCTTGAGCGAGCCCGGCGCGTAGTAGATGCCCGCGTGCATGACGCCGCTGTTGTGGCCGCTCTGGTGCGCGGCGAGTCGGTCTTCCTTCTCGATCAGCACGAGTCGCAGATCCGGCTGGGCACCGAGCAGTTGGTATGCCGTCGCCAGGCCGACGATGCCACCGCCGATCACGACAACGTCAGCCTGGGAGGAATCGGCGTTCTCAGGCAGCTGATTTACATTCGACACATGGCAAGCATGAACCCGACCACGCGCCGCGTGCTACCGCTGATGGCACTGACTGTGTTCATCGAAATGGCAGGTTTTGCGCTGGCCCTGCCGATGCTTCCGTTCTGGGCCGAGCGTTTCGGCGCGGACGCGCTGACCATCGGGCTGATGATGGCGGCCTACTCCATCGCCCAGCTCATCTTCACGCCAATCGTCGGCTCGCTGTCCGACCGCTTCGGCCGGCGGCGGATCATCATCGGCACGCTCATCCTCGAAGCCATCGGCTTCATGGGCACTGCGCTGGCATGGTCCGTGCCGACGCTCCTGCTGGCGCGTTTCATCGGCGGCATCGGCGGCTCGAGCATCGGCTCGGCGCAGGCGGTCGTGGCCGACGTGACCGGCCCGGAGGATCGGGCGCGCGGAATGGGCTTCATCGGCGCCGCGATCGGTATCGGCTTCGTCGTCGGCCCGGCCGCGGGCGCGCTGCTCGTCTTCGTCGGGCCGGACATGCCTTTCTGGGGTGCCGCGGCCGTGACGCTCTTCGACGCGCTCGTCGTCGCGCTCGTGCTGCCCGAGACGCTCAGCCTCGGCGCGCGGACGAAGGCCAAGGTGCTCGAGTTCTCGCCACTGCGCCTGCCACAGGTGCGCAACCTGATCGCGGTGACGCTCCTGTTCACGATCGCGTTCGCGGGCATGGAGACGGTCCTGCCGCTGTTCACGCAATCGGCGCTCGGCTGGGGCGCGGTCGAGAACGGCATCGCCTTCGCCCTCGTCGGCATCACCATGGTCATCATCCAGGGCGGCCTGATCGGCCGCCTCGTCAAGCGCTACGGCGAGCGTCCGCTGCTCATCAGCGGGCTGCTGCTGTGCGCCGGTGGACTGGCCATCCTGCCTGTCGGAGCGCTTTTCACGCTGATCATCGTGGGTGCCGGGCTGACAACCCTTGGCTACGCCCTCATCTACCCGACCAGCTCGTCGTTGCTGTCCCATGCCGCGCCAGACGACAGACAGGGAGTGACGCTCAGCCTTGCCCGTTCCGCGAGCGGCCTTGCCCGGGTGATCGGTCCGGCCGTGGCGGGCATTCTGTACTCGGCCGTCGGCGCTTCCGCGCCATTCTTCGTGTCCGCGGCGATCACCGCGGCGGCGGTGCTGCTCGTTCCGGCCGCATATGAAAAAGCGCGCTCCACGCGCGCCGCCGAGAGTCCTGTCAGCTAGAGCCTAAGCGTCGCAGCCGGGCTCTTCGTCGATCTCTTCGAGACGCTCGATGAGCCGGTCGATGCCCGACTCATCGGACAGGATGCGGTACATCGAGTCGGAGCCGCGGCCGAAGATGGTGCGCAGCACCGGGTCGAAGAAGAGCATCGCCTGGCTGCCCAGTGCGCGGTATGGACGGCTCGCTTCGAGGAACATCATCGCCGGACCCGTCATGCCGTACAGCTGGATCTCGCGCGCGACATCCTCGATCGGGTCCTCGTAGCGGATCTCCTCCGCGCCCTGTCCGCTCATCCCTCTCCCGACGCCCCCAGTTCTCCGTCCAACGTACGGAGGCTCTTTAGTACCGAGCCGGCATGGTACACCCGGGTTACCCGCGTGGACATGGCTGTAACGACCTCCCAGGGAATGGTGTTGCGGACGCGCGCCAATTCGTTCGCATCGATCGATTGCGCGCCCTGCCGGCCGAGGAGGACGAACTCGTCGTCGAGTGTGACCCCGGGAACGTCGGTCACGTCGACCATCAGCGCGTCCATGGCGACGGTCCCGACAACAGGCACCCGACTGCCCCGCACGATCGCCTGCGCGCCGGGCGAATAGGCCCGCGCAAAGCCGTCTCCGTAGCCAAGCGGCAGCGTCGCGATGATCGACTCGCGCTGGGCCGTCCAGCGGCCGCCGTAGCCGACGCGTGTCCCGGCTGGGAAGGTCTCGACGCGCAACGGCGTGCACTTGAGTGTCATGACGGGTCGGAGGCGGCCGGCAAGCTGCGCTTGCCGGCCGCCTGCCACAAGCGAGTCAGGCACGATGCCGTAGAGCGCCAGGCCGGGCCGAATTCCCTCGTAGCTCTGCTCGGCGATGAGCAGGCCACCCGTCGCGGCAAGGTGGCGCGCGGGAATCGCCAGGCCGGCGGCGCGCAACGAGTCAAGGGCCGCCGCGAATGCCGTTTCCTGGGCATCGCTGGTGGCCTCGTCCTCAGGCGTCGCGAGATGGGTCCAGATGCCCGCCAGGCGTGTCCCTGGCGTGGCCGCGATCAGGCGCGCAACGCCGGCGACCGCGTCAGGCTTGAGGCCGGCGCGCGTCAGGCCGGTCTCCACCTCCAGGTGGACCGCAAGGACGTCGTCGTCGCTCGTCGTACACGTCCGCCAGCGCTCGAGCGTCGCGCGGATCGTCGCCAGGTCTGAGGCGACGATCTCGATGCGCGACTGCGCGGCGCGGGCCACGGCATCGACGGGGATGGAGAACATGACCAGGATTGGCGTGGCGATGCCCGCGCCGCGCACGACGAGTGCCTCGTCGAGTGACGCGACGCACAGCCGTTGCGCTCCGGCGGCAGCGACGTGCCGCGCGACGGGCACGAGGCCGTGGCCGTAGGCATCGGCCTTGACGACCGCGTTGATCTCGACGTCCGGACCGACATGGTCGCGAATCGCCTGCAGGTTGTTGGTCAGTGCCTCGAGATCGATTTCGAGCCAGACGCGCCTCGACAGCGGCGGCAGGCCGGCGGCCATGAGCCGCTCGTCGATCGTCATCCGCGCTGGAAGCCGACCGTCTTGGCCGCCAACCGCTCGACCAGCTCGCGCCGGGCCACGGGCAGCATTGGAGTCAGGTCCGATGCGAGCAGGCCCGCGTCACCGACGCGCTGGCTGACGAGCTCGCCGGCACGGCCGTGGAGAAAAACGCCCAGGCGCGCGGCATCGAACGGCGCAACACCCTGGGAGAGGAGTGCGCCGATCGTTCCGGCGAGGACATCACCCGTGCCGGCCGTGGCCAGCGCCGCGTTTGCAAACGAAGCGACGGCACTCGAGCCGTCCGGCGCGGCGACGACCGTGCGCGCTCCCTTGAGCACGACCACGGCACCGAACCTAGCCGCCGCATCGAGCGCCGCGGCTCGCCGCTCGTCATCGGAAGCACCGGCGGCGGCGCCCGTGATCCGGGCGAACTCCCCCGGGTGTGGCGTCAGCACGAGCGCGCGCTTTACGCCTAGCCACCACTCTCCGGCGCGCGACATGAGATTGAGCCCGCCACCGTCGACGACCATCGGCGGGCCCTCGCGCGCGAGCAGCCCAGCGAGCAGCTCGGCATAACCGTCCGACTCGCGCAGCCCCGAGCCGAAGACGAGAGCGTCGGGCGCCCTCGGCTTCAGGGCGTGGCCGGCGCCCATCGCGTCGATGTCGGAGCCGTCATCTTTCTCCGGCAGTCCGAGCGTGACCAGCTCGGGCACGCGGCCGGCGAAGATCGGCTGCAGCGAAGCCGGCACTGCCAAGGCCACGAGGCCTGCGCCGGCGCGCGCGGCGGCAGTTCCGGATAGCAGCGCCGCGCCGGCGTAGTCGAGTGAGCCGCAGATGCAGATGAGCGTCCCGAATGTGCCCTTGTGCCCGTTCGGGTCGCGCGCGGGTACGAGCGCCGCGCACGAGGCCGCGTCGATCTTCGTCGGCGACAGGTCCGTCACGAGCGACTCTCCGCGTCGATGGCGCGCAAGCGCTCCATGCGCTCGAGGATCTTCCGCTCGCGATCGTCGAGCCGCTCGTCGATGTCGACCGGGAAGACGTACGCGCCGCCTTCGGTCCGTACCCCAAAGGCGATCGCCACGGCGTAGTCGCCTTCGTGGCTGATTGAGACGGCGATGCGGCCCATGCCCAGCTGCTCGGCGCGCCGGGCGGCTCGTCCATGGAGCCGAACAACCGGCGCGCCGGTCGGCAGCCGGATGATCTCGATCTCGGTCCAGCCGACGCCGCGCACGCCCAGGCCAAGCACTTTCGACACGGCCTCCTTTGCGGCCCAGCGGCCCGCGAAGTTCTCCGGCCGGTTGCGCACGTAGCGGTGCTCGGCCTCTGTGAGAACTCGCCTGGGAAATCGGTCGCCGTGCTTCTTCAGCGCGTTGGCTATGCGCTCGACCTTGATGATGTCGATGCCGAGCTCGGTAGTTCCCTCGGGCACCGGCGGCGTCACCACGCGCTAACTGTAACCGTGGAGCCGGCCCAATCCGGGAAGTGATGCCGAATCACGATCGTTCCGCTCAAGCGGCACCATCGTGCACGCGCCGCAGCGAGATTCGAGCGGGATCGCCGGTTGACGATCGCTGCTGGAGTCAGTCGGCCTGTGATCTGATCTCGCGGCTCAGTACCGATTGCCGTCGATGATTCCGCTTGGTTGGAATGATCGCGACATCGACCAGAACCAGCAGGCGGGACGCCGGCGGCGCCGCTACTCGACCGTGACCGACTTCGCGAGGTTGCGCGGCTGGTCGACGTCCGTGCCGCGCGCGACCGCCGTGTGATAGGCGAAAAGCTGGAGCGGGATGACGGCCAGAATCGGCGACAGCTCCTCGATCGACTCGGGCACCCACAGGATGTCGTCGGCGAAGTCGCGCATCCTCTCATCGCCTTCCGTGGCGACGGCGAGCACGCGCGCGTCGCGCGCACGGCCCTCCATGACATTGCTGATCAGCTTCTCCTGGACCGACGACCGCGTGGCGATAGCCACGAGCGGGACCTCGGCGTCGAGCAGCGAGATCGGCCCGTGCTTGAGCTCGCCCGCGGCATAGCCCTCGGCGTGGACGTAGCTGACCTCCTTGAGCTTGAGCGCGCCCTCGAGCGCCACCGGGTAGGTAATGCCACGGCCGACGAACATGAAGCCGCGCGAGTTGACGTAGCGGCGCGCGAGCTCCTTGGCCGGCTCGGCCATGTCGAGCGCGCGCTGCGCCTTGTCGGGCAGCGCGCGCAGCTCGTCGATGAGCTGCCGCTCGCGCTCCCAGGGCAGCCGGCCGCGCAGCTTGGCCATCGCCGCGGCGAGCAGGACGAGCGTCGTCACCTGGGTCGCGAACGTCTTGGTGGCCACGACCGCGATCTCCGGCCCAGCCTGCAGGAAGAGCACCGCGTCGGCGTCGCGCGTTATGGCCGAGCCGACAGTGTTGGTGACGGCAATGATCGGACAGCCCTGCTGGCGCGCGTAGCGCGTCGGCGCGATCGTGTCGGCCGTCTCGCCCGACTGGGTCACTGCGACGACGAGCGTCTTCTCATCGAGCGGTGGCGGCGAGTAGCGGAACTCGGAACCGATGTTCCAGCGCGCCGGAATGTGCAGCCAGTCCTGGAACAGGTACGCGCCGACGGCACTGGCGTAGTTGGCCGTTCCGCAGGCGACGAACTCGACGCGCTCGATGGTCTTGAGTCGCTCGGCGATCGGTTCCAGCTCGTCGAGCTCTATCCCGTCGTCGTGGACACGGCCGGTGATCGCGGCGAGCAGCGCCGCTGGCTGTTCGTGCATCTCCTTGAGCATGAAATGGGCATAGCCGCCCTTCTCGGCCGCCTCGATCGTCCAGTCGATCTCGGTCACCAGCCGCTCGCGCGGCCCACCATCGACGCCGGTCACGGTCACGCCGTTGACGTCGATGTCGGCGACGTCGCCCTCCTCGAGGAACATGACCCTCTTGGTGTGGGCCAGGACTGCCGCGACGTCAGAAGCCAGGAAGTTCTCGCCCTCGCCGATGCCGACGATGAGCGGCACGTTCATGCGCGCGCCGATCAGCCTGTTGGGCTCGCGCGCGTGCAGCACCGCCACGGCGTAGGCGCCGTGTGCCTGGCGCAGCGCGCTGCGCACGGCCTCGGCGAGGTCGCCCTTGTAGGCCTCCTCGATGAGGTGCGCGAGCGCTTCCGTGTCCGTGTCGGACGCGAGCTGGTGGCCGCGCTCGCGCAGGCCGTCGCGCAGCTCCTTGAAGTTCTCGATGATGCCGTTGTGGATGACCGTGATCTCGCCCGTGCAGTCGGTGTGCGGGTGAGCGTTCAGGTCGTTCGGTCGGCCGTGGGTCGCCCAGCGCGTGTGGGCCAGTCCGACGCCCGCCGACGGCGTGCTGTCGAGCAGCGCTGTGCGCAGGTTGGAGAGCTTGCCGGCGCGCTTCTCGACGAACATGTCGCCGTTGGTCGTGACAAGCGCGATGCCGGCCGAGTCGTAGCCCCGGTATTCCAACCGGGCGAGGCCTTCGAGAAGGATGGGCGCCGCCTCACGCGGGCCGATGTAGCCGACGATTCCGCACATGTGGGTGTTTCCTGATCCTTCCCGCCGCTTGAAGGCGGGCTAGTTTAGTCGCTCCGCAGCAAGCGCCGAGAGCGAGTCGGCCAGCGCCATTACGGACGCAGCCTCCTCGCCCTCGACCATGATCCGCAGCGCCGGCTCAGTGCCTGAAGGCCGGACGAGGATGCGGCCGCCCCCAGCGAGCGACCGCCGCGCCTCCTCTACGGCCCGGGCAAAAGTCGGATCTGCCTCCCATTGGTCCTTGTGACGAACGTGGATCGTCCGCTGCTGCTGTGGGAAGAGTGGAATTTGGCTTGCAAGTTCGCTCAACGGCTTGCCCGTGCGCGCGATGATGCCCAGGATCTCGAGCGCCGTGACGATCCCGTCACCGGCGTTGGCCCGATCGCGGATGATCACGTGGCCGCTCTTCTCGCCGCCCAGGCCGGCATCCATGACCATCATGCCGTCGACGATGTACTTGTCCCCGACGGGCGTGCGGGCGAGCCTGCCACCGGCCGCGGTGAGCGCCTTCTCCAGGCCGCCGTTCGACAGCACGCTGGCGACGACGATGCCCTGCGGCAGAGCATCTCGCTTGAGCCGATCGAGAGCGATGATGCCGATGAGCTGGTCGCCGTCGACGACCTCGCCGCGCTCATCGACCGCGACGCAGCGGTCGGCATCGCCGTCGAGCGCAAAGCCGAGGTCAGCCTTCGTGGTGCCGACTATGCGCGCCAGCGCCTGCGGTGCGGTTGCCCCGCATTCGAAGTTGATGTTCGCCCCGTCCGGCTCGCAGAACCGGACATCGACGCGCGCGCCGGTGCCTTCGACGATACGTCCGACGACGGTGCACGCCGATCCGTTCGCGGCGTCGATCACGACGTGGAGGTCGGTGTGAAAGGCGCGCGCCAGGCCGAGGCGGTGCTCGACGTACTCCTCGATCAGGCCGTGCGCGTCGACCTCCCAGCCGATGCCGTCGTTCTCCGGCCCAGATAGCTCGTCGGCGCGCAGCACGAGCCCTTCGAGCTCGTCCTCGACCACGTCGTCGAGCTTCATGCCCCGCTCGTCGACGACCTTCAGGCCGTTGTCGCGCGCCGGGTTGTGCGACGCTGAGACCATGACGCCGGCCCTGAACGGCCCGCTGCTGGTCAGGTGGGCCAGTGCCGGCGTCGGGCAGACGCCGAGACGATGCACGTCCACGCCGAGCGACATGGCGCCGGCAGCGACCGACGCGGCGAGCATGTCGCCCGATCGGCGCGTGTCCTGGCCGATGAGCAGGCGTCCGCCGGCGCCGACGAGCCGTGCCGCTGTGGCTCGGCCAAGGTCGAAGGCAAGCTTGGGATGCAGGTCGACGTTGGCAATGCCGCGGATGCCGTCCGTGCCGAAGAGGCGCTTCACGAGGTCGGCGGCGCCTGGGGCGACGGCGACGGCGGTGCGCCGATCGTGACGGTGACTTCGACCGGATCGATGGATACGAGGCTCATCCCTGGCGGCGTCTGCACAGTCAGGCGCAAGGTGTGGTCGCCGGGGGCAGCGCCCGTGACATCGGCCGTGGCCACGAGCTGCGTCGGATCGAACGACGCGAGGGTTGTGATGGGACCGCCGAACGTCACGTGGACCTGGTCGCTCGAGAGCGTGTACGTGTAACCCGGCAGCTCGTTCTGGAGCGTCACGCCGACGCCGAATGTCTGTGTTCCCGTGTCCTGGGCAATGGTCAGCACGACGCTGACCATATCCGAGCCGCTGACGGTCAGCCCCGCCGGCAGCGCCAGCCCGACCTGCGCCTCGAGATCGCTCGTCCGGCCCGTCAGGTCGATCGCTTCGGTCTGCGCGGTCTCCAGGCTCGACACGGTCGCGGCCTCGCCGCTGACGGTCACGACGAGCGGATCGACCGTGACCGAAGTGACCTTGTAGCCGTCCGCGGGCGCGCCCGTCAGCTGCGGCACGACTGGCAGCGTGCGCGTGGCAAGCTGCTGCGCGACGGCGATCGTGACATGGACGCTCTGCGGGTCGATCTCCACGTTGGGTACCTCGTTGCCGTTCGCGTCCACGGCCACCAGGTCCACGTCACGGTCGATGTTGAGCGCGCTGGCGTCGATCGGCACACGGGCGACGACCTCTGAAACGGTATTCACGCGCGAGCTCGCCCCGCGTACCGTGACTGTCTGCGGGTCGTACTGCGTTGGTCCGGTGGTGACCGTATCGGGCACGGTGCCCTTGATGACCGTCACGGGCATGTCGCGCTCCGCGACTGGATCCAGCTGGACCTGCTCCTCACGCGGCTGGAAATCGACGATCTGCACGCGCTGGTCGAGGGCGATGACCGTGATCGGAACCGGTACCGGCGGCCCGCCCGACTGGGCCTGGACCTGCGACAGGTCGACGGTGGCGCGGAACGAGTCAGGTGACAGGACGCCGACGTCGATCGGTGCGCGGAAACGAATCGTCGTTACCGGGTCGAGGTCGTTGAGCAGCGTCGCGCCCTGCGGCGGCCGGATCGCGTCGACCGGCACCTGGCCCGTCCAGGTGCGCACGTTCTGGCCCAGCACGAGGCCGCTGTACAGGACCGACGCCAGCAGGACCGCACCGAGCTTGAGGGGCCAGTTGCGAAGCAGGAAGTTTGCGGCGCGCCTCACTTGACCCGGCCGCTGCTCGATGGATGCGGAGCGGGCGTCGGCGTCGCCACGGGCGGTGTGGGTGTGGCGGGTACCTGGACCGTGGGAACGGCCTTGGCGCCCGAGCGCGCGATGCGCGAGCGGCCGCGACGCGCCGCGGCCGGGATCGTGCTGCGCAGACGCGTGGCGCGCTCCGGCAGACGGGCATTGGCCAGCTCGTCACGTTCGAGCAGCTCGCCGAGCTGTGTGCTGAGGCGCTGCTGGTCGAGATTGCGCACGATGCGGCCGCGCTCGACCAGGCTGACCGTGCCCGTCTCCTCGCTGACCACGACCACGACCGCGTCGGTCTGCTCGGTGATGCCCAGCGCGGCGCGGTGGCGGGTGCCGAAACGTTCGCGGTAGGCGCCCGACTCAGATAGCGGCAGCACGGCGCCGGCGGAGATGATTCGCTCGTGGCGGACGATCACGGCGCCGTCGTGGAGCGGCGCATGGGGCGTGAAGAGCGTCTCGAGCAGCTCGACCGAGAGCTCGGCGTCGATCAGCACGCCGGCTTCCGCCGTGTCCTGGAGACCTGTCTCACGCTCGAGCACGATCAGCGCACCGATCCGCTGAGCAGCGAGGTCGAATGCAGCCTGAGCGACGACCGAGGCAACCTTGTGGACCGACCTGCGCGCGCCGGGCACTACCAACCAGCCCAGCGAGCCGACACGCCCGAGGCGCTCGAGGCCACGGCGCAGCTCAGGCTGGAAGACGACGACGAGCGCCAACAGGCCGACCACAGCGCCTGCTTGCAGGATCTGCGACAGGAGCTGGAGGCCAAGGTACTGGGCGACGACATAGACGCCGTAGAGCACGGTCACGCCGATGACGAGGCGCACCGCGCGAGTGCCGCGGATGAGGCTGAACAGGCCATAGATGAGCAGCGCGGTCAGCGCGATGTCGAGAATGGCGACCGGCTGGACTTCGAAGCCCCTGACCAGTTCGATCAGCTGGTCTAGCACTGTCCGATTGTAGCCACGCCTATCTGGTCACCCATCAGCGGTCAGCCGTCGACGGCCGCGGCACGGAGCTGGCCTTCGAGCCCGTCGAGCGTCGCGCCCGTGCCGGCATCCGGCACGAGCGCGACCAGGCGGCGCAAAGCGTGGATGCGCTGCGCCGCCTCTGCCTGCCAGCCGCGCTCGAGGTACAGCCGGGTGAGCTCGAGATGAACGCGAATGCTGCCCGTGTCGAGGGCCAGGGCGCGCATCTGCGCGTCGAGCGCGGCGTCGTAGTGGCGCGCGCCGGCATGGTCGCGGGCTTCGGCCAGCCAGGCGTCGATCGCCTCCTCGGCCCGGCCGGCCTCGAGCGCCTGCTCGCCGGCAATGGCCAGCGTCTCCGCGCTCGACAACGGCGTGCGCATCTCGGCCGGGACACCATCGGGCACAGCTGGCGCTGCGCGCAGCGCGGCGATGTGCGCCCTGACCGCCGCGGCATCCGACCGGCGGCCCGCGGCGAGCAGGGCCGCGGCACGACCGCTCAACGCGTCGAGGTTGTCCGGCTCAGCGGCGAGCGCGCGCTCGTAGGCAGCGAGCGCCTCTTTGGCTCGTCCCAGCCGAAGGCACATGCCACCGATGCCGATCTGGGGCAGCGCACGCTCGCCCGCAACACGGGCCGCGGCTTCGTACTGGACCAGTGCTTCGCGGTACTTACCCTCGGCCGCGAGCTGGTGCCCCGCGCGCAGCGCAGCCTGGTAGCGAGCGAAGAGGTTGTCCATCTCCCGCCTAAGGTAACGCTGTAAGTCGGTACCCCGACCCTACCGGGGCGTACCAGGGGCGCAACACAATATGGCTCCGCAGAAGCGCTTCGCGCTCTGCTGCGCGTTCTCCGTGACCTGGCTCCGACGGAGCGTGATCACGTCGACCCTGCGGTTAGCGCTTGGTGTACTGCGGCGCCTTGCGTGCGCGCTTGAGGCCGTACTTCTTGCGCTCCTTCATGCGCGGATCGCGCGTCAGGAATCCGGCCTGGCGCAGCGGCGCCCGGGAGCCCTCGGGATCGGACTGGAGCAGTGCGCGGGCGATGCCGTGGCGGATCGCGCCGGCCTGGCCGTGATGCCCGCCGCCCTCGACCTTGACCATCGCGTTGTAGCGGCCCTCGGTCCCGGTCACCTTGAACGGCATGGTGATGTCCGTGAGATCGACCGAGTTGCCGAAATGCTCCTCGAGCGACCTGCCGTTGACGACAACCTCGCCCTCGCCGGCCAGAAGCCGGACCCGGGCGATGCTCGTCTTGCGCCGGCCCGTGCCGTAGAAGAAGGAGTTCGCGTTGGCGGCCATTTAGCGGCTGGTGCCTCCCATGGGCAGCGGTTCGGGCTGCTGTGCCTCGTGCGGGTGTTCGCTGCCCGCGTAGATCTTCAACTTGCGCAGCTGCTGGACGCCCAGCTTGTTGCGCGGCAGCATGCCCTTGACGGCTCGGCGGATGACTTCCTCCGGGCGGCGCTGAAGGAGCTCAGCCAGCGTCTCGCTCCGGAAGCCGCCCGGGTAGCCACTGTGGCGGGCGTAGAACTTCTGCTCCAGCTTGTTGCCACCGACCTCGATCTTGGCCGCGTTGAGCACGATGACGTGATCGCCGCTGTCGATGTGCGTGGCGAACGTGGCCTTGTGCTTGCCCTCGAGAACCGTAGCGATGCGCGACGCGAGCAGGCCGAGGCGCTGGCCCGACGCGTCAACGACGAACCACTGGCGCTCGATCTCCGCCGCTCGCGGTGTGTATGTCCTCGTCATCGCTTCATTCAGTCCTGTTGTTCGCTTCTCTCGCTGCTTGCTTGTGCTGTCCAGTTTCGTTCGGGGCCCATTGGCACGTCCCACAGGACGAGCCCGCGCGCCGGTGCTGCCTCACCCTTGAACGCCGGCGCGCTTCCCTCGAGCGCGTTGCGTACGTCCTGGACCGTCGCTCTGCCTCCACCGACGCGGATCAGCGCGGCGACCATCCGGCGGACCATGCCGCGCAGGAAGGCGGTGCCGATGACCACGATCGTGATCAGCTCGCCGCGCCTGCGGACCTTCACCTGGTGCACCGTCCTGATCGGCTGGCGGTCCTTCCCGCCGAAAGCGGAGAAGTCGTGCTTGCCGACGAAGACCTGTGCCGCTTCCTGCATTGCCGCCACGTCCAGCGTGTCGGGAACAGTCAGTGCGTAACGCTCGTGAAGAGCACTGCGCTGGCCGTTCCAGATCGAGTAGCGATACTCGCGCTGGCGTGCCCGGTAGCGTGGCCTGAAGGCCTCGTCCACCCGGCGCAGACTGCCGATCGAGATGTCGGTCGGAAGCAGTCCGTTGAGCGCCTTGCGCAATGCCTCTGCCGTTTGCCGTCCGGAGTAGGTGAATGCAATCACCTGTCCGCGCGCGTGGACTCCGGCGTCGGTACGGCCGGCGCCGTCGACCTTGACATGCTGCCCGCCACTTACGACGGTCAGTACGCGTTCTATCTCGGCCTGCACGGTCCGGCCGTGAGGCTGGACCTGGAAACCGGCGAAGTCGGTCCCGTCATATTCGACCCGTGCGCTGTAACGAACGGAGCCGCCCTCTCGGGCAGTCTTTGCTTGGGCCCGGCCCTTCATGGGCGAGGCGAGGGCTTTAGACCAGCTCGAGCTGGACCATGGGCGCTGCGTCGCCGGCCCGTGGACCGATCTTGACGATGCGCGTGTAGCCCGAGGTTCGCTCCGAATACTTCGGCGCGATCTCGTTGATCAGCTTGTCGATGACGAGGGGCTCGTCGGGCAGCTCTGCGATGATCGCGCGCCGCGCGGCGAGCGAGCCATCCTTGGCCAGCGTGATGACACGCTCGACCTGGCCGCGTACCTCCTTGGCCCGTGCCTCGGTCGTCTTGATCTGCTCGTAGCGCAGGACCGAGACGATCAGGTTGCGGTACAGCGACTTGCGCGGCCCGGTCTTGCGGCTGAGCTTGCGGCCGCCGATCTGGTGGGCCATTTAGGCCTCGTCCTCGTCGATGCCCAGCTCGTCGAGCGCATCCTCGGCGTCGAACTCCGTCGACTCGGTGCCGTCGTCCGGCGGCAGGAAGCCGCGCATGCGCAGGCGCTCCTTCATCTCGTCGAGCGACTTCTTGCCGAAGTTGCGCATGCGCAGCAGGTCCTCGTCCTGGAGGGAGAGGAGCTGGCCGACCTTGACGATGTTGTTGCGCTTGAGCGAGTTGTATGCGCGCATCGGCAGATCGAGCTCTTCGATCGGCATATCGAGCATGTTCGCCGGCAGTGCCGGAGCGCCCGGGATGCGCGAGTCGCCGACGAGCATCTGCTTGCCGGCCGTGGTGAACAGGCTGAATTGGCCGACGAGGATCTCCGCCGCGCGGCTGAGTGCCTCCTCCGGCGTGATCGTGCCGTCCGACTCGATCTCGATCGTCAGCTTGTCGAAGTTGGTCATCTGCCCGACGCGCGTGTTCTCAACGGTGTAGTTGACCTTGCGCACGGGCGAGAAGATCGCGTCGACGGGAATGACGCCGATCGGCAGCTGGTCGCTGCGATCGGCCGACAGGTAACCCACGCCGCGCTCGACGGTCATGTCGATCTCAACCGGCATGTCGTTCGAGTCGAGCGTGAGCAGCTGCTGATCCGGATTGACGATCTCGACGTCGGCGTTGGGCTCGATGTCGTTGGCCGTGACCAACCCGGCGCCCGACCTCAGCAGTCGCAGCTGGACGGGATGAGGCGCGTAGCTCTTGAGGCGCAGCTTCTTGACGTTGAGCACGATCTGGGTGACGTCTTCCTTGACGCCGGGGATCGTGCTGAACTCGTGATAGACGTCGCGAATCTGGATCGACGTGACTGCGGCGCCCTCGAGCGAGCTGAGCAGCACGCGGCGCAGGGCATTGCCGATGGTTACGCCGTAGCCCGCCGGCAGTGGACTGGCCTCGTACTTGGCGTACGAGTCCTGCGGCTCACCTACGGCCTCGATCTGCGGATTCTCAAGTTCGATCATCTTTGGTTTACCTCGAGTAGTACTCAACGACGAGCTGCTCGTTGAGCTCGGCTGGCATCTGGTCGCGCCGCGGCAACGCAGTCACGTTGCCCTCCAGCCGGTCACCGTCGACGCTCAGCCAGTCGGGCCGCTGCGCGCCACGCATGCTCTCGCGTGCATTCTTGAAGAAATCTGACTTGCGGCTCGACTCGCGCACTTCGACCTTGTCGCCCTCACTGACCTGGTGGGACGGGATCGTCGTGCCCCGGCCGTTGACCGCGAAGTGGCCGTGGGCGACGAGCTGGCGCGCCTGGGCGCGGCTCGTGGCAAAGCCCATCCGGTAGACAACGTTGTCGAGGCGCGTCTCGAGCAGGCGGAGCAGGTTCTCGCCGGTCACGCCGGGACGATGCTCAGCGGTATCGAAATAGCGCTTGAACTGGCGCTCGTGGACGGAGTAGATGCGCCGCATCTTCTGCTTCTCGCGCAGCTGAACGCCGAACTCGGAAACCTTGCGGCGACGAACGCCGTGCTGGCCTGGCGGGGTGGGCCGGCGCTCGAAGGGGCACTTCTTCGTGTAGCACTTGGCGCCCTTGAGATAGAGCTTCATGCCCTCGCGCCGGCACAGGCGCGAAACGGGACCGCGGTAGCGTGACACTTACTGCCCCTCCTAGACGCGGCGCCGCTTTGGCGGGCGGCAACCGTTGTGTGGGATGGGCGTCACGTCGGTGATGGCGGTCACCTCGAGACCAGCGGCCTGAAGCGAGCGGATCGCCTGCTCGCGGCCGGCACCCGGGCCCTTGACGAAGACCTCAACCTGGCGCATGCCGTGTTCCATTGCCTTGCGTGCAGCCGTTTCGGCCGACTGAGCGGCGGCGTAGGGCGTGCTCTTGCGCGAGCCCTTGAAGCCAGCCACACCGCCGCTGCCCCAGGAGATGACCTGGCCGCCGAGATCGGTGATCGAGATGATCGTGTTATTGAAGCTGGCCTGGATATGCGCGTGGCCAGCCGGGACGTTCTTCTTCTCCCGGCGCCGAGTCTTCGTCGCGCGCTTGCGTTCCGCCATGTGTAAGCCGGGTGCTCCTTACTTCTTGCGCCGGACGCCAACGGTCCGCTTCGGTCCGCGCCGCTGGCGCGCGTTGGTCTTGGTTCGCTGGCCGCGCACGGGCAGATTGCGCCGGTGGCGCAGACCGCGGTACGAGCCGATCTCCTGGAGGCGCTTGATGTTCAGCGCTGTCTCACGGCGCAGGTCGCCTTCGACCTTGTAGCGTCGATCGATGATCTCGCGCAGCCGGTTGGTCTGATCTTCAGTCAGGTCACGGACGCGGGTGTCGGGATTTATGTTCGCCTGCGCCAGGATCTTCTGGCTGGTCGGCAGACCGATGCCAAAGATGTACGTGAGCGAAATCTCGACCCGCTTCTCGCGCGGGATGTCGATGCCGGAGATACGTGCCATGTGTCGTTAGCCCTGCCGCTGCTTGTGCTTGGGGTTTGTACAGATACACATCACCACGCCATGTCGGCGGATGATCTTGCAGTTGTCACAGCGCGTTTTGACTGATGCCGAGACCTTCATCGTCTAATCCTTGAGTTCCGACCGGCTACCTGAGCCGGTAGGTGATGCGCCCACGAGAAAGGTCGTAGGGCGACAACTCGACGCGAACCCTGTCGCCGGGCAGGATGCGAATGAAGTTCATCCGCAACTTGCCACTGATATGAGCCAGGACGCGGTGCTTGTTCTCCAATTCAATGGCGAACATCGCGTTCGGCAACGGCTCGATGACCGTCCCCTCAACTTCGATTGCGTCCTTCTTGGCCACAGGCGGCGGCAGACTCCCTCGTCAAGCTTCAGTGGTGGTTGGATGGCTCAGCGAACCGGCTGGGACCGCCCGCCGAGCGCTCAGACGCGCCGGAAAGAGTCCGACGCACGATCGCGAAGTGTACCAGAGAGATCGCGATTCGGGCAAAAGACGGTCGTCACGCGGCGTCGGACGTGGCCAAGGCCGGGTTGCGGGTCAGGATGTGCGGCCCATCGGCCAGTACCGCGATCGTGTGCTCCCAGTGTGCCGCGAGCGTGCCGTCGGCGGTGACGACCGTCCAGCCGTCCTCGCGGATGCGCACGCCGTACGAGCCGAGGGTGAACATCGGCTCGATCGCCAGGCACAGCCCGGGCTCGATGAGCCGGCCCTTGGTGCCCGTGCGGTAGTTGGTGACCTGCGGCTCCTCGTGCATCTCGGTCCCGATGCCGTGGCCGACAAACGCGCGGATGACGCCATAGCCCTGCTCGCGCGCGACATCCTCGATGGCGCCCGAGATGTCCGACAGGTGATTGCCCGGCACTGCCGCGGCAATGCCCGCATACATCGCCCGCTCCGTCGCGCGCACGAGCTCTCGTGCGCGCTCCGGTACGGCGCCGACGATGAACGTCCGTGCCGCGTCACCGTGCCAGCCGTCGAGGATCGCGCCGGCGTCGATCGACACCAGCTGGCCGTCGCGGATGCGGCGCGGACCGGGCACACCGTGGACTATCTCGTCGTCGATCGACACGCACAGCGAGTGGCGGTACGGCGCGAGGCGGCCGGGCACGCCGATGAACGACGGGATGCCACCTACCCCGCGGATCATCTCCTCCGCGATCCGGTCAAGCTCGAGGGTCGTCATGCCCGGCTTGATCTCCGACCCGAGACGGTCAAGGACGTCGGAAACGAGGCGGCCGGCGACGGCCATCTTCTCGATCTGGCCGAGGCTCTTGAGCGTCACTCGGCGATCCCCGGACATGGCGTCAGCCGCGGGCGGGCAGGGCGATGGCCCGCATCAAGGCTTCGGAGACGTCGTCGATCGGCTGATTGGCATCGACCGTGCTCAAGACACCGTGATCGGCGTAGTAGTCGACGACCTCGTACATCGGCGGCAGCTGCGCCGCGAGCCGCGCCCGGATCGTGGCTGGCCTGTCGTCCTCGCGCTGAATGAGCGGCGCGCCGTCGATGTCACATTTCCCGGCAACCTTCGGCGGCCGCGCAATGGCGTGGTAGACGTGGTCGGGCGATGCGGAGCAGACCCAGCGGCCTGAAAGCCGTCGGACGACCTCCTCCCGGTCGACGTCGACGAAGAGTGCCTGGTCGACCTTGGACCCCAGGCGCGCGAGCATCTTGTCGAGTCCCTCGGCCTGCGCTCGCGTGCGCGGGAAGCCGTCGAGCACGACTCCACTGTCCGCGTCGGGCTGCGCCAGACGGTCGGAGATCATCTGCACGGTCAGGTCGTCGGGCACCAGCGCGCCCTTCTCGAGATAGCTCCTGACCTTCTTGCCGAGCGGCGTGGCACGGCTGATGTTGTCGCGGAACAGGTCGCCCGAAGAAAGGTGCAGGAGTCCCATGCGTTCCGCCAGGCGTGTGGCCTGGGTGCCCTTGCCGGCTCCCGGGCCACCGACCATGACGTACACCCTCACCTGATGAATCCCTCGTAGTTGCGCATCATCAACTGCGCCTCGAGCTGCTTCATCGTCTCGACCACGACCGATACGACGATCAGCAACGCCGTGCCACCGAGCGCGAAGCTGCCGATCACGCCGCCCGCGAAGATCTTCGACAGGATCAACGGCGAGACCGCGATGAGTCCCAGGAAGATGGCGCCGGCGAGGCTCAAACGGAACACGACGCGCTGCAGGTAGTCGCGCGTCGGCGACCCGGGTCTGATGCCCGGGATGAACCCGCCGTTCTTGCGCAGCTGGTCAGCCGTCTCGTCGGGTTTGAAGGTGAACGCCGTATAGAAGTACGTGAAGCCCATCGTCAACAGGAAGTAGAAGACGACGTACGGGATGCCTGAGGGACTCAGGAAGCCAACGACGCCATCGGCCAACTGGTTGACGAGCGTCGCCGTGCCTTCGGGTGCGTTCGCCGGAGTGGCGAAGTACGACGCGATCTGGGTCGGGAAGAGCAGGATGCTGACGGCGAAGATGATCGGGATGACGCCCGCCTGGTTAACGCGCAGTGGCAGGAACGTGGCTCCGCCCTGATACATGCGCCTGCCACGGACGCGCGACGCGTATTGGATCGGGATGCGCCGCTGGCCCTCTTGGATGTAGACGATGACCGCGACGACGATCAGGGCGAGGATCACGAACGCGATGCCGCCGGCGATGTCCGGGTTGGACAGGTACTGGGCGAGGCCCTGCGGAATGCGCGCGGCGATGCCGGCGAAGATGATGAAGCTGATGCCGTTGCCGATGCCGCGCTCGGTGATCAGCTCGCCGATCCACATCGCGAGGACCGTGCCCGCGGCGAGGGTGATCATCTGGGTCAGGGTCGTCAGGCTCAGGATGTCAAAGTCGGTGACGATGCCCTGCGACGAGAGGATGGCCAGGTAGCCATAGCCCTGGAGCAGGGCCAGGGGCACGGTCAGGTAGCGCGTGTACTGGTTGATCTTGGTCCGGCCGTACTCGCCTTCACGTGACAGCGCCTGGAGACGGGGCACGACGCCCGTCATGAGCTGCATGATGATCGAGGCGTTGATGTACGGGTTGACGCCCATGGCGACGATCGAGAACGATCGCAGGCCGCCGCCCGAGAAGAGGTCGAGCAGCTGCAGGAACTGCTGCGATTCGACCAGGTTGGAGACCGCCGTGCGGTCGACGCCCGGCACCGGCACGACGGCCAGCGCGCGATAGATGACGACCATCCCGAGAACGAAGATGATTCGCCGGCGGATGTCCGGCGCTCGGAATGCGTTGATCAGCGCCTCGAACACGCTCTAGACCCCTCTACTGCGGCTGTCTGTCGCTGCCTGCGTTGCCGCCGGAATCGGGCTCACTAGCCCTGCTCGTCGCTCTTTGCTGCGCGACGACGAGGCTTCGCTGCCGGCGCCTCGGTGGCGGCCGGTGGCTTGCTCTCCCCGGTTGAAGGCGATTGTGACGCGGCCGCGGCCGTCTTGGGGGCACGTGCGCTCGGCTTGGTGGCACGTGCGCTCGGCTTGGCCGCTGGCGGCGCTGCCTCGGCTGTCACGGGGGCGGCTTCGTCGGCCACGGGAGCTGCCTCGGCGGCGGCCACTGGCGCGGCCTGTGCCTCGGCGGCGGCCACTGGCGCGGCCTGTGCCTCCGTGGCTGCGCTCGAGGCATCTGCCGGAGCGGGCGCGACTGCCTCAGCTGCCTCAGCCTCCTGAGCCGTCTGGCCCAGGATCTGGACGAAGCCGCCGGCCTCCTCGATCTTGCGTCGCGCGCTCGCGCTGAACGCCTCGGCGGCCACGAACAGCTTCTGGTTGACCTCGCCCTGGCCAAGGACCTTGAGCGGCTTGTCGCCTGGCCGAATCAGGCCGGCCTGCGCGAGTACCTCGGCGTTGATCGTGACCACGGCGCTGCCGGATGACTTGCCCTTCGCCGCGGGCTTGGCCTGCTCCGCCTCGACGCCGAAGCGCCCGGCCTCGGCATAGGCCGAGATCTGGCCAACGTTTACGACGGCAAACTCGATGCGGAAGCGGTTCTTGAAGCCATGCAGCTTGGGGACGCGAACGTGGATCGGCGTCTGGCCGCCCTCGAACCACGGTGGAATCGAGGCGCCCGCTCGCGCCCGCTGGCCCTTTGTGCCACGGCCGGCGGTCTTGCCCTGGCCGGCGGCAATGCCACGCCCGACGCGCGTGCGCGGGCGGCGCGAGCCGGGAGCCGGTTTCAGATCGTGGAGCTTCATTTCTCTGCCTTCTG
Source organism: uncultured Anaerolineaceae bacterium (assembly GCA_964475245.1). Taxonomy (GTDB): domain Bacteria; phylum Chloroflexota; class Limnocylindria; order Limnocylindrales; family CSP1-4; genus JALYGJ01. The sequence continues at coordinate 8,865 of CAYYVV010000025.1, read as the reverse complement.
AGTTGCCTCGGTCGAACCGATCTCCTCGGTCTCGAGCAGGAAGCGGATGGCGCGGACCATGCCCCGCATGGCCGGCGTGTCGTCGACCTCGACCGACTCACCGATGCGGTGCAGGCCGAGTGCCTTGACCGTGGCCCGGTTGGCCGGGTTGTGGCTGACCGGGCTCTTGACGAGCGTCACGCGCAGCTTAGCGGGCATCGACGGCCACCTCCGAGCCCGGCTTCGGCTGGCCGCTGATCACGCTGCGCAGCTTGACGCCGCGGCGCTCGCCGAGCTCCTCGGCGCTGTGCATGCTGCGCAGCGCCTCATGCGTCGCGCGCACCACGTTGACTGGGTTGGTCGAGCCGAGCACCTTGCTCAGGATGTCGCGGATGCCCGCGGACGTGACCACGGCGCGCACCGAGCCACCGGCGATGACGCCTGTGCCCTGCGAGGCCGGCTTGAGCATGACCGTGCTCGCGCCGTAGCGCTGGGTCACCTCGTGCGGGATCGTCGTGCCCACCATGGGCACCTTGATCAGGTGCTTCTTCGCGTCCTCGACGCCCTTGCGGATCGCCTCGGGCACCTCGCCCGCCTTGCCCAGGCCAACGCCGACATGGCCGGCGCCGTCGCCGACAACGACGACCGCGCTGAAGCTGAAGCGTCGGCCGCCCTTGACGACTTTGGCTACTCGGTTGATCTGGACGACTCGCTCTTCGAGCGTCAGCCGACCCGGGTCGATCCTGGGCAACGGTTTCTCCTTGTTCGAACTAGAAGTCGAGCCCGCCTTCGCGCGCTGCGTCGGCGAGCGCGCGAACACGGCCGTGGTAGCGGAAGCCGGCTCGATCGAAAACGACACGGTCGATGCCCGCGGTACGCGCGCGCTCGGCGAGCAGCCGGCCGACCATCTTGGCCCGCTCCGACTTGGTCGCCTTGGAGCCGCGCACGCCCTGCTCGAGCGAGGACGCGGCCGCGAGGGTGCGGCCGACGCTGTCGTCGATGATCTGGGCGTAGATCTGGTTCAGGCTGCGGAATATGGCGAGGCGCGGCCGGCTGGTGGAACCGGCCAGAGTGAGGCGGATGCGCTCGTGGCGCTTCTGACGCGCAGCGTGAGTGCGCGCAGTAGCTGTGCTCACTTCTTGCCTCCGATCTTGCCGGCCTTGCCCGCCTTGCGTCGGATGACCTCACCCGCGTAGCGAACGCCCTTGCCCTTGTACGGCTCCGGCTTGCGCATGGCGCGCACCTTGGCCGCCATCTGGCCGACGAGCTCCTTGTTGATGCCCACGACCGCGAGGTGCGTCGGGTTTTCCACTTCGAAGCTGATGCCGGCGGGCGGGTCGATCTCGATCGGATGGCTGTAGCCCAGGTTGAGCTGGAGCTTGCGGCCGACCAGAGTGGCACGATAGCCAACACCGGTGATCTCGAGCGACTTGCGGTAGCCGGCGGTGACGCCGACGACCATGTTGTTGACCAGCGTCCGCGTCAGGCCGTGCAGCTCGCGCGATCGCTTCTCGTCGTTGGGACGCTCGACGTGGAGCACGCCGTCATCGCGGACGATGCGCAGCTCCGGCGCGAGGTTGCGTTCGAGCTCGCCCTTGGGGCCCTTGACGACGACGTGATTGCCGTCGATCTCGACGTCGACGCCGCTCGGAATGGGGATGGCAAGTTTGCCGATGCGTGACATGTCGATCTACCAGACGTAGGCCAGGACTTCGCCGCCCAGCTGCGCCTGACGGGCGCGGGCACCGGTCATGATGCCGTGGCTGGTGCTGACGATGACCACGCCGAGGCCACCGAGAACGCGCGGGATGTCCGTCTTGGTCGCGTAGACGCGCAGGCCCGGCTTGGACACGCGCTTGAGGCCGCTTATGACCGGTACCTTGCCGACGTACTTGAGCTTCACGCGCAGCATCGGATGAGCGCCGTCGCGGACCTCGTCGAAGCTCTCGATGAAACCCTCGTCGCGCAGGATGTGCGCGATGGCGAGCTTGGTCCGCGATGCCGGGATGTCGATCTCCGTGTGGCGCGCGCGGCTGCCATTGCGGATGCGCGTGAGCATGTCTGCGATCGGGTCAGAAATGTTCATCTCTGCTACCAGCTCGACTTGGTCACGCCGGGCAGCTCGCCCATCAGCGCTCGCTCGCGGAAGCAGATGCGGCACAGCCCGAAGCGGCGCATGTACGCCCGCGGCCGGCCGCACACGAAGCAGCGGTTATAGGCCTGCGACGTCTCGTGCGGCTTGCGCTTCTGCTTGGCGATGAGTGACTTCTTGGCCATCAATTCTCCTTGGTCTGCCCGTTCTGCATCCGGCCTAGCCCGCGAAGGGCATGCCCAGCAGCTGCAGCAGCCGCTTTGATTCCTCGTCGGTCGTGGCGCTGGTGATGATGCTCACCTCCAGGCCACGCAATCGGTCGATCTTGTCGTAGTCGATCTCTGGGAAGGCGAGCTGCTCGCGCAGCCCGAGAGAGTAGTTGCCCCGGCCGTCGAACGACCTGCTCGGCACTCCGCGGAAGTCGCGGATGCGCGGCAGCGCGAGGCGAGTGAGCCGCTCGAGGAAGTCCCACATGCGCTGGCCGCGCAGGGTGACCTTGGCCCCGATCGGGTTGCCGGTGCGCAGTCGGAACTGCGCGATCGAGCGTCGTGCCCGGGTCACGATCGGCTTCTGGCCGGTGATCATGGCCATGTCGCCGACCGCGGCGTCGAGTGCCTTCGCGTTCGTGAGTGCCTCGCCAAGGCCGATGTTGACGACGATCTTCGTCAGCCGCGGCACCTGCATCGGGTTCGTGTAGCCGAACTCCTTCTGCAGCGCGGGCACGACCTCGTCGTGATAGCGCGCTCGCAGGCCAGTCCACTGGCCCTGTTGATGGCCGCGCCGAGGCTGCGCCGGGGCCGGCTTGGGCGTGTCCAGGGGCTGCGTCTCGGCCGTCACTTGCGCACCTCGCGGACGAGCGTCTCGCCACAGTTGGTACACAGTCGGATGGAGCGCCCGTCACCGGCCAGGCCGTGCTTGACGCGCGTCGGGTTGCTGCAGTGCGGGCAGATGAGCATGACCTTGCTGGCCAGGATGGGCTGGGGCACGTCGAGGATGCCGCCCTGCTGGATGCGCGGCTGGGCGTTGGTCTTGCCTGCCTTGGGGCGCGGCTTGGTGTGCCGCTTGGCGATGTTGAGGCCCTCGATCACGACGGCCACGTCGGCCAGCGGGCTGAGCCGACGCCAGTTCGAGCCGTACTTGCTGACGACCTTCTTGAAACTCTGCCGGTTGCGCACGACGTGCTCGACCGTGCCCTTCTTGCCGGCATCCTTGCCTGACAGGACGAGGACCTGGTCGCCCTTTCTGATGTCAGGAACGCGCATCGAGCGTGCCTGCTGCTGAACCTGTGCCACCTACAGCACCTCCGGCGCCAGCGAGACGATCTTCATGTAGTTGCGGTCGCGCAGCTCGCGCGCCACGGGGCCGAAGATGCGCGTCCCGCGCGGATTTCCCTGGTTGTTGATGAGCACCGCCGCGTTCTCGTCGAAGCGGATGTAGCTGCCATCGGGCCGGCCGAACTCCTTGTTCGTGCGCACGATGACTGCACGCACGACGTCGCCCTTCTTGACTGCGGCATTGGGGATCGCCTGCTTGACGCTGGCGACGATGACGTCACCGACCGCGGCCGTCGTCTTCTGCGAGCGACCGAGGATGCGGATGCACTGGATCACCCGCGCGCCGGTGTTGTCGGCGACCTTGAGCCGGCTGTACTGCTGGATCACTTGATTGCCTCTGCGACGTCTGCGTCGTCGACCCGCTCACGGCCCGGATGGGCCGCGGCATGGATCGCCGCGCTGGTCGCCGCTTCCTCGCCGACGATCGCCTCGCCGGCGCCCTCGCCGCCGCGCGCGATGATCTCGACCATCCGCCAGCGCTTGGTCGCCGACAGCGGACGCGACTCGACGATGCGCACCGTGTCACCGATGCGCGCCTCGTTGCGCTCGTCATGTGCCTTGAACTTCGTCGTCAGGCGGATGACTCGCTTGTAGAGCGGGTGGCGCGACAGGCGCTCGACCGAGACGACGATCGTCTTGTCCATCTTGTCGGACACGACGCGCCCGATCTTCTCCTTGCGCATAGTGCGCGGCGCCGCGCTCATTCCTTGACTCCTTTAGCGGTCGCGGCGACTCGAGTCCGCCGGCGGGTCTGGGGCACGGGCGCGGCCTTGACCACGGCTCGTTCGTCGAGCTCGCGCTCGGTCATCACGGTCAGGATCCGCGCGATCGACCGGCGCGTCTGCGTCAGCTGGCTGTGATCGTCCAGCTGGCGCGTGGCGAGCTGGAAGCGCAGGTCGTACAGGTGGCGACGCTGCGCCGCGAGCTCCGTGTAGAGCTCGTTGTCGGTGAGGTTGCGAACCTTATCGATGTCCATCGACGGACACTCCTTCGCGCACCAGGAACTTGACGTCGATTGGCAGCTTGTTGCCGGCCAGGCGCATCGCCTCGGCCGCCTCGTTCTCCGGCACGCCGGCCATCTCGAACAGGATGCGGCCGGGCTTGACGACCGCGACCCAGTGGTCGGGCGCGCCCTTACCGGAACCCATGCGTACCTCAGCCGGCTTCTTGGTCACCGGCTTGTCGGGGAAGATCCGGATCCAGATCTTGCCGCCACGCTTGACGTAGCGCGTCATGGCGCGTCGGGCGGCCTCGATCTGGCGCGCCGTGATCATCGCCGGTTCCACGGTCATCAGGGCGTAGTCGCCGAATGCGATCGACACGCCACCCTTGGCAGTGCCCGACATCCGGCCGCGCTGGACCTTGCGGTGCTTGACTCGACGGGGCATCAACATGACTAGGCGCTCGCTCCTGCGGCCGCGGCCTCGGGCGGCGCCTGCCGCTCGGGCATCACGTCGCCGCGATAGATCCAGACCTTGACGCCGATGCGCCCGTACGTCGTGTGTGCGTGAATCTGGCCGTAGCTGATGTCGGCGCGCAGCGTGTTGAGCGGGATGCGGCCTTCCTTGTCCCACTCGCGGCGAGCCATCTCCGAGCCACCCAACCGACCCGACACCTGGATGCGGACGCCCTTGGCGCCGGCCTTCATGGTGCGCTGGACGGACTGCTTGATGGCCTTGCGGAAGGCGATGCGCCGGCTCAGCTGCTGGGCGATGTTGCTCGCCACGAGCACGGCGTCGAGCTCCGGCTGGCGGATCTCCTTGATCTCGAGCTTGACCTTGCTCGTGGTCATGCGCCCGATCTGCTGGCGCAGCGCCTCGACGTTCGCGCCACCCTTGCCGATGACGATGCCCGGCTTGGCCGTGTGCACGGTGACGGTCACGTGGTTGATGCCGCGCTCGATGTCGACCAGCGCCACGCTCGCGTTGGCCAGCCTGCGGCCGACGAGCTGGCGGATCGAGATGTCTTCCTTGAGCAGCGTCGTGTAGTTCTTGTCGGCGTACCACTTGGCGTTCCAGGTCCGGGACGTACCCAGCCGGAAGCCGTACGGATGGACCTTGCGACCCACGCTAAGCCTCCTTGTCTTCCAGGACGACCGTGATGTGGGTCATCGGCTTGTGAATTGCGAACGCGCGGCCCTGCGCGCGAGGACGGATGCGCTTGATCGTGGGTCCCTCGTTGGCCGTCGCGGCGACGATGACGAGGTCTTCGGGCGCCAGGTCGTGGTTGTTCTCGGCGTTCGCGGCAGCGCTGTGCAGCACCTTCGCGACGTCGCGCGCCGGGCCCTGCGTCATGTGGCGCAGGATCGCGCTCGCCTCGTCCACGTGGAGGCCGACGATGGCCTGGGTGACCAGGCGCGTCTTGCGCGTCGAGTGGCGGAGGTACTTGGCCGTGGCTGAAACTTTCATCGCAGCGGCCTACTTGAGCGCCGACGAGCGTTCGGTGTGCTTGCCGTGGCCGCGGAAGTTGCGGGTTGGGCTGAACTCACCGAGGCGGTGGCCGACCATGTTCTCGGTCACATAGACCGGGATGTGCTTCTTGCCGTTGTAGACGGCGATCGTGTGGCCGACAAAGTCGGGGAAGATGACGCTGTCGCGCGACCACGTCTTGAGCACGCGCTTCTCGCTCTTCTTGTTCATCTGCTGAACATGCCCGAGCAGTCGCGTCTCGACGTACGGTCCCTTTTTCAGCGAACGTGACATTGCTTACCCTCCTCCCGGCTAGCTCTTGCGGTGCCGGGAGCGAACGATGTTCTGCCCGGTGAGCTTGTTGCGTCGTGTGCGGTGGCCCATCGCGGGCTGGCCCCATGGCGTCTTGGGCGGCATGCCCGTGGGCGACTTGCCCTCGCCACCACCGTGCGGGTGGTCGCGCGGGTTCATCACCACGCCTCTGACTTCCGGCCGGCGGCCCATGTGCCGTGATCGGCCGGCCTTGCCCAGGCTCTGGTTCTCATGATCGAGATTTCCGACCTGACCGACGGTCGCCACGCAGCGCAGATCGACTCGGCGAACCTCACCGCTGGGCATGCGCACCTGGGCGTAGTCGCCTTCCTTGGCGAGCAGCTGGGCGGCGGTGCCGGCCGATCGAACCATCTGCCCACCCTTGCCCGGAACCATCTCGATGTTGTGGATCGTGGTTCCGAGCGGGATGTTGCGCAGCGGCAGGGAATTGCCGACGCGTGCCTCGGCCGTTGGCCCGGCGATGACCGTGTCACCGACGTTCAGGCCGTTGGGCACGAGCATGTACCGCTTCTCGCCGTCGGCGTAGTGCAGCAGGCCAATGCGCGCCGACCGATTGGGGTCGTACTCGACGGTTGCCAGCTTGGCCGGCACATCGAGCTTGTCGCGCTTGAAGTCGATCCGCCGATAGAACCGCTTCTCGCCGCCCCCGCGATGGCGAACGGTCATGCGGCCCTGGTTGTTGCGGCCGCTGATGCGCTGCTGTGCCTCGAGCAGTGGCTTGTAGGGCTCCTTGGTCGTGATCTCCTCGAACGTCGATCGCGTCTGGAAACGGATACCGGCCGAGGTTGGCTTGTAAGAGCGCAGAGGCATCGTCTAGATCCCCTCGAAGAATTCGATCTTCTGGCCTCTGGCCAGCGTCACGACAGCCTTCTTCCAGGGCGAGGTCCAGCCCTCGACCCGGCCGCGGCGACGGTTGCGCGACTTTTCCTTGGCCTTCGTGGTCAGCACGGTGACGTTCACGACGTTGACCTTGAAGAGGTCCTCGATGGCGTCTTTGACCATCAGCTTGTTGGCGTCACTGTGGACGCGGAAGGTGTACTTGCCTCGCTGCGTCTCGTCCATCGACTTCTCGCTGATGACGGGACGCAGAATGACCTGGGCGGCATCGAGCGTCATGCGTAGACCTCCGCCATGGTCGAGATCGACGGCTGCGTTATGAGCACAGTGTCCGCGTTCATGACGTCGACGATGTTGAGCGAGTCGGCGCGGATGATCGAGACGCCGGGCAGATTGCGCGCCGACAGCTCGAGGTTCGCGTCGCTGCCGGTGGCGACGACCAGGATGCGGCCGCCTGCCTTGAGCGCGTCGAAGCACGCGACCAGGTCGCGCGTCTTGGGCGCGTCAAGACCGAGCTCGTCGACCACGCGGATTGCGCCGTCATCGAACTTGGACGTGAGCGCACCGTGCAGCGCCAGGCGCTTCATGCGCTTGGGCAGGCGCTGCTCGTAGCTGCGCGGATGCGGGCCGAACACGACGCCACCACCCGCATAGTGCGGGGCTCGTCGCGATCCCTGGCGGGCACGGCCGGTGCCCTTCTGGCGGTAAGGCTTGGCGCCACCACCGCTGACCTCGCCACGTGTCTTGGTGTCACTCGTCCCGAGCCGGCGCCCGGCAAGCTGCGCGGTCACGGCCTGGTGCATCACGGCTTCGTTGACTGGCGCCGCGAACAGCGTGTCGGGCAGGTCGACTTTGCCCAGCTCCTTGCCGGCCTTCGAGAAGAGGGTCGTGCTGGGCATCTACCTGACCTTCCTGATCATGACCATCGAGTTGGGCGCGCCAGGCACCGGCCCCTTGATCAGGAGCACGTTGCGTGCGGCATCGCTGCGCACGATGGTCAGCTTCTGGACCGTGACCCGGTCGCTGCCCATCCGGCCGGACATCTTCGTGCCCTTGAACACCTTGCCCGGGTACGTGCCAGCGCCGATCGAGCCGGGCTGGCGGTGCGAGTCGGAGCCGTGCGTCTCGGGACCGCGGCGGAAGCCGTGGCGCTTGACCGTGCCGGAAAAGCCCTTGCCTTTCGACACGCCGGTGACGTCGACTTCCTCGCCCTCGGCGAAGAGTCCCACGTCGAGGGTCTGGCCGATGGTGTATTCAGATACGTCGTCCAGTCGGAACTCGCGCGTGTGCTTGACCGCCGGAAGGCCCTTGAGCTGGCCGGCGCGCGGCTTGGTCAGCTTCTTCATCGTGCCCGTGCCCAGCTGGACGGCCGAGTAGCCGTCGCGATCCGCCGTGCGCAGTGCCGTGACCGTGTTCGGTTCGATCTCCACGACAGAGACGGGCACCATCGTGCCGTCCTGCGTGAAGAACGAGGTCATGCCGATCTTGCGGCCGATTACTCCGATGCTCATCACTACATCTTTATCTCGATGTCGACGCCAGCCGCGAGGCTGAGTCGCATCAATGCGTCGACCGTCTTGGCCGACGGGTCGAGGATGTCGATCAGGCGCTTGTGCGTCCGGATCTCGAATTGCTCGCGGCTGTCCTTGTCGATGAACGGCGAGCGGATGACCGTGAACTTCTCGATCCGGGTAGGCAGCGGCACCGGCCCGACGACGTCAGCGCCGGTCCGCTGGGCGGTCTCGACGATCTGAAGCGCCGACTGGTCCAGCAACCGGTGGTCGTATGCCTTGAGTCGGATGCGAATGCGCTGCCTGGGCATCAGATCTACTCCAGGATCTCGGTGATGGCGCCGGCACCGACGGTGTGGCCGCCCTCGCGG
>CAYYVV010000024.1:22358-36816 GCA_964475245.1 uncultured Anaerolineaceae bacterium | reverse complement strand
GCAGTCGTGCCGGACGAGGCGAGCCCAGCGGCAACTACTGGCCTCGCCGGAGGCCAGTAGTCGAGCCCAGCGGCATGCGGGTGACTGAGTCGGGGACCGCGACGCGGGTTACTTCGCATACGAGGTAGACCTCTGGGCGGCGCACGACGAATTCGAGCGGCCGTACGCTTCTGGCCAGTCGATCGACTGCCGAGGATTGGTCGCCCGGCGCTGAGGCCGCTCGACTCCTTAGCTACGTGCAGAACGGCCCCTACGGCCGCCACGTACTTGGATCATTGTTGCGCGGTAATTCCTTGTAGCCAGGGGAACGCGACCGATGCCAGGACTCGATACCGGCAACACCGGGTTCATGCTGCTGTGCACGAGCCTGGTGATGCTCATGACGCCGGGGCTCGCGTTCTTCTATGGCGGCCTGGTCGGCCGCAGGAACGTCCTCGCGATCATGATGCAGAGCTTCGTCTCGATGGGCTGGACGACGGTCATCTGGTTCGCGGTCGGCTACTCGCTGTGCTTCTCGGGCGGCGCCGGCGGTGTCATCGGCAACCTCGACAAGGCCTTCCTCAACGGCGTCAACCTCAACAGTCCAGCGCCGCTCAACCCGTCGATCCCAGAGATCGTGTTCATCGCCTACCAGATGATGTTCGCGATCATCACCCCGGCCCTGATCACCGGCGCGTTCGTCAACCGGGTCACCTTCAAGGCTTACATGCTGTTCCTGACGGCGTGGCTGCTGTTTGTCTACTTCCCGTTCGTGCACATGGTTTGGGGCGGCGGTGTGCTCCAGCAGTGGGGCGTGCTCGACTTCGCCGGCGGCATCGTCGTCCACAACATCGCCGGCATCGCCGCGCTGGCGTCGGTGCTCTATGTCGGTCGGCGCAAATTCGCCGACTCGGGGCCGCACAGCATTCCCCTCGTCGCCCTGGGCACCGGCCTGCTCTGGTTCGGCTGGTACGGCTTCAACGCCGGCAGCGAGTTCCGCGTCGACTCGGTCACCGCGGTCGCCTTCCTCAACACCGACGTCGCCGCGTCGTTCGCTGCGATCGTGTGGCTGGCGTTGTCGTGGTACTTCGAAAAGAAACCGAGTTTCCTCGGCCTGCTGACCGGCGCGGTTGCCGGTCTCGCCACGATCACTCCGGCAGCCGGTTACGTCTCACCAGTCGGCGCGGTGCTGATCGGGAGCGCTGCTGGCGTCGTCTGTTTCGGCGCCGTGGCGCTCAAGAACAGGCTCCGCTGGGACGACGCGCTCGACGTGTGGGGCGTCCACGGCGTCGGTGGTTTCCTGGGCATCGTGGCGCTTGGCGTTCTGGCCACGACCGCGTTCAACCCAGCCGGTGCCAACGGATTGCTCGCGGGCAACCCGGAGTTCTTCTTCAAGCAGGTCGCGGCCGTTCTCATGTCGACGGTCTGGGCGTTCGCGTTCACCTACGCGATGCTCTGGTTGATCGACCGCGTCACTCCCGTCCGCGTCTCGGCCGTGGTTGAGGAGGAGGGTCTGGACGCAGGCCTGCATCACGAGGAGGCGTACATCGGCGCGCTCTGACGTCGGCGAGCTCGCGGCGGAATAAGTCGGAGATAAGCGGCCGTCGCGACAATCGAGGTGGTGGGCGTATCCTTACATCTCACCAGATGTAAGGAATATCGCCTTGGAAGTATCCGCTCGAATGACGTCGAAGGGACAGGTAACAATTCCCAAGTCGGTTCGTGACGCCTTATCGCTTGTCGACGGCGATGCCGTCGTCTTCCGAGTCGAAGGCGATAGGGCCGTGCTGGCGCGGACTCCTGACCTGCTGTCGCTTGCCGGCTCGATCTCCGTTCCGGCCGCGGTGCGCGGCATGACCTGGGACGAGATCCGAAACGAGACGCATCGAAGGTACTTCGGCAAGCGCTATCGCGGGAGCCGGTGACTGCGTTCGTTGACACGAACATCTTCGTCCGCCACCTTACGGGCGATCCACCTGGCCAAGCTGCCGCGGCATCGCGTTATCTGGCAGGTGGTGACGAGCTGCTGCTGACGGATCTGATCCTGGCGGAGGTCGCCTACGTACTCGAAAGCTATTACAAGGCGCCACGGGCACAGGTCGCGCTGAGTCTGCGCGCCATCCTGGGCTTTCCGTCGATCAGAACCACCGACCCAGAGCTGCTCCAGCGAGCCGTCGAGATCTACGACGTCAATGGTCTCGACTTCGCCGAGGCGTACCTGATCGCGAGCGCGGAGCGAAGCGGGGTCGGAGTCGTCGCCTCATTCGACCGTTCGATCGACCGAGTGCAGACAGTTCGCCGCGAAGAGCCGGCCTAGCGTCAGTTGCGGACGAGGATCTCCGCGCGCGAGTTCGTGAAGATCGGCTGGTAGCCGGCGGCAGCGATCTGGTCGGCCGTGCTCGGCGACAGGCCGGCCGGCTCGAAGACGACGTATGGAAAGAGCCCGCCGCCGAGCAGGGTTGGCAGCTCGTCGACGGAATGGAGCCTGCCGCCCGCGGTGTGGATGCTGACCTCAGGATCGAGGCTGGCCATGGTCTCGTCGACGCCGGCGAAGACCGACAGCGGGATCGAGCCCCACGCCTGGAAGGTCGCCGCGACATGGAGGACGGGTGTGTCCGCGCCCAGCCGGCCGGCGTCGATCTCCCCGCGTAGGGCCGTGATCACGTCCGCCTGCGGCTGGTCGATCAGCGTTCGTGGGTCGGGGTAGCCCTGCCAGTAGCCGTCAGCCGCGGTGCGCCACGAGATGGTGGCCACCTCTGAGAGTCGGTGCTCGCCCACGGTAAGCGGGTCGGCGATCCCCAGCCGAATTGGCGCCGCGGCGGCCACCAGGAAGATGCCACAGATGGCGGCACGGACGACCTGGGGCCACTCGACGCGTTCCCACAGCGCCGCGAGGCCGACGGCCGCGCTGACGCCGAGGAACGGCCAGACCAGGTAGTTGGTCGTCTTGGGCACCTCGTAGGCGATCGACTGCCCGAGCTCGGTGTTCATCGGCAGAGCCGACGCCACGAGCGCGCCGAGCAGCGCGGCCGCCGGGACGACCCACAGCAGCACGTAGTCGCGGCGGTCACGCGCGATCAGCGCGGAGTGAAGGGCACCGATAGTGAGCACGGCGGACGACGCTGCGCCAGCCAGCGCGACGACCAGGAACTGTTGTGCGCCGGTGCCTGCGACGAGGGCCGCAACCACGATGGCGAATGCCGTGCTGACGGCCGCCGGCATCCAGCGACGATCGAGCAGTCCGGTCGCCGGGAGCCGCGCGTGGGTCGCGGCGAACCAGATGACGGCCGCCAGCGGAAGCGTCAGCAGGAGCGACCAGGTGGGCAGCGCGAGGCCGGCCATCGTCGCCCACTGTGGCGCGGCCAGGATCACCGCCACTGCCGGCGGAAACAGGCTCACGTCCCGCCGAAGGCGGGGAATGAGTAATAACGCGAGCCCGACGCCCACCGCACACATGAATCCCTGGAGCGGATGGACATATGTGGCCGCTGTGAGCGCCGCGGTCAGCAGCACCGCTCGGCGCAGGCGCGTCATTCCGAGCGGCTCGACCAGAAGCCAGACCGCGAACGCGATGATCGGCCAGACGAGCACGGCCGCCCGTGCGTCCGGCAGGTGCAGGAACGCGAGCGAGAGCGGCACGAGCAGCAACGCCCAGACTCCCGCGCGCGCCCCGGCGACCGAGGACGCGAGGCCCCATGCAGCCGCGGCCAGGAGCAACGTCATCGGCAGGGCGAAGGCGGCCACGGCCGTCACTGCCGGCACGGTCGTGATCGCCGAGGCGTTGCCGAGCACCGCCTCGAAGCCAAGGAAGATGCGCGACGGCCCGAAGATGGGCGACGGAGTGATATCGAGCGCCGAGAGGCCGGCGAAGGTTCGAATGTGCTCGACCGGTGCGACGTGGTTGGGCAGGACGTCGAAGAACGGCACGACGGGGGACGCGAGCTGAAGCAGGATCGGGCTCGACCAGACGAGCACGATGAGCACCAGGGCAAGCGGCGACTCGCGGATCGACCACGGTTGCGCAGCGGCTCGCGTCAACACCGGCCGCGTTCGGAGGCCGAGCGCGAGCACCGCGAGATTCGCCACGAGTAGGAACGGCCAGCTGAAGAGGCCCACGCTGCCGAGCGTCGCGAGCAGGCCCAGGTCCAGGATGACGGCGCCGACGAGGCCGGCCAGTGCCGCCTGGGCCACGCCGGCATACGGCGACCCGCTCAACAGGCGCATGAGCACGGCGCCCGCGGCGAGGTTCAGCACTGCCGCGCCCAGGACCAGGATTGCCGCGGGCACGGTGACGCTCGCCTGCGTCGCGATGGCCGCCAGCGCGCTCATCGGGTCCCCGCCGATGTCTGTTTGTCGGAGAACGATCACCCCGCCTGCGAACGCGAGCAGGCCCGCGAGCTCGACGGCCAACCGCGACCCGCGCACTGGCCTGGTCAGCGACCCAGCATCTCGTCGAGGATCGCGCCGATGTCTGCCGCCAGGCGCATCGCATCAACGTCCATCGTTTACCGATCGTAGCGCGTGGGACCTTTGGCCAATGGCTCTCGCTGACCCCGCGGCGAATGATCGGTGCGCATGGAGAACTGGACCAGAGAAGACAGCGTCGCGGCCATGGAGGCGTGGTATCGACGGGGCGGTGGCCGTGGTCGCACGGTCGTGTGGCTAGTCGGGCTTCCTCTGCTCGTCGGCTTGATCTTCGTTGGCGCCTACGTGGTCTCTCAATCGAAGCTGGACTGGAACCTGCCCTCGAGCTTGCAGAACCTCACCGCAGGTGTTCTTGGCCAACCCTCTCCGTCCCCGAAGCCCACCCTTGGCGCGCCAGCCCGACTCCCGCCCAGCACAGTGCCCTCGACGAGTCCAGGCGCAAGCGATCCCGCCACGCTGTTCGCGGCCTTCATCGCCGACACGCATCAGTCCTATCACGTCGAGACCACGGCGACGGCCAAGCAGAACGGGCAGACGCTCACGATCACGATGTCAGTCGACGAGTCGGGCCCCGACTTCGCCGGAACGATGAGCATCTCTGGCGGAAACCGGAATTCGAGCGACAGGTTCGTGGTCAAGAACGGTGCGGCTTATGTGAAGGCCGCGGGCCAGGGTTGGGTTGCCACGAGCAACCTCGCTGCGCTCGACCTGCCCAACGGCGGGATTACCTTCGCGAGCATTGAGAGTGACAAGATCCAGTTCCTGGGCCGTGAGTCACACGAGGGCCAGAGCCTGAACCACCTTCAGGCTCTGACAGCGTCCGCCGCCGGACTCGTCAACCCGGCCGGCTGCCAGGCGACCGACCTGCCGTGGGACATCTGGGTGCGCGACGACGGCCAGCCCGTATCGGCCACGTTCGACTACTCGTGCACGGTCGCCGGGTCGACGGCCAGTGCCACGGCCAGTTACCAATTCACCAGGGTCGGCAGGCCGATCGACATCGTCGCGCCCGAGCAGTACACCCAGAACTAGAGCGAAGCGGCCTCCGCGAGCGCGCACAGCGCGCTCGCCTTACGGAGGTCGTCCGGCGACCGCACGGCCGCGTCAAGCAGCCTGGGTGACGCCACGACCACGGTCACAGCCCGGGCTCGCGAAGTGGCGACGTTCAACCGGTTGAGCGAGAGCAGGAAGCGCAGGCCGCGCGGCGCGTCCTCCGGCCGCGACGTGGCCATCGTGTAGATCGACACGGGCGCTTCCTGGCCCTGGAACTTGTCGACCGTGCCGACGCGAGCCTGCGGCAGTCGTTCCTGGATGAGCAGCCGGTGCGCGTTGAACGGCGACACGATGACGATGTCGTCCGGGCCGATCACCTGTCGCGTCCCCGCGCGATCAACCCACGATCTGCCGACCAGCGCGTTCCAGATCTCGCAGACTCGATCAGCCTCCTCGACTGAAGCGTTCGTGTTGCCGTCGTGGTCGACGGGCACCCAGCGCAGCCCCGACCCCGCGAGCCAGCCAAAGCCATCCGCCAAGCCGTCGGCGATGACCTCCTGGCGCTCCAGCCCCGGCACTGATTCGAGCTTGTCCTCGTAGAAGAGCTCGCTGGTGAAGGCCGTGATCCGGGGATGCATGCGCCACGTCCGCTCGAGGAACAGGCCCTGCTTCGGGGGCAGCGTCTCCGCTTCACCCAGCAGATGCCCGAGCGACGACGCCCCGGCGCCATCCGGGTGAACGCCCTGGACGGGCTGCTCGAGCTGTTGCGGATCACCGAGCAGCACGACATTTCGCGCGCAACCGCTCATCGCGACGACGTTGGCGAGCGACATCTGGCCCGCCTCGTCGACGAATAGCGTGTCGATCATCCCGGTCATCTCGTCGCGCGACCAGAGCCACGCCGTCCCGCCCACCACGTCGACCGCCCCGCTCGCGAGGGCATCGAAGACCTTGGCGTTGTCCTTGACGCACTCGACGTACGACATCTTGCAGCCATCGTCGCCGTCGACCTTCTGCATGCCGCGCACCACGACGCCGGCCGCGTCGGCGGCCGCGCCAACGGCGTCGAGCAGGTTGGAGATGACCTTGTGCGAGTTGGCTGCGATCCCGACCTGCCGCCCGGCACGGACGAGCTCGAGGATCATCCGCGCGCCGGAATAGGTCTTGCCCGAGCCCGGCGGACCCTGGATCGCCAGGGTCGTGCCGTCGAGCTGTGTCGCCAGGCGCAGGGCCGCATCGGACCCGGTCTCCATGGGTTGAGCGAGTGCTGCGCCGGCGGTCTGTCCGGCACGCGGGGGTAGTCGGAGCAGCAGTTCTCGTGCCGATCGATAGTCGGGCAGCTCTGACGCGATGCCGTTGTCCGCGATCCAGCCACCGATGCGCATCAACGCTTCCTGCTGCGCCTTGGCGCCCCAGTACTTGAGCGCCACGATCGCCTCGGGGTGGTGGCCGGTCCAACCTTTCTTGCGCCTGATGTCGACCGTGCCGGCCTCATCGTCGAGCCCGGCCACCGACCCGGTCCGCGTCTCGCCTTCCGTGATCTCGGGATCGTGGACCTCGCTGCCGATCTCGATCTTGTGTTCCTGGGGTGGGAATCGGTACCGGTAATCATCCGACTGTTTCGTCCCGCCGCCCTCGACCAGGCCGACGAACTCGAGCTGGCCAATCGGCTCTACCTCGCTGACGAGCTCGTCCTCCGACATGCCCATCAGCTCGAAGAAGCGCCACCAGGCGGCCTTGTTCTCGCGTCGATGCCAGTCGAGCAGGTGGCGCATCAGCCAGGTGGCCCTGTCGGCGTCCGTCTGCGTAGCTGGATCCGCGGGAATCGCAGCAGTCAGGCGCTCCTCGAGGTCGCGCACCCGTTGTTGTCGGACGGTGAACTCCTCCGCGGGCGGCTCGATCTCGCCCGGCGGCCGCGGCAGCTCAAAGCCGAACCTCCGCGCGGCCTCCTCGCGGCGCAGCTCGAGCCAGTCGCGCAGCTTCTCGGTTGAGATGCAGTCGTCGCGGTTGTAGAGCCGGATCTTCTCCTTGATCGAGCCGTCCGGATCGCCCTCCTCGAGCAGGAACTCGAATTCGACGATGCTCGAGTTCGCGTCGCGCAGCTCGATCTCGCGCTTGTACGCGTACAGGTCCTCGAGCTTCTTGATCGAGTAGCTCTCCGCGCCCACGCGCAGGCCCTGCCTGACCGCCCGGTACAGGTCGACGAATACGCGGCCGCGCAGGAGTTGGTCGAGCTCCTCCTCGCGCGTGGCGTGCCGGCCGACGAGCGCCTTCAGATGCGAGGGCTCGTACGCGCCGTAGTGGTAGATGTGCATCTCCGGGTACCGCGCGAGACGCGCCGTGAAGAGGTCCATGACCTCCTCGAACGCGCGCTTCTCCTGTTCGCGTGTGAATGCGCGCGTCTCTTCGTCGTACGCCCAGATCCCGGTGTACGCGTCCTGGTCCCAGATCGAATCGCCGCGCGGCGTTTCCCAGACCCCGAACAGGTACTCGAGCCCCTCCCAGAACGCGAACGGGTCGCCCTCGATGTCGAAGAAGAGATCGCCGGCGTTGGGCGGAGGGAGCACCGACAGCCCGCGGTCGGGCACGAGTGAACCATCGGCATCCCGCTCCGGATCGAGGATCTCGTACAGCGTCTTGCCCTGCTCGATGCTCTGCAGCTGGAGCCGTGCCTGTTCGCGGACCTTCCACATCGAGTCGTCCTGGCTGCGCTTCAGGCCGAGCTCGAGTGGTCTGCTGAGCTGCGCGAGAGCCGCGCGCGTCCTGATGTCGTGCTCGGTCAGCGTTTGGCGTTGCGCGCGGCTGATGCCGGCGACGAGCGGCAACGCGTCGTCTTCGCGCCAGGTGCGCCAGCAGTAATCGCCGTACCACTTGCACACCGCGCAGTGCTCGACCGGGTCGGGGTAGGTCGCGGCTGGATCGATGTCCCTGGCCAGCGCCCGCTCGAAGGTTTGCTTGGCGTGGCGGAAGTAGGCCATCATCTCCGCCGTCCGGAACGGGTGCTCGTCGGGCTGCGCGCCACCGGTGACCACGTAGACGTGCTCCGGCCTGACCTTCTGGATGCGCTCGATCTGCTCGACGTAGCTCGCGATCTGGATCAGCGCGCTCGCCTTGGCGACGTGGGCGAGCTTCGTGTCGGCCACCTCGTAGTGATGGTCGGTGCCCAGCTCGCCCGGCGCGCCGACGCGCATGAGGAAGTCCGGAAAGCCGAGCCAGCGGCCGTCGAACACCGTCGCCTGGTAGATCACGTCGCGGCCCTGGCGCATCAGCTCTTCCGTAGCCTTGGCACGGTCCTCGTACGAGTGATCCCAGTTGTCGTCGCCACGGACGACGTCACGGCCGCGTGCCTCGAGCACGTCGATGTAGCGCTGCTCGTGCTTGTGGCCGCGGCGCTGGAGGAGCTCCACCTCAGGGTCGTCGCGCTGGTCGGGCTTGTGGATCAGCCCGGCGACGGCCTGCATCTCGAGGTTCGCCAGGTGGCCGCACTCGAGAAAGCCGACCAGGTCCGTGGCCGCAAGGATCAGCTCGCCGTTTGGCCCTCCGCGCCGATGCACCTAATTGCCAAGTTCCACGAGCCTGCGCCGCGCACGCCCGGCCATGACGAGGTTCTCCTTCCGCTCGTAGAGCTCGAGCGCTCTTTGGAAAGCCTCGGTCGCCTCGGCTCGCTCGCCGAGCAACTGGTAGGCCGTGCCCATGTCGAATCTCGTATGAGCAAGGACCACGGGGCTGTGCGCGGTTTCGGCCATGGCCAGGCCTTCAGTGTGGGCGCGATGGGCTTGCACAGCGTCTCCCCGCGAGGCAAACACGAGTCCCATCGTCTGATGCACGAGCAGTTGCGTAAGGACGTCTTCAGGGTCCGCAAGCTCAGTCGCTCGGTCGCACCAGTAAGCGGCCTTCTCTGGACTGCCCGCATAGAACTGTGCCCTGGCGAGGATCCCGGCTGCCGTCGAGGCGACGCTCGTGTTGCCCGCTTCCAGGAGCATGGCGACGCCCTCCTCGCCGTAGGCGACCGCAGCGGCGTAATCGTCGGCCAGCATCGCGACCCTCGCCGCAGCGAACCCCAGCACGTCGCCGAGCCCCTGTCGCCCGCCGAGGCCGCCGGCATACTCCAACTCGCTGGCGAGCATCGCGCGCGCCTCCTCGGGACGGCCGAGCTCTGCCAGGACTTCGGCGCGGTGCTGGTCGACGGTCACGTGATACCCGGCGGCCACGGTCTCAAACCATTCAAGCGTCCTGGTGTTGGGCTCCGACGTTGCCAGTCGCCAGTTCGCTCGGTGCGCAATGAAGTCGTTGCCAATCTCCAGGCGGCGCGCGACGTCCGCGGCGGCATCGAAGTTGCTCATCACGGCCTCGACGTCGGACTTCATGTTCGCGACTTGCGCGCGAGCCTGGTGGAGCACGTACATGCCCCGAAGGTTGTCCGTCGCCTCGAACAGCGCCGCAGCTTCCTCGTCGAGGGCCATGAGTCGATCGACCGATCCGGCAGGGTCGACGAACGCGCGAACGAACTCGATTTCCATGCGCGCACACAGCTCCGCAGCGTGGTCGGCTCGGGCCAGCGCCTGCTCGAGGTGGCGTTGACCAACGTCGAGAGCCCGGACCGCGTTCCCGGACCAGAACGCGGCCATCGTCTCGTCGAGTGAGATCGTCACGTCCAATGGTCCGGGCAGCTCGCCGGCTCGGTGCAGCAGGTTCTCCTGCGCGTTGTGGTCGCCACGGGCCAGCGCGCGCCGGCCGGCCGAAGCGAGACGCTCGCGCGCGCGGGAAGCGAGGTTAGGATCGACCGGCTGGCCCAGCTCCTGCGCGTAGCGGCACGCCTGCTCCAGGTGGTAGCCCAGGATCTCGTCAAGCTCGGGGAGATCAGTACCGAACTCCTCCAGCCAGCGCGCGAACATCTGGTGCAGATCCGCGCGCGTGGACTTCGGCAGCGCGTCATAGGCGGCGTCGCGTATGAGCAGGTGCCGGAAACGGAAAGCGTCCTCACCTGCTAGATCGGCTTTGTCGGGCCGGACAAGGTCCTTGCGGACGAGTGCCGTGAGCCGGCTGCCGACCTGGTGCTCCTCCGGATACATCGCCTCTACGGCGCCACGATGGAACAGCCGACCTTCGATCGAGCCGCGCTCCAGCACCTCGCGCTCCGGCGCATCGAGCTGATCGAGCCGCGCAGCGAGCAGCGCGTGAATGGTCGGTGGGACGCGCACGTTCTCATCGCCCGAGTCGCGCACGAGGGCGACCATCTCCTCGACAAAGAGCGGGTTTCCTTCGGCGGCTTCGACAACGCGTTCGCGAGCGTGCTCCGACATTCCGCCCACGAGCGCCTCGACCATCTCCGCCGATTCCACGCCCGACAGAGGTTCAAGCAGCAGGGTGGTGGCGTTGAGCTTGCCGCCCGCCCACGTCGGCCTGCGGTCGAGCAGGTCCGGCCGAGCCATGCACAGCAGCAGGATGGGTACGTCGCGCGATAGATCCGCGACGTGCTCGATCAGGTCGAGAAACTTCGGTTCGGCCCACTGCAGGTCGTCGAAGACGACCACCAGGGGTCGCTCGCGTGCCGTGTCCTCGAGCAGCTTCCTGAATGACCATGCGATCTGGTCCGATGGTGCGGTAAACGACTGCTCGACCAGCAGGCTGGCCAGGTTCTCGTCGAGTTTGAGGCCGGGTCGCAGCGCCAGGAGCTGCTGTACGACGTCGACGACGGGCCAGTACGTGATCCCGTCGCCATACGACAGGCACACGCCGGTGACCATGGTCGCGTCGAGACCCTCGCGGAACTCGTGGACGACTCGCGATTTGCCCACTCCGGCATTGCCCAGGATCGTGAACAGCTGGCACGATCTGTCGCGCTGGGCCTGGTCGTAGGCATCGTGCAGTCGTCGGAGCTCGGTTGCGCGCCCGACCATCCGTGCGTCGTTGCGCCTGGTCGGGATGCCCGTAAGGCTGAGCAACAGATAGGCAATGACGGGTCGCACCTTGCCCTTGAGCGTCAGGGGTTCGACCTGTTGCGCGTCGACGACTCCCTCGACGAGCTCGTATGTGTCCTCGCCGATGAGGATCTCCTGCGGCGCGGCTGCCTGCTGCAGCCGCGCCGCAACATTGACCGCGTCTCCTGTTGCCAGCCGCTCGGCTGTGCCCGCGACGACCTCGCCCGTGTTGACCCCGATGCGCGCCTGGATGCCCAATCCGGGTAGCGCGTCGCGCATCTCGATCGCGGCGCGGACAGCGCGCAGCGCGTCATCCTCGTGTACCTGGGGCACACC
This sequence comes from uncultured Anaerolineaceae bacterium, assembly GCA_964475245.1. GTDB lineage: Bacteria > Chloroflexota > Limnocylindria > Limnocylindrales > CSP1-4 > JALYGJ01. The sequence goes on along the minus strand of CAYYVV010000024.1, from coordinate 25,162 downwards.
GAAAACGGCCATCACGGCATCGCCGATGAACTTCTCGACAGATCCGCCATGCGCTTCGACGATGCCCTTCATGCGCTCGAAGTAGCGCGCGAGCAGCGCACGGAGCGCCTCTGGATCGGAGGTTTCACCAAGCGACGTCGAGCCCGTGACATCACAGAAAAGGACAGTGACGGTCTTGCGCTGCTCGCGCGCCTGTGGCGCCGGCGTCAGAGGCGCAGCGCAATTGCCGCAGAACTTGAACCCCTCGGGATTCGTCTGGCCGCAGCTTGGGCAGATCACACGTCGATGGTATCCACGCCCGCGCTAATCTCGCCGGCCATGGGTATCGATCTGCTCGAGGTGGCCCGACTCCGATTGCGCAACCAGCGCGTGACGGGCGAGAAGCTCAAGACCTCAGCAGACGTCGTCGTGTGGCTGGGCTGCGTGCAATCCCAGGAGTACTCGCTCGCCAAGTGGTCGCTGGGCATGCGCGTGCCGGAGGGCAGCCTGCACGATGCGGACGTCGACGCGGCACTGGCGCGCGGGGAGATCCTGCGCACGCACATCCTCCGGCCGACGTGGCACTTCGTGGCACCGGCCGACATCCGCTGGATCATGCGCCTGACCGCGCCACGGGTCCTGGCCGGGTCGGCCCACCGGATGCGCTGGCTGGAGCTGGACGACGACACGGTCAGCAGGGCCAATGACGTCATGGCACGCGCGCTCGAAGGCGGCAAGCAGCTGACGCGGCCGGAGCTGCAACAGGAGCTCAAGCGCGCCGGCCTGCACCCCGACGGCCAGCGCATCGCGTACATGGTCATTGCCGCCGAGATGGGCTGCATCCTGGCCAGCGCCGCTCCGCGTGGCACGAAGCAGACGTACGCGCTGCTCGACGAGTTCGCGCCACCGACGGCCGCGGACAAGCAACCATTCGATCGCGACCAGGCGCTGGCAGCGCTGACGCTGCGCTACTTCACAAGCCACGGCCCGGCAACGATTGCCGATTTCACGTGGTGGTCGGGCGTCAGCCAGGTCGAAACCAGGCGCGGTTTGGCGATCAACGGCATGGCGCTCGAACCGATCGACGCCGCGGGCGAACGCTTCTGGTGGGCGGGAGATCGCGGTGGGTCGGCCGCTCCCGCACCCGTTTCGCCTACGGTTCACCTGATGCAGGCCTACGACGAGTACGTCGTCGCCTACAAGTCGCCGCGCACGCCGATCAACGTTGCGGGCCTCACGTCGCCGGCCGTTCTCCAGCGGCCGCCGTTCTATCACGCGGTCTTCGTCGATAGCCAGGTCGTGGGCTTCTGGCGCCGACTCAACGCCAACACCGGCTACCGGGTGGAGACCACCATGCTCCGCCAGCTGAGTCCGCGCGAGCAGGACGCTTTCGACGCGGAACTCGAACGCTATTCGGCCTTCGTGCAGCAGCCAGTTGAGCTCATGTCTCGCTAATCAGGCCGCGAGGCGAGCAGACTGATTGAACAGATCGGCCCTTAGCGTCGACTTATCGGGACCGGAAACCGCGCACCGTGGCCGCAGATGCGCAACTTTGCAGATCAGTTGGCAGAAATGCGCCTTTGCCGGCTGCACAGAGCGCGCGATCGTGCGTTTGAGCCCCGATTTGTGCAAACCATCTGCAATTACGCGGGTTGGGGGGCGACGGAGTGTCAGGACTCTTCAGCTGGGACGAGAGCGTTCAACTCGTCACCGGCACGGCCAGATTCCGTGGCAATGATGTCGACGAGTGCCGCGATCTCCGGCTCCGAAAGGTCCGTGGCGGCCGTCGTTGCCGGCAGGGTCAGCGTCTCGAGCTCACGCGCGGCCGCGGACAGCGCATTCGCGCCGACAGTGGCGCTGATCGACTTGAGCGTGTGGGCCGCGCGATGGACCTGCTCCACGTCGCCCCCGCCAAGGCCCGTGCGCATCGCCGTGATCTGGCGCGGCGCATCCTCGAGATAGGTCTCGACCAGCTCGCGCAGGAATGCCCGATCGTCACCGATCGCCTGCTCCAGGGCGTCGAGCACCGCGACGTCGATCGCGGGCTCCATTTCAATAGGAGATGGAGGGTGTCGGCGTCGCACCCGCGCCGTCCGAACCCTTGATCTTGAACGTGCCGCTGCCAACCTCGTGGCCGTCGATCAGGTAGTGGAGAACGTACGTCCCCGGCGCCACGGTCAGCAGCGACTTGCCGTAGTAGACGTCCCAGCCGGCCTGGGCGACGAAGCTGTCGACCTGGGTCTCGGTCTGAGCGTCGGTCGTGAGGGTGACGCGCACGCTTTCGCCGCCCGTGGCCGCGCTCAACGTCAAGCGCCAGGCCACCACGTGACCGGCCACGAAAGTCGTCCGCACACCGGCCAGGTTGACGCCCTTGCTGTCGGCCGTGACATCGGTGCCGAAAACGATCGCCCCCTCGGGCGCCGAAGCACCGCGCTTGGGATGGTCGAGCGCAGCGGCCGACGTGGTCATCGGCGAATCGGGGATGGATGCCTCGATCGACGCGTGCGTGGTCGTTTCCGGCGTGACGGTCGGAAAGAGTCCCGCGCCGGTGTACGGCGCAAAAGTCGAGATGGGCGAGGGGGTCGATTTTGGCGCACCCGAGGCACACGAAGCCAGCACGAGCAGCGCCACGGCGGCGAGTGCCGCGCGCGCGAACGACCAGCCGAAGCGCGTCCCCGCCATGAAGTCTCCCTCGATCCGGCGGATGCGACCGTGGGCAGCAGGTCGCGTTGGGCGTTGCCGGTCCGGGAACCTTATTCGGGGCCATCCTCCGCGTCTAGGGCCACGTGGCTCTTGTCGACCTCGTTCGGTTCACGGCGTCGGCG
>CAYYVV010000024.1:6762-22258 GCA_964475245.1 uncultured Anaerolineaceae bacterium | reverse complement strand
CGGCAGAGGCGCAGCCAACCACGAGCGCGGCGCCCATGAGGAGTGCCACGACCCGTCTGCCCATCCCCAGCAGATTACTTTCCGCTATGGCCCGGGCTGACAAAAGCGGCAGAGGCATTTAGGACGATCGGCGGGTGGTGCGGCGGCGCACCGGGGCGCACGATGCGCGGCAGGGGAAATGACCATCCACCGAAGTGGGGGAAAGGACCTGATGCTCCAGCAACGGGCTGGCCGATCCGGGCCGAGCAGGTTCAGGCGCTGGGCCGTCCTCGCGGCGGCCGTCGCACTCGCGGTCATGGTCGTCCAGCCGATCGACGCTTCCAGCTCCGGGCCGCCGCCCAAGTTCGGCCTGCCCTGGGCCGCCGGCACTGAGTGGCGGCTGACGGGCGGCCCGCACTCAAACACCGGCGCCGGCCGGCCGTGGAGCTCGATCGACTTCGAAGGGCCCGTGCCGGGTAAGTCATATCCGGTCCGTGCCGTGGCCGCGGGAACGGTCGTCCGGCCGTGCGCCAACTGGGTCCAGATCTACCACGGCAATGGCTGGGAGACGTCCTACTACCACCTCATCAACATCGACGTCCGCGCCGGGCAGAAGGTCGCGCGCGGGCAGCTCCTGGGCTACACCTCCACGGCCGCCGGCTGTGGCGGATCGGCGACCGGCGCACACGTTCATTTCTCGCTCAAACACAACGGGAATTACATCAACATCCGGGGCTTCACCTTCGGCGGCTGGAAGGTAGTCGAGGGCGCCAATCAGTATCAGGGCTGCCTCGTGCGCGACCACGTCTGGCGCTGTGCCTCGAGCCGGCCGCTGATGAACTACGGCCCCGGCTAGCAACGCTGCCCCGGCTAGCAACCCTGGCCCGCTCCTATACGCTGACGCGGCGAAAGGAGCACTGCCAATGTCAATGCATTTCCGTGACGCGATGTCCGGCTTCTCGGTCAACGATCTCGACGCTGCGCACAAGTTCTACGGCGAGACGCTCGGGCTGACGACGAGCCTCAACGTGATGTCCATCCTCGACATCAGCCTGCCCGGCGGCGGGAAGGCCATTGCCTACCCCAAGAACGACCACCAGCCGGCCACGTACACCTGTCTCAACTTCATGGTCGACAACATCGACGCGGCGGTCGACGAGCTGATTGCCGCTGGCGTGACAATGGAGCAGTACGGCGTGCCCGATATGAAACAGGACGCTAAAGGCATCGCGCGCGGCGATTACGGCCCGCCGATCGCCTGGTTCAAGGATCCGGCCGGCAACATCCTCGCCGTTATTCAGGTCGCCTGACACCGCCTGATCCGCGAATTTGCACTTGGTTGCCTGCGCGCCTTCGGTGTAGTGGTTGATGCCCAATACGGGTGGCGAGTCACCATACGTAGCTCGCGATCCGGAATGGGCATCAGGCCTCGTGGAGTGGCCCCAACTCGCTGCCGAGCGGCTGTGGGCGGTGCTGACCGCGGACGCGAGCCAAATTCGCAGGCCGACGCTGCTCCCGTGACCATGAGGGGCCATGCAGCCCTGTTCGGTATTGCCAGGGGCGGTACGGTGCTCCCAGGTGCCGGTCGCCCCAGCCGCCGGCGAGGGAGAGGTTCATGCGCCACACCGTGCACGCGGTCCTGGCTGTCGTTGCTGTCGCACTGCTGACGGCACTGATGCCGTCGCCGGCCGCGGCAATCGACGAACAGGCAGAGATCGTCCAGATCGCGTACGCGCATATTGGCGACCATTTCCGAATCGGCGCGAGCGGTCCGACCCACTTCGACTGCTCGGGCTTCCTCTGGTTCACTTTCAAGACGGCCGGGCTACAGGACCGCATCGGTGGCAAACCGCTGACCGCAAAGCAGTTCCAGAAGTACTTCCGCGACCGCGGCCTGCTCTTCCGTGACCCGAGCCTGGCGCGCGTCGGTGACCTTGCCTTCTACGGCAACCCGGCCAAGCACTCAGCGATCGTCACGCGCATCGACAGCAAGGGCAAGCCGCACATCACCAGCGCGCTGACGATCGGCGTGCGCGAAACGAAATACAACACGCTCAACGTTCCGTTCGACTCATTCGCCCACGTGGGCCTTGGTCTCGAGCCGCCGCCGTCACCCACACCGACGCCGACCGCAAGCCCGGATCCGACGCCCACAGCGGATCCGACGCCCACAGCGGAGGCCACGCCCACACCGACTGCAATGCCGACTGCGAGCGACGACGCAACACCGGAGGCGTCCCTCGCGCCTTAGCTGAGGAGCGGACCGCGCCTACTCGAGCAGTCGGTCCGCGGCAACGGCCAGGCGGACGATCGTCTCTGGCCCCAGGACCGGTTCCGAACGGCCGCGGATCAGCTTGGGCAGTCCGCGCGTGCCACCCATGAGCACCTTGCCAACCGTCGCCTCGAACTGCCGGTTAGACGAGAACTCGAACAGCAGCGCCGGGCGGACGGAGGTGCCGAGGGGCTTGAGCTCGTAGTCCAGCGCCTGCTCGATCGCGGCCGCGACGCGGATGACATCGTCGGTCGCGCCAATGCGCTGCCGGCCGTCGACGAAGACGGACTCGGGCGTGGTCATGACCTGGCCGGCCCACTGCTTGCGCTCGACGACGAAGATGCCGCTCGGGCCGATGATCAGGTTGTCGACCGCCACGCGGCCAAGGCCCGTGCGCCGGTTCTCGAGGACCACGAAGCCAAGCTCGACCAGCGCATCGAAGTGGCCGACCGACGCGTTCTCCGGCGTCCACTCGGGCTCTTCGAGCTCCGCTTCGGAGCGAGCTCTGACGCGCCCGACCAGGCCGCGCAGTCCGCCGGCGTTAGGTTGGGCAACCGGTGCCGGGTGTCGGCGGCTCAGAGATCCGTCGCGCGACGACTCCCAGTCGAAGATTGCCTGGGCGCTGGCGTCGTAGACGAGCGGGCGCACCACTTCGGGGTTCCTGATCCGGCGCATGCCCTCGCAACCGGGCGCCCGACTGCAGCCCCAGTAGAGCCCGGTTACCCGGCCGCCGCTCCACTGCGCGCGAACGACCATGGCCGACCGGCAATCGGGGCAGGCCGGCAGTACATCCTGCGTGATCGCTGAGGTCGCCTGCCGCGTCGAGGTTGCTGCCATTGGACGGTCAAGGTTAGTTGCGCTCCAAGATCACGTCCATATGCCGATTGGGTAATTTGGCGCGCTCAGGACGCCTCGGCCGTGACGATCTCGACAGTCAGCGGCACGGCCCGGCGCACGGCGTCGGTCACCGGGCAATGCTCGACTGCCCAGTGCACGATCGTCTCCCATACCAGGTCGTCGCGGTCGTCGACGTGCATCTCGCTGACCTTGACGCGCACCCGCGTGCGCAGCGGGCCGGCGGGCACGCCCTCGCGCAGGCCCAGGATGCCGAAGTCATCCGAGTCCGAGTCGACCGTGACCTCCAGACCCTCGAAAGCCACGCCCTCGTGGGCGGCGCGCATCGCGATCAGGGTTGCCACGCAACTCGCCTCGGCGGCGCGCAGGTACCAGCCTGGCGAAGGGGCGCTGTTAGTTCCTCCGACAGCGATGGGCATGTCGGTCGTGGTCTGCGCGCCGTCGGTGCCACTGACCTGGACTTTCAGCCCGTCCGAATCCGCGAGCCGGGCCGTGGCGGCTGAGTCGGTGTAGCGCGACTCGGCCGGATGCTTGGTCAGGTAGTCGGCCGCGGCTTCGAGCGCGGCTCGGATCTCCTGCTGGCTCATGGCAGCGCCCTGATCATGCCGCCGTCGACGGGCACGATCGCGCCGGTGACGTACGACGCAGCCGGCGAGAGCAGGAAACAGGCCACGCGACCGACTTCATCCGGGTCGCCATAGCGAGCGAGCGGGATGCGCGCGATGGTCTGGCGCTGAATCTCCTCGACGGTCGTGCCCGAGCTCTTGGCACGGCCCGCGTCGAGCGTCGCGATGCGGTCAGTGGCCACGCGGCCGGGCGCAATGCCGTTGATCCTGACCGGGGCGATCTCCGGCACGAGCGACTTGATCAGGCCGGCGAGGCCCGGCCGCAGCAGGTTCGACGTCGTCAGTGCCGGGATCGGCTCGCGCACCGAGGACGACAGGATGATGCACACGGAGCCGCCCGTGGCCGATTGACGCAGGTGGGGCAGGGCCGCGCGCAGCAGATGCAGCGTCGACCACAAGGTCATGTCGAGCGCCTTCTGCCACTGCTCATCGGTGACTTCGGCGAACGTGCCCGCCGGCGGCCCGCCCATGCTGATCAGCAACGCGTCGAGGCCGCCGAGCTCCGTCACTGCCCGCTGCACGGCCGTGGCCGGGCCGTCGGCCGTGGCCAGATCGACCCCGATCGCGACGCCACCAACTTCGGCCGCGGCCTTGTCCAGGCGATCAGAGGCGCGCGCGGCGATGGCCAAACGGGCGCCTTCGGCCGCGAGCGCGCGCGCCACGGCGCCACCCAACCCAGCCGATCCACCGGTGACGAGCGCTCGTGCGCCACGCAGGCCAAGGTCCACCCGATAACGTTAGGGCATGCGACGCGTGCTGCTATGGATGGCCAGCAACAACTGGATGCGGCGCAACGTCCCGCGCCTGTGGGTGGCACGTCGCGCGGTGCGTCGGTTCATGCCCGGCGAGTCGGTCGACGACGCGCTCAAAGCAGCCGAGAAGTTCAAGTCCGACGGCTTCCCCGTCCTGTTCACGAGGCTTGGCGAGAACGTCACCCGGGCCGAGCAGGTGGACGAGACCGCCAAACACTACGAGTGGCTGGCCCAGGAGATCGAGCAGCGTGGCATCGAGGGCGAGCTCAGCGTCAAGCCGACGCAGCTGGGCATGGACATCGACCTTCCCGCCATGCAGGCGCACATGGATCGGCTCGCGCAGGTCGCGCAGGACCACGGCAACCGCACGGTGTGGATCGACATGGAGGGCTCCGCGTACACGGAGCCGACGATCGCCGAGTACGAGCGCCTCAAGCAGTCCCATCCCAACGTGGGCATCTGCCTGCAGGCGTACCTGAAACGGACTTACATGGACATCGAACGGCTGCTGCCGCTCGAGCCGCGCATCCGCCTCGTCAAGGGGGCCTACGCCGAGCCGCGTGAGATCGCCTACACGAAGGGCCGCGAGGTCGACCAGAACTACCTCGCCCTGTGCGTCTCGATGCTCGGTCAGCTGAAAGCCGGCCACAACCTGTTCTTCGGCATGGGGACGCACGACGTCCGACTGATCGCACAGGTGGCCGACCACGCGCAGTCGATCGGGCTGGACAAGAACGCCTTCGACGTCGAGATGCTGTACGGCATACGCGCCGACCAGCAGCGCAAGCTCAAGAGGGACGGCTACACGGTGCGCGTGCTCATCGCGTATGGCGACTATTGGTATCCGTGGTACATGCGCAGGCTCGCCGAGCGACCCGCGAACGTCGTCTTCGCGGTCCGGCAGATGCTGCCGTGGTGAGGTTTCTGGCGCAGTGACAGACGAGCTGGCGCGGCGCATTGATCAACTGTCCGGCGTATGGAACATCGTCCCTACGCCCTTCCACCCTGACGAGGGGCTTGACCTCGCTTCGCTGGGCACGCTGACCGAATTTGTCGTCGCCTCCGGCGTCGACGGAATGACCATCCTCGGCGTGCTTGGCGAGGGCGCCAAGGTCACCGACTCTGAGCGGTCAGTAATCATCGACGCTGTGCTCACGCGCGCGAACGGGCGCGTCCCGGTCTGCGTCACGGTCAGTGCCGCATCCGGTTTTCGCGCGGTTGAATATGCGCGCGAGGCGCGAGCGAAGGGCGCCCATTCGGTGATGCTCTCCGCGCCGCCACTGTCCCGTCCGAACGACGACGCCGTGCGGCGCCACTACCTGCGCGTGGCCGGGGCCGTGCCGGAGCTGCCGGTCGTCATCCAGGACCTGCCCACGCTGGGTGTCTGGATGGGTGCCGAGCTCATCGGCCGCATGGCGTCCGAGGCGCCCAATCTGCGCGTGGTCAAGCTAGAGGAAGAGCCGACCGCGCCAAAGGTCGGCCGCTTGCTGGCGGCCAATCCGGACCTGCGCGTGCTCGGCGGCCTTGGCGGGGAGATGCTGATCGAGGAGTTGCGCCGCGGCGCGGTCGGGACGATGACCGGCTTTGGCTACCCGGAGACGCTCGTCGCGATCATGCGCGACTGGCGCGCCGGCAACGAGGCGGCCGCTGTTGAGCGCTTCCATCGCTGGATGCCGCTCATCCGTTTCGAGAACCAGCAGCTGCTCAACCTGCCCATCCGCAAGCGCATCTACATGCGCCGTGGCGCGATCGCGTCGGACAAGCTGCGCGCGCCGGGGCCGGTGCTCGATGGGCAGACCATCACGGACCTCGACGATCTGATCGCGCGCGTCGAGTCCGACCTTCGCTGACGCTCAGCCATCGGCGAGACACAAAAGGAGAGGCCCCCGGCTTGCGCCGGGGGCCTTCCGCATTCCGTCGAGAAGACGGTTAGTGGTGGACCGTGAAGTTGGTCACGATCTTCGCTGAGCCAACCGTCTGGTTGCTGTCCATGAGAGCGCGCAAGTGGCCGTTGCCGACGTGCTGGCCCAGGACGTCATAGTCGATGTTCAGCGTTCCACCTGGTTCCGAGCTGCCCGTCTCAACGTAATAACCGTTGGCATCGGGCGCCACCGTCCCGGTGTTGTCCGGGCCGCCGGCGATTTCCGCGCCGGTCAGGCCCAGCGCGTCCTCGGCGCCGACGTTCATCGGCGTGAGGGCGTCACCGGCGACTGCGCTGCCCGAGTCGTAGACGATCTCGTTGTTGTCGAACGGATCGCTCACCGAGCTGAGGAAGCTGTCGGTGTACATCCACACCGCGAACGAGCGGGTGTCGAGCCCACCGGTGCCGTAGATCGGCACGTCCTTGAACTCGAACTCGTATGCACACGAGTCGCCGGCGGTGATGCAATCGAACAGTCCGACGTAGAGATGTCCACCGTCCTCGAAGTTGAGGTCGGTCCAGTAAGGCGCGATCACGTTGTTCGGCCGTGCTGGATCTGGCATGTCCTGCGGGTCGAACGCGATGTCCGCTGAGGTGCCTCCGCCGACTACCAGGTAGCCGTCGGTGACAACGCCAATCGTGCTGTAGGTGCGATCGCCGAAGCGGACCGCGTGCGAAAGACTGAAGTTGAGGAGGCCTTCATCGCCACTGGCGAAAAAGCCAGCCTGATCCGCGGCGAATCCCTGCAGCTCGAAGAAAGTATCGCCCGCCGGGCCATCGAGGCCAGTTACGGGCGGCGGCAAAGAGGCACCGAGCGTGGCTGTCGCGGTGAAGCCATTGCCGTCCCACTTCGTCGCCGGTGAGTAGTTCTTGACCTGAAGGTTGCCGTTCTGGCTGTGAACCCGGAGTGTCACCTGCGCCGGATTCGGCGTGAAGTTGGTCGCGGACGCTTCACATGACGTCGTGGTGCCGACAGTCAGCGAATTCGAGTCGCACGTGTTGTTGAAGGTGACGTTGCTGCTCTCCTGCTTGTTGAAGGCAACAGGCAGAACGGCGTTCAATGCGCCGGCAGCCTTGGGATTGAGCGTGACGGACCCGAAGTACTGGCCGTCGCTCAGTCCGCTGGCGTCGATCCGGACGGTGAAGGTCGCGCTCTGGTTCGCCGGGATGACCAGCTTGCTGGGCGTGACCGTGATGGAGCCACTCGGCCCGCTTGCCGACAGGATCAGGGTCTGCGTATGGCCGCTGACGTTCTTGGCCGTGCGGGTCGTCGTAACGAGGCCCTGCATGTCCGCCGCGTCGATGCTTGCCAGGTTGAGGTTGATCCAGTTCAGCTCGTCATTGGATGCCTGGTAGTAGTCGGTCGCCGGGACGTCGAAGGTGACCGTCGGCATCACCGCGCGGTTGACGCGGATCGCGCCGGCGCCATCGTCGAACGGATCGGCCGGCGTTGTGCCGTCTTCCTTGACCACGTCGTGCACGGCTGAGGTCATCTCGGCCGACTTGATCTGGCCAGGGGTCCAGCTGGGATGGGCTGCCTTGATGAGCAGCGCTGTCCCGGCTGAATGCGGCGTCGCCATTGAGGTACCGGCGATGGCCTGGTAGTTCTCACCGTTGGGGCCGAGGCCACCAACCGGGTCGAACAGGTGCTGGAACGAGTTGCCGGCGAAGATCTGCACGCCAGGTGCGGTGATGTCCGGCTTGATGAAGTCACCCAGAGGCCCGCGCGACGAGAACGACGCCATTTCGTCGCCCAGCGCCGGCTGGAGCACGCCCGCGGCCCACGTCGCCATCACGCCGGTGTGACCGGTCACGAAGGCGGCAATGGTGGAGGACGGATCGTTGACATGAATGGCCGGCAGGAAGTGGCTGTCGGTCTCCAGGTCGCTGACCGCGACGTTGTACAGGATGAAGCCGGCTGCGCCGCCCTGGAGGACGTTGTAGCCCTTATCGACGCGCGCGTTGGTGCCGCGCTCGCAGACGACGATGTCGCCTGTGAAGGTGCCGGACGAGGCCGGGGTCTGACACAGCGCATCGCTGTATGGCGCGGCGCTGGCCAGCACGACCGGGGTCGGGCTTGCAATGCCGGCGGTGATGGTCACGCCTGGGACGTCCAGCGTGGCGCCACCTGTTGCCGTCAGGTGCAGTGTTGAGGCGCCGATTGACCCGTTCCAGGTCGATGCACCGACCGTAGTGGTCCATGGACCGCCGTGATCGGAGGTCGCGGCGCCGGGGCCGCTGTTGCCGGCTGCGGCGTTGGGCGAGATGCCGGCCGCGTAGGCGTCGAGGAACGCCAGCTCAACCGGATCGGAGTACGGGTTGGCGCCACCCGAGATCGAGAAGTTGATGGCATCGACGCCATCCATGATGGCCTGCTGAACGGCAGCGACCGAGTCTGACTCGAAGCAGCCGTCGGTATCGCAGACGCGGTACTCGATTACCGACGCGCCAGGCGCGACGCCGCTGACCGGGCCACGGTCGACACCCAGCATGACCGCTGAGTTGACCAGGTCGCCGGCTGCGGTGGTCGTCGTGTGCGTGCCATGGCCGTCAGCGTCGCGTGCGCTGCAGTGCGCCACATCCGGGCAGAACTCGCCGGGCAGGCCCGGGCCGGTTGAGCTCAGGTTGGTCTGCAGGAACGCGTACGCGCCAAGGAGCTTGTGGTTGCAGGTGAACGCGGCATCGCCCGCCTGGCCGGAGGTGCCGAAATCGCAGGTGTAGGGGCCACCTGCCTGTGCCGGCAGGCCCTTGTCGACCAGCATCGGGTTCTCCGGCCATACGCCGGTGTCGATATCAGCGAGGATCGTGCCCTCGCCGGCGAACTTCGAGCCGCCGAGGCTGGGCCATACCTGGTCAGCCCCGATGTAGTGCGGGCTGTAGCCGACGAGCGGCTGCTCGACCGTGTCCATCTGGACTGCCGCGACGCCGGGCACCTTGAGCAGCTGCTTGGCCTGGTTGGCCGGCAGGCGCGCCTCAAAGCCGCCGTAGGCGACGAGGTAGATCTGGCCGATGGAGATGCTGGGCACGGCCGCCTTGACGGCGCGTTGCGCAGACTCCGTCTTGCCCATGAGGTAGCTGGTGTACGCGCTGGCCGCGGCGCCGTTGGCGCTGAGCGCGGTGCCAGTAACGCTGGGGCTGGTGGCCTTCAGGTTATTGATGCCGCCGCGGTAGCTGGCCACGGGGTCAATGTCCAGCTTGACCATCACGCTGATGATCTTGCTGTCGGTGCGCGACAGCAGAGCCGGGTCGGACTGGGCCAGGCGGCCGCTATCTGTCTTGGCCGACGAGTAGCTCGACGCCACCGATATCCCCTGCCCGCTGGGGTTCGACGGAGTCCCGAGCGATGGGCTGGACGCTAAGGCCGAGGGCGCGAACAAGCCCGCACCGAGCCCGGCCACGGCGAACACCGTTAGAAAACGTCTCATCAAGACGCCTCTCCTCCTCATTCCCAGCGAATCTGGGTCGCCGGGCTACCCCCCTTAATCGCCCCTTCAACCGCCAACATCGACTTGGCGCAGATGGGTGGACGAAGTGGCGCGATCCTATCCGCAGGATTCAGGGCCGGTCAAGGTTTCTAAACACTTGCGATCGAGAAACGCCCCGGCGCGAGGAAATCGATGTCGAAGGCGGTCGTCCCGGACAGGGTCAGATCGGCGCAGATGACTCCGATCACATTCGAGAACTTGAAGCCGTGGCCGCTGCATGGCGACGCCAGGACGATGCGCGAGTCACGCGGGTCGAGGCCCAGGATGAAGTTGAAGTCGGGCGTGTTCGTGTACATGCACACGCGCGAATCGAGGCGCGGACCGTCGGCGAGCGGCATGTAGCGGCGAATGAAGCCACGGACCTGAGCCTCGTCGGTGTCGTTCGCCACGCGATCGATCGCGTCCGGGTCGACCGGCCCACCGCCATGGTGTCGGGCGACCTTGACGCCCTGGCCGGGGAGCGTCGGAAAGCCGTAGAAAGCGTGGTCGGCGTCGAGCTCCATGATCCATACCGGCAGCCTGTCCGAGGCGAAGATCTCCGGCCGCGCCGCGGGGCTGAACCAGAAGAGCGGGTTGCGCTCGACGATCAACGGCAGGCGCAGCTCGGGCATCAGCTTGGGCAGCCAGGCACCGACCGACACGACCAGCTTAGCTGCGGTGTACGTCCCGCGGTCGGTGGTCACGGTCACTCCGTTCGACTGGCCGGGAAGAAGGCGCCAGCCGCTCACGCGTTCCTCGAAGTGCAGCTCCGCGCCGTGGCGCCGGGCGAGCTCCAGGTGCGCGCTGATGCAGCGCTGCGCAAAGAGAACACCGGCGAGCGGCTCGTACAGCGTCTCCATCTCGTCGTCGATCTGGAGTGCCGGGAAGCGTTGGCGCGACTCGGCCGCGTCGAGCAGCTCGTGGTCCAGGCCGTGCGTGCGCGCACTGAGCATCGAACCCTCGAGCACGTCGCTGCCGCGCGCACCGATGTAGATGCCACCCGTCGGCTCGAGCAGCTTCTCGTTCGCCTCGGCCTCGATCTCCGGCCACAGCGCCCAGGCGGCCTTGAGCAGTGGCACATACGAGGGATGCTCGAAGTAGGCCAGGCGGATGATGCGTGTCAGGCCGCCCGAAGAGCCCAGCTCATGGGCCGGCGTGAACGCCTCGAGGCCCAGCACTCGTGCGCCACGTTTGGCGAGCTGATAGGCCGTGGCACTGCCCATCGCGCCCAGGCCGACGACGATCACGTCGTAGGCATTGCCTTTGCTCACTCGTCGTCCATCTGCTGGGCCTGGTAGCAATCGCCGCACATCGGTCCAGTCGGCCAGAACGGTTGGTCGTCGGTGCTGAATCCGAGCGGTCGGCCGCACAGCGTGCACGTCGTCGGGTTGTCCAGGACGTGCTCGGACAACGTGCCCACAACCTGCGGGTCGAGCGTCTGCTCGAACGGGTCGTCGTCCATCGCTTCGCTGAGTATCCGCGTTCCGGCACAATCCGCGCATGCCACAACGCGACATCGGGTTGATCCTGATGCGACAGCTCGCCGACGGTCTGGCCGTGCCCATGCTCCTGGCCGACGAGCGCGGCGACCTGCTCTTCTTCAACGAGTCTGCCGAGCGGCTGCTGGGCCAGCGCTTCGATGACGTCGGCGAGCTCGCGCTCGAGGAGCGGCAACGCATCTTCTCGTTCCGTGACGCGGACGATCAGCCGCTGCCGGACGAGCAGGCACCGCTGGTGGTCGCGCTGCGCGAGTCGCGGCCGGTGCATCGGCGAGTGTTCATGCACGGCCTCGACGGCGCGGATCACGAGATCGAGGTCACGGCGTTCCCGCTGTTGGGCGGCGGCGGCCACCTGATCGGTGGCGTGGCAATGTTCTGGGAGCGCAAGAAGACGGCGTGACAGCGCGCAATGCGTGGCAGGTCATTCCCTGCGCTCATCCACGTAATCCGATTAGCCATGCACTCTGCGTGACTGGCCAGTCGCTTCACGTGACTGGCTAGTCGGAATGAGTGGATGAACACGCCGATCAGGTCCCCGATCCGTTTATCGCGAGCCGGCTAGGTGCGCGTCTACCTGTGGGGGACGCGCGGGTCGATCGCCAGCGCCGGCCCGGAAACGGTCGAGTACGGCGGCAACACATCGTGTGCCGAGATCGAGGGTCGCGACGGCACGAGCGTCATCCTCGACGCCGGCACCGGCGTCCGGCGCGTTGGTGACACGTACAAAGAGCCGCGCCGGCTGGACATCCTGCTGACTCACCTGCACATGGATCACATCCAGGGCCTGGGCTTTTTCGCGCCATTCTTCCGCCCGGACTTCGAGATCCACGTCTGGGGCCCGCCGTCGGCGACGTTCGACCTGCGCACGCGCCTGACGCGCTACCTGTCGCCGCCGCTGTTCCCCGTCCGCCTGCGCGACGTCGCCGCGCGGCTCGAGCTGCACGACGTGCCGATGGGCGCGTTCGAGATCGGCGGGCTGACAATCGCCAGCCAGACGGTTATCCACCCGGGAACGACAGTCGGCTACCGCGTCAGCGACGGTGTCTCGACGATGGCGTACATGCCCGACCACGAGCCCGCGCTGTCGACCGAGGGCCATGCGCCTGCGCCGGAGTGGACGTCCGGCTTCGATCTCGCCCGAGACGTCGATCTCCTGATCCACGACGCGCAGTACACGGCCGCCGAGTACGAGTCGCGCGTGGGCTGGGGTCATAGCCGAATTGACGACGCGGTCGGCCTGGCCAACATGGCCGGTGCGCGCAGGCTGGTCACGTTCCACCACGATCCCGCGCACGACGACGCGGAGCTCGACGCGATGCTCGTCGATGCGCGCGCACAGGCCGTGGCCGGGTTGGAGATCCTGCCCGGGCGCGAAGGCGGCACGTTCGTCATCTGAGACCGGCCGGCCGCGGCTGATCCGCGCCCGTGGCGATCAAGGAAAGTCGCGGCTGGCTTGCGCCGCCGCGACTCTCAGATGCGCTGGTAGTTGACGCCTAGTTGTTGAGCTGCTGCGCCCATCTCGAGTAGACCCAGCCGACCTTGCCTGATTTCGTCTGGATCTTGTACCAGAGGTAGCCGCCCGGGCTCGTGCCCTGGTCGACGATCTTGAAGTAGCCGCCGCGGCCGATCCAGCCGACGATGTGTGCGTTCGGGTCGGCGTCGGTGCGGATGTTCATCGTCCCGGTGGCGATAGCGTTCATGCCGGTCGGCTGGCCGTCGCCACTGCCCTGCGCGCCGGGGCCGTTCCCGTCGCCCGAGCCGTTGCCGCTGCCATTGCCGTTGTTGTCACCCTTGCCGTTGCCGCTGCCATTGCCGTTGTCACCGGTGGTGCTGCCCGTGCTGCCGTCGCTGGCCTTGCCGGTGGTGCCGCCAGTGCCCTTGCCGGTGGTGCCGGGATCGGTCGAGCCGTCGCCGCCGCCCCAATCGATCTTCAGGAAGTAGCTGACCGGCAGATGTACGCCGTGCAGCGAGTGGATCGAGACGCCCCACGGGTTGATCAGGGCACTGATGACCTTGCCGTCACCCAGGTAGATGCCGATGTGCACGCCGTTGGCGTATACGACCAGGTCGCCTGGAGACGCCTGGCTCTCATCCGTGGTGAAGCGGCCGCGGGATACGAAGTACTGCATGTAGCCGGCGGCGCGGAGGCGCATGCCGCCGATGCGCGGCAGCTGGCCGGCGTCCGAGAACGCCCGATAGACGAGGCCCGAGCAGTCGAACTCCTTGGGGCCTTCGGCTCCGATCTGGAAGTTCTGGCCCAGGTATTGCTTCGCCGCGGCGATGACGGCCTGGGCGGGATCCGCCGCGGCCACGGTCGCCGGTGCCGAGAAGGAAGGCACGATCAGGATCACGGCCATGCCAACGGCCGCGGCCGCGCGCATCGGTGTCGGGGTCTTGCGGTAGGCGGTCTCGGCGTACACGGAGCCGATGACCGTCACGCCCAGGAACGTCGCCACGGCGGGTCGCAGGGCAGCCCAAAGCCGGCCGCCAAACGTCGTCACATAGACGAGGGCGAGGACAGGCAGCGCAAGCGCTAAGACCAGCATCCTGCTGGGCGAGCGTCCATTCACCGACATCCCGAGGTAGCCTCCCTCTCACTCGAGACCGACGGGGCACGGCGGCGGTCGTGGGAATTTGCGGTAAAACCCTGGGCGACTAGGGCTGTCATCCGCTGGGGCGGTTGACTGCTACCGCGTTGATTTTCAGTTGTTCTCGGCTGGCGACCACGTCAATCGGTGGTCGTTCGAGGGAGTATGCGCGTCCCGATTCG
This sequence comes from uncultured Anaerolineaceae bacterium, assembly GCA_964475245.1. Taxonomy (GTDB): domain Bacteria; phylum Chloroflexota; class Limnocylindria; order Limnocylindrales; family CSP1-4; genus JALYGJ01. The sequence goes on along the minus strand of CAYYVV010000024.1, from coordinate 8,120 downwards.
GCGTTGCAGGGTGTTTTCGCACACTTTGGCCGTACACTCCACGGCGATAGGAGGCGTCTCGAATGGCTGTTTCAGAGCTGCCGGGGATGACGGCCGACGAGATCGTCGAGCTGTCGCGCAAGTACACGCTGTATGAGTGGTCGGCCCAGTCCGCCGCCGATCCCATTCCCGTTGATCGGGCTGAGGGCTCGTATTTCTACTCGCCCGACGGCAAGCGCTACCTCGACTTCAACTCGCAGCTGATGAGCGTCAACATCGGCCACGGCGACAAGCGCGTGGTCGATGCCATCAAGGCCCAGGCCGACAAGCTCGCGTACGTGAATCCTTTCATGGCCCACGAGCCGCGCGCTCGGCTGGGCAAGAAGCTGGCCGAGCTCGCGCCCGGCGACATCGACGTCTTCTTCTTCACCAACGGCGGTGCCGAGGCCAACGAGAACGCCATCAAGCTCGCGCGCCAGGCGACCGGTCGCTGGAAGGTGCTGGCGCGCTATCGGTCGTATCACGGCGCCACGGGCCAGGTCATCACGGCCACCGGCGACCCGCGCCGCTGGGCAGCCGAGAACGGCGTCTGGGGCGTGGTCCGCGTGCCCGACACGCAGCCGTGGGGCGAGCCCGGGCCACGGCCGGTCGACGAGCTGCTGCGCGAGACGGAGCGGGTGATCCTCTATGAGGGCCCGCAGACGATAGCCGCGTTCATCCTCGAGCCCGTGGTCGGGACCAACGGCATCCTCATCCCGCCCGACGGCTACCTGCAGGGCATTCGCGAGATGTGCGATCGCTACGGCATCTGGCTCATCGCCGATGAGGTCATGACAGGCTTCGGCCGCACCGGCAAGTGGTGGGCGGTCGACAACTGGGGCGTCGTCCCGGACCTGATCACGATGGCCAAGGGCCTGACCTCGTCGTACCTGCCGCTCGGCGCGGTCGGCATGCGCCGCTCGGTCGCCGAGGCGTTCCGCGACAAGGTCTTCTTCGGCGGCCTGACCTACAACTCGCACCCGATGGGTTGCGCGGCGGCGCTGGCCACGATCGCGGTCTACGAGGAGGACGGGCTGATCGAGCGCGCCGCCCGAATGGGCGAGGTGATGCGCGGCCACCACCAGCGGCTGATGGCCAAGCACCCGTCGGTCGGGGCCGTGCGCAACATCGGCATGTTCGGCATGATCGACGTCGTCCGCTCGCGCTCGCCGTACGAGCCGATTGCTCCGTACAACGGCACGTCGGACGAGATGAAGGCGATCGCCAAGTTCATCCGCGACAACGGCATGTACACCATGTTCCGCTGGAACGGCATCCACACCAACCCGCCGCTGACGATCTCCGAGGACGAGCTGGCTGAAGGCTTCGCCATCATCGAT
>CAYYVV010000024.1:0-6662 GCA_964475245.1 uncultured Anaerolineaceae bacterium | reverse complement strand
CTACGCGGGCGTCTTCGAGGCCCGACTTCCCGGTTCCAGCGCACGCTGGGTCGGGGTGATCACGCGACAGTTCTCACCGCCAGCGGAACCCGGCCTCATCTGGAGCGACCTTCGTGCGACCAGGTTCTTCGCGCGGCGGCGCACAGGTACCGGCTAGACTGCCGCGATTGCAGGAGGGACACATGAAGCGAGTTCGAACCTTGACCCTTGCGGTCAGCGCGGCGCTACTGCTCGCAGCCGCGATCGGCTCGCCGGCCTACGCGTTCACGACGCTGAAGCAAACCGGCAACACCGGTGACTGGGGCTCGCAGGGCGGAGCCACCGAGGCCATGTGTGGCTACTCGGCCCAGACCGCGGCTGGTGCTCAACTGCATTGGATCAAGGTCTTTCCGTTCGTTGCTGGTCCCGCGAGCGGGCACAGCACTCAGCAGATCTCGTGGACCGTATCGGTCCAACGCAGCGCAAACAACGGGTCGACCTGGAAGACCGTCGCGACCTCCAAGGCCCAGGTGGGCAAGGCCACGCAGGCCGCGTCGCCCAAGTTCTCGACCGTGCGGCTGTCGGTCAAAGGCAAGCTCAACCAGGTCTATCGCGTGGTCGGCGTCCTGAAGTGGCTGAGCGGTGGCGCGACCAGTGGCCTGGTCAAGGTCGCGATGACCGATTACGGAGTGAAATTCGGCGCGACCAACAGCGACGTGGTATTCGACGATTACTGCCCGGGCTTCGTGTTCGACTGACCGCGGACCCGGCTCCGACTGATCGCGGGTCAGCCGGCGCCGCGGGCGTCGAGCGCGCGCGTCCAGCGCAGGCCGCGGACGAGGAGCAGCGCGATGAGCGCCGCGATCACGAGCACCGCCGACGCCGCGATCGAGGCGTCCAGGTTGCTCGACTGGAACTCGCCGTAGACGACGAGCGGCAGGGTCTGCGTCCGGCCCTCGATCGAGCCGGCGAAGATGATCGTCGCCCCGAATTCGCCCAGCGCTCGGGCCCAGGCCGTGACGAGGCCGGCGGCGAGCGCGGGCGCGGCAAGTGGAGCGGTTACCCAGCGGAAGACCTGGCGTTCGGCGGCGCCGTCGACACGGGCGGCGTCCTCGATCTCGCGCTCGACGCCGGCCAATCCGGCCCGGGCGGAGCGGATGAAGAACGGCGCCGCCACGAAGAACTGGGCGAGCACGACCGCAGCGGTCGTGAATGGCAGGGTGAGTCCCACCGAAGCGAGCGAATCACCGAGCAACCCGCGCCGGCCAAAGACCAGCAGCAGCGCGATCCCTGCGACCGACGGCGGCAGGACGATGGGCAGGTCGACGATCGTCTCGACCAGGGCACTGCCGCGAAAATGGCTGCGCGCGAGTGCAAGCGCGAGCGGGATGCCCAGGACGAGCACGAACATGACGCAGATCGAGGTCGTGATCGTGCTCAGGACGAGCGCATCGACGACCGCGGGGTCGGCCAGGGCCGCCAGCACTGACCCGGATACGACGGCGCGTGCCAGGAGCACGAGCACCGGCACGCCGAGGATCAGGAGCGCCGGCAGGGCCGCGAGAGCGAGCCACCGGCTGACGCGTCGGCCTACGGCGCGGCTCCAAACCCGTGCGCCGCGAGTACCGCCTGCGCCTCGGGCGAGCGGAGCCAACTCACGAAGGCGGCGGCTGTCGAGGCCGCTGTCGATGCCTTGACCGGCACGGCCCCGTACGTTGCGAGGACGTTCGAATCCGACGGCACGGCGATCGTCGTGAGGTTCTGGCCCGACTTCGCGTCGGTCACGTAAACGATCGCGGCGTCGCCTTCACCAAGGCTGACCTTGTTCACGACGGCGCCGACGTTGTCCTCCTGCGAGCACAGGTTGGCGGTGTACTTCGCCGCGAAATCGGTGCCGTATTCCGGCCGCGCCGCAAGGTTTGTGACGAGCATCGTTGCGTATTTGGTGATGGGCACGGCCGGACCTGCGCCGATGATGCACACGCCCGGCTTGGCCAGGTCGGCCGGTGTCTGGATGCCTTTCGGATTGCTTGCGGGGACGATCACGGTCAGCAGGTTGGTTGCGTACGTCGTGACCGGGCCGACAGCGTCGTTTTCGTCGACGAGCGCTTGGGCGTTGGTCATGTCGGCGCCCATGAGAACGTCCGCCGGTGAGCCTTGCTCGATTTGCGTCTTGAGCGCGGAGGTCGCGCCCGTCGACGTTACGAGCGCGGTGCTCGGGTGCGAGGTCTTCCACGCAGCGCTGAGGTCAGGCAGCGTGTTCGCGAGCGACGATGCCGCCAATACCGTCAGCTGGGCGGGCGCCGCGGGCGCCGAACTACAGCCCCCGATCACAGCTCCGATGAGTACGAGGGTGGCTCCGACCCAACCGATTCGTGCATTCACGTGCGCTTCTCCCTCCGCGATGGAATCTCGACGATCACGTTGGTCGCCTTGACGACGCAGATCGCTTCGTCGCCGACCTTCAGATCCAACTCATCGACCGCCTCGGCGGTCATCAGGCTGACCAGTCGGTGCGGCCCGGCCTGGACCTCGACGACGGCCGCGACGCGGTCCTTCTCGACGCGCGTCACGACGCCCGGAAACCGGTTGCGCGCCGACTGGGCGACGATCGGCCGGTCTGGCTCGCGCTGCCTGCGCTCTGCCTGTAGCCGCGCGACGTCATCGCGCGACACGAGGCGCTGCCCGCCCGACGTCCGCGCGACGGACAGGCGACCTTCCGCGCTCCAGCGGCGGACCGTCTCGACCGACACTCCGAGCATCTCCGCCGCTTCGCCCATCCGGATCCCGGCTTCGCGTTCGTCCTGCTGCATGTGAGCAATATCGCTCATATTCGGCGTGTTTGCCTAGAGACAATCGCCCACGCGCAATCGATGTGCGCCATCCCTTGTGTGGGCCCGCTAGAGTCAGCGGCGTTGGGGCCGCTGCGCGCCCTGTACGGAAGGGTTTCGATGCTCAGATCTGTTCGCACGCTGGCCTTCATCCCGGCCGCGCTTGTCTTCGCGATCCTGGCGGCGTCGCCGGTTGCGGCGGTCTCGGCGGTCAAGACGACGGGCGAGGTCGGCAATTGGTCGTTCGACGAGACGCAGGAGAGCCCGCTCGTGACCTGCAAGGGCGGGCCAGAGGTTGCCCCCGACTACTCCTACATGAAGTCGGTCAAGGTCAAGCCGCCCACAGTCTTCGCAGCCGACCGCAATTCGGAGAAGGTCGACTCGCGCAAGGTGACCTGGAAATTCGAGCTCCAACACACCGTCCTCCCGAGCACCAATTGGAAGACGGTGAAGTCATCGGCGGTGCAGCACGCGACCGCACACGACAACCTGGCGGCGCCCTTCTCGGCGATGACAGTAGCGTTCAAGGCCAACCACGACTCGGCCACGACCGCGGACGAGATTCGCGTGAAGGTCACGATCCACTGGTTGAAGCCGAATGGCTCCGTCGAGGGGACGGTCACGTTCCTTGCGAGCTATTACGGCGTCATCAGCGGCGTCGGGAACTTCACGTCCGGGCAGCCGTGGTGCCAGGAGGTCGCGTCAGCCGGCTGACCTGATTGCGATCGGGAGTGGCTAGAGCTTGTCGCGTATGAAGGTGAAGAGCGGCTGATCGACGAACGGCGCGGTCGCGCCGCGGAACACCGCGACGCCGACCGTGCCCAGCGTGTCGCTGTCAGGGACCGGGTCATAGACGGTGTTCTCGAAGCCTGACTCGGCCAGCCAGCGGCGGATGCTGACCGTCATGTCCGGCGCGCGCCGGTGGCGCGTCCAGATCACCGTCGCGCCGGGCGCGCAGAACATGGGCAGCGCGCGCAGCGTCCGTTCGATGTCCGCGTCGCTGATATTGCCGAAGACGCCGCACACGAGGACGAGGTCTGCCGGAACAGCTCCGGCATAGCTGGCGGTCGTGCCGGCGTCGCCGACGCGCACCTCGAGCGCGTGCAGACCCAGCGCGTCGGCATGGGCACGCGCGCGACCTGCCAGCTCCGGGTCGAGCTCTACGAGGCGGCCCGTGATGTCGCGCCGGCCGCGGTCGTCGAGCGCGCCGAGCAGGTCGCGCGCCTCACCGGCGCACATGCTCACGACGCGCAGCGGCGATCCATAGAAAGTGTCCAGGACCTCGCCGATGTGGCGCTGGACGATCTCGAGCCGGCGGCGCAGGGGCGTGTCGGAGTCATATGCGGCGTGCCACGCCTGCCAGTCGAGCCGCGGGCCGGTCATCGGTGAACCTCTTCTGGTGGAGCCACCCGTTTGAAGCTGACATATAGCAGCACGTCGTAGACGATCTTGAGGCCGCCACTGACGATGAACGGGAGCGCGGCGAGGCCGCTCGCGTAGAGCGGTGCCGCAAAGAGCGGCGACACCGCCGCGCCAACGCTGCGGGCAATGCCCGTGACTCCGGCCGCGGCAGAGCGCTCGTCGGGCTCGACGACCGCGATCGTGTACGACTGGCGCGTCGGGACGTCCATCTGGCTGATCGAGAAGCGCAGCAGCAGGACAAGGACCGCCAGCGGCAGCGTCGGCATCAGGGGCACCAGGATGAGCAGCACATTTGACGGCAGGTGCGTGTAGACCATGGTCCGGATCAGGCCGATGCGGGCGGCGATGCGCGCCGCGGCCAGCGCCGACAGGCCGGCCAGTATGTTCGCCCCGAAGAGCACGCCGCCGATGAACGCGGGATCGGCGCCGAAACGGGTGCTGAACCAGAACGCGATCAGGCTCTGGATGACGAAGCCACCAGCAAACGCGTCCAGCGCGAAGAGGGCCGACAGCCTGGCCACCACGCGCTGCGAGCGGTGCAGGCCAAGTCGGCGCGCGATCGAGGTATCGGGGGCGGTCGGAACCTCCACCGCTTTCGACACGCGCGAGAAGAGCAGCGCCAGGACGACACCGAGGACGGCGTAACCGACGATCACGGCGCGGTAGGCGTTCGCGGGCGCGTAGCCGCTGTCGATCAAGGTGCTGGCGATCCCGCCACCGACCAGGGCGCCGGTCGCGGTCGCGAACGAGCCGGTCAAGTTGAACCAGCCGAAAACCCGCGTGCGCTGGCTGTCAGGGATGGTCTGCGCGAGCGACGCCTGCTCGACGGCCAGGAACGGACCGACCTCGTTGCCGCTCGGGCTGATGACGCCGATCGTCGCGGCCAGCGCGAGCACCACGAACACGTCCGTGGCGGCGAACCCGGCGCCCGCGCCGAGCATGAGCAGGGCACCGACGATGAGCACGCGCCGGCGCCCGACTCGATCGGCGTGCGTGGTCAGCCAGAGTGAGATGGCCGCATCACCGAACAGCGTCAACGCGAGGAGCAGGCCGATCGCGGGCGCCGGCATCCCGAGTGCCGCGAGGTAGAGCACGAGCACGACCGAGACGAGGCCGTAGCCGAACATGCGCACCGCGCGCGTCGCGAAGATGAGCCGCGCGTCGCGCGTCAGTACTGGCGTATCCGTCACGCGGCTAGCCACGGACCTGGTCGCAGATGCTGGTCGGCCGCTACTTCCAGGGTGCCCGCAAGTGAGTGAGCGGTTCGTTGTCGGGCAGCACGTCGGGCACCAGTGCCGGATCGGCGGCCGCAACGTATCGGGGCTCGAGACCCAGCTCCTTGAGCACGATGTTGCGTCCCTGGGCGATGGCCGTCGCCTTGTAGAACGCCACCAGCCGGTTGAAGCCCTGGCGGCCGAAACCGCAGTCGCTCGACAGTGCGAGCTTGTCGGCCGGGATCACCTCGAGGGCGCGCCGGATCCGATCAGCGACAACGGGCGGAAGGTCCGCCTGGAGCTGACGATGGTTGACGACGCCGACGGCGACCTTCTTCTTCAGGTTGCTGGCGTAAGGCTTGAACAGGTCGATCTCGGCGAGGTTGTTCTCGGTCGCCTCGACGGTCCACACGTCGCCCTTCAGCCGCTCGAGGTAGATCTCGATCGAGTTCCGGTATGACTCGCCGCTGTAGACCTTCTGCATGTTCGGGTTGCCCCAGCAGGTGTGGATCCACAGCTCGACATCGTCGAGCCCGTCCACCTCGTGGTTGAAGGCGTCGACCATGAAGTCGAGCAGCTCCTTCTCCTCCGGGTGGAAGCAGGCCGTGAAGTGGATCGTCGGCTCCTCGATCTGGATGACCTTCGCGCCCGCCGCAGCCAGCTGGCGGAGCTCCTTGTTCATCGCCGTGGCCATGTCCCAGATGAGCTGCTTCTTGTCGTCGAGGTCGTACTTGTCCGTGTGGCTGTCGAGGAAGATCGCGAGCACCTGGGACGAGCACGTCCCGAACTTGACCGGCTTGCCGGATGCCGCGCGGGCCTGGGCGATGCGCCACAGCTTGGCGTACTCGAGCGGGTTCTTGGGATCCGCCTCCACCTTGCCGACGACGCGTGGCCAGCGCCACGTGCTCTCGATTTCGTACATCAGCGTGCCGGCCGGGAAGTTGAGCAGCGCGTCACGCGAGCTTCCGTACTGGAGCTCCTCGTGCTCGAGGCCCTTCCAGCGCTGGAGTGGATAGTGGTGCCACGACCGACCGGCGAAGTCCTCGTCGAGGTGGTAGTCGCCGTTGGTCAGGATGTCCAGGCCGGCGCGCTCCTGGTCGGCGATGACCGTCGAGTGCGCGTCGAGGAACTGTTCACGGAACTTGACATCGAGCAGCGCCGTGTCGAGCGGCCGGCCCCACAGGCCGCCGTCATACCAGCGTGGCCGCGGCCACGA
>CAYYVV010000023.1:32954-37222 GCA_964475245.1 uncultured Anaerolineaceae bacterium | reverse complement strand
GAGCTGCCCGGGGCGCGCCTCGAGATCGTCGGCGCCGGCCAGTTCGAGCCCGAGCTGCGCGCTCGCGCCGCCGCGTCCGGGCTGAACGGCAAGATCAAGATCGGCAGCATCGACCCGGTCGACCGCAACGGGATGTCGCGCACCGTTGCCGGCGCGAGCGCCGTGGCGCTGCTGAGCGAGTATGAGGCCAACCCTGTGTCGGTCATGGAGGCGCTCGCGCTCGGCCGACGCGTCCTCGTCGCCGATACGTCGGGCCTGAGCGAGCTCGCCCGCGAGGGACTTGCCCGCGCGATCCCGATCGACGCCACTCCCGAGCAGGTCGCCCGCGCGCTGGTCGACCTGATCCGCTCGCCCGAGCCCGCCAATCTCAGCCTGCCAACGTGGGACGAATCGGCTGCCCGCCTCGCCGACGTCTATCGCGAGGTCCTCGGCGTCTGATGCGCGTGCTCATGCTGACCGAGCTCTACCCGCCGTTCATCGGTGGCTCAGAGGAGTACGTGCGCAACCTCGCGCGCGGTCTCGTCGAACGCGGCCACCAGGTCAGCGTGGTGACCATCTCCGCCGACGGCACAATGTCCGACGAGCACGACCGCGGCGTGGTCGTCCATCGCGTGCGCTCGTCGACGCAGCGACTCAGCGCGCTGATGCCCAGCGGCCGGCCGTACCTGCCACCGGCGCCGGACCCGGACCTCGTCGCGGCGCTGCGCCGCATCGTCGCCGACGAACAGCCCGACGTGATCCACGCCCACAACTGGGCCGTGGCCTCATTCGCACCCCTCAAGCGCGCCGACGGGCCGCGCCTGGTGATGACTTTGCACGACTATTCGCTCGTGTGCGCCAAGCGCAGCCTGCTCTATCACGGCCGCGACTGCAGCGGCCCCGGATTCAGCAAGTGTCTGCACTGCGCGGCCGCGAACTACGGCACGGCGCGCGGCGAGATGATCACGCTCGGCACATGGCTGAGCTCGCCGCTGGTTGTCCGCGCCGTTGACGAGTTCATCCCGGTCAGCACGGCCGTCGCCACGCGCAGCGGTCTGGCCACGAGCGGCGCGGCCTTCGAGGTTGTGCCCAATTTCGTGCCGGACGACGTGGTCAGGACGGCTGCGACCGTTGATCCCGGACTCGACGCGCTCCCTCACGGCGGCTACTGGCTGTACGTCGGGGCGCTGTCGCGCCACAAGGGCATCAGCACGCTGCTCGACGCCTACAGCGGCATCAGGAGCGCGCCGCCACTCGTCGTCATCGGCCGCACGACCGGTGAGCGTGTGCCCCAGCTGCCGGCCGGCGTGACACTCATCAGCGATCTGGCGCACGATGCCGTCATGGCCGCCTGGCAGCGCGCGACGCTGGGCATCATCCCGTCGCACTTCCCAGACCCGTGCCCCACCGTCGCCCTCGAGGCGATGGCCTGTGGCGTGCCCGTCGTCGGTTCGCGCATCGGCGGCCTGGCCGATCTCGTCGTCGACGGTGAGACGGGCGTGCTCGTCGAGGCCGGCGACGCGGCGGCGCTGCGGGCCGGGCTGTGCCGCATCCTGGGCAACGAACAGGAGCGGCAGCGCATGGCGCGCGCCGCTGCGCGGCGCGCGCCGCAGTTCATGGCCAGCGCTGTCATCCCGCGCATCGAGGCGGTCTACCAGCGGGTGATCGGATGAATCGTCTTCGGGCGCTCGCGTACCACGTCGATCTGTGGCTGGCGGTGTTGCTGGTCGTCGGCGCGATGGCGGCGGTGGACCTCAACCTGGGCACGCTTGCGCGCGTGCTGCTGGGTGTGCCCCTGGTCCTGTTCCTGCCCGGCTACGCGCTCGTCAGCGCTCTGTTCCCAACACAGGTCATTCCTGCGGTCGAACGGCTCCTGCTCGCTCTGGGCGCGAGCATCGCGCTGGCGATCGTCGTGGGCCTCGCGCTCGCACTGTCAGGCGTGCTGCTCACACCGAGCTCGTGGACCGTGGCGCTCGCGGCGCTGACGATGATCGGGATCGTCGTCGCCTGGCTGCGCCGACTCCAGCACGGCGTGACCGGCCCGGGCTTCGCGTTCGTGACGATGCCGCGCCTGTCGGCGCTGATGGTCGTCGTCGCCGTGCTCGGGGCAATCAACATACTCGTCGGCAGCAATCTCGTGGCCCAGGACCAGGCGTCGCCCGCGCCCGAGCAACTGTGGATGGTTCCGATCCCGGGGCAGCCAGATGAAGCGCAGCTCGGCATGCGCGCGGGTGCCGATGGCGGGTCGTACCTGATCCGCCTGTCGTCGAGCGGGACCACGCTGCGCGAGTTCAACGTCAATGTGGCCCCCGAGCAGGAGTGGGTGACCGACGTCGTCTTTTCGGTTGACGTCCGCGCGACTCCGATCGTCGCGCGCCTGTACTTCGACGGCAGCGACACGGAGATGCGCTTCGTTGTCCTTGAGCCGGCGACCAATGCCAGTTGAGCGGATCTTCGTCACCGGCGGATCGGGCAGTGGCAAGAGCACTCTCGCGCGCCGGATCGGCGAACTGACCGCCTTACCCGTTCACGACCTCGATGTCGTCGCGCGCGAAGGGGGCGGTCGCGGTGTGCAGACTTCCGACGCGCTGCGCACCGAGCAGGTCAGCCAGATCCTCGAGTCCGGGCGCTGGGTTGTCGAAGGGGTTCACCTGGGCTGGACTCAGCCATTGCTCGAGGCTGCCGACGTCGTGGTGTGGCTCGATCACCTGAGCGGGAAGCAGTCCGGCGGCCGGGTGCTTCGGCGGTTCCTGACGGGCGCCCTGGCAGAGGCGAGGATGCGTCACGGCCGGGAGCGCTTTCTCCGCTTTGGCGATTACGTCCGCCGGCTTCGGGAGCTGTTCGTGTCGCTGCCTGACACGCGCTCGTTCCCTGAGCAGGATCTGGTCAAGCAGCTCGATGGCATCAGCGCGAACATCGTTCGCTGCCGGTCGCAGGCGGACATCGAGCGCTTTCTCAAGACCCTCCAACCGGCCTGAGCCGGTCGCGGCTAGCGCCGCTCGAGGTAACCGATATCCGGAGCCGACCCCGAGTAGCCGTTGGTCACGCCCGAGATGGCGGTGGCAGTGTCGACGGCCGGCGAGTTGCTCAGCAGGCTGAACTCGTTCGCGCCTGCATTGACGAAGAGCGGGTCGGCCTGGAGGCCGTGCGTCTCATATCCGGTCCACGTGCGGTACGTGCTGAGGCTCGTCGTCGAGCCATAGTTGGTGACGCCGTTGGCGACGACCGCCGTGCCGCTTACCTGGACGAGGTTGTAGTCGATCGCGACCGAGCTCGGCACGGCCGTCTCGAGCCGGAACACCTCGGCGTTCGATACCGACACGACGTTGTTCAGGAGTCGCAGGCCGGCGATCGAGCCGCCCCAGACGCCCTTGTTGTCGGACAGGGCGAAGACGAAGTCCTGCATGCCGACGAACGTGTTGTTGGCGACGAGCATGTTCGAGCCACAGCGCAGGATCATGCCGTACGTCCGGCCCTGCGTCGTTGCCGCGTAGTTCAGGTTGCGCGTGAAGACGTTGCCGTCGCACGGCGACTTGGCGCTGTCAGTGCCGCTCTCGAAGACGTTCTCGTTGTCCCAGGTCACGTTGTCCGTGAAGGTCCAGTTGCTCGCGGCATAGATGTCCATCGCGCCGCCGTCCCAGCCGAAGTCATAGCTGGGTGCGCGGTTGCCCCAGATGAGGTTGCCGCTGATGATCGAATGCCCGGTCGTGCGGGTGATGCCGATGGCGATCGCGCCAACGTCGTCGTCGCCGCCCGGCGTGTTGACCATCATCTTGTCGTTGTCGTGGATCTGGTTGTTGGTCACGAGCACGCCTTCGCCGGCGCGGTCGATGCGCACGCCCGTGGCGTTGTGGCTGATGTCGTTGTGGTCGATCGTGACGTACGTCGAGTTATACGTTCGGATCCCGAACGCCTTGTTGTTGGTCAGCACGCTATGCGTCACTGCCACGTAAGAGCTGTTGACGACGAGTACGCCGCCGCCGTCCTGGCCGTCGGCGTAGCCGCCCTCTACGGTCAGCCCGTCGAGGTTCACGTAGCTCACGCCGCTGAGCTTGACGGTCCACGGAACGTTGCCGCCACCGTCGAGCACGGGCGTCTCGCCCGGGTATGCCTCGAACGTGATCGGCGCTGCTGCCGTACCTGAGCGATACATCGAGAAGGCGCCGTACGTGCCGTTGCGGACAAAGACCGACGCGCCGGCAGGCGCGCTGTCCGCAGCCTTCTGGAGCGTCCGCCACGGTGCGCTGGCCGAGCCGTTCGCCGAGTCACTGCCGTTTGGCGAGACCACG
>CAYYVV010000023.1:26892-32854 GCA_964475245.1 uncultured Anaerolineaceae bacterium | reverse complement strand
TCCAGGTTGGTCTGGTTGGCGGCGATTGCCGCCTCCTTCCACACCCAGTTGTCGCGCACGATCACGCTGCCGGAGCCGTGCGCCGCGGCAACGGAGACGGTGCGACTGGTCGCCTCGGCAATGGCCATCCCGCCGGCAGGAGCGAGGACCAGAGCCGCGCCGAGCATCAAGACGGCGGCGGAGCGATAGCGGGTGCGCTTCCACGGAAGTCGACCACTGCTGATTTGAACGCTCCGGCCATCCACGATAAGTTCCCTGCCTTCCCTCGCCGTGGGCGTGCGGCGCAGCGGGTCGTCGGGACGTGGAGGCGCGAGATCAGAAAGCGTCCTGCGATTTCGACGGCTCGGCTGCCTGCGTGTGCAGGCCCGTGGCTTTGCGACGCCGCCTCACGGCGGTTGTGCCTTTTCGTTTCACCCGGACATCCCGGTGAAGTGAGACTCACACGCGGGACCTGGTCGGGACAGGGGGCCGATGGTCCGGTCCGGACTACTCCGTCGGTGGTTGGCCGAATGCAGTCACGTCGTAGAGCTGGATGTCGCCGCTGTCGAACACGCGGCTGACGTCGCTCTGGCCGTCCCACTCGCCGAGGATCTGAGGGTCGAGCGGCTTGCTGGGATCGCTCAGCAGGCGACGCTCGCCACGGTCGAAGTAGTAGCCGATGGTCGGCGGCGCAGTCGACAGGCGTCGGTCGATGACCATGTACTGGATGCCGCCTTCGGCGATGACCTGGCGCGCCGCCGGACCCTCGCGGCCGAGGAACACGCGGCGCACGGGCAGCCTGGTCTCGTACGTCGTGATCAGGTTCTGGCCACCGTAGGTCGCCATCAGAAGGGCGTTCACACGGTCGGCGACCATGACCTTGTCCGGACCGAGGACGTCGCGCGTCCACTCAGCGGCCGCGATGCCTTCAGGCTCGATCGAACGACCGTCTGCCGAAACCAGGTATGGCCCGTCTATGCGAGCCCAGCTGGGCAGCCCGACGATGACGCCGCCGATCAGCAGAACCGCCATCACCCCGGCGACGGCGGCTGCCTGGACGTATGCGCGCCGGCCGGTGAACGACAGGCGCACGAGGGCCAGGGCGATGACGAGGCCGATGCCGATGTACAGGAATTCGGGTGTCCGCGACGCCACTTGCGCGGCGTACGGCGAGAGTCGTGCGGCGAGCGTCGCGGGATAGGCCAGCGTCGCCACGGCCAGCGCAACGACAAGAGGGTTGGTGCGGTAGCGCGTCCACACGACATAGAGCCCGACCGGCAGCAGCACCAGCAGGAACACGGCCGAGCCGCTGCCGACGAGTCGTTCCCAGAGCGGCGCTGCCACGCCACTCGGCGCAGTGAAGAACGAGCGTGAGGCGATGTCGCCCGCGATCAGGTGGAACAGGTCAGCGAGCGTCGAGGTCAACGCCGAGCCCAGGTAGCTGATGGTGACGGTGGCCACGATCAGCGTCCATGCCGCGATCGCGAGCACGGCCAGCACGGCCATTCGTCCCGGGTGCGCGCGATCGCGCCGGCGCAGCAGGTAACCGGTGATGGCCCAGAGCAACAGGAACCCCGCAAGCATGGCCGAGGTGACGTGATGGGTGACGACAACCGATGCCAGCGTTACGACCGCGATCAGCGTCAGGCCGGCCCAGCGCGCCGGACCCGAGCGGGAGCGCCGCGCGAGCAGGTAGAGCACGAGCGCCGCCAACGGCAGCGCCAGGGTCTCGTAGCCGAACTGGGAGTCGAAATAGAGAAAGTTCGGGTTGGTCATGTAGATCAGACAGGCGATGCCGGCGACTCGCGTGCTGCCCGAGGCCATGGCGAAGAAGAAGAACAGGCTGAGCAGGAAGACGAGGCGCGATGCGGCCAGGCAGATCATTCCCGCCGCGAAGATGGGCAGGCCGGTGATGTTCGCCACGGCCGTTGTCACCAGCTCGAGCCCTGGGTAATAGGGACTGACGTGGAGCAGCGTGTTGGGCGTGAAGACCGTGCCGGTGCTCAGGATGTCCTGCGCCGTGCGCCAGTGCAGGTACTCGTCGTATCCGTTGAAGCCGAGCGGGTCGTGGACGACCTTGCACAGGAAGAGGCCAAGCGCGAGCAGAGCGACCAGGCTGACACGCTCCGTTCCCTCGGCTCCAGGCAGCACCAGGCGCATGCCACTCGGCAGCACGAGCAGCAACAGGCCGGCGTAGAACATCGGCTCGGCCCACGACTCGCCCACCTGGCCGCCGCGATTCGCCAGGGCCACCAGGGCCACGCCGCCGACGACGGTCAGCGACAGGATCGGCAGCCAGCCCCACGACCACGTCGACGGCCGCGAGACGGTCAGCAGCGAACGGCGCGTGGCAGCCAGGGCGGTCATGGCTTGACCACGGCCAGGCCGAATGGGGTCGTGTCGATGCCCAGGAATCGGCGCGCCATGACGACGTGGATGGCGTTGGTCAGCAACAGGCTCGCGGCGGCGGCAATGGCCGCACCGATCTCGTGGTAGACCGGGATGAGCACGATGCCGAGCACAACGTTCGTGCCCAGCCCAACGGCGATGCCGAGCGCGGTCAGGCGGGTCCGGCCGGTCATGATCAGCAAAGTCTGCACCGAGCCCGTCGCGGCGTTAAACACCTGGCTCAGGGTCAGCAGCGTCAGCGACGTGCTCGCCGCGGCAAAACCGGGGCCAAACAGCAGCGACAGGATCTGGCCGCCGAAGACAACAAAGACGAGCGCGATCGGCAGCGCCGCGAGCAGGACGCCGCGCGTGCCCAGCGTCACCAGCCGTTGCAGCTCGGTGAACCGGCCCGCCGACCACAGCCGCGCAGCCGTAGGCGCAAGTGCGGCGCCGAGACCGAACAACGGGAACGCGACGGTGACCGCGCCGCGCTGGGCAACGGCGTAGAGGCCGGCCGCCTCGGGCGTGCTGAACACGCCGAGCAGCGTGACGCCGATCTGTCCGTTGGCCAGGGCGCCGCCGCTCAGCAGTGCCAGCCCGAATGCCGCGGTCATCCAACGGCGCGTCTCATAGCTCGGGGCGGCAGGGTGGAGCGACTGCCCGAGGCCGCGCCACATCGAGTAGCCGACCGCGAGGAGGCCGGCCGCGGCGCTGGCCGTGTAGAGCGCAACGGCCGTCGGGGCATCGAGCCGGCCGGCCATCGCGACCGCGCCGACGACAACGACGATCAAAAGCACTGCCGGCCGGATGGCGAGGTCGGCGACCTGCGCGACAACAACTCGATGGATGCCCATCAGGGCGGATTGGCCCAGTCGCGTGAAGGCGACCAGCGGCAGGCCGACGATGCCGATCGTCAGGGCCGTCGCCGTGGTTGTATCGATCCCCTGGCTGAGCCAGGCGACGAGGATCGTGGCGCCGCCGATGACAACGCACGTGGCCACCATCAGCTCCGCCGAGCGGCGCAGCAGACCGCGTACCGCGCCATATGCCGACTCGCCCATGTAGACCGCGATGTCGCGCACGAGCAGGCGGTCGATGCCGAGCACCGCCGGAACGCTGAGCAGCTGGACCGTTGCGATGACCCACGAGTAAAGCCCGAAGGCGCCCAGGTTCATCGCCCGGGCCAGGACCATCGTGGCCAGGGTCGTCGCGATGGTGCTGAAGACGTACAGGAAGAAGCCGCCAGACGCGACCCGGCCCAGCTCGCGCACGCTCAGCAGCCCGGCTGGGACGTGCATGCGCGGCGGGCCGGTCACCGACTCAGTGTCGGCGACGGCAGGCACTGCCGTGTTCACGGATTGATATTGGTGACCGAGTAGTCGTCGAAGCTGAACGTGACCGGTGCGTTCGTGGCTCCGGACGAGAGGTAAGTGAGCAGGCCAACGGCGCCCCCCAACTGAACCGATGCGGTCGAGTCAGTCACCGTCAGCTGCCATGTGGATGGTTCTGATTGGCCGTCTGCCCAGGCACGAATGTTGATCGTCGTCGGATTGCTGCCGCTGACCTGGGCGTGGACGTCTATGTACTGGCCGGCGGCCTGGGTCAATCCCGCCACGGTCACCTGGCCGAGCCCCGTCTCGGTGCCGTTATTAACGACACTGACGCTGACCGCGATCGTTCCGTCCGGCTTGAGCACCAGCCGCGGCCGGTACTCGCTGTTGCCGGAACGGCGCGCGATCGCGTAGATCCAATCGTTGGCGTGCGCGGCCACCTTGTCGACCGCGACGCGGAACGTGATGTCCACATCTGCGCCCGACGAGCCGGCGAGATAGGCGCCACGACTCGTGCTGGCACTGCCCGCCGTGATCGTCCCGGCGCTGCCGTCCACGTTGAAGCTCGAGCTGGCGCCGATGAGCGTGTACGTGCCACCGGCATCGGCGCTCCCCCAGCCGCCGCTGACCGTGCGCGAGAACGCGTCCGCAGCGATGGGGCCGGGCGGTGGCGCGGACGCCGACATGACGCTGTAGTCATCGAACAGGACGGTCAGAGGCGAGTTGGTAACCGAGCGCGACGAGTAGGCGCGCAGTCCGACCGCGCCCGCGCTCTGCAAGGAGGCGACGCTGTCATTGGCGCTGAACTGCGCGTTCGCTGGCTCGGCGCTGCCGTCAGCCCAGGCCTTGACCGTGATCGTGCTCGGGCTGACGCCCGTCACGTCCACGGCGAGCCAGATGAATGTGTTGGGCGTGAAGGTCAGGCCGGGTACCGTGACCTGCGGGCCAAGGTCCGTCTCAGTGCCGTTTATGACGCGGCTGGCCTGGACCGCCACGCTGCCGTTCGGATTGACGATGAGCTTGCCGCGATATGAGTTGCTGCCGTTGCGGCGCCCCTCGGCATAGATGAAGAGCGCGCCACCAGCTGGCATCGTCGCGGCCGTGACGCGAACGCGCATGTCGACGTCCAGACCGCTGACCGACGGCAGCGACGCAGCGCGGTTGGCACCTGCCCCGGGCACAGTCATCGCGCCCGTTCCGCCGCTGACGCTGAAGTTGGCAGGGACGCCCTCGACGGCGTAAAGCCCACCGACGTCGGCGTTGCCCCAGCCGCTGTTCTGATCGCGGCTGAACGTATCGGTCACGAGGGACGTGCCCGTCGACACGGGCTGCACCGTGACCGTGTGGCTCTTGGTGTTCGAGCCGGCACTATTCGCGACGGTCAACTGGACCACGTGGTCGCCGGCTGATGTGAACGTGTGAGTCGGGTTCTCGGCAGTCGAGGTCGTGCCGTCTCCGAAGTCCCACGACCACGAGGTCGGCTCGCCGGTAGACGCATCGGTGAAGTCAACCGCCAGCTTGTCCTGCTCCTGCTGCCAGGTGAACTCAGGCGTCGGCGCAGGCGCGCTCCCGACGATGACGTTGGCGGCGAGGCTGGACGTGTCGTTGTTGGTGGCGATCTGGGTGGCGGTCACGCGCTCGCCAGCCTGGGTGGTGGCTGCGACGCTCCAATTACCCTGCGCGTCGACAGTCGCCGCGCCGAGATAAGCGCTCGGAAGGCCGTAGGCTCCTACATTGCGCGACGCCTCGAAGACCTCGACGGTTGCGCCGTTGATGCCCGTGCCGCTGATCGAAACCGTGGTCGCGGCGGTGATCTTTGGCGCGGCGAGCAGGTCGTTCGCGCCCTTCGTGGGATCGGTCTGGTCCGGCCTGAGGTAGATCGCCGGCCCGTTCGTGTCGAACACGAGGTTCTGGCTGATGCGGATGTTGACCGAAGCCGCGTCGAGGATCTCGACGCCGCCGGCCCCGACGTTGTCGATGATGTTCGCCTCGGCCGTGTCGCCGAAGGTGCCGTTCGTGAAGTAGATGCCGTAGCGCTGCAGCGGCGCTGCCTGGCCCAGTGGGGAACGGCCGATGATGTTGCCGCGGACGATGTTGCCCGTCGCGTTGGTCTCGGCAATCGTCACGCCGTCATACGCAGCGCCAACGTAGTTTGCCTGAAACAGGTTGTAGTTCGAGCCGTCGTACGCATGGAGCGCCTGGCCGTTGTCGGCCGACGGAACCTTCTGCGCCGACAGGTAGCTCGGGTCATAGCTGCCGTCCTC
>CAYYVV010000023.1:0-26792 GCA_964475245.1 uncultured Anaerolineaceae bacterium | reverse complement strand
GCCGTAGCTGTAGAGACCCTTGTCCTGGTTGCCCACGACGTTCCGATCGGCCAGGGCCGGCGTGCCGATGATGTTGTCGTGCGCACCGTCGTTCAGGTAGACACCGGCATGCCCCAGGGCCGACAGCGAACCGTCGCCATTGAAGCCGATCCAGTTGCCGACCACGAGGTTGCCCGACGCGTTCGGCGTGTCGATGAAGATGCCCCGGTAGGCGTTGGCGAACACCAGTCCGCGGATGACGTTGTTCGGCCGCGCGGTGTACAGGATGTACTTCGAGCTCGACGTGCTGATACCACGCAGCTCGACGCCGGGTATCGCGTTCGTGCCGTAGGTCGCCGTGTTCACCTGGCTGCCGGGCTGCGAGTAGCCGTCGATCGTGACACTGCTCGAGGAGGAGCCGACTAGCTGCATCGGGCTGGCCAGCTGGATCAGTGCAGGAACGGGGCCGGGTATGTTGAAGTCGATCGTGTTGTGGCCGATGTCCCAGTTCGACTCATCGAGCGCGGCACGGAACGTGCAGCGACCCTGAGAGTCGGCGCAGATGCCGTCGCCGTTGGCCGCGTCGGGCGTATCGGCCGTGCTGTTGACGGTGAACGTCAGGCTGCCGGTCGTAGCCATCTTCACGGCGCTCGTCGACTGCGAAGCCGGCTGGACGCCTGCGGCGCCGCTCGGGGCGGCAGTCGGGCCCCACGAATCGGTCGCCTTGCCGCCCTGACTGACAGTCAGCGCCTCGAGGTCGACGATGTCGATGCAGCCGTCGCCGTTCGCGTCACCCTGCGGCAGCGCGCCCGTCTGGCAGGAGTTCGCGTCACCGCGCGACGCGTACCACGCGGCGCGCGCGATATCGACGTCGTCCTGGGTGACTGTGTTGCGGCCGAAGAGCGAGCGCAGCGCGCTCGCCGCGCGGGCGGGTCCGCCGTGAGTCCGGCCGGTCGGCGACGAGAAGTGGTTGCCGCCCCGGCCGGCGTGGACCGTCCCGTGCACCTGGGTCGTAGCCAACGAGATCCGCCGGCCCGCACGATTCGCGGCAGCATCGATGACGACGCTGACGTCGATCTGGCCCGCAGACAGTGCCTGGAAAACGAGGCGCAGGTCATTCTGGCCTGCGCGGCCGGGCATCCCGTACACGCCGAAGGCGTAACCGCCGTCAACGTCCGCCGGGCTGAGCGCCGTGCCCTTGTTGACCGGCGCAACGCCGATGAGCGTGGCGACACTCGAGTCGACGAGGACGCGGCCCTCGATTGCCGCCACGTTGGCGGGCAGGTGCAGCGTCAGTGCGTTGGACTGGTCGAGCGTGAAGCTGCTCGGGACATCGAGCGATATCGCGCTCGACGCCTGGGCCACTGCCGTCGGAAAGAACATGGCGAGCGCGAGCAGAACGCCCACGCCCACCCGCGTGACGACCTTTTTCGACCGCATAGCTATCGCCTCTGTGCTCGGTCGGTGCTGCTCAGCTGCCGACGACTGAGTAGTCGTCGAAGCTGAACGTGATCGGTGCGGTCGTCGCCGCCTTTGCGACCCACAGGCGCAGTCCGAGGCTGCCCGCGGCCTGCACCGCGGCGGTCGAATCGGTCGCCGTGTACTGCCAGGTGCCTGGCTCGGTCGTGCCGTCGGCCCAGGCGCGCACCTTGATCGTGGTCGGGCTGGTGCCGCTGACCTGGGCATGTACCCAGATGTAGCCGTTTGCAGACTGCGTCAGCCCACTGACCGTGGCCCACGCACCAAGGATCGTCTCGGTGTTATTGATCACGACGCTCGCGCCCACGGCTACCGAACCGTTCGACAGGAACTGGATGCGCGGGCGGTACTCGTTGGTCGAGTTGCGCCGCGCAACGGCGTAGACGATGTAGTTGCCGCCGCTGGCGACCTTGTCGACCGCAACGCGGAAGACGATGTCGATGTCACGCGCGGTCGGGGTGTTGAGCAGGGCGTAGCGCGTATCGCCCGCGCTCGTCACGGTCATCGTGCCCTTGCCGCTCGCGACGCCGTAGTCGGCGGCCGTGCCCTGGACGGTGTACTTGCCGCCCGTGTCGGCGCTGCCCCAGCCGCCGTTGACGGTGCGGGCGAAGGCATCGCTGACCACCGTGTTGGGCGGTGGCGGCGGCGGCGCGGCCTGGACAGTCACCTGGCGCGTCTTGCTGGTTGAGCCGCCGGCGTTGGTCACGGTCAGCTTGACCGAGTACGTGCCCGCCGTGGCGTAGGTGTGGCTCGGGTTCTGTGCACTGGAGCTCGCCCCGTCGCCGAAGTCCCATGCCCACTGGCTGATCGTGCCCGTCGAGGCGTCGGTGAAGGTGACGTTCAGCGCGCTCGGCTGGCTCCACGAGAAGTCGGCCGTGGGCGCAGGCGGAACCTGGCCCTGGCTGACGGTCACGTTCTTTGCGAGGGCCGAGGTGTTCTGGTCTGGCCGGATCTGGAGCGCCGTGACGCGGTCACCGGACTGGAGCCCTGCAACGGGCGCCGTCCATGTGCCGTTGGTGCCCGTCACGCCCTGGCCGACGAAGGCAATCGGCAATCCGGCCGAACCGGCCGTGAGTGATGCCTTGTAGACCTCGATCGTGGTGCCCGCCTCGGCCGTGCCGGTGACCTGGACGGTCGTGCCGCTCTTGATGACCGGTGGCGTGATCTTGTTGTTCGCGCCCGTGTCGAGGTGGATGGCGGCGCCCGTCATGTTGGTGATGACGTTGTGGCTGATGAGGATGTTGGCGATATCTGAGCCCATCAAGGCGATGCCGTACACGGCGGCGTTGCTGATCGTGTTGCCGATGACCTGATCGCCCTTGGCATGTGTCCGGAAATGGACGCCATATTGGAGGAGGGGCGCCGCCTGGCCCAGGGGCGACACGCCGATGGTGTTGTCGAGCACGACGTTGCCCGTCTCGTTGGGCATCATGATGTTGACGCCGTCGTACCAGCTGGCGATGTAGTTGTCCTGGACGAGGTTGTACCCCGAGCCGTCGGCCAGGTTGATGCCGTTGCTGTCGTTCGAGCCGCTGTTGTAGGTGTTCGAGCCGCAGCGGAAGGCCGAGCTGTAGCTGCCGTCCGCGCGGAAGCCGAGCCAGTTGCCGATGATCGAGTTCGAGTTGTTGTGCCACTCGTCGCTCGTCTCGATGCCGTCGTCGTGGGCGAACTCGATGCACTGCTGCGTGCTCGCGCCGTACACGTTGCCATCGCCCGGGTCGCTGCCGCCGATGAGGTTGTGCTTTGGCCCGAAGGTGAAGTCCGTACCCACGTCGCAGGTGGCGACCGAGGTGCCACTGGGCGTCATGCAGAAGTCATTGTTCTGAATGTCGTTGCTGTCAGTGCCCGGGCCGTACAGGGCCGAGCCCTTGGTGGCATTGCCGCTCACGTTGCGGTCGGCCAGGGCCGGCGTGCCCAGGTGGTTGTGGTTGGCGCCGTTGCTGATCCAGACGTTGTAGTGGCCCTTGAAAGACGACGCGGAGCCATCGCGGTTGTAGTTCAGCCAATCGCCGGCGATAACGTTGTCGTGCGCATCCGTCCCATCCATGACGAAGGTTCGGTCGAACTTGTTGAAGACGATGCCGCGCACGGTGTTCGACGCGCTGGTGATCCGGAAGCCGTTGAGGCTCGGGCTATTGCCCGTGCCGACGAGGTAGACGCCCGGGATGGCGTTCGAACCATTTGCAGCCGTGTTGACGCGGCTGCCCGGCTGGGAGTAGCCGTCGATGAGCGTGCCGCCGGTCCGATCCTGGAGGACGAACTGGGGCAGGCTGCTCAAAAGCTGGATGGTCACGGGCGCCGTGCCCGGCAAGTTGAAGTTGATCGTGTTGTTGCCCTTGTCCCAGTTCGCCTCGCTGATCGCCGCGCGGAGCGTGCAGCGGCCCTGGCTGTCGGCGCAGATGCCGTCGCCGTTGTTGACGTCGACGGTGTCCGCGGTGCTGTTGACGGTGAACGTGAGGTTGGGCGCGACTGCGGCGGCCGCATTGGTCGTGGATGACGAAGCGCTCGAAGGGGCGCTGACGGCGAGTCCGCTGCTGACGCTCCACGACTGGTGGGCAAGCACGGCCTGGACATCGGCGATGTTGACGCAGCCGTCGCCATTCGCGTCACCACCGGTGGTGTCCGAAGCGCACGGGTTGCCGCTGAGCTCGCTCTGCTCCCACGCCGCGCGTGCGATGTCCAGGTCCGTTACCGCCAGGCGGCCGTCCGGGACGAGATCGCGCGTGAGGCCTGCGGCCCGCAACGGCTGGCGCGGCGCGGCATCGGCCGGCTGGGCGAAGACGATGCTTGAGCTGCCGAAGACGACGCTGCCTGTTGCACGCACGGCGCCAAGGGCCAGCTGAGCGCCGCTGGCATCGGCGGCCGTATCCAGCACGATGCGGAAGGGCAGCCGGCCGGCGCTGTTCGCGACGACGGCGATTCGGATCTCGTTCTTGCCACCGCTGGCACGCATGTCGTAGACGCCAAAGGCGAAGCCGCCGCTGATCTGCTGCGGGTCGAGTGCCTGTCCGCGGCCAACCGGCGCTACGCCGGCGACCTCGGCATTGGCTGTGTCGAAGAAGATGCGGCCGTCGACAGCGGCCACACCGGCCGGCAGCGACACGCTGATCGCGGCCGTGGAGCCTGCGTCGACCTGCGCGGGCACGGCGATATGCAACTGACTTGAGGTGCTGTTCGCAGCAGCGACCTGGGCTGCGCCGCCCGCGGCGAGCAGCATCAGGGTGGCCAAAAGACCGGTGGTCAGGGAACGAATCATTGAAACCTCTTACATGTGTGCGGCCCCGCATGGCCGCGCGCTACCAGGGAATGAGAGTGGGAAGTCCCCGGCTGCATCGATCCTCTTGACCGGAAGTACCAAAGTCAAGGTACTCCGGTACCCCCGGAGCCGCTTTGTGTTGACTGTTGGCACGCGCGTTTGACGTTTGGTGCGGTCTGGTGTGAAACGGGCTTTCAGCCCCCGGTGGGCTGCTCCGGTGACAGGTAGATCCCGAAGACCGCGCTCAGGCCATGATCCTCGAGCGCGAACTGGCCCAGTGAGCGCCCCGTCGCGATGTCATAGCAGCCGACGTGGGTGCCGAAATCGCGTTTCAGGCCGCGCAGCACCCAGCCCACGTTCTCGCGGAACTTGGTCGGCCGGATGCGCGAGAAGCCGACCCACATCTTGTCGCCGTCGACGAGGATGCCGCGCGCCCAGCCGAGGAGCATGTCGGCCGGGTGGGACTCGGTCAGGTCGATGACGCGGATGACCTCGAGCGTCTGGGTGTCGGCAATCGCGACCTTGCCGTCGACTGTCGTGAAGTAGACGCGGCCGTCGCTGACGAGTCCGTCATGGATGCGCTCCAGGCCGATGTCGATGCGCCGCGTCGGATCGACGAGCGAGATCGCGTCCTTCTGCTGGAAGCGCGCCGCCCACGGCTCGTCGCCGATGTAGAAGACATGGTTCGGGTGCGCGAGGTGGGGCTTGGTCGTCTTGACCCGGCGGTAGTCGACATCGGGCGAGAAGCGGCCGGCGCCCCATTCATCCTGGCCCAGGACGTTGATGACCTTCACGACCTCGCCGCTGCGCGTCATCTCGACGACCGTGTCGAGGCCGGTGTTGGCGACGAGCAGCGTGCCGCTCGGCGTAGGCCGTACGTGATGGACGTCGTTGAACATGGGCAGTGAGACGTAGGCGGTCCGTTCGAACGAGGGGACGTTGTAGATCATCACCTCGGTCTGGGTGCAGATGAACAGCTCCTCGCCGATGAGCGTGCCTGACTTGAACAGGATCGCGGGCTGCTCGGCGGGCACGGCGTCGGCGGGCGAAACGTACTCGACGACCGTATGCGCCGCGCCCGACGGCGTGTCGAGCTCGAGGATGAGGCCCTTCTGGTACTCGTACCAGCTGTCCATGTCCGCGGTCAGGCCGCGCAGCGTGCGCTGCTGGCCGCCGACGACGTACAGCCGGCGGGCTGGTGCGGCCGGCTCGAGCGAACCCTTACCGCCATCGCGCGTCGCAACGCTGGTCACTTGATCACCCCCTAGTTGCCCTGTGCGACGAAGTCGTCGACGGTGACGACCGCGTGGCGATCGTCGGTGATTGTCCAGCCGAGGCCGATGCTGCCCGGCTGCTGGAGCTCTCCGGCCCAGCCGAGAATGCTGACCGACCATTGGCCCGGCTCTGGGTTGGCCTCGCTCCAGGCACGGACGCGCAGCGTCGTCGGGTCGAAGCCCGTCGAATCCATGCGCAGGCGGATCGGCTGGCCCGGATCGACCCCGTCGAGCGTTACCGGGCCCGCGATTGTCTGCCATTCGCCCTTGACGACCGAGTCGATCTCGACGCTGACAGCGCCACCGCTGAAGCCAACGGTCGCTGCGTAATACGAATCCTCGTCGGCGCGCGCGCGAGCAACGAGACCGACGCGCGCGGATGGCGCGCCGGAGCTGAGCGCAACGGTCGCGAGCGCGTCGACCGTTGTGGGCGAGAAGCTCGTGAGCACGGCCGCACCGGTCGCCTCGTTATCGAGTGAGATCGTCGCGCGGCCGCCCGTCACGAAGACGGTGCCGGTCCCGAGCGTCGTGTAGCTGCCGCCGGTCTTGGCGCCGCCGAAGCCGGTTGGCACCTCGCGGTTGAAGTCGTCTGCCGCGAGCGGCGAGCCGCGCACGTTGGGCGCGTTCGTGGCCGGCAGGAAGTCGAGGCTCTCCAGGGGGCCAAGACTTTCCGGGGCCTGCGTCTGGCCGAGCAGGTCGTGCAGCGTGACCGGGTCAAGCCACACCGGAACGAGCACGATTACGCCGATGACGCACACGACAAGCACGGCCAATCGCCACGGCGACGAGCGCCGCCGGCGAGGCAGGTGGATGTGGTGCTGCGCGCCGTCATCCGGCGCGTTTTGTTCTTCGACCAAGACGACCCTTCGAATGCGGTGCGCGAATGCTCCATTGCCCGCGACTCACTGGCTATGGGAATGAACTCCCATACCCGGACGGCTGCGCGGCAGGACCAAATCAAGCCTCGCACATGTCGACACCGAGCAACGGACCTTCGGCAGGTGAGCGTGGGAGTGCGGTACCAGCGCTTGACGTGCACCCGTCGCCAAACCTAGCCTCGTGCGTCCCGTGAACGACCCGCATCGTACCGTCATCCGCGCCAAGGCCCCGCTGCGCATCAGCTTCGCAGGTGGCGGCACCGACGTGCCTCCGTTCCCGGAGCGCGAGGGCGGCAGCGTCCTGTCGTCGACGATCAACCGCTACGCGTGGGGCACGCTGCGGCCGCGCGACGACGGCCAGATCTGCATCAATTCGCTCGACTTCGGCGTGTCCCTGTCATACGCCTCGCGCGCCGACCTGACCTACGACGGCGAACTGGACCTGGCCAAGGCCGCGATCAAGCGCATGGCTGGCGACCAGGCCGTCGGTTACGACCTCTACCTGCACACCGACGCTCCGCCAGGCTCCGGCCTCGGCTCGAGCAGCGCGATGATGGTCGCCCTCGTCGGCCTGCTCAAGGAATTCCACGGCCTGCCGCTGACCGATTACGAGGTGGCCGAGCTGGCCTACGAGATCGAGCGCGTCGACCTGGGCATCAAGGGCGGCATGCAGGACCAGTACGCGGCCGCGTTCGGCGGCTTCAACTTCATCGAGTTCCTGGCCGACCGCGTCGTCGTCAACCAGCTCAAGGTCAGCCGCGACATCATCAATGAGCTCGAGTACAACCTGCTCATCGGCAACACCGGCAAGCTGCGCCTGTCGTCGCACATCATCGACGACCAGGTGCGCCGCTACGAAGAGGGTGATGCCGACGCCAACGCCGCCCTGCGCGAGATCAAGGCGCTCGCGACCGAGATGAAGAACGCCCTCCTGCACCGCAAGCTCGACGAGTTCGGCCGGCTGCTCGACCTCGAATGGCAGCACAAGCGGCGCATGTCGCCGCGCATCTCGAGCCCCGAGCTCGACGACCTTTATGCGACCGCGCTCAAGGAAGGCGCGATCGGGGGCAAGATCACCGGCGCCGGCGGTGGCGGCTACATGCTTCTCTACTGCCGCTTCGATCGAAAGCCCGCTATCCGCGAGAAGCTCGCCGCCATGGGCGTCCAAATGGGCGAGGTTTCGCTCGAGCCGCTCGGCCTTCAGACTTGGCGGGTGAATGGAACAGTCCACGGCTGACGCGGCGCAAGCTCCACGACCACGGCGCATCGTGGTCATCGGTTCCGGCACTCGTTTCCTGAGCGGCATCAGCGTCTACACCGTCCGGCTCGCCAACGCCCTTGCCGCGGACGGCCATCGCGTCGGGCTGCTGACCATGCGCCGGCTGATTCCCGCGCGGCTGTATCCGGGTTGGAAGCGCGTCGGAGCCGACCTGACCGTTCTGGAGCGCGACCCGCGCGTCGACCAGTACGACGGCGTCGACTGGTTCTGGGTCCCGTCGATGTTTCGCGCGGCGTGGTTCCTGCTCCGGCGCCGGCCGAAGGTCGTCATCTTCGAGTGGTGGACGGGCACCGTCGTCCACTCCTACATCTGTCTGGCCCTTCTGGCGAGGGCAGCGGGCGCGCGCGTCGTCGTCGAATTCCACGAGATCCTCCCGGTCGAGGAATCGCGCCTGGCCCTCCTGGCACGCTACGTGCGCACCTTCGCGCCGATCTTCTTCCGCCTCGCGAACGCGTACGCGGTCCATTCCGAGTTCGACCGCCAGCTGGCGATCGACACCTGGCACCTCGACCAGGCCAGGCGGCCGATGGAGGTACTGCCCCACGGGCCGCACGACCACTACCAGGCGGGCACGGACACGGCGCTGGCCGGCACGGCGCCACTCCGACTGCGCGAGGCGCCGGAGGACGTGACGAACCTGCTCTTCTTCGGCGTCATCCGCCCGTACAAGGGCCTCGAGCATCTCGTCGAGGCGTTCGAGGCACTCAGCGACGACGACGCGCAGCGCTTCTGGCTGACCGTCGTCGGCGAGACATGGGAGGGCTACACGCAGCCGGTCGAGATGATCGAGCGCAGTCCGCGCCGCGACCGGATGACACTTGTCAACCGCTATGTCACGGACGCGGAGCTCGACGGCTACATGCGCGGCGCGGACGTCGTCGTCCTGCCCTACGTCCGTTCGTCGCTGAGCGGGCCGCTCCATGTCGCGATGGGCTACGGCGTGCCGATAGTGATGACCGACGTAGGCGGCAATGCCGAGGCCGCGGCAGGCTACGGGGGCGTCGTCCTCGTCGCGGCCGGCGATCCTGCGGCGCTCGCGGATGGCATTCGTCGCGCTGCCCGTTTGACGGGCACGCGCTACGAGCATCCGCACTCCTGGGGTAACACCGCCCAGGCGTACGAAAGGCTCTTCACCCGACTCGACAAGACCGCCCGCAGCTGATCCGGGCGTTGCCGCTCGGCAACGCTTCGAGCGCCAGGAAGGCCCTCCACGTATTGACCGTCCTAGTACTCCAGTACTAGTGTCAATGGACCGGCGCTGTTGGGAGACATCGCCGGGGGATATGGCATCTCCCTCCATTGGTCCGGTCGCTGCTTCGTGATTCCGTCGCTCCGGAATCGCCTGCTCGCTCCCGGCGCTAGGAGTGACTCGAGTCGTGCTGCGGGACGTAACGGTGAGCGTGGTCATACCCGCGCTCAACGAAGCCGAAAGCCTGCCTCACGTCTTGCCGCGCATTCCGGCGGACGTTTACGAGGTGATCCTCGTCGACGGCAACTCGACCGACGACACGGTCGCTGTCGCGCGCCAGCTGCGGCCCGACATCCGCATCATCACCCAGCGCCGGCGGGGCAAGGGCGCCGCGTTGCGCGAAGGCTTCGAGGCCGCGACAGGCGCGATCATCGTCCACCTCGACGCGGACGGTTCGACCGCCCCGGAAGAGGTGCATGCCTTCGTCAACACGCTGCTCGAGGGCGCCGACTACGCCAAGGGCAGCCGATTTGCCGAGGGCGGCCGGAGCGACGACATCACCCCCCTGCACTGGCTGGGCAACTCGATCTTCGTGACGCTGACCAACTTCCTCTTCGGCAGCCATTTCTCCGACATCACTTACGGCTACAACGCGATGTGGCGCGAGCACCACCGACTGTTGGCGCCAGAGATCGACGGCTGGGCGAACGAGATCATCGGCAACATCCGCGCCTACCGACGCGGCATGAACATCGTCGAGGTTGCCAGCCACGAGGCGCCGCGCATCGCGGGCGAGGCCAAGCTGCGCACCTTTTCGGCAGGCTGGATGATCCTCAAGGCGATTGTCGCCGAGCGCTTCCAGCGCCTGCCCGATGTCTCGGGCGCGCGGGAGTTCGTGGCCATTCCGATCCACGGCGAGCTCGAGCCGCTGTCGCTCGCGGGACGTGAGGATTTCGCGCCGGTCCTCGTCAGCGCCGACTGAAACTACCGCCGCGACAACCGTCACGGCTGGTACCTGAGGGTCATCGCCCGGACCGCTCTGAACCTGCCTGGTGCGCCCACGCATGGGCCGAACGTACGGGCCCGCTCGACCCTTGGCACTAGGGAAATCTCGCGCGCGATGGCGTGACATAGGCCCATGGCGCCGATTGCGTATGCAACTCAGGCTGCCCGACGGGCACATGGAGCACATTCCAACCGCGCGGGGGGCGATCAGAGCGGCCAGACGCTGGCCGAGTTCGCGCTCATCGTGCCCGTATTCCTGCTCTTCATCATCGGCCTGATCGAGTTCGGCTTCGCCTTCAACGCCGACCTGACGACGAACTACGCGAGCCGCGCGGGCGGCCTGGTGGCAGCGGAGGCAGGCAACCAGTCGTCTGCCGATTGCCTGATCCTGGACGCGATCGAGACCGCGTACACCGCGCCGGCCGACACTCGCCAGATCTCGCAGATCGATATCGAGCGCACCAGCCCGTCAGGCGCCACGGTCTACGCCACGAGCTCCTATCACCGAACCGGGTCGATGAGCTGCACGCGCGCCGATGGCACGACGATAACCGTGCCCTACAGCGCAACCGCGAGCGGCTATCCGGCGAGCGAGCGGTGCAACGTCCTGGGCCCGACCGGCTGCCCGGCGATGAGCCCGGTGCGCACGACGGTCGACACGATCGCGGTCCAGATCACGTACGTTTACCCGTGGCACACGCCCCTTGTCTCGTTGATCAGCTTCATGCACAGCTCGCTGTCCGGAACGGGCTTCACATTTGTCGAGCGCAACGTGTTCCGCATGGAGCCCGTGCTGTGAGCCGCTGGTCGCGGCGCGAGCGCAGCCAACGCGGACAGAGCATCGTCGAGTTCGCGCTGATCGTGCCCGTGCTGACGCTGATCCTGTTCGGCACGCTCGAGTTCGGACTCGCCTTCAATCACAACCTGACGATCGAGTACGCGACACGCGAGGGTGCGCGCACGGGCTCGGCCCTGGGCAACGGTGGCTCGGCCAACTGCTCCGGCGGCACCGACCTGTACCTGATCGACGCCCAGACGGTCGCCGCGGTCCAGCGCATCCTCAAATCGCCAGGATCGCCGGTGAACCTGGCCGATGTGTCCGAGATCCGCATCTATCGCGCCGACGCGTCAGGCAACCAGATCGGCAGCCAGGCGAACACGTGGCATTACACCCCGGGCGCGGGACCGGACATCGATCAGGGCGCAGGCGTCGAGAAGCTCGACTTCTCCGCCGTGTCGACCGGCTGGACAGTCTGCTCGCGGTCAGACGGGCCAAGCCCGGATTCGATCGGCGTCAGCATCTCGTACACCTACCGCTTCTCGACCCCGCTCGGCTCGCTCATGCAGATGTTCGGCGGCGGCTCGCTGACAACGCTGGCAATGACCGATCACACGGTCATGGCCCTCAACCCGAGCGTTTGATGCCGACGACGACTCGCCAACGGACAGCCTCCGCCAATCGCCGGCGGCACAGGGG
Source organism: uncultured Anaerolineaceae bacterium (assembly GCA_964475245.1). GTDB lineage: Bacteria > Chloroflexota > Limnocylindria > Limnocylindrales > CSP1-4 > JALYGJ01. Next base: position 14,976 of record CAYYVV010000023.1, on the reverse strand, counting down.
CGAACAGGGCCAGGTGCTGGCCCTCTTCGCGTTGATGATCTTCATCATCATCGGCGTCGTCGCCATCGTCATCGACATCTCGTGGGTGTGGTCGAGCGGCCTGCGCGTCCAGCGCGCCGCGGACGCAGCCGCTCTCGCCGGCGTGATCTACCTGCCCGGCGACCCCGGCACGGCCTATTCCGTGGCCCGCGCCGAGGCGACCAAGAACGGCTACACCGGCGGCGGGACGACGTCCGTGACGCCGGTCCAGGACGCTTCCAACCCGCGCCAGCTGGACGTATCGATCACGACCAACGTCCAGTCATTCTTCGCCCGCATCTTCGGCATCAACACGTTCACGGTGACGAAGTCGTCCAAGGCGCAGTACACCCTGCCCGTGCCCATGGGCAGCCCGCAGAGCTACCTGGGCGTCTTCCAGCTCGTGGGCCAGAACTCGTCCGGGAGCGCGGTCACCACCGGAGTCACCAGCGCGACCGGGTCGGGAACCCTGACCTCACAGGGTTTCTGGGGAGCGGTCATTACGCTCGGTGGCGACCGCGGCAACGGCGATGCCTTCTCGCCCGCGAAGGATGGCGGCAACGCCAACCCCGACTATGACGGGCTCGGCTATGACTACACGATCGTGCTGCCCGCCAGCAGCGGCAAGGTTTACCTGTACGACCCGATGTTCTGTGCCGTCGGCCATGCGTCCACTGGCTCTTACCTGGGCACGGGCGACCATTGGATCGGCAGCTCGGGCGGCGCGGCGGTGACCACGACCTACCAGCTCTACAACACGAACAACACGCCGTACGACACGTCTGACGACACGCTCGTCACGAATTCCGGGGCGGTCTTCGCCAACATGAACTCGGTCGACAAGGGCTCGCTCTACAAGGGCGACGGCAAGTACTCGGACGGCGGCTACGACGGCTCGTCATCGACCGACTGCTCGGCCAACGCGAATCACAACAAGTGGTACCTGTTCGCCTCGGGCCTCGCGGCTGGGACGTACCGGCTCAACGTCTCGACCAGTACATCCAATAACTCCAACACCAATGCCGAGAATATGTTCGGCATACAGGCCGTCAGCAGCGGGTCGCCTCTCGTCTACGGCGTGTACCGGATGGCGATCTACAACAACCTGAGCGGCGGCAGCTCGCTCTTCTACCTCGCCCAGATCAGCTCGGCCTACGCGGGCAAGACGATGGAGATCAGGCTCTTCGACCCGGGCGACGTGGGCGGTGACGCGACGCTGCACATCAAGAAACCGACGAACACCGGCTACGTCGACGCGACCTTCGACTACACCGCCGACAACGGCCGGAGCGGCACGAACGTGACCACGATCCAGACAGCCACGAACGGCACGAACTGGTATCAGGACTCGTGGATCACGATCGACGTGCCGCTGTCATCGACCTACGGACAGGGCGCCGACACGCTCAAGCCGCCGGGTGAGACGCAGGCGGGGTGGTGGAAGATCCAGTACGACATCACGGCCGCCGGCAACGACACGACCACCTGGGAGGTTTCGATCCGGGGCAACCCGGTCCACCTCGTCACCTACTAGCGGCGGCGGGCCTCAGCGCCTCGGTGCGCTTACCCGGATCTCGAGGTCCACACAGCCCGGCTCGACGCGCTGGGCGATACCGACCATGCCCCGCGCGAGGTCCTCGACATCGTCGAGCGTCTTCGCCCTTGCCCACAGGTCGATCTCCGGGACATGCACCAGCCACACGTCGTTGATGCGCTGGGCCGTGACCTGGTAGGGCTTGTACCTGCGCGACGCAGGTCGGCTGAGCTCTCGGTCCCGCTCGGCCTCCGCGGCCCCGGCTGATGCGCGGTTGACACCGAGCGCTGCGCGCATGCCTTGATGACCTTCGCGGAACGTCGGATAGCGGATGTTGTCCCTCATCGACTCAATACCTCCGCCCGCCACCTTCGTCCGAGGCAGCCCGCTGCGCCTTGCGCTGACGGCGCCAGACCTTGCGTTGGCGTTGCGCGCGCTAACGAAGCGTTGCTCTGCGGAAACACCGCAAACGACGGCTCGCCTCGAGCCCTAGGGCAGGTCCCAATCGAGGGCCAGGGAGCCGAGGTTGACCTGCGACCTGGCGCCGGCGCTGTTCGACATGTACACGCGGACCGTCAGGTCGTCGGCCACGGCCACCGAATTGACCTCGGACAAGGTGATCGCGGCCTCGACGTAGGCCGTGGTGGAGTTGCACGAGGCCGGCGCGACGGCGCTGCCGTGCGAGCCGATTAGCACGCCGGCCGAGTAGAGCTCGATGTACAGGCAGGTCGCGCCGGCCGCATCGAGCGAGCGGTACGAGAAGTGGAATGTCGCGCCTGAGACGATCGCGCCGCTCGGGACGTAGGCCGGGAACGCCAGGTCGAGGTAGCTTGCCGGGCCGAACGTCGTGGGCCAGCCCGCGGCCGAGATCATCGAGTGGTCGCGGACGACGATGCTGACCGTGGCGGGCGACGAGTTCAGCGAGCCGTCGCTCGCCGCGTACTCGAACGAGTCAGTGCCCGTGAAGCCGGCCGACGGCGTGTACTCGAACGAGCCATCAGCGTTGAGCGTCACTGTTCCGTGGCTCGGTCCACTCGTGGGACGCGGCAGCCCAACGCTGACCGGCTGGCCGTCAGGGTCGGTGTCATTGGCCAGCACGCCCGCGGCGGGAACGTCGAGCGTCTGGTCGGCGGTCATCTCGTAGCCGTCGTCGGCGGCGGTGGGCGCGGTGTCGGCGCAATTGACACTCGAGCTGGTGTCCGCGGTCTTGGTCACGTCTGAGACGTCCGTCGCGGTAAGGGTCTGTGGCCCGGATGATTCGAGCGTGGCCACGAGCGTGGCGGAACCGTTGACCAGTGCGCCGATCGCGGGCAGGAGTGCGCGCGAATCGGAGGACGTGATCGCGACAGTGCCGGTCGCTGGAATGAGGTTCCAGTACGCGTCGACCGAGTCGACGGTGACGCTGAACGCGACGTTGGCATGCTGGTCCGTGGGCGTGCCGGTCCGGCCGGTTGGTGAGCCTGGCACGGAGGTCTCGCCGGGGAGCAGGATCTGGAGACCGGCGAACGGGCCGGCGCCGACCGTGACCGGGCTCGAGCTTCCGCTCAACGTGCCATCGGTCACGTGCACCGTCTGGCTACCGGCCGTCTTGAAGGTCAGCTGCGAGGTCAGCGTCTTGCTGCCGCTGTTGTCGGAAGTGAACGTGTAGTCCGAGTGCTGGAACCCGGCGTACGAGTCAGTGGTCGAGAAGCCGATCGTGCCCAGGTAACCGGCGACCCGGTTGCCCGCGTCATCGACGGCAATGATCGTCAGGTCGATCGGCGCGCCGGCGCTGGCCGACGACGGCGCAACGACGGCGAAGTGGTCGACCGAGCTTGTGAGCGGAACGCCGATCGCGAAATCGCCGAAGCCGGTGATGGCCGCGGCCGTGGTGGAGGTCGAGGCCGCGACGGTGGTGGTCTGCGCGGCCCATACGCCGCCGGCGTAACGCGACACGATGAAGTCCGCCTTGGTTGCTCCGGAGTCGACGTCCGAGGCGACGAAATTGAACGTGCCCGTGTAGGAGGTGAACGCGATCGATGATCCCGCGAGCGTCCAGTAGCGGTTGACATCCGCGGTGCCGTCGATGCTCGAGGTCGCGATCTGCGGGTGCTCATTCGAACTCGTGCTGGCACTGACGTCGCCGCCGACCGAGACGACGTTGAAGACGAGCGTCGCCGGGGTGTAGCTCGTCGGATCGCCGATCTCGAAGGTAACGCTCGGGCTGCCGGCCGGCACGTACTTGGTCAGGGTGCCCACGACCTGGCCGCTCGTTCGCGTGACGGATCCGGTCGACGAGATGTAGAGCAGATGGCCGTTGGTCGTGAGGTTGTCGCCGCTGAGGGTCAAAAGGGCGTTGACGGTGGCGTCGTTCGTCAGCGCCGCGTCTGTGCCGCCGGTCAGCGTCAGCTTGTTGAAGACGAGCGGATAGGCACCGCCGAGCAGCTGCCCCGACGCGTTGGTCAGGCTGACGGTGCCGCCGTTGGCGAGGAAGGCGCCATTCGAGCTGTTGTTGTTGAAGTCGCCACCGACCGAAAGTGTTCCCGAGGGCGCCGTGATGGTCCCAGCGGCGATGGTCAGCGGTCCCGTGGTCACGTTCGCGCCGCTCCAATCGAGCCTGCCGCTGCCGGTCTTGGTTACGGGCGAAGAACCAGTCTGCGTGCCGGAATAGGTCAGGGTTGCCGACCCCGCAACCTCGAACGTGGCGCCTGGGCCGCTGACGGCGATGCCGCGATTGGGGTTGATGGTCGCGTCGTTGCTCACGGATAGCGTGCCGCCGCTGATGACAAGCTTGCCCGCCGTTGGGCTGCCGGGTGGCGTGCCCAGGCTCGAGTCGGCCAATATCGAGATCGATCCGCCGCTGACGGTGGTCACGCCCGTGAAGGTGTTGGTGCCCGTCAGCGCAAGTGTGCCCGTGCCGTCCCTGGTCAGAGTGCCCGTGGTCGTGGCGATGACACCCTGCTCGGCGACGTTGCCCGCACCGCCGATGGTCAGTGGCTGGGTGGCGCCGGTCACGCCGGCGGAGAGAGTCAGCGTGCCCGCGTCGCTGTTGATCCGCGCGCCGCCCGCGCCGAGCACGATCGTGCCCGACCAGGCGTTGTCATTGGCCAGGTTGTGCATCGCGCCGGCGCTGCCGATACCCGTGCCGATCATCGACGTGATCGGCTCCGCGATGGCCAGGCCCGCGCCGTCGATCTCGATCGCCGCGCCTGAGGCGACGGTCGTGCCTCCGGCCGCGGTGCCAAGGGCGCTGCTCGACTGGACGCGCAGCACGCCCGCACTGATCGTGGTCACGCCGGTGTAGGTGTTGGCTCCGGACAGGATGAGCGTGCCACTGCCGTCCTTGGTCAGCGTGCCCGTGGTCGTGGCGATGGCACCCTGCTCGGCCACGTTGCCCGCACCGCCGATGGTCAGCGGCCGGGTGTTGCCGGTCACGCCGGCAGAGAGAGTCAGCGTGCCCGCGTCGCTGTTGATGCGCGCGCCGGCCGCGCCGAGCACGATCGTGCCCGACCAGGCGTTGTCGTTGGCCAGGTTGCGCAGCGCGCCGGCATTGCTGACGCCCGTGCCGATCATGGAGCCAACCGGCTCCGCGATGACCAGCCCCGTGCCGTCGATCTCGATCGCGGCGCCCGAGGCGATTGTCGTTGTTCCGGCCGTCGTGCCCAGCGCGGCGTTCGACTGGACGCGCAGCACGCCCGTGCTGACCGTCGCGGCGCCGCCAAAAGTGTTGCTGCCCGAGAGGACGAGCGTGCCCAGGCCGGTTTTGGTAAGCGTGCTCGCGCCGGCTACGATGCCCGGCACGGACAGTGTCTGGGCAGGGTCGACCAGGAAGGTGGCCGCACCGGTCAGGGTCACGCCGCGCTCCGGATCGAGGCCGAAGCTCGCCGTGGCCTCGAGCGTGGCCGCGGCTGAGAAGGTCAGCTGGTTGGCCACAGGGCTCGCTGGCGGCGTGCCCAGGTTGGTGTCGGAGCTGATGGCGAGCGTGCCCGCCGACAGCGTGGTCGTGCCGGTGTACGTGTTCGTGCCCGAAAGTGCGAGCGTGCCCGTGCCCGCCTTGACCAGGTTGGCTGCGCCGGCGATCACGCCGCCATAGCTGACGCTGAGCGCGGGGTTGACCGAGATCGTGCCTGCGCCGCTGAGCGCGATGCCGCGATCGGGATCGATGGCCAGGCTGGCCGACACGAGCAGCGTGCCGCCGGCGAAGGTCAGCTGGCCCGCGGTAGGCGAGGCCGGTGCGGTGCCCAGCGCGGCGTCGCTGGCGATCGACAGCGTGCCCGCGGTGATCGTCGTGGCACCCGAATAGGTGTCGGCGCCGGTCAGGGTCAGCGTGCCGGTTACGGTCTTGTTGAGCGTGCCAGAGCCGGCGATGACGCCGCCGTAGGTCACGGTCACGCCCGAGTTGATCGCGAACGTGCCGGCGCCGGCAAGCGCGATGCCGCGATTCGCGTTCAGGACGAAGGTGGCGCTCGCGAGCAGCGTGCCGCCGTTGAGCGTCAGCTGGCCTGGTGTCGCGCTCGCAGGTGCCGTGCCGAGGCCCGCATCGGCGGCGATCGTGATCGTCCCCGCGTTGATCGTCGTGCTGCCACTGAAGGTGTTCGCGCCCGACACCGTGAAGACGCCCGCGCCGTTCTTGACCAGGCTGATCACGCCCGAACCGTCGGAGAGCACGCCCGAGTAGGTCGTCGCGGTGCCGAGACCGCCGACGGTGAGGATCAGCGCGCCCGGTTGTGAGGAGGTGACCGATCCGGCGCCTGCGAGCGAGCCGAATGTCTGAATCGAGCCATACATGTCCACCGTGGCACCCGCCGCCACGGTGACGGCGCTGCTCGCTCCGATCGCGTTGGTTGCGCCGAGCTTGAGCGTGCCCGCGCTGACCGTCGTCGCGCCGCTATAGGTGTTGGCCGCGTTGAGCGTGGCCGTGCCCGCGCCGTCCTTGGTCAGGCCACCGGTCGTCGTGCCGATGACGCCGTTGTCGGTCACGTTGCCGGCGCCACCCACGGTCAGGGTCAGGCCCGCGCCGGTCATGTTCGCGCCCAGGGTCAGCGTGCCGCCGTCGCTGTTGATCCGTGCGCCGCCGGTGCCGAGCACGATCGTGCCCGACCAGGTGTTGTCGTTGGCCAGGTTGCGCAGCGCGCCTGTGGCGCTGATGCCGGTGCCGATCAGGCTCGTGATCGGCTCGCCGAGCGCGAGGCCAGAGCCGTCGATCTCGAGCGCGGCGCCTGTGGCGACACTCGATCCTGCGCTCGTTGCCCCCAGCGCGGCGTTCGACTGGACGCGCAGCACGCCCGCGCTGACAGTCGTCGTGCCCGTGTAGGTGTTCGTGCCCGAGAGCACGAGCGTGCCCGTGCCGGTCTTGGCCAGCGTGCTCGCGCCGGCGATCACGCCGCCATAGCTCAGCGTCATCGTCGGGTCGGTCAGGATCGTGCCCGCGCCGGTCAGCGCGATGCCCCGGTTGGCCGACAGCGCAAATGATGCCGTCGCCTCGAGCGTGCCGCCGCCGAAGGTCAGCGCGCCGGCAGCCGGCGACGCGGGCGGCGTGCCAAGCGCGGAGTCGGAGTTGATCGACAGCGTGCCCGCCGTAATGGTCGTGGCCCCGGCGTATGTGTTCGCGCCGGTGAGCACGAGAATGCCGGTGACGGTCTTGGCCAGCGAGCCCGAGCCGGCGATCACACCTGCATAGCTGACCGTGAGGCCGGAGTTGACCGCGAATGTGCCGGGGCCGGCGAGCGCGACGCCACGATTCGCGTTCAGCGTCAGCGACGCGGTCGCAAGCAGCGTGCCGCCGTTGAAGGAGAGCTGACCAGGCGTCGCGCTCGCCGGCGCAGTGCCCAACGCCGAGTCGGCCGCAATGGAGATCGTGCCGCCGTTGATCGTGGTGGCGCCCGAATAGGTGTTACCGCTCGACAGGGTCAGCGTGCCCGTGCCGGTCTTGGTCAGAGCGACCGTGCCCGAGCCATCGGACAGCACGCCAGAGTAGGCCGTGCTCGTGTTCAGGCCACCGCTCGAGAGGGTCGCTGAGCCGGCCCCCGACGAGGTCACCGACCCAGCGCCGGCGAGCGAGCCGACTGTGTCGTTGAACCCAGCGAGATCGAGCGTCGCGCCGAGGCTGACCGTCAGCGCGCTGCTCGCTCCGATCGCGTTGGTTGCGCCGAGCTTGAGCGTGCCCGCGCTGACCGTCGTCGCGCCGCTATAGGTGTTGGCCGCGTTGAGCGTGGCCGTGCCCGCGCCGTCCTTGGTCAGGCCACCGGTCGTCGTGCCGATGACGCCGTTGTCGGTCACGTTGCCGGCGCCACCCACGGTCAGGGTCAGGCCCGCGCCGGTCATGTTCGCGCCCAGGGTCAGCGTGCCGCCGTCGCTGTTGATCCGTGCGCCGCCGGTGCCGAGCACGATCGTGCCCGACCAGGTGTTGTCGTTGGCCAGGTTGCGCAGCGCGCCTGTGGCGCTGATGCCGGTGCCGATCAGGCTCGTGATCGGCTCGCCGAGCGCGAGGCCAGAGCCGTCGATCTCGAGCGCGGCGCCTGTGGCGACACTCGATCCTGCGCTCGTTGCCCCCAGCGCGGCGTTCGACTGGACGCGCAGCACGCCCGCGCTGACAGTCGTCGTGCCCGTGTAGGTGTTCGTGCCCGAGAGCACGAGCGTGCCCGTGCCGGTCTTGGCCAGCGTGCTCGCGCCGGCGATCACGCCGCCATAGCTCAGCGTCATCGTCGGGTCGGTCAGGATCGTGCCCGCGCCGGTCAGCGCGATGCCCCGGTTGGCCGACAGCGCAAATGATGCCGTCGCCTCGAGCGTGCCGCCGCCGAAGGTCAGCGCGCCGGCAGCCGGCGACGCGGGCGGCGTGCCAAGAAGCGCATCCGACGAGACCGCAACGACCCCGGCGTTGATGCGCAGGACGCCCGAGAAGGCGCTGGTGCCGGCCAGCGTCATCGTGCCTGTTCCAGCCTTGGTCAGCGCGACCGTGGCGCTGCCGTCGCTGAGCGTGCCCGAAAACGATGTCGAGGTGTTGTTGGTGCCCGCGGTGAGCGTGATCGACCCCGCCGCCGAGCTCGTCACGGTGCCCGCGCCGGTGAGCGAACCGATCGAGTCGGACAGGCCCGCCAGGTCGAAGGTCGCGCCCGACGCAACGGTCAGCGCGCTGCCCGAAGCGATGCCGTTGGCGATGGCCAGCTTGATGCTGCCATGGTTGATCGCCGTCGCACCCGTGTAGCTCTGCGCGGCACCGATCGTCAGCGTGCCGGTGCCTTCCTTGGTCAGGCCGCCGACGCCGGACATCGCGCCGGCCGACTTGCTCGTGTTGCCCGACCCGTCGACCGTGAGCGTGAAGCCTGCCGTGGTCACGGCGCCGGACAGGGTCAGCGTGCCGCTCGCCGAAGTCACGGTCGTGGCCGAGGCAAGCGTCAGCGCGCCTGACAGCGTGTTGTTGTTGGCGTTGTTGCGCAGCGCGCCGCCACCGGAGATGCCAGTTCCGTTGAGCGTGAACGGCTCGGCGCTCGAGAGGCCGCTGCCGGTCACGGTCACTGCCGCGCCGGCCGCCACGACCGTGCTCGTGGCGCTGCCCAGGGCGGCGTTGCTCTGAATGTCGACGGTGCCCGTGCTGACCGTGGTCGTGCCCGTGTACGTGTTGGTGCCGCTGAGGGCGAGCACGCCTGAACCGGACTTGATCAGCCCACCGGCACCGCTGACGATGCCGCCCAGCGTCAGCGTCGTGCCCGAGTCGCTGACGGTCACGCTCCGGTCCGCGGTGAACGACAGCGGCAGGCTGACGGCGTCCGTGGCGCCAACGGCGCTCGCGGTCAGGCCGCCCGCACCCAGTGCGACGGAGTTGCCCGTCAGCGTGTAGCCGGATGCCGAGATGGTGATCGAGTTGAAGCTGGTCGCGGCGGCAAAGTCGTTGTTGGCGGTCAGGCGCGCCGCGCCAGCCGGGAACACCAGGTCATCGCCGGCCACGGGCGCGCTGCCGCCCCAGTTCTGGCCGTTCGTCCAGTTCGCGTCCGCGCCCCCGCCGGTCCAGGTGTGGACCGTTGCGGCCGTGTACGGCCCGATGAACGGGCCACCGTTGCCGTTGGGCGCGGCGCCGGCCGGCTCGATGCCGGCCTGGCTGGAGTCGGCGAGCGAGCGTGCCAGGTCCAGGCGGCCGTTGCCGGCCCGCTCTGTGTCCGCGAGCGGTGCAGCGTTGCGTGCCAGGCGGGCCACGACGACGCCGTTCGAGATGCCCGGTTCCACGGAGCGCATCACGGCCGCGGCACCCGCGACGATCGCGGCGGAGGCCGACGTGCCGTCGATCTGGATGTAGCCACCATCGCGGTCGGTGGTCAGGATCCCCGCGCCGGGCGCCGCCAGGAAGACGGTGTCGCCACGGTTGCTCGCCGCCGTCAGCTGATCGTTCTGGTCGGTGGCTGCGACCCCGACCACGCCCCGGTCGGCGGCCGGGTAGGCCGGCGCTGACGAGCCGTCATTGCCGGCGGCGGCGACGACGACGACATCGTTCGACCACGCGTAGTCGATCGCCGCCTGCAGCGCCGGCGAGTATCCCAGGTTGCTCAGTGCCAGCAGGATCACCTCAGCGCCCGAATCGGTCGCCTTGACGATGCCCGCGATGACGCTCGAATCGAGCCCGTTGCCGTCCGCGTCAAGGACGGTGACGGGCATGACCCTGACGTTGCCCCACGCGGTGCCCGCGATGCCCACGCCGTTGTCAGTCGCGGCCGCGACGATGCCGGCCATCCACGTGCCGTGACCGTTGGGGTCGTGGTCGGGATCCTCGCCGTCGACGAACGATGCTCCCTGCACGAGCCTGCCGGCGAGGTCCTCGTGCGTTGCGTCGACGCCCGTGTCCAGGATCGCCACCGTGACATTGGCCGTCGGTGTCACCGATCCGTACACCGACGTCCAGCCGATCTTCGGTAGCGCCCACTGTTCAGCGAATCGAGCGTCGGAGGGTTCGCCTTCTGCCTGGCGCGTGCGGTCGCGCTCCACCGCGCTCACGCCGGGAGCTGCCCGAAGCGCAGCGACGGCCGCGTCGTCGCGCAGCGTGACTGCGGCGAGCCGCAGCGCTGGCTCCTCGGACTCGATCGCTCCTCCGGCCTCGCTGACGATGCCGACCCGATCGCTCCAGCCGTCGGCCGTGAAGGTCACGATCGCAAGGCTCTCGGCGGCCGCCGGAGCCGGATAGGTGGGCGACGCGGAGGCGTCGCTCGGGCCGGCCGCGGGCGCTGTGTCGAGCGGGTCCACGACTGGAGTCTTCGGATCGGGCGTGATCGAGTTGCGCTGCGCGACCGCGTTAACGGCAAAAGGCGCGGCGAATGCCGCGCAGCCGAGCCAGATCGCAACGAGCAATCGGCGGTTGATGTACCACCTGAGCGGCGCCTGCTTCATGGTCCGGCGAGGCCCCAGTGGTCGATCCACGGGCTGCCGTCGGCAATGTCCGTGAGGTCGGTCGGGTAGAGCGTGAACTGCGCGGCGTCGTAGGTGACGTTGAGCACGGCCCGGTCAATAACTATGGCGGCCGCACCGGAGCTCGCAACGAATATGCGCACAGTTGCGCCGTTGGCCTGGTCGGTCACCGTCAGCGGCGGCAGTGGCGTGACGAGCTCGCTGAGGGTCGAGGTGGAAGTGCACGCCAGCGGCGAGGCGCTGCTTCCCTCGCTGTCGACGAGCGTGCCGGCCGCGTCGCGCAACTCGAAATACATGCACGCGTTACCCGTAACGCTGGCCCACCAAAGATCGAACGCGCGCGAGCTGAGCACCACCCCGGCGGGCAGCGGACCGTTGAAGCGCAGCTCGACGTAGCGGTCGGCCGCGAAGGTCGCAGGCCACGACGACGTCCGGAACGATCGCCCGTCGCCCGCAATGGCGACCGGGCTCGACGCATCTGACGCTGCGCCACCGGAGTGATCGGTAACGCTGAACGCCGGCGTCGCTCGTTCGCCGAGGAAGATGCTCCCTGTCCCAAAGGTGACGGCTTCCGGATAGTCGGCGCTGAGCAGAGCGGCAGTTGGCGGCACGGCGAACATCACGAGACCCAGCACCAGCGCGCTGACGATGAGCGCGACCACGATCTCCAGCCGCGTCCCCCGCGAAGGAACGGACTTGGAGCCGAGCACGGTCAGCTCGCTGGCTCGGTCGTGGCCCTGCGCGTGGCGGCGGCTACGAGTGTCGTCCGCAGCTCGTCGATGAACCAGCCACAGACCATCAGGCTGACCAGCAGGGCCCCGGCAACGAGCATGCCCGCGCCCGTCGCAAGCTGGACCACGGCCGTGCCCGCGAATGGGACCCACAAGGCGACCCGGCCTATCACCGCCGACGCCGGCGTCATGTCCGGATCGGGCGTCGGATTGGCGTCTCCCTTGGTAATGAACATCGGCTCAGAGCCGGCCGACCGGCCCAGGACGCGGTGCGTGACAACCGTGTCGTTGGCTGCCCGAAACGTGATGACGTCGCCGGCCGCGATGTCCGAGGCCGGCACCTGCTGGACGAGGACCATTGCTCCGAGCGGCACCGACGGAGACATCGAGCCGCCCCGGACCGTGTACGACTCAATGCCCGCAAGGCGCAAGACGGCCGGGCCGGCAGCCAACGCGACCAGAGCGACGACACCCAGGAGCCAGGTCAGGCGAAATCCGATCCGGGTCACGCGAAGCGCTGAAAGCAGCATCTGACGACCTCGTGCGCTGACTGGCGGCCCGACCACTCGGTCGGGCCGCCAGCGCAGGTTGGGTTGCGCTAGTTGTTGGCGGTCTGCTCGGCGTCGAAGGTGAAGGTCGTGACCGTCGAAGCGCCCTGGTACGCATTCGAGGTGCTGAGCGGCAACGAGACGTAGAAGCACAGAACCTCGCTGGCGCTCCCAGCCAGCGTCCGGTCGCCGGTCTGCGCGCCCTGCGTGGGATCGCCCACGAGATTGCCGGTTGCGCCGAGCGCCGCCGAGGCATGGAGCGTCGTCCCGGTGGCGTCGTCGCAGTAGTTGCCATCAGACGCGAAGTCGGTGCCGCCGCCCGTGTCGGCCGTCTTGACGACGACGTTCAGCACGGTGCGCAGGTTCTTGCTGTCGGTGTTGGTGCTGCTCTGGCTGACCGCATAGCGCAGCTGAGCCGACCCGTCGTTCTGGACGGTGACCGAGCTCGTCGAAGTGTCGCCGGGCATCATGCCCGACGTCGTCAGGTCCATCGCCGCGATCTTGGCCGCGTCGAGGGCGATCGTGCCCGTGGTGAATGTCGAGTTATCCGTCTGCTGGTCGGTGAAGATCGCGCCGGTGAACATCGTCCCCAGGGCAAGGCTGCCGGCCGCCGCGGCGGTCAGTCCGAGCGCGACTAGCTTCCTGTGCGCTGTGATGATGGATTTCATGTGGGCTCCTTCAAGGCGCGACATTTCAATCGCGTAACAACTGCTTCCCCTCGGGCTGTAGACAACAGGCAACACACGACGGGATCTATGAGCCGGGTGGGGTAAGCGGGCCCTGACCTTGGTCAGGGGTTAGGTTGGGTTAAGCGCGCTTTGGCGAGGACGTTCCGTCAGGCTGGGCGACGACCATCAGGCGCAGCTCTGTCATGTCTTCGATAGACCAGCGCAGGCCCTCGCGCCCAAGACCCGAGTCCTTCACGCCGCCGTAGGGCATGTGGTCGATGCGATAGGTGGGGACGTCGTTGACGATCACGCCACCCACTTCGAGCTCGTTGAAAGCGCGCCAGCTGTGCTCTAGGTCGTTGGTGAAGATGCCCGTCTGGAGGCCGTAGAACGAGTCATTGACCTGCGAGATTGCATTGTCGAGATCGTCGAACGGAAAGCACACGACGAGCGGCGCGAACGCCTCGTTGCTGCACACCTGGGCTGTTGGCGGTGTGTCGACGAGCACAGTCGGCGGGAAGAACGAGCCGTCTGCCCGACCGCCAAGCAGCAGTCGACCGCCCAGCGCCTGCGCTTCCTCGACCCACGACTGGGTGCGCCGGGCGGCCTGCTCATCGACCATCGGCCCGAGCTGCGTGTCGGGGTCGAGCGGGTCACCGACCTTGAGCAGCTTCGCGCCGTCGATGAAGCCGTCCAGGAACTCGTCGTAGACCGAGCGGTGGACGAACATGCGCTGGACGCTGATACACACCTGGCCGGCGTAGCCGAACGCGCCGACGAGCGAGCGCTTGATCGCCCATTCGAGATCGGCAGTCTCGTCGACGATGACACCGGCGTTGCCGCCCAGCTCGAGCACGACGCGCTTCTTGCCGGCGCGCTCCTTCATCCGCCATCCGACGGACGGTGAGCCCGTGAATGTGAGCAGCTTGAAGCGCTCGTCCGCGACCATCCGGTCGCCCAGCGCGCGGGTCATCGGCAGGATGCTCACGGCACCGTCCGGGACACCCGCGCGCTCGATGATCTCCGCGACCGTGAGCATCGTCAGCGGGTCCTTCGACGGTGGCTTGAGCACGACGGTGCAACCCGCGGCGATGGCTGGCGAGATCTTGTGCGCGGCGAGATTGAGCGGGAAGTTGAACGGGCTGATGGCCGCGACCGGGCCAATTGGGAAGCGCCGCGTAATGCCGATGCGGCCCTTGCTGCTGGCCATCAGGTCGAGCGGGATCAGCTCGCCCGTCATCCGCTCGGCCTCCTCCGCGCCAAGGCGGAAGGTGATCACCGCCCGGTCGACCTCGACCCGCGCGTCACGGATCGGCTTGCCCGACTCGGTCGCCATCAGCCGGCTCAGCTCCTCGCGGCGCTCCCCGATTCCTGCCGATATTGCGTGCAGGATCGCGCCGCGCTCGTACGCCGGCAGCCTGCGCGTGACTTCAAAGGCGCGGACCGCCCCTTGGACGGCCTCCTCGTACTGCTCGGCCGTGGCCCTGTAGGTCGCGCCGGCAGGCTGGTCGGCGTGGGCCGGATTGCTGACCTCGAGCACATCGGGCGAATCGACCCACCGTCCGGCCAGGAAGATCGGGTGGGGCTGCACAGCGGCGACCATCAGCGCAGCGGGTCGCGCCAGCGCAGGCCCGGGAAACGCGAGAAGTCGGAGTCGTTCGAACACAGCTCCGCCTGATGTTCGATCGCCAGCGCCGCGAGGTGCACGTCGGTCGTGAGCGAGCCCGACGCATTGGCCGCGCCCATGAGCTGCTCGATGAGGTCGAGGTGACGAGCGCCCGGTCCGAGCACGACGACCTGGGGGCGCGCCAGCCAGGAACGGATGTGGCCGATCGCCTCGGCGGGCAGGAAGGGATCGACGAGCACGCTGCGACTGGTCATGAGCCGCAGGTAGCCGAGCATCACCGTCCAGGCCAGACCGACCGGCTGCGTCGTCGAAAGCGACGTCTCCCACCACGTCCTTGCCCGCTCGTGGTCCGGCGCATCAGAGTTGTAGGCGTAGACGAGGAGGTTGATGTCGGGGACGATCACCGCGCGTCTGTAAAACTCGACAGCTTGTCGAGGAGCCGCTCACTCTCGAGCTCATCGTTGAGCTGGTTGAGCCGGCG
>CAYYVV010000022.1:0-40143 GCA_964475245.1 uncultured Anaerolineaceae bacterium | reverse complement strand
ACCGCCGCCACGGCCGCGCCGCCCGCCGCCACGGTTCCGCCGCCGGCCGCCACGGCCGCGCCGCCGGCGGCGACAGCTGCCGCACCGACCGCTGTGGCCGCTGCCACCAATCCAGCGGCTTCGGTACCCGTTCTCTCCACCCCGATAGCCACGACGGCTGCCCCGACCTGTCCGGACGCGGCAACCGTCAACGCCGCTCTGGGCGTCACACTGCCGGAGCCGATCGGCGTGGCCGGAGGCGGCGCGAACCAGCTCCCCGCCGGTGCCACGGCCGTGGCCTGCGAATATCACGGCGCGAGCTACAACGTGATCATCGAGCTGCTCTCGAACATCAGCGCGTCGTACATCACGAGCTTCACCGGCAAGTTCCCCGTGCCGGCAGTGAGCGTCTCCGGGCTCGGCGACCAGGCGCAATCCTTCTCCCAGTCACTCGGTGTCGGCAAGGACAACGAGGGCGTGGTCGCCAGCAAGGGATCGACCATGGTCGACATCACCGCCACGGACACACCGGCGACGCTCGCCCAGATCGAGGCGCTCATCAACACGCTGCTCTAGCGTCGTTCATCGCCAATGAGAACGGCCCTCGGCAGTTGTCCGACGCACCCGCGCGACTAGGTCCGGGGCCGGCGCAGAACGACTGCGGCGAGGCCTGCGAGTGAAATCGCGGTCAGGATCGGGACAGCTGCCTTGGCGGCTTTGGGTGGCAGCACGAGTTCGAACATGGGCACCGGGTCGCCAAGGCTGCGCTGAAACGGACCGAACGGACAGTTGCCACGGCCGATGACCAGGGCAATGCCCTCGGCAGCCAGGAGCGCCACGGACGCGGCAAGCCAACGGTCACGAGTGCGCCGCAGGGCCGATAGCCAGACGTAGCCCAGGCCGGCCATGTTCACGCAGCCGAAGACAATGTGGGCGACTCGGAATGCCTTGGCACCTTCGGGCAGCTCCGCCCACGAGACACGGCGATCAGTCGCTTGAATGCTCGATGGCCGGCCCATTTCCGAACTCTACCCGCCAGCCAGTGTTCGACATCCTGGGAATCTGAGGCCAGGAGGTTTCGTCGGTGGGTCGCGGCTCACGCGGTTGCGTTCGTGGCACGTCCGTGACTAGATCAGGCGCCTGGGCTAGACTCGGTACTCGCTCGGGCGGCTAGCTCAGCTGGTTAGAGCACTTGCTTGACATGCAAGAGGTCACTGGTTCGAGTCCAGTGTCGCCCACCACCTCCCTTCGGACACGAGCGCGCAAATAGTGCCGTTTGGGTTGCGCCGGCAGATCAAAGCGCCCTCCTGTGCACGTGGCGCGGCGCCCATCATTCGGCGATGCGCGCAATCCACGTTCCCAAGAACCACCTGATGCTCATAGCCGGCCTCGTCTGGTGCGCTGCGGGCGCGATGGTCTGTCTCATCGGGCTGCCGCTGGAATTCGGGCTGGCCCCCTCGAACCTCCTGCTCATCCCGCTTGCCGCGGTGATCTTCCTTGCGTTCTACTTCCTCGTCTTCTCCCGACTCGTCAGGAAGCACACCGGCCGAATCCGAGCCCGGTCGGAGGATCGGCTCCCGTTCTGGCATTTCTTCAACGCTTCGTCGTGGGTGGTGATGGCGGTGATGATGGGCGGCGGCATGGCGCTGCGCCTGTCACACGTGATGCCCGACTCGATGATCGCCTTCTTCTACAGCGGGCTCGGCGCGGCGCTCTTCCTGTGTGGCCTTCGCTTCGTGGGCGTATTCGCACGCAAGGACGTGCTGGCACTCACTCCCGAGTCGGAGCCCGCCGGGCTCTAACCACCCGAGCCGGGGGCCACTGGTTCGAGTCCAGAATCACCCGGGGCTCATCTCGTTTCGGCGCTACTCCAGCGTTACCCGCTCGTGCCAGCGCGGAATGTGAGTCGCCAGCCCAAGTGCCTGGATCTTGGGCTCGATTGCGGCCTGCGCGTCGGGCTCGCCGTGAACGAGGAAGACCTCGCGCACGCCGTTCGCGGCGAAGTTGTGCAGCCACGCCAGCAGCCCTGACTCGTCCGCATGTGCGGAGAAGCCGTTGATCGACTTGATCTGGCAGCGGACGTCGACGACCTCGCCGTTGACGCGCGCCGTCTTGGCGCCAGCCTGGAGGCTGGCGCCAAGCGTGCCCACGCCCTGGTAGCCGACGAAGAGGATCGTCGCGTCCGGATCGCCCAGCAGGTCGTGGAGGTGGCCGACCACTCGGCCGCCGGTGAGCATGCCGTTTGAGGCGACGATCATGTACGGCCGCTGAGCCTTGGCGATCGCCTGTGACTGCGCGAGGTCGTTGGTCACGATCTGGCCCGGGTAGTCGAGCGGCGTTCCGCCAGCGCGCTGCACGGCCGCCGCGTCGTCGTCGTAGTACTCGGTGTGGCGCCGGTAGATGTCGGTCGCCTTCGAGCCCATCGGCGAATCGAGATACAGCGGCAGCAGCGGGATCTGGCCGGCGTCGATCAGCCGATCGAGCTCGTAGACGATGTCCTGGGTGCGCCCGATCGCGAACGATGGCACGAGCAGGACGCCCTGGTTCTGGGCGACGAGCCGGACGGTCTGGGCAAGGAGGTCGATCGCCTCCTGCTCAGGCTGGTGCTCGCGGCCGCCGTACGTCGTCTCGACCAGCACGTAATCGGCGCTCGTGACGGCGGTGTAGTCGCGCAGGATTGGCGAGCCCGGCCGGCCCAGGTCGCCCGAGAAGACGATCGTCCGTTCGGGATCGTCGCCGCTGGCGTCGATGCGCAGCACGATGATCGCCGAGCCCAGGATGTGCCCGGCATCGACGAATCGGGCGTGCAGCCCGGGTGCAACCTCCATTTCCGCGTCGTAGGCGATGGGTTTGAACGCCGCGAGGGAGGCCGTGGCGTCGGCCTCGGTGTACAGCGGCTCGTCGAGATCGACCGGTGGCGGGACAGGCGCCGCGGGCGGGACGAGCGGCGGTGGCGTGGTCAGCGGCGCCGTAGGCTCGATCGTGGTCGGCACGTGCTCGCCTGTCGCCGCGCTGCCGGGCGGCGTCATCGCCGGGCTGTCCTCGAGTGCATCGCCGGCGGCGGCCAGGGCCATCACGGTCTGGTATTGCTGGAGCTCCTCGCGGTCCTCGACCTGGGCCTGGTCGGGATGGCGCCGCTCCCAGCGCATCTCGCGCTTGGAGAACTCCTGCTGGAGCTTGCCGGAGTCGAGCAGCACGAGCGCGGCAAGCTCGATCGTTCCCGCCGTGGCATAGATCGGGCCGCGGAAGCCGGCCTTGACGAGGCGCGGGATCTGGCCGCAGTGGTCGAGATGCGCGTGGGTGAGGAGCATCGCGTCGACCGTGGTTGGGTCATAGGCGAACGGAACCTGGTTCCGGAGGCGCTCCTCGGGCGTGCCCTGGAACATTCCGCAGTCGATCAGGATCCGCGCCTGGTCGGTCTCGAGCAGATATTGCGAGCCGGTGACGGTCGTTGCCGCGCCAAGGAAGTGAAGGTGGACTGGCATACCGAGATTGTCACTGAAGTTAGGCTGAGCGGATGGATCAACGCGTCGAACCCGGACCGGGCCAGGAATCGGTCTGGGATTATCCCCGGCCGCCGAGAGTCGAGCCCGTTCCCGAGCGCATCAGGGTCGTCGTCGAGGGCGTCGAGATCGCCAATTCCGTGCGCGCAAAGCGCGTCCTCGAGACAGCTGGGCCGCCGGTCTACTACCTGCCGGCGCAGGACGTGCGCATGGACCTGTTGACGCCGACCGAGCACGTCACGCACTGCGAGTGGAAGGGCGACGCGTCCTATTTCACGCTCAGCATCGGTGATCGCGTCATCCACAACGTCGGCTGGACATACCTCCAGCCACTGCCGGGCTACGAGGCGATCCGCGACCATCTCGCCTTCTACGCGGGCCTGGTCGACGAAGCGTGGGTGGGCGACGAGCGCGCCACCCCGCAGCCGGGACGCTTCTACGGCGGCTGGGTCACAGCGCGCATCTGTGGGCCCTTCAAGGGTTCTCCGGGGTCGTCGGGCTGGTGAGCCTGCTATACGTCCCGCCCTACTACGCGCCGGCCGAAGAAGATGTGCGCGAGCTGCTCCGCCAGCACGGCGCGGTGGACCTGATCACGAACACGGCCCGTGGACTCATGGCCACGATGATGCCGATGGTCTGGCTGGCGCCGACCTCGACAGATGCAGGATGGGGCCGGCTGGTGGGCCACGTCGCGCGCAAGAACGACCAATGGCGCGAGCCCGCGCTGGGCGAGGCGCTGGCCATCGTGCGCGGACCCGACGCGTACATCAGCCCGAGCTGGTACGAGACGAAGCGCATCCACGGACGCGTCGTGCCGACGTGGAACTACATCACCGCGCACGTCTACGGCGAGCTGGTCATCCACGACGACCCGAGCTGGGTCGAGGACAACGTCCGTCGCCTGACGGCCAAGCACGAGCACGACCGTGAGCCAGGCTGGAGCGTCGACGACGCACCGCCCGAGTACATCGCGGGACAGCTGCGCGCGATCGTCGGGCTGGAGCTGCTGATCGGCCGCGTCGAGGCGAAGTTCAAGCTCAGCCAGAATCGATCGAGCGCGGATGTCACCGGCGCCATCGACGGCCTGGCGGGGGAGGGCAGGGACGAGATAGCCGCAGCGATGCGCGCGGCAGAGGCGAAGCGGACGGACGCGGGCGAAGAGTGATCTGAAACCAAGGAAGGCGGACCAATCCAGCGTCGTATACTGCGGCGCACATATCGAACGCGTCGAGCGGGACGAGCGTCGACGTCGAGGACCTCCAGAGAGCTCGGGTCGGTGGGCTGAAAGCCCGGGCGGTCGCAATCGGCGGAGTACGTACCACCCGTGAGCGGCCGGAGAACCGGCCCGGGCGCCGCCCGTTAGCGCGGCATCGTTGAGAGCGTCGCTCATGCAAGCGGCGAATGCGGGTGGAACCGCGGGAGGCACGGCCTCTCGTCCTGTCGATGGACGAGAGGCATTTTGATTCCCGGGAGGACTCCGATGGTCGACCAAGAGCAGATGATCGAAAACGACGAGGAGGAGCTCGCCCTCGAGGCGCCCAAGCGCGAGTCAGCCGAAGAGCTGCTCGACGCTCACGCCGGCGACGAGCTCGATCCGATGCGCCACTCAGCGGCCCATGTCATGGCCGAGGCCGTCATGGACCTGTTCCCGGGCACGAAGCTGGGCATCGGCCCGGCGATCGAGAACGGCTTCTACTACGACTTTGACCTGCCCCGGCCGGTCACGGTCGACGACCTCGCGGCGATCGAGCAGCGCATGGCCGCTTCCATTGCGGCCGACCATCCGTTCGTGCGCAAGGTCCTCGCACCTGATGCGGGCCGCGCATGGTTCGAGCAGCACGGCCAGCCGTTCAAGGTCGAGATCCTCGACGACCTGCGCACGGCAGCCAAGGCGGCCGGCGAGGCGGAGCCCGAGGTGTCCACGTACGAGCACGGGCAGTTCATCGACCTGTGCCGCGGTCCGCACGTCGCGTCGACGGGCAAGATCGGCCCGTTCAAGCTGCTCGCGGTGTCGGGCGCGTACTGGCGCGGCGACCAGAAGCGCCAACCGCTGCAGCGCATCTACGGCACGGTCTGGTCGACGCAGGAAGAGCTCGACCACTACCTGTGGCTCCGAGCGGAAGCGAAGAAGCGCGACCATCGCCGCCTCGGCGTGCAGCTCGACCTGTTCAGCTTCCACGACGTCTCGCCAGGCGGCGCGTTCTGGCACCCCAAGGGCTGGACGCTGTTCAACACGCTGCGTGACGCGATGCGCGATATCCAGCGTCGGCGTGGCTACCAGGAGATCTACACGCCGCCGCTCGTCCACCAGAAGCTGTGGCAGCAGTCGGGCCATTGGGACCTGTACCGCGACAAGATGTTCATCGTCGAGGCCGACGAGCAGACGTACAGCCTCAAGCCCATGAACTGCCCGGAATCGACGTTCATCTATCGCTCGAGGGTGCGCTCGTACCGCGAGTTCCCGCTGCGCCTGTCCGAGTACGGCGCGCTCCACCGCAACGAGCTGTCGGGCGTCACGTCGGGCCTGACGCGGGTGCGCCACTTCTACACGGACGACGCCCATATCTACGTCACGCCCGACCAGATCCAGGCCGAGATCCTCGCCCTGATGGGCGAGGTCACGGAGTTCTACGGCTGGTTCGGGCTCGAGCCGACGCTGACGTTCGGCACGAAGCCGGACAAGGCGCTGGGCGACGAGAAGACGTGGCGTGAGACGGAAGCGATGATGCTCGAGGCGCTCAAGGCGTCAGGCGTCAAGTACCGCGTCAAGGAAGGCGACGGTGCGTTCTACGCGCCCAAGATCGACATCCAGATCGAGGACGCTCTTGGGCGCGAGTGGCAGACGGCGACGATCCAGGTCGACCGCGTGATGCTGCCCGAGCGCTTCGACCTGCACTACATCGACGAAAACGGCGAGCGCCAGCGGCCGGTGGCCATCCACCGCGCCATCCTGGGCTCGCTCGAGCGCTTCATCGGCGTGATCACGGAGCACTTCGCCGGCGCCTTCCCGTTGTGGTGCGCGCCGGTCCAGGCGGTCGTCATCCCGATCGCTGACCGGCACAATGAGGCGGCCGGACAGCTGGCCGACGTGCTCCGTGCCAAGGACATCCGGGTCGAGGTCGACGACTCATCGAACCGGATGCAGAACAAGATCCGCGTGGCGCAGGAGCAGAAGATCCCGTACATGCTCGTGCTCGGCGATCGCGAGATCGAGGCACGCACGGCCGCGCCACGGACGAGAGCAGGCGAGCAGCAGCCGGCAATCGGCTGGGATGAGCTGGCGGCCCGCCTTGCCGACGAGTCCGCCAAGCGCGGTCCCCAATAGGAGGTCCACATGGCAGAGGTCTTGCTGTTCCACCACGCCCAGGGGCTGACGCCCGGCGTCGTCGCGTTTGCCAACGAGCTCAGGGCCGCGGGTCACACGGTGCACACGCCTGACCTGTTCGGCGGGCGCACGTTCGGGTCGATTCCTGAGGGTATGGCTTACATCGAGGCGAACGGTTTCGACGCCCTGCGCAAGCGCGGCGTCCAAACGGCGAATGGCCTGCCCAACGAGCTCGTGTACGCGGGTTTCTCCTTCGGCGAGATGATCGCCCAGCAGCTCGCGCAGACCCGGCCGGGTGCGCGCGGGGCGCTGCTCTTCTACTCGTGCATCCCGATCAGCGGGGAGTGGGCATTCGGTCCGTGGCCCGAAGGTGTGCCCGTCGAGATCCACGGGATGGACGCCGATCCGATCTTCGTCGGCGAGGGCGATATCGAAGCCGCCCGCGAGATCGTGGCCAAGGTCAACGACGCGGAGCTGTTCCTGTACCCGGGCGACCAGCACTACTTCTCCGACAGCTCGCTGCCTTCGTATGACGCCGAGGCGACGCGGCTGCTCACGCAGAGGGTGCTGGCGTTCCTCGCCCGAGTAACGAACGGCGGCGCACAACCGTCCTAAGCGCATACGACGGAGCTAGGCGCCGGCTCGGTCGAGGGGGCTCGCATCCTTCACTGCCTGGGAGGGTGGTTCGTTGTCGAAAGCGCCTCTCGCGATCATGACTGTCCTGCTCCTGGTCGGCTGTGGATCGACGGTGACGCCGAGCTCGACGCCTGCTGTCGGCCCGACCTCACAACCGACTTCGCCGCTCGGACCGACTGCGCCACCGATGGCTGCCACGCTGGCTGCCTTCACCGCGCCGCCGCCCACGCCGGCAGCGAGTGCACCACCCATCGAGACACCGAGCGTGACCGCCAGTCCCGCTCCGCCGCCCGGCCTTCTCTTCACAGATCCTGAGATCGACGCATCCAGCGGCTGGAACGAGCTCAATGCAAAGGATGCGGCCTTCTCCATTGCCAACGGACGCCTGTCATCCACGTACGCCAGGAAAGGCTCGTGGGCGTATGCGGTCCACGAGCTGCCTTCGCCACAGGCCGTCGTTCGAGTCTCGGGCAGCTTCACCTCGAGCGGCGCCGGCTATTTCGGCTGGCTATGTGGCGACTCGTCGACCGGCCGGTACTACGGCGCCGTGCCGCAGACAGACGGCAGCCTCGTCTTCATCGCTGGCGGCTACGACGGCGTGAAGCCGCTCGAGCGCTACGACAACCTGAACGTGGCCCTGACCGACGGACAGACGACGCAGCTTGGTCTCGAGTGCGTCATCGATCACGGCAGGCTCTGGCTCGAGGTGTTCCTCGGCACGGCGGACCCGATCGCGGTTCACGAGGAGGACGTGACTGACGTCGCTCACTTCGACGTCATCGGTATGTACGGCGAATCGCTTCAGCCGCCGTTTGCCACGGCCGTCGACGACGTCACTGTCTACGGCATGGGCGGGTCAACGGGCGCCATGTCGCTGCCGGCCGCGGCGCTCGCCACGAGCGTCGTTGACGCGACTCCAGCGGATTGCGTGGAAGACAGCCCGACGGCCAGCGCAGTCGTTGAGGTTGACTGCTTCCTGCAGGACGAGGGCGCCGGGCCCGAGCTGCTCGAGCTTGCCCAGTATCGCGACCCGGGACAGATGCAATCCGCCTTCGACGCGGCCAACGGCGCGCAGCAGTGCGTGGGGGCGACGCCGCGAGCTGCGTGGCAGAACGGAGCGGTGCGCTGCGTCGGCCAGACGGTCGGCGTGAGGATCGAATGGACCGACGGCCGATCGATCGTGACGGGCGCGCTCGTCGACTTCGACGGCGACGTCGCAGCCACCGAGATCGCGTGGAGGGCACTCGAGGGCATCGACTGAGCCTTGAGCTCGCCGATTTCGTACGATGTCGCAGGTTACGATGGGTTGCGCCAGGAGGAACCGGCGTGTTCAGATCATTGGTTGCTGCATTTGCCGTAGGTGCCGTCATCGTCGGCTGCACGTCCGTGACTCCGGTGACGTCTGAGCCCACCGGGGCGCCGTCTGTGACCACGTCGCCCGGAACCGTCGGCGCGGGCAGCTCGGTCTTGAATGCCGCCACCACAGCACCTACTCGCGCTCCCACCCAGAACCCCGAAACGCAGGCACCACCTGCGACGCCCGAGCCGACTGCGGCCACGAGTCCGTCCGCCTCGCCCGGACCGTCGTCGAAGGATCTGCTGTTCAGCGATGACATGACCAACCCGGCCAGCGGCTGGGGCACGGGATCGGCAGGCGGCGGGAACGTCGCCTACGCGGGCGGTGGACTTCAGCTGACCACGGCCGCCAACGGCGCCTGGTTGTGGTCGAACAGGCCCATTGGTCGGACGAGCGACACGATGGTCGCGGTTGGGCAGGCCACGCCGGCCGCGAGCGGCCTTGTCGGGCTGCTGTGCGATTCGGGCGACAAGCAACTGCTCGGTGCCGTGGTCGACACGACGGGGGAGTGGTACTTCATCAGCATCGACAACACGGCCGCCGCGCCGAGTGTGACGGTGCTCAGCCACGGCGATGCCGGCGACGTCGATTTCCCACAGAACGAGTCGTCAACGATGGCCGTGCTGTGCTCGGGCACGGCCACCGGCAAGCTGCGCCTGGAGCTGTGGATGCCGGTCGAAGGGAACGTCGCGATGTACGAGAGCGGCGACGGCCCGGCAAGCTTCAATTCGGTCGCCGTGTACGGCGAAGCGACCTCCGACGACTACTCGGTACTGGTCTCGCAGGTAATCGCCTACGGCGTTGGCGACGGCTCGGGCACGGTGAGCGCACCGGCTCGGGCGCTGCTGAGTCAGGTGCCCTCGGACTGGCGGCAGGATTGCTTCGAGGAGCCTGTTCCCGCCGAGTACGGCACGGCCGAACAAACGGCGCTGGGCTGTTTCCTGGGCCAGCCCGGACGGACCGGCGCGGAGATCGCCGAATACGCGAGCTACGCCACGGCCGACGACATGCTCAGCACGTACAACAACAGGCTGGCCGCCTTCCCGCCTGACGGTGCCGATTCGTGTGAGAACGGATCGCAGGAGGATGGCTACAGCCTTGACTCGGGCGCGACTGAAGCGGGCCGGCTGCTGTGCACGGAGCAATGGATCGGGATCAGGTTCGATTGGACGAACAACGCGCAGCTGATTCTCTCGACGTTGATCGATTTCGACGGCGATTACGGCGCGACATACAGCGACTGGCAGAAGGCGGTATTGAATCCGGGGTCGTGAGCCGCTGCGCGGGCGCGCCGCAGACCCTCGAACGGGCGCCGTGCTATATTCCCGCGGGCCACGGAGCGGCCGTGAGTGATCGCTGCACGCCCCGCGAGCCATAATTGGAGAGACATTTGAGGGATCTGGCCTGAGCCGAGAGCTGCGAGTCAACGAAATGATTCGCGTCCCGAACGTACGGGTCGTGGATGAAGAGGGAAACCAGGCGGGTGTGATGCCCACTCAGGACGCCCTCCGACTCGCGCAGGACCGAGGTTACGATCTGGTCGAGGTCGCTCCAATGGCTTCCCCGCCTGTCACTCGACTGCTCGACTACGGCCAGTTCAAGTACGAACAGGCGCGCCGCGAGAAGGAAGCCCGGCGCCACCAGCGCTCGGTCGAATTCAAGGAGATAAGGCTCAAGGTAAAGATCGGCAAGGGCGACTTCGACACCAAGGTCCGGCGCGCAATCGAGTTCCTCGAGGAAGGCGATCGGGTCAAGGTGACGGTCCAGTTCAGGGGCCGTGAAGTCAGCCATGCATACCTCGGTCGCGACCTGCTGATCCGCTTTTCGGAACAGGTCGGCGAGCATGGTGCGGTCGAGCGGCAGCCACTGCTGGAAGGCAAGCAGATGTCGCTCGTGATCACCTCGACACACAAGCCAAAGACGCAGAAACGCGACGACGAGCTGAACGGAACCGCCGAGACGGAGCCGGATCTGCTATCGCCAGATCCAGTTGCCGAGCCGGCTCCAATGCCGGCGGCAGCGGCCGAACCGGCGACTGAAGTCGCGAAGCACGCAGGAGCGTAGGTAGGAACCCGACGATGCCCAAGATGAAGAGCCACAAGGGCGCCTCGAAGCGCTTCGCCAAGAGCGGTAGCGGCAAGATCCTGCGCGTCAAGGCGTGGAGTGGCCACCACCTGGACATCAAGTCGTCGCGCCGCACGCGACGCTACGCCGGCAAGGCCGTCGTGACCCGCACCAGCGAGGAGCAGGTCCGGCGCATGCTGCCGTACCTCTAGGCAGGGGATCTAGACAGCAATGGCACGAGTAAAGCGCGGCGTCACCGCACACAAGCGCCACAAGCGGCTGCTGAATGCGGCAGAGGGCCGGCGCGGTACAAAGTCGAAGCTCATCAAGACAGCGCATGAGGCACAGCTTCATGCGATGGCTTACGCGTATGTCGGCCGAAAACAGCGCAAGCGCCAGATGCGCGCGCTGTGGATCGTCCGCCTGAACGCCGCTGCCCGACTGAACGGCTTGACCTACGGCAAGCTGATCAACGGGCTCAAGCAGGCAGGCGTCGCTCTCGATCGCAAGGTCCTGGCCGACATCGCGGTCCGCGATGCGGCCACGTTTGCCAGCATCGCCGAGGTCGCCAAGGCCAGGTAGCGGCAACAGCGCCGTGGACCTGGAGTCTTTCTCAGCTCAGCTCAGCGATCTGCGCGGCCGCGCGCTCGCCGCTGTCCAGAAGGCTGATGATCCGGCCGAGCTCGATGGCGCGGAGAGCGCTTACCTGGGCCGCAACGGCGAGCTGCGCAAGCTGCTCGGTGGCATAGGCCAGCTGCCCGGTGAGGATCGGCCCAAGGTCGGTGCGCTCGCCAACCCGATCCGCGAGGAGCTCGAGGCTGCCATCGCCGCTCGCCGCGTGCGGCTCGATGAGATCGCGCTCGACGTCCGCCTGGCCCGAGAGAAGGCCGACGTCACACTGCCCGGGCGCGCGCTGCCGCCTGGCTCGCTCCATCCGCTGATCGAAACGCAGCGCGAGATCGCGCGCATTTTCCACGAGTTCGGGTTCGTGACCTACGAGGCGCCCGAGGTCGAGAGCGAAGAGCTCAACTTCGAGCTGCTCAACATCCCGCGCGATCATCCGGCACGCGACCTGTGGGACACGCTCTACGTTGCCGGCACCGACCACCACTACGTCCTGCGGACGCACACGTCGCCCGGGCAGATCCGCGTGATGCGCTCGACGAAGCCGCCCATCCGGGCGCTGCTGCCCGGACGCTGCTTCCGCTACGAGGCGGTAGACGCCAGCCACGGCTTCGAGTTCTTCCAGGTTGAAGGGCTGATGGTCGACGAGGGCACTTCGCTGGCGACGCTGCGCGGCCTCCTTGATCAATTCGCGAGGGCGATGTTCGGCGCCGACACCGCGACCCGCTTCCGGCCCGGCTATTACCCGTTCACGGAGCCGTCGGTCGCGTTCGACATCGGCTGCCTGATCTGTGGCGGCAGCGGTTGCGCGGCGTGCAAGCGCAGCGGCTGGCTGACAATCCTCGGCGCGGGCATGGTCCATCCGGTCGTGCTGCGCAACGGCGGCCTGGACCCGGAGAAATACCAGGGCTTTGCGTTCGGCATGGGCACGGACCGGATCACGATGCTGCGCCACGGCATCTCCGACCTGCGCGTGTTCCTGCAGGACGACCTGCGCTTCCTGGAGAGCTTCTAGCCATGCGCGTCCCGTTGTCGTGGCTGCGCGACTACGTCGACTTCGACCTGCCGCCGGAGCGGCTCGCGGAGCGGCTGACGCTGCTTGGATTGGAGGTCCAGGGCATCGAGCGCATCGGCGCGGACTGGAATTCGGTCGTAGTCGGCGAGCTGCTCGAGGTCGTGCCACATCCGCGCGCTGACCGGCTCAACCTGACCAAGGTCCGCGTCACTGGCAGCGACGAGCCGCGCCAGATCGTATGCGGCGCGCACAACATCGAAGCCGGTCAGCGCGTGCCCGTGGCACTCCCCGGCGCCGTCCTGCCCGGCGACCGGCGCATCGGCATCACGACCATCCAGGGCACGGAGAGCCAGGGCATGCTCTGTTCGGGCGCCGAGCTCGGATTGACAACAGACGCGGAGGGCATCCTGATCCTGCCCGCGGACACGCCGCTCGGCGCGGCACTGGCGGATGTCGCGGGTGACGTTGTGCTCGACGTGGACGTCAAGCCGAATCGCGGCGATCTGCTGTCGATGATCGGTCTCGCGCGCGAGGTCGCCGCGATCACGGGCGGCAAGGTGCGCTGGCCCGATATCAAGGTTCCCGAGAGCGGCGACGCGACGAACGACCACCTGTGGGTCGAGATCGCCGACCGCCAGCTGTGCCCGCGCTTCGTCGGTCGCTACGTGGACGGCGTGAAAGTCGGTCCCTCTCCCTTCCGCGTCCAGCTCCGTCTGTCGGCGGCGGGCATGCGCCCGGTGTCGAACGTCGTCGACGCCAGCAACTACGTCATGCTCGAGATGGGCAAGCCGGTCCACACGTTCGACGCCGGCGCGGTCAGTGGCGGCCAGCTCGT
Organism: uncultured Anaerolineaceae bacterium; assembly: GCA_964475245.1. Taxonomy (GTDB): domain Bacteria; phylum Chloroflexota; class Limnocylindria; order Limnocylindrales; family CSP1-4; genus JALYGJ01. The sequence goes on along the minus strand of CAYYVV010000022.1, from coordinate 26,805 downwards.
CGTCCGCTCCGCGCGCGACGGTGAGACGATCGAGACGCTGGACCACGTCCAGCGCATCCTGACGCCGGACACCTTGATCATCGCCGACGCGCGCGGGCCGGTGGGCATTGCCGGCGTGATGGGCGGTGCGCAGAGCGAGGTGAGTGCCACGACGACGGCCGTGATCGTCGAGTCGGCCATCTTCGATGCCGTGTCGGTCCGGCGCACAGCGTTCCGTTACGCGCTGCGCAGCGAGGCCAGCCTGCGTTTCGAGAAAGGCCAGGAGTCGCGCCTCGCTCGCGTCGGCGCGGACAGGACCGCGCAGCTGCTCGCCGAATGGGCGAGTGGGCGCGTCGCCACTGGCGCCGTCGATACGAACCCGGTCGATGATGAGCCGCGGCGGGTGAGTTTCCGACCCGCGCACGTCGACCGACTGCTCGGCCTCGAGGCGAACGCTGACCAGATGACTGCGGCTCTGTCGCGCGTCGGTGTGGAGACAGAGCAACGCAAGGGCACTGACGAGCTCGTCGCCGTCGTCCCGACGTACCGACGGGACATCGTCATCGAGGCGGACGTCGCCGAAGAGATCGCCCGCGTGATCGGCTATGACACCGTCCCGGCACGCCTGCCGGACACGGAGATGCCTGCCTACCGCGCGGAGCCCACGCAGCTTCTCGACGTGCTGCGCGACATGCTCGCGGGCCGTGGCCTCAATGAGGTCGTGACCAACGCGTTGATCGGGCCGGACGACCATGTCGCATTGGGCTACGCGGTCGATGAGCCGACCACGATCCGGGTCGAGAACCCGCTTTCGATCGACCACTCGGAGCTGCGCCGCTCGATGCTGCCCGGCATGCTCGGCGTCCTGGTCCGCAACGAGCGGCAGCGGCGCGACGACGTGGCCATCTTCGAGATCGGCAACCTGCACGAGTGGCACGACGCCGAGCCTGCCCAGATGACCGTGCTGGCGATCCTGCTGGCGGGCAACCTGCGGGCTGCATCGTGGGCGGAGAAGGCACACTCGTCGTCGTTCGAGGACGTGAAGGGCATCGTCGAGATGCTTGCCGCGCGCTGCAACATCGATCGCGTCGAGTACGCCCCCGTAACCGACATCCGTCCGGGCGTCGACCACCCGGGCCGGACGGCCGCGGTCCTTGCTTTCGCGGGGCACGAACAAAGGACGATCGGCCGTGTCTTCGAGATCGACCCGCGCCTGCTCGCCAGGTACGACGTCCACGCCGAGCACGTCTCCTTCGCGATCCTGTGGGAGGGCATCGTCTCCCAGCTCGCCAACCGGACACCACAGGTCAAGTCGGCGCCCCTGTTGCCTGTCGTGGAGCGCGACATCGCCGTGCTCGTGGCGCGCGACACTCCGGCCGCGAGCGTCGAGGCCGCAATCCGCGGCAGTGCCGGCCCAAGCCTCAGCGGCCTGACGCTCTTCGATCGCTACCAGGGCGCTCCACTCGACGCGAACCAGATAAGTCTCGCCTATCGACTTCGCTTCCAGCCGACCGAAGAGGGCTCCGACTCCGCGCTGGACGACGCAATGAGTGCGGTCACGCAGGCGCTCGAACGCCAGGTTGGCGGCCGACTCCGTAGTGGAACCTGATCCACCGTCGGAGGCGCTTCCGCGTGACTTCTTCGCGCGCGAGACCGAGCAGGTGGCGCGCGACCTGTTGGGTACCTGGCTCGTGCGCGACGGACCCGACGGAGTCACAGGCGGACCGATCGTCGAGACGGAGGCCTACGGCGGCCCAGACGACCTCGCCAGCCACACCCGCGCGGGCAGGACGCGGCGCACCGAGCCAATGTTCGGTGAGGTCGGCCACGCTTACGTCTACCTTGTCTACGGCATGCATGACTGTCTCAACGTCGTCGCGTACAGGGATCGGCCGGCCGGCGCGGTCCTGATTCGGGCGATCGAGCCGCGCCTGGGCGTGGAAGTGATGCGCGTCCGGCGTGGCGGCCGCTCCGGCCCCGATTCTCGGCTGGCCTCAGGACCGGCCCGCCTGTGCCAGGCTCTGTCGGTGACGCGAGCATTGACGGGCAGCGACATGACGACAGGCGACGGATTGTGGCTGGCGAGGCCGACGGCCGGGCGTGCCCCCCAAATCCGCGTGGGACCTCGCGTTGGCGTCGATTACGCCGGTCCTGGCTGGGCTGATCGGCCGTGGCGCTTCTGGATTGCCGGTAACCCGGCCGTTTCGAAGGCGCGATGACACATCTCAGTCGGGCTGTTGTCCTGCGCGCCTCGGAGGACTGGAAGTGGGTTCCTCCGGGGGCCGAAACGCTGACCATCGAGGGCGTCACGGTTATCGACTACCCCGAATGGGCGCGGATGGGCTTCCACGCAATGCCATGCGACGTGGCTGAGCCACTGACGGCCGTGGCGGCAGTCCAGCAGGCGGCACGCGAGCGCGGCCGCAAGACAGTCGATTGGTGGCTCTCACCGGCGAGCCGGCCCTCGATGGAGCAAACGCTGATCGCGAACGGGGCCCATCTCTCGGTCGCCCTCGACATCCTCGCTCTTGACCTGAGCAACGGACTGCCGGAGATCCCCGAATCGGTCGGCGTTGAGAGCCACGTTGTCGATGACGCCAAGCGCCTGGAGGATGCGGAACGGGTGGCAGCGACGGTGTGGGGAGGCGAACCGTCGTCGGGCGAGCGTCGGGCGGCGCAGCTCAAATCCCTGGCCAGGGTCCCAGACGATGACGGCGGGTTCCGGGTCGTGTCATACCGGGACGGCCGTGCCATCACCACGGCCGGCTGCCAGCTGGCCGACGGTGTTGCGCGCCTGTACGCCGGTTGCACGATTCCGGACGCACGTGGATTGGGTGGCTACCGTGCCTCGGTCGCCAAACGGCTCGATGTCGCGTGGCACAACGGCGCTCGTTTCGCATTGGTCCACGCGCGCGTCGAAACCTCCGGGCCGATCCTGACACGGATGGGGTTCCAGCCCTACGGCGAGGCTCGCGTCTACGACCTCGCCGCCGCGGAGCCGGATCCCGGCAGCACAGCAGTCGAGGTCGACTCTGGACGCTTCGACAACGGTGCCGTGTCGCTCACGGAGGTCCCGCGCTAGGGGATTCCGATGGACAGGCGAAGCCAGCAGATCCTCGAGTTTCCGCAGATCCGCACGCGACTTGCCGAGCAGACTGCCTTCGCGCCGTCGCGGCGCCTGGCCGAGGCTCTGACGCCATCGGACGAGCCACTTGTCGTCGCGCGGCGGCTCGACGAGACGGACCAGGCACGCGACCTCGTCGAGCGCCGGCCGGACCTCGGCGTGGGCGGCGCGCACGACATCGGCCCGCTCGTCATGCGCGCGCGGCGCGGCGGCCGTCTGTCCGGGAACGAGCTGCTCCAGATCTCCGACACGCTTGTTACAGCCGCGCGCGTCGGCGAGGCGCTGCGCGGCGAGCGGCCGCCGCTCCTGCACGAGCTGGGCCGCTCGATCAAGCCTGTGCCCCAGCTGCGCGCGCGCCTCGAACAGTCGCTCGATCCCGCGGGTGAGCTGCTCGACTCGGCCTCGCCAGCGCTCGGCGGCCTGCGCCGCGCGGTGCGTGTCGCCTATGAGCGGCTTCGCTCGCGGCTCGAGACGATCGTCCACCAGAGCGACATCAGTGGCGCGCTCCAGGAGCCGCTCGTCACGCTGCGCAACGGCCGCTACGTCGTCCCCGTCCGCGCCGACGCGCGCGGCAAGGTAAAGGGCATCGTCCACGACCAGTCGGGTAGCGGCCAGACGCTGTTCATCGAGCCGCTCGTCGTCGTCGAGCTGGGCAACACGTGGCGCGAGGCACAGCTCAGGACAGAGGCAGAGGAGGAGCGCATCCTCGATGAGCTGTCGGCGCTGGTAGCGGCCCAGGCTGATGCGCTCGACGAGACGCTCGCAGCCCTGGCCACGCTCGACTTCTGGATTGCCCGCGCTCGTCTGGCGGGCGAGATGGATGCGGTCCGCGCCGGGACCTCGAAACGGGACGAAGTCGAGCTCCTGTCCGCCCGCCACCCGGGGCTGACCGGCCGCGTCGTGCCCATCGACATTCGCCTGGGCATCGACTTCCGGGCGCTCGTCGTCACGGGGCCGAACACCGGCGGCAAGACGGTCACGCTCCGGACGCTCGGCCTGCTGTCGTTGATGAACCAGGCCGGCCTGCATATTCCTGCCGCATCGGGCTCGCGCCTGCCCATCTTCCGCGACGTCTTTGCCGACATCGGCGACGAGCAATCGATCGCCCAATCGTTGTCAACCTTCTCCGGGCACATGCGCTCGATCGTGCGCATCGTCGAGGCGGCGGGCCCGGACACGCTCGTCCTGCTCGACGAGCTGGGCGCGGGCACCGACCCGACCGAGGGGTCCGCACTCGCCCAGGCGCTGCTCGACCACTTCATCGCGAGGGGGGCGCTCGTCGCCGCGACGACGCACTACGCCGAGCTGAAGGCGTACGCGCACAACACGGCGGCGGCGGAGAACGCTTCGGTCGAGTTCGACATCGAGACGCTTTCGCCGACGTATCACCTTCAGATTGGCCTGCCCGGCACGTCCCAGGCTTTCGCCATCGCGGCACGCCTCGGCCTGCCCGAGTCGCTCGTTGCCGACGCGCGCTCGCGCCTCGGCCGCGCGCAGGAGGAGTTCGAGAAGACGCTCGCCTCGATCAGGGAAGCGCAGCAGACGACCGAGGAGTCGCTGGCCCGCGCGACCGAGGCGGAGGAGCGAGCACGCGTGGCGCGACGCGAGGCGGAGGAGGAGCGCCATCGCGCGCGGCGCGAGCGCGAAACCGCTCAATCCGACGCGCGCGTGGAGGCGCAGCGCGCCCTGGCCGAAATCCAGGCCGAGATCAGCGCCGCGCGCGAGGTCCTCGCGCGGGCAAGCATCACCGAGGCCCGGCTCGCCGACTCTGCCCAGCAACTGGACGAGCGCGTCTCGTCGCTGCTCGGCACGGACCAGGCCCAGTCGTTGCCCGCCGCGCCGTCCGAACTGCCGCCGGCGCGCCTGGCCGTTGGCGCGCGCGCCCGCTCACGGAGCGGCTGGGAGGGCACGATCACCGAGATCGACGAGCGCGCCGGCGAGGCGACGCTGGCCGCGGGCGCGATGCATGTCAGCGTCCCGGTCGACGAGCTGGAGCTCGTTGCGGCCGCGCCGCGCAAAGGCCCTGATCCGCTGCGCGTCACGATGCCAGTGCCCGCGCGCGCCGTGCCATCGAGCCTGGACGTTCGGGGTGCGCGCGTCGAGGAGGCGACCGAGCTGCTCGATCGTTACGTGAACGACGCGGCGCTCGCCGGGGCGCCGAGAGTGACCGTCATCCACGGCCACGGCTCCGGGGCGCTGCGCGACGCTCTGCGCGCGCAGCTCCGTGAGCACCCCCTCGTCAAGTCGTGGCGCCCCGGCGAGCGTGGCGAAGGCGGCGACGGAGCGACGATCGTCGAGTTCTAGGCGGGGCCTCAGGCGATCTTGCGCCGGTACGCTCTCATCGCGAGCGCATAGGCAACGACCAGGATGCCGACGCACCAGGCGAGGGCGATCCAGATTTCGCTTCCTACCGGCTGCTGCTCGAACAGGGCCCTGACCGTGTCGACGATCGACGTAACCGGCTGGTTTTCCGCGAAGACACGCACCGGACCCGGCATCGTGGCTGTGGGCACGAAGGCCGAGCTGACGAACGGCAGGAAGATGATCGGGTACGCGAAAGCGCCCGCCCCGTCCGTGGATGTTGCCGACAACCCGGCGATCACCGCGATCCAGGTCAACGCGAGCGTGAACAGTCCGAGGATGCCGGCCACGGCGAGCCACGCGGGCAGATCCGCCGAGGAGCGGAAGCCCATGAGCACCGCGACCACGATGATCACGATCACCGAGATCGCGTTCGACACCAGCGAGGTCAGAACATGGCCCCAGAGCACGGACGAGCGGGAGATCGGCATCGAGTGGAACCTCTCGAAGATGCCGCTCTGCAGGTCGATGAACAGGCGGTAGGCGGTATAGGAGATGCCGCTGGCGATCGCGATGAGCAGGATGCCGGGCAGCACGTAAGTCACATAGTTGCCTGTGCCCGCCTGGATGGCGCCGCCGAGCACGTAGACGAACATCAGCATCATCGCGATCGGCGTGATCGCCACCGTGATGATGGTGTCCAGGCTGCGCGAGATGTGGCGCAGGGAGCGCCGGGTCATCACGCTCGTGTCGGTGAAGAACTGGGTGTTCATCGTTGGTCCTTCCTGTCCCTGCCGACGATCGCCAGGAAGATCTCCTCGAGGCTGGGCTCCCGCTCCACGTATTCGACTTTCGCGGGCGGGACCAGCTTCCTCAGCTCATCGAGCGTGCCGGACACGATGATCGTGCCGTCGTGCAGGATCGCGATCCGGTCGGCGAGCTTCTCGGCCTCGTCGAGGTACTGGGTCGTCAGGAGAACGGTCGTGCCGCCGTCCGCGAGGTTCTGGATGACCTGCCACACCTCGATCCGGCCCTCCGGGTCGAGGCCGTTGGTCGGCTCGTCGAGGAAGATGATCCGTGGGTTGCCGATGAGGCTCATGGCGATGTCGAGACGGCGGCGCATGCCGCCCGAGTAGGTCCCTACCCGGCGCCCGCCCGCCTCGCCGAGGCCGAAGCGATCGAGCAGTTCGTCGGCCACCGTGCCCGGGCCTTTCACGTGCCGTAACTCGGCGATCATGATCAGGTTCTCCCGGCCGGTGAGGATCTCGTCCACGGCCGCGAATTGGCCTGTCAAGCTGATCGACTCGCGTACCCGTGCCGGCTGCGACAGGACGTCGAAACCGTCGACGCGCGCCGAGCCGTCATCCGGCTTGAGCAGGGTGCTGAGGATGCGCACGACTGTGGTCTTGCCCGCACCGTTGGAGCCGAGCAGCGCAAAGATGCTGCCCTTGGCCACGTCGAAGTCAACGCCCTTGAGCACCTGCAATTTGCCATAGGACTTGTGCAATCCGTGGACCTGGATCGCCACGTCCTCGTGCGGCACCGGCGCGGTCATGCGGCACCGCCGATCTTGGCCGCGTCGCGGCTGAGATCAGATGTCCAGGTCTTCGACCTCAGGCTGCTCGGCCGCCAATGCGACCCTTTCGAAGAGCTGAGGTGGGATCTTCTCTCGTAGCTCATCGAGAGAGTCGAGGACTTCGAGCGTCGCGATGCCCGGCGCGGATCCGTAGCTGATATTGCCGATGCCGAGATAGCCGCGCCAGCCCGCAGGTTTGCCCTCCTCGTTGACCATCGAGTAGTCGGCACCGTGTTCGACGTGGAGAACGTACTTGCCCTTGCGGCTTCGATAGACGGAAAAGTGGTCGACGCGGCTGGACGTCGTGTTGAGCCACTCGCCGAGCAGAACGCCGACGAAGCGAACCTTGCGGCCCTTGCCGGTTCCGACGCGAACGATGATCTCTTCGAAGCCTTCGTCGCTGCCCTCGTGGACCTCGATGTAGCGACGAAGGGCGGCGACGATTGCCGCCGACAGATTTCCCCCGGCGAGCTCCTGGGCACGTTGGTAGAGCGTGAGGTCGCCATCGGAGACGTAGATGGTCTTGTTTGGCACGTTGGCATCGTAACCCCGGACTGCGTTAGTAACTATACGTAGCAATATACGCATATCTACTCCGCATGTCAACGCGGGGTGACGAGTACCAAGGACTAGAGAAAGGCTCGTCACGGTCGGTGCGTCGTGACGCGCGGCGCGGGCGGTTAGCTGGGCGCCGGAAGGATGCTCACGACGGGCAGCGTTGGCGGCGGAAGCGTTGGCGGCGGCGGCGGCTCGGTCACCGGCGGAGGAGTCGGTGGCGGAGGAGTCGGCTCCGGGGTCACTGGCGGGGGCGTGATGGGCGGTGGCGTGATCACCGGCGGCGTTGTCGGCGGTGGCGTCAGCTCGAAGCTGGGGGTCGGAAGCAGCGACGGCGACTCGAGTGACGGGACAGGGCTGGGTGAGGCCGGTGCCTGGGCGCACGTGGTCGTCGGCGGGAAGGGCGCGCCCCAGCTCTTGCCGTACGGCGTGTTGCGCGGATCGAAGATGTAGCTCGTCTTGGTCTTGACCGTTGGATCAGGTCCGCCGGCCGTGCCCGGGCCTTGCATGGCGCGTGCAATCCAGTCGGCGTCCGCGGTGTGCCAGTCGGGGTGATCGGCCTCGACATTGCCGAGGTCCAGGTAGCCCTTGGTCTGCGGTGCTCCGGCACAGCCATCGACCCACAGCACATCGTTGCCGTTCGCGTCCTGTGTGACCTGCATGCCGACCTTGGTCGTGTCCGCGCTCGATGGCTGGGTGCCAGAGATGAAGACCTCGGGGTAGGTCTGGGTCGTGAACTGGGTTGGCTGGCCGCCGCTCCAGGCGTCCACGTCGGCCTGGACGATGCCGTCCGGGACGGGGAAGTCGTTGACTGCCCAGCTCTTGCTCACCTCGTCGGTAAAGCCCTGCCAGACCGGCGCGGCGACGTCCGTCGAGAGAACCGGGTTCTGCGGGGTGAGGACGGGCGAGCCGTCCGAGTTGCCGTTCCAGACACCGACGACGAGGGCATACTCGCCGTTCGCCCGGCCGGCGTCGGTCGGCGGTGGCAGGTAGCCGTAGGCGACGAGGTCGTTCGCGTCCTGGGTCGTACCCGTCTTGAGGGTCGCCGGCCTGCGCGTGCCGTCCGCGGACTGGATCGCGAAATCGCCCCAGATCGGGTTCTGCTTTGGGTCCGTGTTCGAGGCCAGGATGTTGGTCATCACGTACGCCGCCTGCGGGCTGACGACGCTCGTGCCGGTTGGTGTGTAGGCCGGGATCACGTCCGCGCCGGTGCCATCCTGGACGCGCAGGATGGTCGTGTAACCGACATGCGTACCGCCGTTCGCCATCGTTCCGTAGGCGACTGCGACGTCGCGTGGATGGGAAACCTCGGTGCCCAGGGTCAGCGACAGACCGGCGCTCGGCGTGTCGTTCTGGAAGCTCATGCCGAAGTTCTGCGCCATCTGGAAGACGTTGTTGACGCCGTTCATGACCAGCGCCTTGACCGCCGGGATGTTGAGCGACCATTGAAGGGCTGTCCGCATGCGCACCGGACCGCGTTCGAGCAGGTCCCAGTCCTTGGGCGTGTAGCCGTTCGAGTTATCGAACGTCGTCGTCACGTCCATGAACATCGATGCGGCGGTCATCGTGCCGTTGTTCAGTCCGGTGACGTAGTTGAACGGCTTGAACGCCGATCCCGGCTGGCGCCAGCCGTCGCCGAGCACGTCGAACTGGGGTTGGAACTGGGGCGACGAGAGGTCGTCGCGGTAGTAGCCGGCTGAGCCGACATAGGCCAGCGTCTCGCCGGTCTGGTAGTCCATCGCGATCAGCGCGCCATTGTTGACCTGGAGCTTCTCGAGCTTCTTCATCCACGGCTCAAAAGGCACACCGATCTGGGCCGCGAACGCCTGCGGGTCGGTCTGGTGCGGCAAGAGCACACCTGCGGTGACCCATTTCTCGGCGATCTGCTGCATGTTCCAGTCGAGCGTCGTGGTGATCTTCAGGCCGCCGCGTTCGAGCGCCGGGCACGTGTCCTCGCCGTTGCACAGCTTCTGGGCCAGCTCGTCGCGCACCGCCCACACGAAGTGCGGCGCCAGCCATTGCTGCTGTTGCTGCGGCGTGTCCTGCGGCGCGAGCACGATCGGCTCGTTCTTGGCATTCTCGAAATCCTGCGGGCCGTACTTGTTGCCGGTCAGCACGAGGCGCGACGGATCGCTCGCGAGCAGGTCGAGGATGTAGTCGCGCCGGGCGACAACGGGGATGGTCTGGTCGAGCGGCACGTAAAGCTGGCCGTTGGGGCCCTGGACAGCGTTGCGCACCAGGTCGTACGACGAAGGCGACTGCGGCAGGGACGCGAGGAGCGCCACCTGGCCCAGGGTCAGCTCGTTGAGCGAGTCGACGCCGAAGTAGCCCTTGGCCGCGGCCATGATCCCGTACAGGCCGTTGCCGTAGTAGTTCTGGTTGAAGTACGCGGTGATGATCTTCTGCTTGCCGGCTTCGCCGGGGTACGCCTCGGTGACGCGGACGGACTGGATGATCTCCTTGATCTTGCGCTCGATGACGCGTCCGGGGTCCGCGACCAGGTCCGGGTCGAGCAGGCGCTGGCGGACGAGCTGCTGGGTGATCGTCGAGGCTCCGCGGCTGTCGCCGCGGAGCGTGTCGAACGCAGCGGACAGCACGCCTATCGGGTCGACGCCCGTGTTAGTCCAGAACGACTTGTCCTCGATCCCTGTTGTCGCGTCCATCAGGATCGGTGGAATCTGGTCGTACGTGACCGGTTGGCGGCCCTGGCCGGCGCCGAACGTGGCCAGCTGGACCGTGCCTGTTCGGTCGTAGATGACCGACTGCGAGCTGAACTGAATCTGCTCGAGATCGCTCGCCGGCGGCAAGCCCTGGCTGTAGAGGGCGAACACGCCAACGACCGCCACCAGGCCAAAAAGGGCGACAACGGCCATCGTCGCGAACAGGAGCATGGGGAGTGCGACCGCAAGTGAGCGCCCCGCGCCCGCCGAGCCGCGCGCTCGCTGGCCGCCGGTGCGCCCTGCCTGCCGCCCGTTGCGGTTGGCCTGCATCTGCTTCTGACTCTAGCATTACCCGCGTGCCGTCACCCAAGGAGCTGCTAGCCGAGCTGTCCTGGCGCGGGCTCGTCGCCGACTCCTCGCAGGGCGTGGAGGCACGCCTGGCGAAGGGCCCGATCAGCGCCTACGTCGGTTTCGACGCGTCAGCCCGCTCGCTGCACGTCGGCAACCTGGTCCAGGGCTTCGTGCTCACCCACCTTCAGCGCCACGGCGGCACGCCGTTCATCGTCGTCGGCGGCGGGACAGGCATGATCGGCGACCCGTCGGGCAAGTCGAGCGAGCGCAACCTGCTCGACGACGATCAGATCCGGGCCAACTCGGCTGCCATCCAGGCGCAGCTCGAGAGGTTCGTCGACTTCTCGCCCGGGGCCAACCAGGCGCAGATGGTCGACAACCGCGAGTGGCTCGCCGACTGGCGCCTGCTCGACTTCCTGCGTGACATCGGCAAGCACTTCTCCGTGCCCTACATGCTGGCCAAGGACTCCGTCCAGCAGCGCCTCGGTGCGGGCATGTCGTTCACGGAGTTCTCGTACATGACGCTCCAGTCGGCCGATTTCCTGCAGCTCTACCGCCAGCGCGGCGTCGAGATGCAGATGGGCGGCGCCGACCAGTGGGGCAACATCACTGCCGGCCTGGAGCTGATCCGGCGCGTCGTCGGGCGCGAGGAAGGGGAGGAGCCGGCGGCCTACGCGATGTGCTCGCCGCTGCTCCTGACACGCGACGGCAAGAAGATGGGCAAGAGCGAGAAGGGCGCGGTCTTCCTCGACCCGACGATGACCTCGCCCTACGACTTCTACCAGTACTGGCTCAACGACGATGACGCCCTGGTCGCGCAACACCTGCGCTGGCTGACGCTCATGACCGCGCCACAGGTCTACGAGATCGAGGAGCAGCACGAGAAGGCGCCCGACAAGCGGCCAGCGCAGCGCGCATTGGCCCACGACCTCACCGCGCGAGTGCACGGCAAGGCGGAAGCCGATCGCCAGGTGCGCGTGGCCGACGCGGCGTTCTCGGGCGCTCCGATCACCGACCCCGACGTGCTCGACGTCCTGTTCGACGCGATCGACCATTACGAGTTCGGTGATGAGATCAGCAGCCTCTCGCCACTGGACCTCGCGCTCGCGTCGGGACTCGTCAGCTCGAAGTCAGAGGGACGGCGGCTCCAGGAGCAGGGCGGACTGTCGGTCAACGGCGAGCGCGTGAGCGACGGCACGGCGGCCATGCCGCAGCTGATCGACGGCCGGTACCTGGTCCTGCGCGCGGGCAAGAAGCGCTTGCTGATCGCCCGCCACCGGGCGTAGCCCTCAGGCGGGCGGCAGCGGCACGACTCGTGTCCGGCCGGTAGCGTCGGCGAAGGCCCACACGTCGATGTCCGGCGGAGTCATGCCGAGCGTCGTCAAGGCCGTACACACTTGGCTCCGGTGGTCGGTGCCGTGGTGGATGACCTGGGCCAGGCGGATCCCGGCCGGAATGTGCACCTCGTTGTCGCCATCGCGGATGACCGACTCGGCGTTGGGATCGATGTCAGTCTCGAGCAGCCTCGTCCACGCCTCACCATTGACCGCCATCACCGCGCGCAGCTCGGCCACGCTCGTGTCGGCGTCTTCATCGATCCGCGCCAGGTCCTCGCGGCTGGTGAGTCGCCGCAGGTAGCCGCGATCCGACCCGACCAGGTGGCGCAGGGTGGCGATCAGAGAGCCGTATGTGCCGGGCACGGTCGCCTGGAGCTGCTCGGCCGTCAGTGCCGAGCAGGTGTCGAGGAGTTGCTGCGTGGCCCACACGTGGTGTGCGAACGCGTCGTCGAGCAGGGATGTGGTCATGGCGCGACAGTAGCGCCCAATCTGTTGATCACGTCAAGCAGTCGCTCGTTTTCCTTTCGCGTCCGCACGGTCAGGCGCAGGTGGCCGCGCAGTGGGTTTGCCGGACCGAAGGTGCGCGGCACGATGCCCGAATGGAGCAGGGCGTCAGCGGCCCTGTCCGCGGCGTCCTGGTCGCCGATGCGCACGAGCAGGAAGTTCGTGACACTCGGCGTTGGATGCCAGCCGAGCCCATTGAGCTGTCCTGCGAGCCAGCCGCGTTCAGCCGAAAGAGTGCGCACGTTGTCGAGCGCGTAGGCGGGCGCCTGCAGCGCACGGGTCGCGAGGTGCGCCGACATAGTCGATATCGAGCCCGGTGGACGGACGCGCTCCAGCCGCTCGATGACCGACCGCGCACCGATACCGAATCCAACCCGCGCACCCGCGAGGGCGAAAGCCTTCGACACGGTGCGGACTACCAGTAGGTGCTCGTACCGATTGCGCTGGCCGACCAGCGACTCGCCGATGAACTCGAAGTACGCCTCGTCGACGACGATGAGCGGCGGCTTCGCGAGACCGGCGGCCGCCGTCAGTAGCGCCTCGATGTTGTCCGTCGGCTCCCGCGTCCCAGTCGGGTTGTTCGGATTGCACAGCCATACGACCGCTGCCTCGGCCAGACGGTCGAGGCACTTGGCGACATCCAACGCGAAGCCATGCTCGGCGCCGAGCCTCGGGACGGCCGCGATGCGCGCCGCGCGCTGCGACGTGAGCACGCCGTACATCGCGTACGTCGGGACCGGGACGATCGCGGCCGAACCGGCCGCCAGGTAGGCCTTGGCCACGAGGTCGAGTATCTCGTCCGCGCCCGCGCCAACGATCACCTCGTGCGGGGCGACCCCGGTGTATGCCGCTGCCGCCGCCGTCAGCTCTTCGTAGGACGAGTCCGGGTACTCGTTGAGCGGCGGCTCGAACGGCCCTGCCAGGGCTTCATCGACGAACGGCGGCGGCAGCGGCGAGGTGTTCGTGTCGAAACGCAGGACGTCCTCAGGCCGCAGGCCGTAGCGTGCCGCGATCTGGGCGTTCGACGGCTCCCACGTGTAGACCTGCGACAGCGATTGCTGGCTCAACGGTGCATGGATCGTGGTGCGTCGCTGTCGGTGAGGACGGTCGCGTCGCTGTCGGTGAGCACGGTCGCGTGATCGTTGATCACGCGAGTGTTCTCAACTGCGAGGGGGCTCACGGCTTCAGCGAGGCGTGAAGGAACTACGAGTGAGCGGCCGCCTCGTCCTTCTTGTGCTGGTCGATGACCTTCTGTGCGACGTGCGACGGCACTTCCTCGTAGTGGTCGAGGGTCGCGCTGAACGAGCCACGTCCGCCGGATAGGGATCGCAGCTCCGTCGCGTAGTTGAACAGCTCCGCCTGCGGCACATGGGCACGCACGACCTGCACGCCGTCAGCAGTGTCCATGCCCAGCACGCGGCCGCGCCGCGTGTTGAGGTCGCGGTTCACGTCGCCCATGTATTCCTCGGGCACGCGGACGGCGACTTCCATGATCGGCTCGAGCAGCACCGGTGCCGAGTCCTGTATGCCCTTGCGCGTGGCCAGCTGACCCGCCAGGCGGAACGAGAGCTCGTCCGAGTCGACCGTGTGGAACGACCCGTCGTACAGCGTCGCCTTGAAGTCGATCACGGGATACCCGGCAACGGGGCCCTTGTCGGCGACATCGTGGACACCCTTCTCGATGCCGGACCAGAACTGGCGAGGCACTGAGCCACCCACCACGCGCGTCTCGAAGACGACGCCGGCGCCCGGGTTGGGCTCGATCTCGAGCCACACGTGCCCGAACTGGCCGCGGCCGCCGGTCTGCTTCTTGTGCCGTCCCTCGGCCTGGGTCTTGCTGCGGATCGTCTCGCGGTATGGGATGCGCGGCGAATGTGTGACCACGGCCGCGCCGAACTTGCGGCGCAGGCGCTCGACTGTGACCGCGACGTGGTTCTCGCCCTGGGCCCACAGGAGCTGCTCGCCGGTTTCCGTCTGGCGCTCGACCGTGACGCTCGGATCCTCCTCTAGCAGACGAGCGAGAGCGGCACCCATCTTGTCCAGGTCGGCCTTCGTCTGCGGCTCGATGGCCACCGGCAGCGTCGGCTCCGGGAAGGCGATCGGCGACATCTTGAGCGGCTTCTCGCGCGCGGACAGGGCGTCGCCGGTGTGCGTGTTGACGAGCTTGGCGACGGCGCCTATCTCACCGGCCGAGATGACGCCCACTGGCTCCGTGTCTTTGCCCTTGACGCGCAGCACCTGGCCGATGCGCTCTTCCTCGCCGCGATCGGCGTTCCAGACGTGGTCGTGCGAGGCGATCTTGCCCGAGAAGACGCGGAAGTAGGTCAGCCGGCCGACGAACGGGTCGGCGGTCGTCTTGAAAACGCGCGCGAGGAGCGGACCATCGGCGCGCTGTGCCACTTCCACTTCCTTGCCGGCACCATCGATCGCTTTGACCGGCTTCTCCTCGTCGGGCGATGGGAAGTAGCGCACGATCGCGTCGAGCAGGCCGTCGATGCCGATCTCGCGTTGGGCGGCCGTGACCATGACCGGAGCGAGGATCGAATCGCGCACGCCGCGATGCAGACAGCCCTCGAGCTCCGCGTCGGTGATCTCCTCGCCCTCGAGGTACTTGGTCAGCACGTCGTCGTCAGCTTCGGCCGCAGCCTCGAGCAGCTGATCGCGGCGCCGCGCAACCTCGTCAGCCATGTCGGCCGGAACGCCCGTTTCCGTGCGCTTGCCGTTCTGCCAGACGAACGCCTTGCGGTGCACGAGATCGACGTAGCCCGTGAACCCGTCGGCCTTGCCGATCGCCAGGTGGAGCGGCGCGATCTTGTTGCCGAACGCCGCGCGCAACGCGTCGAGCGCGGCGGTCGGATCGGCGTTCTCGCGCTCGCAGCGGGTGATGACGAAGATCGCGGCCGTGCCGTGTTCGCGACCCAGGGCCACGGCGCGCTCGGTGCCGGCTTCCACCCCCCCGGATGCGTCGATGGTCACGATCGCCGCGTCGACAGCCTCGAAGCCCTCGACCACCTCGCCCGCGAAGTCGGCGTAGCCGGGCGTGTCGACCACCGTTATCTCGTAGCCGCCGTGATCCATCGTCGCGACGCCGAGCGAAAGCGACTGCTTGCGCTTGTGCTCCTCGGGCTCGAAGTCGAATACGGAGGTCTCGTCGTCGACCTTGCCCAGGCGGGTGACCGCGCCCGTGGCTTGAAGAAGGTGCTCGCCGAGAGTCGTCTTGCCTGAGTCCGAGTGCCCGGCCAGGACGACATTCCGGAGGCGCGACATTTCAGCGGTGCTCATCGGGCCAGCATATAGAATCGGCAACAATGTCCGGCCATTCCAAGTGGTCCCAGATCAAGCGCCAGAAAGGCGCGAACGACGCCAAGCGCGGGGCAGTCTTCACCAAGCTGGGACGAGAGATCACCATCGCCGCGCGCCAGGGCGGCGGCGACCCCGACGCCAACTACCGGCTGCGCCTGGCCATGGACAACGCGCGTGCCGCGAACATGCCGGCCGACAACATCAAGCGGGCAATCGAGAAGGCCACCGGCGGCAGCGCAGCGGAGCAGTACGAGGAGATCGTCTACGAGGGCTACGGCCCGGGCGGCGTGGCGCTCCTCGTCGAGGCCGCCACTGACAACAAGAACCGCACCGCGGCGGACGTGCGCGCGATGTTCACCAAGAGCGGCGGCCAGCTCGCCGGCGCGGGCGCCGTGGCCTGGCAGTTCGAGCCGCGCGGTGTCGTGTCCATCTCGCGTGACGGCAAGGATCCCGACGACATCGCGCTCGCCGCGATCGACGCCGGTGCCGACGACGTCGACACGGACAGCGATCCAGTTGAGGTGATCACCGATCCGACCACCCTCGAGGCCGTGCGCAAGACGCTCGAAAGCGCCGGCCTGCCGATCGATTCGGCGGAAGTCACGATGCATGCCAAGACGCCGATAGAGGTCACGGAGCACGTCGCGCGCCAGAACCTGCGCCTGATCGAGGCGCTCGAGGACCTCGACGACGTCCAGCGCGTGACGGCCAACTTCGACTTGCCTGCCGAGATTCTCGCGGAAGCAGCCTCGGCTTGACGGCGGCGGGTCGCGCGCGGTGATCGTGCTCGGTATCGATCCGGGCACAGCGGCGACCGGCTACGGCATTGTCGAACGCTCGGGCAGCAAGCTGCGCGTGATCGACTACGGCTGTCTCGAGACGCTGTCCACGCAGACGCTGCCGGTTCGGCTGCTCGAGATACACCGCGCCGTGACGGAGCTGATCGTGACTCACAAACCGGCCCAGATCGGCGTCGAGCGGCTGTTCTTCAACCGCAACGTCCAAACCGCGTTCGCCGTCGGCCAGGCGCGTGGCGTGGTCCTGCTCGCCGCGGCCGAGCACGGGTTGCCGGTCTTCGAGTACGGACCGCACGAGGTGAAGCTCGCCGTGACCGGCTACGGCAGGGCCGACAAGATGCAGGTCCAGCGCATGGTCCAGATGGTCCTCGGCATGGCCATCCTGCCGCGGCCTGACGACGCGGCGGATGCCCTGGCCGTAGCGATCTGCGTCGCCCACGCCCAGCCCCAGGCCGCCTGACCGCCGCGGGCCGCGAGCGTGATCGCCTTCGTCGAGGGCCGGGTTGTCGCGCTCGCGCCTGATTCGGCCGTCATCCAGGCAGGCGGCGTGGGCTACCGCGTGTTCTGCGGGCCGGCCACGCTGACCGCGCTCCACGAGGGCACCGACTCACGGCTGTACACCCACCACCTGGTGCGCGAAGACATGCAGGCGCTGTACGGCTTCCGCACGACCGACGAGCTCGGCTTCTTCGAGCTGCTCACGACGGTGACTGGAGTCGGGCCAAAGGTTGCCCTGGCGATCGTCTCGTCGCGGCCGGTGGCCGACATCCAGCTCGCGATCATGCAGGGTGACGAGGGCGTGCTGACGGCCGTGTCGGGCGTGGGCAAGCGGCTTGGCGCGCGCATCGTGCTCGAGCTCAAGGAGAAGGTGTCGGCGGCAGGCGCGGTGGCCATTGGCGGCCCGTTCCACGGCTCGTCGGAATCTGAGGTCGCCGCCGCTCTCCAGGCCCTCGGCTATACCGCGTCGGAGGCACGCGAGGCGGCTCGCGGGGCCGTGTCCGCGCTCCCTGTCGGTGCTTCACTGGAGGAACGCGTCAAGGCTGCGCTGCGCGTCCTGCGCCGCGACTAGACCGAGCAGAGGGGCAGTTCGATGGCCGGCGTGACGCTGATGCTCGTCGCCGTCCTGGTGCTCGCCGTCATCTTCGACTACACCAACGGCTTCCACGACACCGCGAACGCGATAGCCACGTCCGTGGCAACGCGTGCCCTGGCGCCGCGCTATGCGATCGTGATGGCGACATCGTTCAACTTCATCGGCGCGTTCGCGGGCACGGCCGTGGCCAAGACCATTGGCTCAGGCCTGGTAGACGACAAGACGTCGACCACGGCCGTCGTGGCCGCGGCGCTGATCGGCGCCATCTGCTGGAACCTCCTGACCTGGTGGCTCGGCCTGCCGTCTTCGAGCAGCCACGCACTGATCGGCGGCCTGCTCGGCGCGACGATCGTTGCCGCGGGTCCGGCCGCGTTCAACACGCAGGGCATCTGGGACAAGGTCCTGTTCCCGATGGTCAGCTCGCCCTTGATCGGCTTCTTCGTCGCCCTGGCGCTCGTCGTCGTCCTGTTCTGGCTGTTCCGCAACGCCCAGCGCAGGCCGATGACCACCGCCTTCAGGCGCCTGCAGGTCGTGTCGGCCGGTTTCATGGCCTTCTCACACGGCTCGAACGACGCCCAGAAGACGATGGGCATCATCACCCTGGCCCTCTTCGCGGCCGGCGTGATCCCCACGAACGACGTGCCCGTCTGGGTCATCGTCGTTTCGGCCACGGCGATCTCGCTGGGCACGGCCGTGGGCGGCTGGCGGATCATGCACACGATGGGCCACCGCGTGGTCAAGCTTGAGCCCGTGCATGGTTTCGCGGCCGAGACGGCGGCCTCGGGCGTGATCCTGACTGCAGCCCATTTCGGGATGCCGGTGTCGACGACGCACGTGATCTCGGCCGCGATCATGGGTGTCGGCACGTCAGGCGGATTGCACCGCGTTCGATGGGGAGTGGCGCGCAGCATCCTGATCGCCTGGGTCATCACGATCCCCGCGGCCGCCGCCGTGTCCGCGGTGGCGTGGCTGATCCTCAATGCACTTGGACTTCACTGAAGCATGCTGACCAAACGGATGGAGACCTGACATGTCCTTTCACCTGATACCGCGCGACGTGAAGTTCCTCGACCTGTTCGCCGCCAGCGGCGAGAACCTCGCCTCGGCCGCGGCCAAGCTGCAGGACCTGATGACAGTGTTCGATCGGCTCGATGACCGGATCGCCGAGATCCAGGCGCTCGAGAAGCAGGGCGACAAGATCGACCACGACATCAACGAGCGGCTCGAAGAGGCTTTTGTTGCGCCCTTCGACCGCGAGGACATCCACGACCTGACCAGCAGGCTCGACGACGTGGTCGACTTGATTCAGGCCGCCGCCGAGAGCATGGCCATCTACGACGTTCGCCAGCCGACCAACGAGGCACAGCTGATGGCCGGGCTGCTGGCCAACCAGGGAGCCGAGCTGTCCGAGGCACTCGTCAAGCTCGAGGGCATGAAGGGCGTTAGCCAGCATCTCGAGCGCATTCACGAGCTCGAGCACCAGGCGGATGGCATCTCGCGCGCGGCGATCGGCAGGCTGTTCCGCGAGAACCATGATCCGCTCGACGTGATCAAGTGGCGCGAGATCTATCTCGTGCTGGAAAACGCGATCGACGCGGCCGAGGATGCCGCCGAGGCGATCGAGCGCATGGTCCACAAGCGCGTCTGAAACGGCTGCATATTCGGTCTTGATTAGCGTCAGGGCGGTCTGGTGCCACTTCCGAGCATCAAAGGCTCGGACTATGGGGAACGCCGGCCAACGGCTGCTACGTGCCGGCCGCCAATTGGACCTCGTTCCCAACCAAGATCGGCAGCACGGACACCTATGGCCCGGCTCCGCCGGCATTCCACCCGTAGTCGAACAGACGTTCGATTAGCGCCCAAACCTGCTAGACTCACGCCCGATGCAGGACGCCAGTGAAGACCTTGGCCGGCCGCTGACTACAGGCTCGCTGAGCGTCGAGGATGTCGCCGTCGAGACGTCGCTCCGACCGCGATTCCTGGCCGAGTACATCGGCCAGCAGAGCGTCAAGCAGAACCTCGAGATCCTGCTCGCCGCGGCCCGTCAACGCGCCGAAGCGGCAGATCACGTCCTGCTCTACGGGCCGCCCGGCCTGGGCAAGACCACGCTCGCCAACATCATCGCCCGCGAGCTCGGCGTGAACCTGCATGCCACGAGCGGTCCGGCGATCGAGCGACCGGGAGACCTTGCCGCGATCCTGACCAACATCGAGGAGCGCGACGTCCTGTTCATCGACGAGATCCACCGCCTCAACCACTCGGTCGAGGAGCTCCTCTACCCGGCCATGGAGGATTTCGCGATCGACGTGATGATCGGCCGGGGCCCATCGGCACGCAGCCTGCGCCTGGGTCTCAAGCCGTTCACGGTCGTGGGCGCCACGACCCGCGCGGGGCGTATCGGCGGCCCACTGCGCGACCGCTTCGGGGCCGTGTACCGGCTCGATTACTACTCTCAGCCGGAGCTCGCGACGATCATCGAGCGCTCGGCCGGCATCCTCGGCGTCGATATCGACGACGAGGCCGTGAACGTGCTTGCGCGCCGGGGGAGGGGCACGCCGCGCGTGGTCAATCGCCTGCTGCGGCGGGTCAGGGACTACGCCCAGGTCAGGTCGGACGGCAGAATCGGGGCCCAGGAGGCGTCCGATGCCATGAACGCGATGGACATCGACGACGAGGGCCTGGATACGACGGATAGGCGCCTGCTGGCCGCGATCGTGCAGAAGTTCGCCTCCGGCCCGGTCGGCGGCGCGGCGCTCGCGGCGGTCATCGGCGAGGAGGTCGAGACGATCGAGGACGTCTACGAGCCGTACCTGCTCCAGCTCGGCTTTCTCGATCGCACGCCACAGGGTCGCGTGGCGACCGAGAGTGCGCGTGAGCACCTGCGTGGCCTGGGCTACGAAGTCCCGCCGCCGCGTCGAACCGAGCGCGTCGACGCGGGGCTGTGGGACGGGGTGACGTCTGAGGGTCGGACCGAGTCGGAAACCGTCGCGTGACGCCTGATCCAGTCACGACGCCGACGGTGGCAGCGCCGCCACCGGCAAGCGCTGACCTGGCCGTGGCGACGCGCGGTCTCACCAAGAGCTACGGCAGGCACAAGGCGCTCGTCGGCCTGGACATGTCCGTGCCGAGCGGCAAGGTCTACGGCTTCCTCGGGCCCAACGGCAGTGGCAAGACAACGGCCCTGCGCCTGCTGACCGGACTGCTGCGGCCAAACGCCGGCACGATTTCGTTGTTCGGCACGGCCTACACGTGGCATGACCGCAAGCGGCTGTTCCGCGTTGGCTCGCTGATCGAGACGCCGTCGTTCTACCCGTACATGTCGGGCTACGAGAACCTGCTAGTGCTGGCTGCCTCGGGACCGCCGACGGACAAGAGCCGCATCAGCCAGGTGCTCGACTACGTAGGCATGGGCGGCCGGGCCAAGGATCCGGTAAAGACCTATTCCATGGGCATGAAGCAGCGCCTGGGCATCGCCGCGGCGATGGTCTCGAACCCGGACCTCCTGCTGCTCGACGAGCCGGCCAACGGCCTCGATCCGGGCGGTATGGTCGCGATGCGCGAGACACTGCGCTACTTCACGCAACACCTCGGCAAGACGGTCGTCATCTCCAGCCACCTTCTGCATGAGGTCGAGCAGCTCGCCGACGTCGTCGGCATCATCGACAGTGGCCGGCTGCTGCGCGAAGGCGATCTCCAGCAGCTGCTCGACGACGCCGGCCGAGTCAAGGTTCGGGTCACCGTCGCCGAGATGCCGCGCGCGGCGGAGATCCTGCGCAGGCTTGCGCCGGACCGGCCGCTGTACGGCGTCGACGGCGGCGACCAGGCTGGTCAGTTCACGGTCAGCGTACCGCCGGTCAGGTCGGCCGAGATCAACAAGGCGCTGGCCGATGCCGGCATCTACGCGATGGGCATCGAGCCCGGGAGCGACCTCGAGTCGCTCTTCCTGGAGCTGACGGGCAGTGGCGGCGCGGTCCACGATCGCCCGACCGGATCGGTCGTGTCACCCCTCGGCGGACCGTTGCCCCCAACTGGGGGCGGGCAGTGAGGCTCGTCCGCGCCGAGTTGCTCAAGATGCGCCGGCGATGGGCGACGTTCATCGTCTTTGCCGTCGCGCTAGTGCTCATGGTTGCGATCTTCCTGATCGCAGGTGCTGCCGGAGCGTTCGACATCGACGGGCTCGGCCTGATCGAGTTTCCTGCGTCCTACTCGATCATCAACCAGTTCTGCTTCACCCTGGGTGGCCTGCTGGCGGTGGTCTACGCCGCGGTCTACGTCGGCGCCGACTGGAACTGGGGCGTCGTCCGGAATGTCGTCGCGCGCGGCGAGAGCCGCACGAACTACCTGCTCGCCAAGGGAATCGCACTCGCCATAGTGCTGGCGATCGCGATTGTCATCATGTACGCCGTCGGCATCGCGACGCTCTACCTGGTCGGGTTCCTCTACCACGTCCCTGTTGCGAGTCCGTTGCGCGCGAACGGCCTCAGTGACCTGCTCAGCAACATGCTTCTCGGCTATCCCGTGCTGCTCGAACGCGCGGCGCTCGGCTTCGGCGTGGCGGTCATTCTGCGCAGCCAGGTGGCGGGCGCAGTGATGGGCATCGTGCTGTTTCTCGGCGAGGGGATCGTCAAGCTGATCCTCACTGGACTGACGCTGACCGGAGATGTTTCCGGCTTCGGTGAGAACGGCTTCGTGCAGAAGGGGCCGGAATGGTTCCAGTTCCTGCCGATCAGCGTCGGCGACTACGTCATCAACTCTGCGCCGGGCAACAGCCTGTCGATCGGTGGCGGTCTCGAGCAGTTTCTCCTGAAGCCGGTGCCAATGCCACAGGCGCTGATTGCTGTCCTGATCTACCTCGCGCTCGCCACGCTGTTGGGCGTCATCTCGATCAATCGCCAGGAGATCGCGTGACCGACGTGGAGGTGGCACCGGCCACGAGCCGGCCGCTCACCTTCGATGTGCTCATGCCGGCGCCGGCCGACGGGTCGACACGCGCCCGACTCGGCCACCTGCACACGCCCCACGGCGATGTCCAGACGCCGGTATTCATGCCCGTCGGCACGAACGCGACGGTCAAGGCGCTCGACCCCGACGATCTGGTCGAGGTTGGCGCTCAGATCATCCTGTGCAACACGTACCACCTCTATCTGCGGCCGGGACACGAGCGCATCGAGCGCCTGGGTGGACTGCACAAGTTCATGGCCTGGCGGCGGCCCATCCTGACCGACTCCGGCGGCTACCAGGTTGTCAGCCTGGGCGACTTCCGCTCGGTCGACGACGACGGAGTCACCTTCCGCTCGCATCTCGACGGATCGACGCACCGATTCACGCCCGAGCTCTCGATAGCCGTCCAGGAGGCGCTCGGGTCGGACATCGCGGTCTGCCTCGACCAGCCCGTGCCTCCACACGCTTCCTCACGCCGTGAAGTCGCCGCGGCGATGATCCGGACTCACTCTTGGGCGGAGCGCTGCATGTCCGCGCATCGGCGCACCGACCAGGCGCTGTTCGGCATCGTCCAGGGCGGGCTCGAGCCTGACCTGCGCGCGGAATCCACGCGCATGATCGCGTCGCTGCCGTTCGACGGGATCTGCATCGGCGGTCTGGCCGGCGACGAGTCAGCGGCGCAAAGGCGCGCGGCACTCGACGTGACAGTGCCGCTGCTCGCGGACGACCCGCGGCCGCGCTACCTGATGGGCCTCGGTTCTCCGGCCGACCTGCTCGACGCGGTCGATGCCGGGATCGACATGTTCGACTCCGTTCTGCCCGCGCGCGTGGCACGCAACGGCACCCTGTGGGTGCCTGGGGGCCGCCTCAACCTGCGCAACACGCGCTTCCTCGACGATGACGCGCCGATCCAGGAAGGGTGCCGCTGCCGTGCCTGCCGATCGTTCACGCGCGCCTACCTGGCGCACCTGCTGCGCGCCGACGAGCTGCTCTTCTACCGCCTCGCGACGTGCCACAACCTGACCTACGTGCTCGACTTCATGGCGCGCATCAGATCGGCCCTCGCACAGGGCAGGTTCCCGGAGCTCGTCCGCGAACAGGCTGCGCTGCGCGATAATCCGACCACCGACGGCCTTCCTGCGTGACACACGGCAACCTCGTTGTGACACGCAAGCTGGCGCAAAGTCGGAGTGAACTACCAGATAAGCGGTGCCGGGTAACGTCCCGGCTCAGCCGCGGAGGCAGAACAAATGGCATCGAAGGATCGCCCTCATCGGGAAGTGAAGAAGAAGGCCAAGGCAAAGGAGGCCAAGCCTCACCTCGAGTCTCTTCTTCAAGCGCCGCCACCTTCGGTCGAATTGATCAAGCCCAAGCGCAAGCCGCGCTGGGACGAAGAGCCGGGAGCGGGCGAGGGCTGAACCGCTCGCAGGTCCCCGGTCGGAACCAGGAGGAGAACCAGGCATGACCATGACGGGGACCGGCAAGCCATCGGCAGCAGATGGCAACGGCGTGGACCGGCTGACCGAAAAGCCGCCGACAGAGCGATCGCGCGCGGTGGACGCCGCGATCCTGGCCATCGAGAAGCAGTTCGGCCGCGGCTCGATCATGAAGCTCGGCTCGTCTGAGAGGCAGGCGGTCGATTCGATTCCCACGGGATCCATCGCCCTTGACCTGGCAATTGGCGTGGGCGGCGTCCCGCGCGGCCGCATCACCGAGATCTTCGGTCCCGAGTCGTCGGGCAAGACCACGCTCTGCCAGCACATCCTTGCCGAAGCGCAGAAGCGCGGCGGCGTCGTGGCCTTCATCGACGTCGAGCACGCGCTTGACCCCGGCTACGCGCGCGCCTGCGGCGTGAATGTCGATGAGCTGCTCGTCAGCCAACCGGACACGGGTGAACAGGCTCTCGAGATCACAGAGACGCTCATTCGATCCGGCGGCGTGGACTGCGTCGTGGTCGATTCGGTCGCGGCCCTGGTGCCGCGCGCCGAGATCGAAGGCGAGATGGGTGACTCGTCAATGGGCATGCAGGCCCGACTGATGAGCCAGGCACTGCGCAAGCTGACCGGCGCGGTCAGCAGATCCAACACGGCGCTCGTCTTCACCAACCAGCTGCGCGAGAAGATCGGCGTCATGTTCGGCAATCCGGAGACGACTCCCGGTGGCCGCGCGATGAAGTTCTACGCAAGTGTCCGCCTCGACATCCGGCGCATCGAGACGATCAAGAGCGGCACGGACTCGATCGGCAGCCGCGTGCGCGTCAAGGTCGTCAAGAACAAGGTCGCCGCGCCGTTCCGCGTCGCGGAGTTCGACGTCATGTACGGCGAGGGCATCAGCCGCGAGGGCGGACTGCTCGACGTCGGCGTCGCCTCGGACATCCTGACCAAGACCGGCGCCTGGTTCACCTACGGAGATCTCCGGCTCGGCCAGGGTCGCGAGCAGGCCAAGGAGTTCCTGAGGGCCAACCAGGATGTCGCACAGAAGCTGGAGACGGAAATCCGCGGCAGGGTCGCCACGATCGCCGTTCCGGTCGAGGGCATATCTGAAGCCGAGTAGCGCGCGTCACGCGGGCGATCGCGGCGTTGGCGGCTGCGGTGGCTCCACTCACGCACATTGAGTGCGCTCGTGTCGCCGCGTTGCCGCCGCCGTGCCCTCATCCCGCCTGACACGCCCCATATCTCGACATCTCCTTGCACTGCACTCGCCGCAGCCAGCCCGTCCTCGATGCTTGCTGATTGATCAAGGCGAGACGACGGACACCTGAGGCGGCGGCGGCGCGCCGTGAGTTGCGTGCGCAGCTGACCGATCGGGCGCCGGTGATGGAGGCGGCTGCGGCGTTCATCGGCGCACGTCCCCGCTCGGAGGCGGAGACGCGAGGCCGGCTCCTCAAGCTCGGATACCCGGAAGTGCTCGTCGATGAGGTCCTCATTCGTCTGATCGAGATGAACTACCTGGACGACGAGGCGTTCGCGCGGGCGTGGGTCGATAGCCGCGACCGTTCACGCCCGCGCGGCTCAGCCGGCCTCAAACGCGAGCTGCTGCTCAAAGGTGTGGCGCGGGACACGATTGACACGGTCCTTGCCGAGCGCGAAAAGGTTGCGCCGGAGGCGGATCCGGACATGAGCGCCGCGCGGGCGTTGCTCGCGCGGCGCGGTGCCGCGCTCGAGCGTGAGCCGGACGAGAGGCGTCGCCGGCAGAAGGCGTATGCGCTGCTGGCGCGCAACGGCTTCGACGCTGACGTCTGCCGCGAGGCGGTCGATTCAGAGTTCCCACGACCGTGAACGTCCGGACGCGGGAGCTGTTCGTCGCATACCTGGTCGTCCTTCTGCTATTGACGTTCCTGCCGCTCGACGGTCTCGACAACGGACAGCCCGTTGATCTGCGCCTGCACCTGTTCAGGACGATCAACTTTGCGTTCAGGCGCGGCCTGGAGTCGCATCAATTCATCGTCCTGATCGGCAACATCGCGGCATTCGTGCCACTCGGCGTATTCGTGCCGCTGCTGCAGGGCCGTGTATCGGCCGTGCGCGTGTTCGTGATCGCGCTCGCCCTGTCCACGGCAATCGAGCTCGGCCAGCTCGCGATTTCGGTCGCCGTCGGCTACGCGTATCGCACGGCGGACGTGGACGACGTGGCCACGAACGTCTTGGGCGCGATGGTCGGCTGCCTGGCATTCATGCTCTTTCAGTGGGTCCGCGAGATGGCTGTCAAACGGCGAGCGGCCGGATAATTCGCGCATGGCGGCCGCCAGGGCGAAGAAGGACAAGCCGGCGCCCGGACCCGACGACCTGGTGCGCGAATCGGCGGGTGCGTACACGACCGGCGACGGACGCTTCCGGGTCGAGAAGTCGGGCGTCGGCTGGTACCTGCTCGACAACGATCAGGCCAACGAGTTCGGGCAGCAGCTGATCCACGGACCGCTGCCGACTCTCGACGCGGTGCGCGAGCAGATTCCCGGCGCGCGTGAGATCAAGCCGCTGCTCCGGGTCAGGCCGTCAAAGACGAAGCCACCGACTTCGCGCGGCGCGGCCAGGCAAGAGCGCCCGGCACCTGCACCGCCTCCGCCACCGGCCAGCTGGATCGATCGCCTGCCGGGCAAGGAGGCGACGGACGTGCGCCGACTCATTCGAGCCCTCGAGCACGAAGGCGTTGCGGATGCCGAGGAGCTGGTCAAGCGCCACCGCGACGGTGCCACTCCGGTGATTGCCGCACGCCTGATCGAGCGGCGACTGCGCGCGCTCATCGACGAGCAACCTGAGATGGACCGTGAGCGCGCGCAGGCTCTCG
>CAYYVV010000021.1:40013-41090 GCA_964475245.1 uncultured Anaerolineaceae bacterium | reverse complement strand
TTCGGCGAGCACAACATCCAGGGCATCGGCGACAAGCACATCCCGCTCATCCACAACGTGATGGCGACCGACTACGTCGTCGCCGTCAGCGACACCGCCACGGACGCGCTGAATGTGCTGTTCAACACGGACGCGGGCCGGGCCGAGCTCGCTCGACGCGGCGTCCGTCGTACCGTCATCGAAGCGTTGCCTTCGCTCGGCCTGTCGAGCATCTGCAACATCGTCGCCGCGATCAAGGTGGCCAAGCAGGCCGGCCTGGGCCCGGACGATGTGATCGTCACGGTCGCGACTGACGGCGCGCGGATGTACGGCACGGAGCTTCTGCGCACGCTGGCGCGTGACTTCGCAACGGGCTTCGACGAGCGCGCGGCCGCGGCGACCTACGCCCAGCACCTGCTCGGCGCCGGTGAGGAGCACGTGGTCGAGCTGAGCGAGCAGGACCGGCGCCGGATCTTCAACCT
Organism: uncultured Anaerolineaceae bacterium; assembly: GCA_964475245.1. Taxonomy (GTDB): domain Bacteria; phylum Chloroflexota; class Limnocylindria; order Limnocylindrales; family CSP1-4; genus JALYGJ01. The sequence goes on along the minus strand of CAYYVV010000021.1, from coordinate 40,629 downwards.
GGGCTACTACACCTGGGTCGAGCAGCAGGGCCTGTCCATAGACGAGTTCGTTGCGCGGCGCGAGCAGTCGTACTGGACGGGGCTGCGCGACCTTCTTCCGCGCTGGGACGCGCTCATCGACGAGTTCAACGCACGCGTCGGCGTGGCCGCGGCGACGTGAGCCAGTGACCATGATCGCGCCCGCACTCGCACCACTGGAAACGACGACGGCACTGCCCACCGCGCTCGTGTGTGCCGGCTGTGGCTATCGCGCGCCGGGTCGCGAGCTGCACCTGCGCTGTCCGAATGCGCGTCCCGGGGACGACATCGACCACGTCATCCAGCGCGTGATCGACCCGGCGCGCGTCGAATGGCCGGCCGGCGGCGAGCCGAATCCGTTCATCCGCTACCGGACGCTGTTCCACTGGTATCACGTCGCGCGCGCCGCCGGCCTTGCCGATGAAGCGATCGTCGAGGACGTCGCGCGCCTTGACGATGCCGTCGCGCGCGTCGACGGCCGCGGCTTCCGCGTAACGCCGTTCGACTTCTGTGCTGGCCTCGACGCCTGGGTCAAGGACGAGACCAATAACGTCAGCGGCTCGCACAAGGCGCGCCACCTCTTCGGCACGCTCCTGGC
>CAYYVV010000021.1:36654-39913 GCA_964475245.1 uncultured Anaerolineaceae bacterium | reverse complement strand
GCCCTGGCCGCTGCCGTTGTCGCGCGCGCCGCGGAGCGCCGTCTGGAGGTCTTCGTGCCGCTCGAGGCGGACCGAGCGGTCCTCGCAGCGATCAAGGACCTCGGCGCGGAAGTGACCGTGTGCGATCGTGGCGCCGGCGAAACGGGCGACCCGAGCGTCCGGCGCATGCGCGAGGCCGTCGCAGCGGGCGCGATCGCGTTCACCTGCCAGGGCGACCAGAACGGCGTCGCGATCGAGGGCGGGCTGACGCTCGGCTACGAGATCGCCGACGCGCTCGCGAACAGGGTCGCCAATGGGCACGAGATCCGGCTTGACAACCTGTTCGTCCAGGTCGGCGGAGGTGCCCTCGCGTCATCCGTCATCCAGGCGCTCGACGAGGCCTGGGAAATGGGCGCCCTGCGCATCGTGCCGCGGCTGTACCCGGTCCAGACCGCCGGGGTTGCGCCGCTGGCCAATGCCTACAGGCTCGTGCGCGAGCAGCTGGCCGGCTGGCGTGAGCCAACAGACGTGCTCTACGAAGTCGCCCGCAACCGCTCGCGATACATGCGGCCGTGGTCATCGATCCGGCCGAGCATCGCGAGCGGCATCCTCGACGACGAGACATACGACTGGCTGGCAATCGTGCGGGCCATGGTCGAGACCGGCGGACGACCGATGGTCGTCGACGAGGCGGCCATCGCAGATGCGAACCGCCGCGCGCGCGACGCGAGCTCGATCAACGTCGATCCGACGGGCTCGGCCGGCCTGGCCGGCCTGCTCGCGCTGCGCGCGTCAGGGGAGATGGCAGACAACGAAAGCAGCGCCGTTCTGTTCACCGGCGCTCTCCGCAGCTGAAGGGATACGAATCGAGATGAGGAGCTTTCTGGGTCGAGACATCCTGGGTCTCAAGGACTTCAGCCGCGAGGAGTTCTTCCGCGTCTTCGAGGTTGCCGACAACCTGCGCGAGTTCGCGGTCAACCGTCGCAACACGGACCTGCTCAAGGACAAGACCCTGCTGACGGCCTTCTACCAGCCGTCGACGCGCACGCGGCTGTCGACTGAGGCCGCCATGCACCGACTCGGTGGCGCCGTGCTGGGCTTCTCCGACGCCAAGATGACGCGCGCCGGCGACTTCTACCAGGAGTCGATGAAGGACACGGTGCTCATGCTCGAGTCCTATGGCGACGTGATCGCGATGCGCCACTACACCGAGGGCGCGCCGGCCGAGGCGGCTAAATGGGCCAGCGTCCCCGTCATCAACTGCGGTGACGGCTGGGGCCAGCACCCGACCCAGGTGCTGACCGACCTGTACACGATCTGGCGTGACCGGGGCACGCTCGACGGGCTGACCTACCTGCTCATCGGCGACATGCGCATGCGCACGATGCACACGATCCTGCACGCGCTCTCGCAGTTCGACTCCGAGGCAATCGTCGTCGCTCCGCCGGAGCTCGCTCTCAAGCCCGAGTTCAAGGCCGAGATCGACGCGATGAGCGTCGCCTATCGCGAGGCGGGCGACGTGCGCGACGTGATCGGCGAGGCGGACATCATCTACCTCGAGCCGATCGTCCAGGCGGATTACACACAATCGCGCGTCGAGCGCGCAGGCGCGGTCGGCACGACGCCGCCCGAGTTCCAGGTCACGGGCGAGCTGATGCGCACGAAGGCCAAGCGCTCGTCGATCGTCCTCCATTCGCTGCCGCGCATGGACGAGCTGACGGCCGACGTCGACGAGACGCGCCACCAGCGCTACTGGGTCGAGGCGTCCAACGGCGTGTCGCTGCGCATGGCGCTCCTGGCGCTCGTGCTCGGCAGCGCCGAGTAGGAGGTCGTCAAGATGCAGACCGGACTTCGCGGCCGTGACCTGATCAGCCTCTCGGAATGGTCGCTCGAGGAGATCGAGACCGTCTTCGAGGTCGCCGCTCTGCTGAAGCGTGAACGGGCGCTGGGCATTGCCCATCCGCTGCTGCGCGACAAGGTCATGGCGATGCTCTTCTTCTTCAGCTCGACCCGGACAAGGGCGTCGTTCGAGGCGGGCATGGCCCAATTGGGCGGCCACGCCGAGTTCATCGAGAGCCGCACGACCCAGATCGCGCACGGCGACACGCCCAAGGAGATCGGCGAGATCCTGGGCCGCTACTGCGACGGCATCGCCATCCGCCACGTCGACTGGGGCATCGGCAACGAGTACGTCCGTGGCGTCGCCGCGGCATCGCGTGTGCCGGTGCTCAACATGCAATGCGACCTGTACCACCCGCATCAGATCCTGGCCGACCTGATGACGATGCGCGAGAAGCTGGGCGACCTGCGCGGCCGGACGCTGACCATCTCATGGGCCTACGCCGCGAGCTACCAGAAACCGATCAGCGTTCCCCAGGACCTGGTCACCGCGGCGACCCGCTTCGGCATGAACGTGCGCCTGGTCCATCCGCCCGAGTTCAGGCTCCAGCCCCATGTCATCGACGAAGCGCGTTCCAACGCCCGCCAATCGCATGGCTCGCTCGAGCTGATGGACGACTTCGACGCGGGCTTCCGCGGATCGGACGTCATCTATGCCAAGAGCTGGGGAGCCCTGCTGACAGCCAAGGATGAAACCGAGGGCGCCGAGATCGCGAAGCGCTACCAGAACTGGATCACCGACGAACAGCGCATGGCGCTGGCCAACGAAGACGCCATCTTCATGCACCCGCTGCCGGCGGACAGGAACGTCGAGGTCGCCGACGCGGTGATCGACGGCTGCCACTCCGTCGTCTACGACGAGGCCGAGAACCGGCTTCACGCCCAGAAGGCCGTCATGGCCCTGACGATGGGCTGAAAGGAACGACCACGTGGCGCAGAGCACTCTCGTTGTCGCAATCGGCGGCAACAGCCTGATCAAGGATCCCCAGCACATGAGCATCCCGGACCAGTACCGGGCGCTCGGCGAGACCTCGCGCAATATCGCGGGCATCATCCACGACGGCTGGCACGTGGCCATCGGCCACGGCAACGGCCCGCAGGTCGGTTTCATCATGCGCCGCTCGGAGCTTGCCCGGCACGAGCTGCACGAGGTTCCGCTCGACGTGTGCGACGCGGATACCCAGGGCGCGATCGGCTACGAGCTGCAGCAGAACCTGTCCAACCAGTTCCGCGACCTCAAGGTCGACCGTCAGCCCGTGTCGGTCGTGACCCAGGTCGAGGTCGACGCGAACGACCCGGCGATGGTCAATCCGACCAAGCCGATCGGCACGTTCATGACCGAAGCAGAGGCCAAGGGCCGTGCCGAGACCGACGGCTGGAC
>CAYYVV010000021.1:34755-36554 GCA_964475245.1 uncultured Anaerolineaceae bacterium | reverse complement strand
CTGATGATCACGACGGCCGTTGAGCGCGTTGCGCTCAACTGGGGCAAGCCGGATCAGGAGTGGCTGTCGACGCTGTCGCTGGCCAAGGCGAAGGAGTACCTGGCCGAGGGCACGCATTTTGCGCAGGGCAGCATGGCGCCCAAGATCGAGGCGTGCATCCAGTTCCTCGAGAAGGGTGGCAGCGAGGCGATCATCACCAGCCCCGAGTGCGCCCAGGCCGCTCTGGCCGGACACGCCGGGACCCGACTCACCTCCTGACGATCAGACGCAACCCCGGCGCCGGGTTCGGAACAGCCTGAGACTTGACCGGACACTGAGTCTCACCGAGCATCACTCGATGGTCATGATGACTGCCGATCCGACGATCAGGCGCCAGGTCATTGCAGCCGCGCGCGACGTGCTTTCCGCGGACCCGGCGGCGTCCGTCGCCGCGATCACTCGCCAGGCGGGAGTCTCGCGCGCGACCTTCTACCGCCATTTCGGATCGCGCGGCGCGTTGCTGGCAAGTATCGACCACGAACCCCGGCCGGCCGCGCGCGAGCGGGTCCTGGTCGCGGCCCAGGACATGCTCATTCGCTCTTCGCTCGCGGACCTGTCGATGGACGAGCTCGCGCGTGCAGCGGACGTCTCGCGCGGCACGCTTTACAGGCTCTTTCCAGGCAAGAGCGCGTTGCTCGAGGGCCTGATCAACGCATACTCACCATTCGATGCCATCCAGCGCATGCTCGTCGAGCACGGTCATGATCGACCGGAGCTGCTGCTCCCGAACCTCGCGCGCGCCGTCGTTGCTGTCGTCCAGCCCCGCCTTGGCCTGCTGCGCGCGATCTTCCTCGAGGTCACCGGAGCGTCAGAGCCGGCCATCGCGGGCATGCGCGTGGCGTTCGGCTCAGCGATCGGCGCCCTTGCTGCCTACTTCGCGGAGCAGATGAGCCTGGGCCGCATCCGGCGCATGCCGCCGCTGATCGCCGTCCAGGCGTTCGTCGCGCCGATCCTCTTTCATCTGCTCACCCGGCCTGCGCTCGAGCGGTTCGCGTCGTCCGACGTCAGCGTGGATGCGGCCGTCGACGACCTCGTCGCGGTTTCCATCGCCGGGCTTCGGCCATGACCCAGACCGCTTCGGCGCCGGCGATAGCGACGCGCGGTTTGACCAAGCGCTTCGGCAGCATCATCGCCGTCAACAACCTGGACCTCGAGCTTGATGCCGGCCGCATCTACGGCTTGCTCGGGCCGAACGGCTCGGGCAAGACAACGCTCATCCGCCTGCTCACCGGCCTTGCCAAGCCGACCGCCGGTGAGGCGCGCGTGCTCGGCGTGCGCATGCCCGACCGCGAGGTGCTCGGCCGGCTGGGTTACATGACCCAGGCCGACGGGATCTATCTCGAGCTGTCGGTCTGGGAGAACGTGCGCTTCTTCGGCGCCCTCGACGGAACGTACGACCGGGCGTCGCTCGAGGAAGCGCTCAAGGTCGTCGACCTGCTCGACCGGCGCGACACTCCCGTGCTCGAGCTGTCGGGTGGCATGCGCCGCCGCCTGTCGCTGGCCTGTGCGCTGGTGCACAAGCCGAGCGTGATGTTCCTCGACGAGCCGACGGTGGGCATCGACCCACAGCTGCGCGTCCAGTTCTGGGAATACTTCCGCGAGCTTGCCGCGGCCGGTGCCACGCTCGTCGTGAGCAGCCACGTCATGGACGAGGCCGACCGCTGCGACGAGCTGCTGCTGATGCTTCACGGCCGGCTGATCGCGCGCGGATCAGGCGCCGAGATCCGGCAGCGCGCGGGCAGCGACGACATCGAGCAGGC
>CAYYVV010000021.1:7437-34655 GCA_964475245.1 uncultured Anaerolineaceae bacterium | reverse complement strand
CTGCGCCTGGGCGACGAGGCCAAGCCATGAACCTGCGCCGCACACTGGCCATCGCCCGCCGCATCGCCGAGTTCTTCCGCCGCGACCACCGGACGCTCGCGCTCATGTTCGTCGCGCCGATCGTGATCATGGGTCTCTTGGGCTGGGTCATCCGCGATGAGAAGCCACCGGTCTCGAGCGTGGCCATCGTCAATGACGCCGGCCCGGCCGGCGCGCTGATCCTGGGCCACGTGTCAGACGCACTTACCCAGTCGGGCTTCACGGTCCGTTCCGACATCACGACCGACGATGGCGCGCGCAGCGCGCTGCGCGACGGGACGATCGACATCGGCCTGCTTTTCTCGATCGACTCTGGCGGCCCGAGCGTCGTCATCGTCACGCCGGGGCTCAATCCGGCAGATGACAGCTCGCGCGTCGGTGGCCTGGAGGGCGCACTGGCGAGCGCGTTCTCGAGCGGCGGCCCCGTCATCCAGCAGCAGACGATCTACAACGCGACGGGGACGTTCTTCGACGCGTTCGCGCCGGCGCTCGTCGGCTTCGTCGTCTTCTTCCTGGTGTTCATCCTGACCGGCATCAGCTTCCTGCGCGAACGCGTCGGTGGCACGCTCGAGCGGCTGCTGGCGACGCCCGTTCGACGCTCAGAGATCGTCGTCGGCTACAGCCTGGGCTTCGCGCTCTTCGCCACGGCCCAGGTCGCGCTGGTGCTGCTGTTCGTGCTGGGCACGATCCACATCGGCGCCCTCGGGCCGCTGCCCGAGATCAACCTGGGCCTCGCCGTACCGATCGCCGGGTCGCCCTGGCTGGCCTTCGTGATCACCCTCCTGCTGGCCATCTCCGCCGTCAACCTGGGCATCTTCCTGTCGACCTTCGCGCGCACGGAGTTCCAGATCCTCCAGTTCATCCCGCTCGTGATCGTGCCCCAGGCGCTGCTCGCGGGGATCTTCTGGCCGATCGACACGCTGCCCGGCATCCTCGCTCCGATCGCGCGGCTGATGCCCATGACCTACGGCATCGAGGGCCTGCGCGAGGTGCTCATCAAGGGCACGGGTCTCGAGTCGGGCACGGTCCAGATCGACATCGTCGTCCTTGCCGGCATCGCCGTCCTGCTTGCCGTCATCGCCACGCTCACGATCCGGCGCGAGGTCGCCTGAGCGTCAACCGGCCCCGATGCGCCACGTTCGCCAGAACTGGGCGATGTCCCAGCCGGGCGCGTACTGGGCGGCGGCATTCTCGATGGCGGCCTTGAAGTCGGCCGTCGTGGAGATGCCGAAGCGGTGCGCCGCCGCGTAGCTGCGCAGGATGCCGATGAAGCGATTCATGCCGAGCTCGTGGGCCATCGCGCCGAGGGCGCACGTGCCCTGGTTGTAGATCACCCAGTATTGCTTCGGATGGCTGCCCCAGAAAGCCATCGAGTTGGTCAGGCGCGTGGCGCCGCTGGGCCACGCCCGCGGGGTGCTGCAATCGTCGTGCGTCCAGGGCAGCGTCTGCGACCAGGTGGCAAACGATTCGTCGAGCCATGGGCTGCTGAACTGGTCGTCGCCGACGATGCCGTACCACCACTGGTGCGCGATCTCGTGGCCGAGCGATATCTGCGCCGTGTCGCTGAGCACGAAGGTCGGGTACTCCATGCCGTGGTAGGGCAGTGGGCTGAGCACGACGTCCAGCTCCGGATATGGATAAGAGCCGAAATCGTGTTCGAACTCATTCATCGCCCGGAGCGACTTGGCCAGCGCCCCGCGCGCGGCAGATGTCGAGTAGGTCGACGGGTTGTACGAGACCCGGACTCGGACGCCGTTCGAATCCGTGCCCTGGACAGATGACAGCCGACCCGCCGCCCATTCGAAGTCGCGCACGTGCGACGCTGAGTACGTCCGCGTCTGCGTACCGCCCGAGTTGTCGCGCGTGTCGACCAGGACGCCGGTGGAAGGAGTGGACAGCCCGCTCGGGACTGTCAGGCTGACGCTGTACTGGCCGACCACCGAGTAGAAGCTCTCGCCCAGGTCGATGAACGGGTCGAGGTGCCAGCCGTCGCCATCGTGGATCGCCAACGTCGGCAGGGCGGTGCCGAGCATCGCCAGGCCGGCGTGGTACCCGAAACGGTCGTTCTTGCTCGGAACGTTGATGGCCACGTGCATCGAGATCGTTGCGTTGCCGCCCGGGCCAAGCGGTTCGTCGAGCGCGACGGGCAGGGCAGTGCATTTCTGCGACAGCGAGCCGGCCTTGCCGCCGCTGACCTGCGACACGGAGATCGCCGAGTAGCTGCAGCCGCGCACGCCGTTCGACCACAGCCGCAACCAGACCGTGTCGAACGTCAGGGACGACGGATTGCTGAACTCGATCTGCTCGGTACCCGACCAGTGCCTGCCACTGCCATCGGAGGTCAGCTCGACCGTGTACGCCGGGCTGGCGGGCGTGAGTGTGCTCGCCGAGCCGACAGCCATCGCCGTCGGCGCGGCGCTGAACAAGGCGAGTGCGGTGGTCAGGGCGAGCGTGCCTGAGCGGACGACGGTGGTGAGGCTGGGCATTGGCGTCGATCCCAGTATCAACCCCTGGTGTGCTGGCAGGCCGTAAATCGGCGTGTTGATTGGCCGCAACACCCTCCGTACCGAACGCGCTTGTCCAAAGTACGGCTTGTTCGTCTCCCTCCTGAAGGACAGCATTCAGACCAGCACCGCACCTCATATGCCATCTGCCAACGTAACTATCTTCGAGAGGACTACTACATGACTTCGATGGGTGTCCACGAGCTCGGCCCGATGCTCACCGCCAGCGAGGTCGCCAGCCTGCTCCACTTGCACGTCAACACGGTCAAGCGACTGGGCGACCGCGGCGAACTGCCCTTCTTTCGCGTCTGCAAGCGGGGCGATCGTCGCTTCCGCCTCGACGACGTGATGACATTCCTGACCAAGAACCGCTAGCTAGCCTCAACCAAGGCGGGCTGCCTGGGGCGCCCGCCGGCACTGATCGCATCATTCGACCGCCGGCGACGAGCCGGCGGTCATTGTTTTGCCCTTAGCATTGCGCCCGATGCCGATCGACCTGTCGCTGAGCGACGACAACCGCCTCGTCCAATCGACAGTGCGCGAGTTCGCGGCGGCCGAGATCGAGCCGCACATCCGCGAGTGGGACGAGAAACACGAGGTCCATCGCGAGGTCTTCGAGCGCATGGCTGAGCTCGGCTTCCTGGGCGCACCGATCCCCGAGGAGTACGGCGGCCCGGGTCTCGACTACGTCAGCCTGGGCATCCTGTGCGAGGAGCTCGAGCGCGCCGACACGGCCTTCCGGGTGGTTATGAGCGTCCACGTGGGCTTGAACTCGCTGACGCTCCTGCAATGGGGCACCGACTACCAGAAGGAGCACTTCCTCGTCCCGCAGGCGAAGGGCGAGAAGCTCGCGACGTTCGGGCTGACCGAGCCCGGCGTGGGCACCGACGCGGCCAACCTGGCCACGACCGCGCGGCGCGATGGCGATGCGTACGTCCTCAATGGCGCCAAGATGTGGATCTCGCTGGCCGATGTCGCGGACAACTTTCTGGTCTTTGCGACGCTCGACCGGGCCCAGAAGCACAGGGCGATCACCGCGTTCATCGTCGAGCGCGGCATGGCCGGCTTCACGACCGGCACGATCCACGGCAAGCTGGGCATCTGGGCCGGCAACACCGGCGAGCTCAGCTTCGACAACGTCCGCGTGCCGGTCGAGAACCGCGTCGGCGAAGAGGGCGAAGGCTTCACCATCGCGATGAGCGCGATCGACCAGGGCCGTTTCACGGTCGCGTCAGGCGCCGTCGGGCTCGCCCAGGCGTGCCTCGACGCGTCAGTCAGGTACGCCCACGAGCGCAAGACGTTCGGCCAGGAGATCGGTGAGCACCAGCTCGTCAAGCAGATGATCGCCAGGATGGGGCAGGGGATCGAGGCCGGCCGGCTGCTGTGCCGCCAGGCCGCGTGGCTCAAGAACCACGGTCTGCGCAACACGCGCGAGACGTCGCTGGCCAAGTGGTTCTGCACCGACCACGCCGTGCAGAGCGCGCTCGACGCGATCCAGATCCACGGCGCGTACGGATATTCCGACGAGTACCCCGTGGCGCGCTACATGCGCAACTCGAAGGCCGCGGTCATCTACGAGGGCACTAGCCAGCTGCACACGCTCATCCAGGCCGATTACCTGCTGGGCTACCGCGAGGACAAGCCGCTGCGCTGCCCGCCACTGCCGGCGCCCGGTTTCGAGCGTGGCTGAACCCGTGCGCGAGCCGATCATTGCCCGCGCTGGTGAACAGCCGCCGCTGGCCGCGATGGGCCGCGTCTTCGGCATGGGCGAGTGGATGGGCAGCGGCCCGCCGCAGCTCCACGTCCACCACGAGGACGACGAGGCCTGGCACGTCCTCGAAGGCGAGGTCGAGTTCCGCTTCGCCGAAGGTAGACGCGAGGTTGTCGGTCCGGGAACTACGGTGTTCGTGCCCGCGGGCGTCGCGCACACCTACGTCACGACCGACGACGCGCGCTACCTGATCATGCTGACGCCACGCCTCGGCGCCCTGATTGATGAGCTGCATGAGGTCGCGCCCAAGGATCTCGCCGCGGTGTATCGGAAGTACGAATCGGAGCTCCTGGAGTAGCTGCAGCCGCGCGCGTCGGCCTGAGCCAGTCGAGATCCTTCCACTCAAACAACATCATCGTCGGATTACGAGACGGTTACGGACGCCGTCATCGACGAGTGGATCTTGCAGTGATAGGTGTAGGTGCCGGCCGTGGCGAACGTGATCGTCATGCTGGTGCCCGTGGCGACGTTTCCGCAGTCAGGGCCTGCGTCGAACGTGACCGTGTGCGTGGCGGTGTCGGTGTTCGTCCAGCTGACCGACGTGCCCGGGGCGACTGTGATCGTCTTCGGATTGAATGCGAAGTTCGCGATCGCGACCTGCTGGCCCGTGCCCAGCGTCGGTGAGCACGATGCTGCGGCGGCGCCTCCGCCGGCCGGTACCTGCGTGGCGCTACTTCCGCCGCACCCCGCAGCGAACACGAGCACGAGCCCGACTCCCAACCCGGACAGGATTGTGCGCACTCCCGTTTCCCTTTCCTCAATCGATGTCAGGGCGCCGCGCAGGGCGGCGCCTGCAGAAAGGTAGCGATGCCGGGGGCCGCTGACTACGGACTTTGGTCGGTCGCGACGTACGGGCGGAGGTCGGAGCAGTTGCCGAAGTCCGCCGCTCCAGCTACTGGACGGTGATCGTGCCCTTCATATAGGTCGGGTGGATCTTGCATATGTAGGAGTAGGTGCCCGCGGTCGGAAACGTGACCGCGTACGACTTGTTGATGAGCAGGACTTCGCAGTCCGGACCACCGCTGAATACGATCTGGTGGTTCGCCGAGGAGGTATTGGTCCAGGTGACGGAACCACCGGCCTGGATCGTCTGGTCGGGTTGATCGAGGCTGTGAGCGCCTGTCGCTGTCACGACCGGTCCACTCGCCGCTGCCCCCGGACTGCACGTTCCTGCCGATGCGGGCTTGGGCGTCGCCGGGCCGGGAGTGAGCACGGCGAGGGGCGTCGCGTTCGTGCCGGTAGTGCCGGTGGTGCCGGTCGCGCCGCCTCCGCCACATGCGGCTGCCACGCCGAGAACGATCGCGGCGGTCAAGCCGCCCAGCATTTGAGTCCTCACAGCACCCTCTCTGATGAGCGCGTTTCGTGACGTGGGGTGAACCTTGCGCGCAACGGTCGCGCAACGGTAACGAATGCGCGGGATGCGCGCTAGACCTCGCTACGAAGTGCGGGTCAAAGCGTTTCGCGCCAGCGTTCCCAGTAGACGATGTCGTCGAGCTGAAGGCGACCACCGGCGCGTGGCGGGCCGGCCGCTGCACTCTCATCGGCCGGGTAGCCGAAGTTGAGGATGTACTCGCAATGCTGGTCGGCCGGGTAGCCCAGGATGCTCCGGCACAGCTCCTGCTCGTAAACCGTGGCCGGGACGGAGCCGACGCCCCGCGCCCACGCGACGAGGACCATGTTCTGGGCGGCACGGCCAAGGTCAAAGGCAATCGACAGTGGCGCATCAGGCCCGCGCGGATCGGGCGTGATGAGCGCGATCGCCGCCGCGCCGCCAGCAAGGTGCGTCGCAAACGGTCCGACCGCGGCCAGATCCTTCAGCCGCTCTCGCTCGCGGACGACGATGAAGTGCCAGCGCTGAAGGTTCTTGGATGAGCCGGCGTGCCTGCCCGCATCGAGGATCGCGAACAGATCGTCTTCCGCGAGCGGCTGTGGCCGGAAGTGGCGCAGCGCCCGGATCCGCCGGACGGCTTCCTCGGTGTCCATTGGCCGAGTCTAGACTTCGCCAATGGCCAAGTCGGACGCGCCGAAGTTCCCGAAGAGCGTCGAAGTCGTCGTCGAGATTCCGGCCGGCAGCCGGAACAAATACGAGTTCGACGAGCGGACCGGCGTCATGCGCCTCGACCGAGTCCTGTCGTCGGCGGTTTTCTACAACTTCGAATACGGCTACATCGAGGGCACTCGCGCCGACGACGGCGATCACACCGATGCGTTGATCCTGCTCGCCGAGCCGACGTTCACCGGCTGCCACATCGCGGCCCGGCCGGTCGGCGGGCTGCGCATGCGTGACGACAAGGGCGAGGACTTCAAGGTCCTGTGCGTCGCACTCGGCGATCCGGTCAACTCCCACATCAAGAAGCTCGACCAGGTGCCCCAGCAGCGCCTGCGCGAGATCGAGCACTTCTTTGCCACATACAAGCTGCTCGAGGACAAGGACGTCGACGTCAAGGGCTGGGCCGATCTCGAGGAAGCGCTCGAGCTGCTCAGGGCGGACCACAAGCGTTGGCTGAAGGAGATCGGGCCGACCGCCGCCGCGGCCGAGGCGGATCACTAGGCGGGCCGCGGCGAGTGGCGCGCAAGCCCGAGACCATCGCTGTCTGTGGCCGCGAGGTCGCAATCAGCAACCCGGACAAGGTCTTCTTCGAGCAGGCCGGTTACACCAAGCGTGACGTTGTCGGCTACTACATGGCCGTCGCCGATGGCGCGCTGCGCGGCGCCGGCGGCCGGCCGATGGCGCTCAAGCGCTTCGTGAACGGCGCCGCCGGCGAGTTCTTCTTCCAGAAGCGGGCGCCCGAGTCGCGGCCCGACTGGATCGAGACGGTCGAGCTGACATTCCCATCGGGCCGGACCGCCGACGAGATCGTCCTGCGCGATGCGTCGCAGCTGGCCTGGATCATCAATCTCGGCTGCATCGATCTCAATCCGCATCCGGTCCGCGCCGAGGACCTCGATCACCCCGACGAGCTGCGCGTCGACCTGGACCCGGTCCCGGGCATCGAATGGGAGCAGATCCGGCGCGTGGCCCTGGTGACGCGCGATGTGCTCGTCGACGTCGGTCTGGTCGGCTGGCCCAAGACCTCCGGCTCGCGCGGCATCCACATCAACGTCCGCATCAGGCCGGAGTGGAACTTCGACCAGGTCCGCCGCGCGGCGCTCGCCATCGCCCGCGAGGTCGAGCGGCGAGCGCCGGACATCGCGACGAGCAAGTGGTGGAAGGAAGAGCGTCACGGCGTCTTCCTCGACTACAACCAGAACGCCAAGGACCGCACGGTCGCGTCCGCCTATTCGATCCGGCCGCTGCCCGACGCGCGGGTGTCAATGCCGCTGCGCTGGGAGCAGGTCGCCGACGTGGAGGCGGCCGACTACACGCTGGCCACTGTCCCCGCGATCTACGCCCGCGACGGCGATGCGCATGCGGGCATCGATGATGCAGTCGGCTCGCTCGTGGGGCTGCTCGAGCTGTCAGAGCGCCACGAGCGCGACGGGCTGGGCGGCGATGCCCCGTGGCCGCCGAACTACCGCAAGCAGGAATCGGAGCCGCCCCGAGTGCAGCCGTCGCGCCAGCGCCGCGCGACGCTCGACTACAACACCCCGGAGGCCGAGGCCGCGCGCGAGAAGGCGCGTAGTGCGATGGAGAAGCGCTTCGAGCGGATGGCCGCGGAGCGTGGCGCCGGCTACGGCCGCGCGCCTTCGCCAACCGGCCGGCGCGTCTCGACCAAGCCGCTGGTCGAGATCGCGCGCGCGGCCAGGAAGGACGAGGCCGTGGCCGGTCTCGAACGCTGGAAGGAACGCCACGCGGACATCGTCGAGTTCCTCGAGCCGGCCGACATCCTGACCGACTCGATGCGCGGCCGGAACACGACCTGGACGCGCATCCGCGTCAACCTCGAGCACGTGCCCGACGACAATCGCCCTGAGCAGGAGCCGCTCGAGGTCGACTACGACCCGTGGGCCGAGTGGGCTGGTGCCGACCGCTCGGGCCAGCTCCAACGCCCCGGGCGCAGTGGCCCGGCTGACCGGGAGACGAAAACATGATCTGCGCTAACTGCGGCTTCCAGAACGCACCGACAGATGAGTTCTGCGGCTCGTGCGGCCAGTTCCTCGCCTGGACGGGCGCGCCGGCGGCATCGGACAGCGCGGCGCCGGCGGGCGCGCCGACTCCTGCCGGACCTGGGGCTGCGGCCGCCGACTCACCGACCGTGGTCGGCCAGGCGCCGCCGGTCGTTGCCGCGGCGGCGCCCATTGCCGCTGCCGCACCGGCGTGGTCGGCCGACCTCCAGCGTTGCGACGTGTGTGGCACGGCCAACGAGCTGTCGCGGACGTTCTGCCTGAACTGCGGCGCCCAACTCAAGAAGGCAGGCACCACCTCTGGCGCTGCGTTGGCCGTCGCGGCGGCCCAGGAGCAGCGCCAGAACGGTGCTCGCCTCCTCGCGTACGCGGTCGGCGGCGCCCTGATCTTCGTCCTTGCCGCGGCCGTGGCCTTCGCCGCGCTCGGCGGTTTCGGACCAGGCGCGCCGGCAGCTTCACCAGGGTCGCCGCTCGCTTCGCTGATCGCCGCGAACCCGGGCGCGTCTCAGTTTTCGTCTTTGAGTCCAGCTGCCAGCGCGCTCGTGCCCGCCACCAACAATCCGGTGGTCACGTCCGTCCCGGCGACCCTCGGGCCGAGCACCCCGCCCGACACATCCCCGCCGGTCAGCGCGCCGCCCGACACCTCCCCGCCGGCGCCCACGCCGCCGGTCACCTCGCCGCCGGTCACCTCGCCGCCGGCAACCAGCCCACCGTCCGGGGGCTTCGTGTGCGCTGCCTCGACCTTCAGTGCGACTCAAGGCGGCGGATGGAAGATCTTCCACGCACACTGGAGCCGAAAAGGCTCGACCGACCTGCTCTTCCTGGAGATGCAACCAAGCTCGTCGGGCTCCACGGCCAGCGTCGACGCCAACATCCTGCCGCCCGACCAGGTCCAGCCGACCTACGGCGTGCCCGGGCCGTCGTCGGGTGCCGTTGCCGTCGTGCTCGCGTTCAACGACGCGGTCACGCTGAGCGCTCCATTCGGCTCATCGGTCGGCTACAAGGCGCTCCAGGAGTTCCAGATCTACCGCAAGGCAGGCCAGGTGCTGGTGGTCATGGGCGTCAACGGCGCAGGCTGCTACGGCCTTTCGTCGGACGCCTGGACATCGGGTTCGACCACCGCGCCGGAGCTCGCCGTCGCGATCCAGCACTGAGCGCCCTAGCGGCGCAGGATGATCGGCGGCTGGTCGGACGGATCGCCGCCGAAGATCGAGTACGACGGCGGCGAGCCCTGGCCGGCGGAGACCAGGAGCGTGGCCTGCGCGCCTGGGAAGGCGTTCGGATTGGCCGGTGTTCCAGCGGTCAGCTCGCGCTCTCCGGAGAAGTCGTGGTCGAAGATCAGGACCTGGTGGTCGAACGATCCGTCGGGCCCGACCGCCACGGCGATCGGCTGGGCTGCACCGATGCCAAAGCTCCACTTCAGCTCGATCGTCTTTCCCGCAGGGAATCCCGCGCCGTGGACGGTGACCACGAAACCGGGTGACGTGGTGTCCGGCGTGATCGTCAGCAGCGTGGCCGTGCAGGGCACGCTGAAGTTGGCGAACGCCTGGCTGAGCAGATGGTTGGCATCGGCCTGTTGGGCTGCGATGCGATAGGCGCCCGCCGGCCGGGCGGCAGGCGTGATCGTGGCGTCGAAGCGGCCGCTGGCATTGGCCGTCGTGCTGAACTGCTCGGACGTGCCGGCGACATCGAAGATGAGCTGGACGAAGCCAGGGATGTAGCCGCGGCCGACGACCTCGATCGAATAAGGCGCGGGATTGACGCCGGCGTCGTCGCCGCAGTTCGGCTTGACCGTCGTGATCTTGGGCGACGGCGCGCTACAGGGCACGTTGAAGGGCGGCACGCTGCCCTGGATGACCTGGCCGTTGACCTGTTGCTCGACGGCGATGCGATACGTGCCCGCCGGCCGGGCAAGGACATTGAGCGCGGCGGCGATGTTGCCTGAGCCATCCGCGGCAACCTGGGTCGTCTCCGGCGTGTAGCTCGGTCCGCTCAGGCCGTCCGGATCGAACGTCACGACCACCGGCAGGCCCGGCTGGAAGCCACCGCCCGAGACCTGGAGCTGGAAGGTCTGCTGTTGGTCGCCGGTCAGCTGTGGTGCGGCACACGTCGGGTTGAGCGTCACTGTCCCGGGCGCCGGGCACGCGACGGTGAACGTGGCATGCGTGTAGTGCAGGATCGGGCTGTCGTTCTGCTGTGTCAGCTCGACGTCGTACGTGCCCGGGCCGCGCGCGTAGGGCGTGATCTCGACCGGGCCGAATGTGCCGTCAGCGTTGACCGGAGCCGTCGCGCCGAAGAACTCGGGCTGAGCGGCGCTGTCGAAGATGATGCCGACAGGAAGATTGGGGAGCAGTCCGCTGCCGGCGACCTGGATCGAGTAGCGATCCGGCGCGCTGCCGGCGACGTTGCATGTGGGCGACAGCACCGCCTGCGAGCACGGCGCGACGAACTCTGCCGTGGCCGTCTTGCCGCTCGGCGTTGCCGTGTCGAGAAGGATGATCGGGGCTGGCTGTGTGGCGACAACCCGGTACGCGCCGTTGCCCGGCACGCTGAACGAGAAGTCAAAGCTGGCCGCGTTGGGATCCGTCGGCACCGTCGGTCCCGCCTGGCCGTAGACGGTCGTGGTGGTGAACAGGTCGAGCACCTGGACCGTGATCGGCTGGTCGGGCAGGAAGTTGCTCAGGTCGACGTGCATCGCGATAGACGTGTTGGCCGGGCCGCAGTCGGGTGTGATCGCGATCGTGCCCAGCGTCTGGTCGCAGGGCACGTTGAGGTAGGTGAACGCGACCGGGTTGTCCGTGACGCCCTGGTCCACGTAGTAGGCATCGATCTCGTAGCTTGCCGTGGCCCCGACTTCCTGGACGGTGAGCCCGACCTCGAAAGCTCCCGCCGGGCCGGGCGCCACCGACTCAGCCCCGGCCGCCTGGTTGTGATTGAAATAGATCATCACCGGGCGTCCCGCTTCGAAGCTGAAGCCGTGGACGGTGAGCGTGATCGTATCGCCGTCCGAGTTCTGGGGCGTCGGCTCGCACGTCGGATCGACGGTCAGAACCGGGTATTCGGGGATCGGATCGGCGCGCGCGCTGCGCGGCTCGACGACGACCATCGCCCCCAGGGCAAGCAGCGCCGCCAGCGCGAGTGTCGCTGGCCGGTGGCCGCGCGTCAGCGTGTGTAGCCGGAGTAGTAGACCGACGCGCCGGCGCATGCGTTGGGGTCGTCACAGCCGATGCCCAGCGACTGGCCGGCGGCGACGACGATGGGCGTCACGAAGTGGAAGTCGAGGTCGCGGAAATCCTCGAGGCGGAGCACGAGCAGGGCCTGGCCGGAGCGCTCGAGGCGCAGCTCGCCGGTTGCCGTGTCGGATGGGTTCGAGAAGACCAGGTCGGTCACGAAGACGGTCTTGCCACCTGGCACCTGGAGCGACGCCTGACCGAAGACGATGCGTCCGTCGGTCGGCTCGCCGCCACCCGCCAGGGGTGGCGCCGAGCCCACGTTCGTCACCGAACCCGGCGAGGCGCCCGGCGCCGGGGTCGAGCCACCGCCGGAGCCGGTATTCGCCGGCGGCTGGTTGAAGCCGCCGGGCGGCGGCGTGATACCGACCTGGGCGAGCATCTGCGCGGTCTGCTGCTGTGCCGTCGACTGGATGGCGGGCTTGAGCAGCAAGAACCAGATCAGGATGAGCGCGATGAGCGCGGCCCCGAGGAGGAGCAGGGCGCGCAGCGTCCAGGGCGGCAGGATTGCCTCCTGGACCATCGTGCCCTCGACCGTTACCGGAGTCGGGCCTGCGCCTTCGAGCAGGACCTGGAACGGCCGTGTCTGCGACTGGCCACGCCAGAACGCCTTGCGCGGCCTGACGCCGACCTTGGCGAAGGTGGCCGTGCCAGGCTGGGCGACGACGCCGGGCGGCCGGACGTCGAAGTTCAGCAGCCGGTCCGGATCGACCGCGCTGAGCGTCGCGTTGATCGGTGCGTTGCCGCGGTTGTCGATGGCCAGGTCGTGCGACGCTCGCCGGCTGCCGCGCGATGTGCGCGGCGCGAGCTCCGCGAAGACGTCACTGAAGGGGGCGACATCGACGACGCCCTCCTCCACGACCGAGCCCTGCGGGTCCTCCTTGGAGATGACGTGGACGCCGAAGGGCAGTTGCCCAGCCTGAACCTGGGCCGAACGAGGCGGAATGAACGAGATCGAAACCGCGTCCTCGGCGCCGGGAAAGAGCGACAGCGAGGGGGGAGTGACGGTGGACCAGGCTTGCGCGTCGCCGAGGACCTGGAAAGTGAACTGGTCGACGACCGACCCGGTGTTGCGCACGCGCAGCTGCACGCTGGCCTGACTGCCTGGCGTGACAGCGATGAGCCGGGATTCGAGATGCGCAGCAGCCCCCATGTCGGCGCAGGATAGCCGCGCGGCGCATCGCGCAACAGCCGCTAATCGCGCGGACGATAAGCACCTTCGGGCAGGTCGCGCTGCCCGATTTGCAACCATGACGCGCTTGACAGGCCGCAGGACGCCGACCACCATCCGCCAATGACGTCACCCTCCAGAACGCACTTAGGTCGTAATGCGCTCGTCGCGCTCGTCTTTGGCACGCTGATCGCGGCATGCGGTGGGGCGGGACCGACACCGAGTGCGAGCATTGGCAACAAGCCAACTGTTGTCGTCCAGTCGCCGGCCAACGGCGCCGTGGTCCCGGTCGGCCAGAACCTCACTGTCTCCGGAGCGGCGAGCGACACAGTTGGTGTCGACCACGTCGCGCTGTTCGCTGACGGTGTCAGTGTCGCAAGCTCACCGGCCAGTCAACCGGCCGCGCTTGTGCCCTTCTCGCTCACCTGGTTGGCGACTCCCGCGGGACCTCACGCCCTCCAGGTCATCGCTTACCGCGCGGATGGCACGCCGAGCGATCCGGCGGTGCTCAACATCGTCGTCGGTGCCGCTGGCAGCGGCATTCCGATAGGTTCTGGGCTGTCCTCGTTCCCGGTGATCAGCGCGCCGCCGTTGATCACGCCGGCACCGACCAAGAAGCCCAAGCCGTCGAAGCCGCCGGCGACCCCGACACCGCCGGCGACGCCCACGCCGAGCACTGGCCCGACGCCCACGGCGACGCCCTCGCTGACGCCCGATCCCAGCGGCAACGCGCCGGCGGACGACGACAACGAGCCCTACGAGATCGTGCTCGCACCGAACAACACGGCTTGCCCGCCAATTGACACGGGTTGGCCCATCGCCGCCTCGGGCTGCGTTTGGGAACAGATCTCCGGTCCTGCCGGAGACATGACTGACCAGCTCGAGTTCAAACAGGACCGCAATACGACTTACAGGATGGGCCTGACCTCGTGCAGCGATACGTCCGACTCGACCTGGTGGTCTACCAGCAACGATGACACGGCAACCACCGGCTGCATGGATCTGACCAACATGACCTCGAGCGGTGGCGACCCAGGCGACCTCAACCTCTGGGTCGGCATCGAAAGCACAGTACAGACCTACAACCTGTACCAAATCACGGTCTGGCAGTGCGAGTTCGCGAACTGCGCCAATCAGTGAGCCAACTGGGGGCTCGGTCCTGGCGGCTGCCGGCGGCAGGCGCGGTACTGCTCGCGCTGGTGGCCGCCTGCGGCTCGTCGCCGGCCAGCCCGAGCGCGAGTTCGCTGGGCAACAAGCCGACGGTTGTCGTCCAGTCGCCGGTCAACGGCGCCGTCGTCGGCCTGGGCCAGGACGTAACCGTCGCGGGGGCGGCGAACGATACGGTCGGCGTCGACCACGTCGCGCTGTTCGCCGACGGCGTCAGCGTCGCCAGCACTCCATCAGCGGCGCCGACGGCACTCGTGCCGTTCTCGTTGACCTGGCTGGCCACGCCCGCCGGGCCGCACGTCCTGCAGGTCATTGCCTACCGCGCGGATGGCACGCCGAGCGATCCGGCCGTGGTCAACCTCGTCGTTGGCGCCAGCGGCAGTGGGCTGCCGGTTGGCTCCGGCCTGTTCTCGTTCCCGGTCGCGAGCTCGCCCGGGGGCCTGATCACGCCGGCGCCGAGCAAGAAGCCCAAGCCCTCCAAGACGCCGACGATGCCACCCACGACGCCGCCGAGCACGACGCCCACGAGCGCTCCGACCGACACGCCAACAGCCGCACCGACCGGCACACCGGGCCCGACTGGTACACCGCTTCCCACACCTGCCTCAGACGGCACGGCCCCCGACGATTCGGCGTTCGAACCCCACCACATCGACGTTGAGCCGACGACCACGAACTGTCCGGCCGACCCGAACGCACCGCCCGTGGTCGCGGTCGGCTGCGTCTGGGAGCAGATCTCGGCGCCGGCGGGCGATTCGACGGATGCGCTCGATTTCATTCCGTTGTCCAACGCCTCCTACCAGCTGTACATGACGTCGTGCAGCGATGTGTCTGGTCAGACAACGTGGGGTGTGGTTGGAGACCCTCCAGGGACAACAACGACCGGCTGCAACAGCTGGGAAGACGAAGTCATCGGCGCCACGGCGCCCGCGACGACGACCATCGTGATCACCTTCGCCGCGGCCCCAGTGCAGCTGTACAACCTGTACCAGTTCACGGTCTACCAATGCCAGTTCTTCAACTGCGGCACCCAATGATCCGCGGCGAATCTCGCCGCCGTTAAGTCGGCGTTCAGTCGCTGATAAGTCGGTCGTAGCACCCTGCGCGTCATGTACGCGCTAGCTGACCAGGGACAGGCTCGCATCGAAGTTTCCGTGTGGGCGTCCGACCCGCTCTCGCGCGCTGGCACCGTCGCGCAACTGCGCAACGCGGCCGGCCTGCGCGTTTTGCAGGAGACCCAACCGGCAGACGGTTCGGTCGCGCTGATCGTCGCCGACGAGGTGGACGCGGACACGCTGCAGGTCATCAGAGCTCTCCGCCGTAGCGCCGCCCTGGGCATCGCCCTGCTCGTCACCCGGCTCGACGATCGGGGCATGCTGCAGGCCGTCGAAGCCGGCGTGGGCGGCATCCTGCGTCGCAACCAGGCAACGGTCCAGAACCTCGTGTCGACCATCCGGTCGGTCGCGGCCGGGGAGGGGGCAGTGCCGCCGGACATGCTCGCCCGACTGCTCGACCAGGTCGGCCACCTCCAGCGCCAGGTGCTGGCGCCGCGCGGTTTGACCTTCTCAGGGCTGACCGAGCGCGAGCTGAGTGTGCTCAGGCTCCTGGCCGACGGGCTCGACACGAGCGAGGTGAGCGGCCGGCTCTTCTACTCGGAGCGGACCGTCAAGAACATCATCCACGACGTCACGAGCCGGCTCGCTCTGCGCAACAGGACGCACGCCGTCGCGTACGCGCTCAAGCAGGGCCTGATCTAGAGCTCAACGGGGTACTCAGCAAGGGATTGCCCGGCCACACAATCAAATTGCCAGCGAAGTTGGTTCCCGCTCTTCCTCCGGCTCGTCCTCACGCGGTGAGCTGACTGAAAGCCAGAACTTGTTGCCGGGCTTCTTCTCCATCGCCGCGAAGAGTGCGACCGGGTAGAGCTCTCGCCCGATTTCGACCAGCTTATCGAGTTGCTGGTTGAGAACGGCGCTGTGCTCGCCGAGCGCGTGCTCGAGTGGATGCATCGCTCGCAGGCGCGGCTCCGGGTAAAGCTCGTGATCCATCTTTTCGTTGAGCAGCCGGACTTGCTGCTCGAGTTCCACCTGCTGCTTGTCGAGCAGAACCGCTTCTTTCATGGCACCGTCAACGCTTCCTGTGACCGAGAGCATCTTCTGGTAGCCCACACCGTCACGGAAGCGAATGGCGCCGGGCCCAGTCCTGACCTGGGCGATGGCTTTCGAGGCACTCCGTATCGCCAGGCGCGTCTTGGTGATCGCGGCGGTGCTGAGAGTCATGCTGTCCTGGAGCTTGATGCGCTCGACTTCCTGGGGATCGAACCTGTCGTACCCGTGAGGCGAGGTCGCCCGCTTCTCGACATCTTCGATCTTCTCGTTCGGATCGTGTTGGCCCGCGATGCTCAGCGCTCGTTGGCGGAGCTGGTCGAACTCGTTCCTGTGCATGCGGATGACCTGGAGCTGCTCCTCGCGCAGCCCGTCGGGGAGATCGGTGTAGTTCTTCTTCTCGGAGACGGCCTTGAAGCGTGCGTCCAGCTTCCGGAGCGTCTCCTTCGCCTCGCCGGCAACGTGATATGCGTCGTCGGGCTTCTCCTGCAACTGGATCGACAGCCGTTGGCGAAGCTCGTTGAGTTTCGCTCGCCCCCGCTCACCGGGGAAATTGTCGTCACCCTTGAGCTCGAGGTTCCACGCGGTACTCGTTATCCCGACCTGCGCGCCGAGCATCTGAGCACCGTTCTTCTCGACATATGCGCTGTAGATCCTGAGTTTCTCATCCTCAGTCTTGGCGCCCTTGAACACGTTGGTCTGTTCCAGCTCGCGGAGGGCCTCCTTGGGGATCGCGGCCGTCAGCGTCCATTTGCCGGACTCATGCGCGGTGCCACTGTATGACGCACCCTCGAAGATCTTGCCGAACTGCCGGCGATTGAATTCGCCGGACTCCCCCGAAACCTTCATCTTGGCCGCGAAGCCCGACTCCTTGCCGTTCTCGAGGCTCGATACGATCTCTGCGCTGGCATGCTTCTCGTCCTCGAACACGCCCAGGATCCGGCCCGGGGTATGGTCCTCGGTCTGCGTCCCGGTGTACTTGTCATGCACCCCCTGGGCGTCGACGACCTCTTCCTGCGACACCGACCCGGCGAAACTGCTGGCAGCGCCGGCCAGGGCGTAGTTGTCGTGGTCGCCCTGCGTGGTCAACCTGCGCCGGCTGAGCGGTTGCCGGCCGTCGGCGATGGGTAGGGGGCGCTTGCAGAAGGTCTCGAATAAGCGCTGGTCGCCCGGATTGGACAGGTCGAACTCGAACGTGACTGCGTAGAGTGCGCTCTCCGACCCGCCGCTCTCGTTCGTCAACCCGAGCCCGCCGGCCGTCCACGCACTGCCCTTTTCGGTCGAAACGGTCGTCGTGACCTGTACCTTGTATCCCGCAGCGTGGTAAACGGAGAGCAGCTGAGTCGAGCTTTTGTAGCCGCTCTTGCCGATTGATCCAGTCGCATAACCTGCGGAAACGTTGCCGGCCAACGTGTCCGAGGCGCCCACACCGCGAGACTCGCCGGGTGGGATCATCAAAGCGCCGTTGGCGGTCGTTGGCGGGAAGAAGGCCTGACGGGTCGATTCGCCTTCCAGCTCGTGGCGAATGTTCTTCTTGAACTTCAGCGCCTCGGATTCAGTATTGAATTTGCGCGACCCGGTTTGCAGCTTGGCCTTCGTGTCACTGCCGCCAGCTCCTAACTCGACGGGGCCGGCCTTTGCCGTCCCACCCGCGGCGAGGCCTGAGCTATCCGAGATCACGTACGAAACGATCCAGACGCCTTCCTCGACTTCCTCCGGGTCATCGACGGTGACGCTGTTGCCGCCTGTCAGGGAAACGCTCGCCCCCGTGCCGCCCTTGGTCGCCACCCTGTAGCCGACCGATGCCTGTGTGTTGCCGGTGTCGGGGTTGTAGGAAGCGCCGGCGGTGGCGCCGTGCTGCCCTCCACCGCCAGTCGGCCGCATGTGCTCGACGTTTGCGGCAACCTCCGTTGGGCTCACGCTGACCGCGACACTTGGTGCAGCCTTGGGCTTGTGGGCGTCCGGAACGGTTGACGCAGGCCCCGGTCCCCCGCCCACCTTCACGGTGAGCTTGGCCTGGTTCAGGCTGAAGTCGACGTCGGTGGCCACCTTCGGCCGCTTGGGAGCCGGGCTCTGGGTGCTCGGTCCGGTCGCTGCCGGCGCCTGGTCCGGCGCGGCCGGCTGTTGCGTGGCCGACGCCTCATCAGTCTGGGCGGCGCCTGCACTCTTCCCGGTGGGCACAGGCACGGGACCCGCGGCGACGTGTGGTGGCTGTGGCGCGGACGCCTTTGGCGCGGCCGTCCTCTCCTTCGCCAATCTCTCGATCGCCTCGCGGACCTTCGGGTTCGAGGAATCGACGACCACGGTCCCGTCGGCCTTTTGCCAGCCGGCCGCCGGTGGGTCAGTGAGCTGATGATGGGCGTCGCGCCACTGGCGCTCGTACACGCGTCGTGACATCGGCACATTGCCGCCGGCTGCGCCCTTGCCCTCCACGAACATTCGCGCCGCAACCTCGGGGTCGTCGATCGGCTCCACCTTCATGGCCTCAGTGCGCGCCGCGCTGCGAGCGCCCATGTCCCTCAGCCCTTCGGCGACGCGTCGTGCGCGCACATCCTGTGCGGGCTCGGCAGGCGTTGCCGGCGTATCGGCCGGGGTGGTGGGGGACGCTTTCGAACCGCCCGTGGGTCCACCTGCGGGGCCTGGGCCTGCGGCCGCCGCCCCCGGCTTTGCGGACGAACCGGGCAGCGGTACCGGATTGGTCAGTGGCCCGGCCTTCACGCCCTGCTCTGCGACACGGACTTCGACTCGCCAACGTCCCGAGGCCTGGTCGAACTCAGCCTTCTCGATCCTGAACGACGTGCCACGCTCGACCAGGAACTCCATCTCGCCGGGCATCGATGCGGTGGGTGCTCCGGCTGCTGGTTTGACGGGATTGGTCGGCTGAGCAGCGGCAGAGTCTCCGCCCATATAGCGGCCACGGGTTCCCTTCGGGACCTGGATGACTATGTCGATGTCGCCACTCCAGTGGCCAGGCTCGACGGCTGTGCTCGTATAGCCGGCGTGGGCGTACGACTTGCCGGCGGCTCCGGGTAGTTCGGCAGGATCCGTGATCCCGAGATCGGCGAAGTCGGCCATTGACGCCTTCCGATGAACGATCGTGTCGAACGGGACGGGGCGCATCGTCTGGTCGAGGTCGGAGGCAACGGCGTGGAGCGCGGTCGGATCAGTGACGAACTGACCGGGTCGCTGGCCGCGCAGCGCGGGATTCAGGTGGCCGGACAGGTCGTCGCTGTAGAACCACAGGGCGTAGCGCTGCGACTCGCTGAGCGCTCCGTGGCCCTGCTCCCATGCCGACCAGTCGCTTGCGCTCTTTTCCGCGAACGCTCCCTGCTGGCCGAGTGGGTTGTGGGGGCGCTGGTATGGCGCTGCTCCCGGCTGCCATGCGCCGGCGGACGGGTCGAGCGTTGCGCCGCGCGCTCCGCCGACGACGCGGTTTTCACCGAACTCCGGGCCGCTCGGCGTCGAGATCCGATCGCCACCGGGTCCGGCCGCGACCTGGACGTTGCGCACGTCATATTCCCGGCCCGATCGATTTGGCCGGAATTGCTCGTCGACGATCTCGTCAGGGTCAGTGAGATTCGCCCGCTTCGGATCCATGAGCCACGTCTCAGGTGGTGCGGGCGCCTTACGGGCCGGCGGCGCCGCAGCCCCGTCGAGCGGCACCTGTCCCTCGTGCACCGTCGCGCCGGATACGTTGCCGACGTGGAGCTCAGACCCCGCCTCTGAGAACTTGGCATCGACGAGACCCTTGGCTGGCGCACGCACGAGGGTCTGACCTTCGGCGGTGCCGTGGGCCTCGATGGCGTCCAGGCGCGCGTCGAGGTCTTCCGGGGTCGGGAGCTCCGGCCGCGCAGGTTGGCCGCCCTGGCCGCCCTGGCCGCCCGGCGCGCCACCGGCGGGCGCCCCGCCACTTGGTGCGCCGCCACCCGGTGCTCCGCCACCCGGTGCGCCGCCGCCCGGTGGGCCACCGCCGGGCGCGCCTCCACCTGGCGCGCCACCGCGCGCCGCCGAAGCTGCGCGGGACGCCGCCAGCCCTTCGCCGACCCGGCGAGCGCGCACCGCCTGGGTCATTGCCTGGCCGAGCGCACCCTCTGCGTCGCCGACGATCGCATTGGCTTCAGCGGCCTCGCGGCCAAGTCGAGAACGGGTCGGCCCCGTCGCCGGCGCTGCGTTGAGGCGAGCCTTCGCCAGCTCATGGGCGGCCTGTGCCTCGGCCAGGCGCGCCTTCGCGGCTTCGAGCGCTGGTGCAGCCCGCGCGACCCAGACGTCCATCTCGGTCTCGCCCGGTCCAGGTTTCATTGGTGTCGCAAGCCGGGCTTCCGCAGCCTTGCGTGCGGCGCTAGCGCCGACCAGCCGCGCTTCGGCCTCGGCTACGGACCCGCTGCCGGATGCGCTGGCGTCAGCGGTGGGGGTCGCCTGGGCCGGATCGCCGGCCGGTGGGGGAGGCGGCTTGGTGGGCGCGCGCTGCACGGCGATGAGGTTGGCCACGGCACGATTGCCAGCGCGTCGCTGGAGCTGCAACAGGTGCGCTGCCTCGGGGTGAACCTGGCTCGGAGCGGGAGCGGCAGTTGCCACATCGGGCGAATTGGCCCGGGCCGGTGCCTCGATCTGGGTGAGGTCCTGGACGCTCATTGACGGGTCAGCGCCAGGTACGGCCCGAACTCCGATTCGACCGTCAGGCGCCCGAGCTTTCGATATTCGCGCTCGGTCGCGCGGACCAGATCGGCCATCGACACAGGCTCTTCGGATTCCGCCGCGAAATAGGCAGCCGTGACGCAGATGTTGCGGATATTGCCGCCCGAGATTCGGAACCGGTCGGCGAGGAAGCGCAGGTCGAGATCGTCCGACTGGGGGACGTCGTGTGACAGGTGAAGCCGCCACAGGGCGAGCCGCTCGTCCTCTTCGGGCATCGGAAAGTCGATGATCGCGTCGAGGCGCCTGATGAACGCCTCATCGAGGTTGGCGCGCAGGTTTGTGGTCAGGATCGCCAGTCCGTCGAAGCGCTCCATCCGCTGGAGCAGGTACGCCACCTCGACGTTCGCATAGCGGTCGCGCGCATCCTTGACCTCAGATCGCTTGCCGAATATCGCGTCGGCTTCGTCGAAAAGCAGAACGCCGTTGACCCGGTCCGCTTCGCCAAAGATGCGATCGAGGTTCTTTTCGGTCTCACCTATGTACTTGTCGACGACCGTCGCGAGGTCGATGAGGTACAGGTCGAGTCCGAGGTCGGCGGCGACAACCTCGGCCGATAACGTCTTGCCGGTGCCCGAATCGCCCGCGAGAAGAGCGGTTATTCCGCGTCCGCGCAGAGCGCGCCCTCCGACGCCCCATTCGTCGATGACTCGTTCGCGCTGGCGCGCGCGGCCGGCCAGCTCGCGCAGCTGCGTCCTGACCTCCGCCGGCAGGACGAGCTGGTCCCACGTGGCCTGCGGCGAGACCCGGTGCGAGAGCCGGTCCAGCCCGCTTGCGTTCTGCGCTCGCGCGGCCGCCTGGACGTCGTTGGCGTGTACCTCGCGCTCGTCCACGGCGGCCGTTAGCACCGACGCCCGCGCCGCACGCGCGATCTGGGTCGGTGTCAATCGAAACGCGAGGGTCGCGCGTGCCAGTTCAGGGTTCATCGAGTGGCCGTTGAATGCCGAGGCCCATTGCTGGGCGCGTTCCGATGGTGTCGGCATGTCGACGTCCAGCTGAATGGGCACGTCTCGAGACCAGCCGGGATCCCAGGGCCTCGTGCCGCAGATGATCGCCACACCCGGGGCATCGGCAAGCAGCGCCGCGGCCCGCGCCACCAGCTCGCCAAGTGCGTCCAGATTCGTCGCCACCAGGGCCGCCCCCAGGAGTCTCGCTTCGCGGATCGCGAGTCCGACCTGTACGAGCGAGTCGCTGGCCGGCGCGAGCATCGAAAGGTCAATGGCGATGAACTCGCGGCCGGCGCGCCGGAGCGCGCACGCTGCTGCCCATGCCGCCGATGCTCCGAGAGGTTCGCGGAGGTAAATCGCCTCCAGACCGGCGGCCAGGGCGTTGTCGAGCTGGCGCCACGGCTGGGACGGCGCCCCGCCAACGTCGAGCAGGAGTCCGGCAACTTCAGGATCAAAGGCATCGTCGCCCAGGAGGTGGGACGACACACGATCGGGGACCCGCAAACCTCTTGTAAGGACGGGTCGCTCGCCGTCTTCGATCGAGATCAATCCTCCGGCGACCAGCGGGCCGGACCGGCCAAGCCGGCGACGCCCGTCCGCGGTCGACGGGGTCAGCCCGCACAGCTCGAGGGCAAGGCCGACGCTGGCTCGCCGTCGCGTCACGTCATCGTGCAGGTAGCCGTAGAGACGCTCGAAACGCGGGTCCAGATCGGGCGCCAACGCGACTGTCAGGATGTCGAGGTCCACGAGGTCCAGGCCGAAGCTGCGCTGCAGCCGACGCAAACGCAGTGTGCGTCCTTCGCGCTCCCAATCGTCCGCGCGTTCCTCGATGGAGCTCGACATCTGCTCCAGGGCGGCATCCCAGAGCGGTTCTCTGACGCGTGAGAGGAGCGCGTCCACCGTCGGCTCGGACAGGTAGAGCCCTCGAAAACGATCTTCTGGGTCCGGGTCGGTCTGGCGTCTGCGGGCTACCGCCGAGTCGACCCGCCGCCACACCAGATCCAGTCGCGCCGCCAGGTGCTCCTGCGAGCGATCGATCGGCCGGGAGGCGCTCTCGTCGACGAGCTGGGTCATGCGCGGCGCAGCGAACGCACCCGTATGTGGCGCCCGGATTGGTCGGGCGCGCCGGCGACGACCGTCTCGTCGGGCACGTCGGCGGGAGCGTCCGGATTGGAGGTGGCGGCGGGCAATCGGGTGACGCCGGTACCAGCCGCCGGCCGCCTGCGCTTGCCGGATGCCTCGGCGCTCGGCTCCGCTGCAAGGACACGCAAGCGCGGCTCCTCGAGGACCGGCGGGCCGGCGGCCAGCAGGCGATCGATGTTCATTGGCGCGGTGACCACGACATCCAGAGATGGCTTGAGCTCGCCACCCATGGCCGACCAGGTGTCCGCGATGGATCGGTCCTCGGTCGGGGGTAACGCGACGGTGATGAGCACAGGCGTCTCTTCGCCCTCCAGCGAACCCGCGAGCACCTCTGGCGGCATGTATTCGTGGCGCACGAAGCAGGCCAGCAACGACGACAGGAGTCGGTGCTCGTCTTCCGGCCGGCTCGTCCAGGCCGTCACGAGGTATGAGAGCCGGTAGCGCCGCGGCGGCAGCCGGCGCCCCGTCACGCGGCCGGCCTCGTCGCGGACGTCCTCCCACGAGGTTTGCCGGCGGGTCGTGTCCTCGCGAATGTCGTACAGGTACATGTCCACGACCGGGGCATTGCGCTTCGCGACCCAATCTCGGGTCGGCGCCTCAAAGGCCACGTCCACGCCCGAGCCGTTCAGCGCGTCGCGCTTGACCAGGGCACGCAGGGACTCGTCCACGTCATGGATCACGGACCCGAGGGTGCCCGTGCGCGTGAGCGGGGTCAGCCGGGTGGCGGGCAGTCGTTCGGGTCTGAGCGGCTGCCCGAAGGGGCAGTCGTGAGTTCCTGTTCGGCGGTCCGCACGCGCCTTGTGGCCGGTCTCGCGCGACATGAGCCTCGGGGCCAGTCCGCTCTGAACACCCCGGAGGACGTCACTGAAATGCCGAATTACCTGTCGCCCGGCGTATACGTCGAAGAGGTCGAAGCCGGGTCCCGTCCGATCGAGGGCGTGGGTACCGCCACGGCCGCGTTCGTCGGCCTTGCCGCGACTGGACCGTCCAACTCGCCGACGCTGGTCACCAACTGGGCGCAGTTCGTGAACGCTTTCGGTGGGTTCATGGAAGGCTCGTACCTGGCCCATGCCGTGTACGGCTTCTTCCTCAACGGCGGCGGCTCGTGCTACGTCGTGCGCATCGGCGGCGACCAGCCAATGGCCACAGCACGTGCCGAGCTCGCCACCAAGAGCGACAGCAAGCTGTCCGGCTATCGCGTCAGCGCGCTGGAGGCCGGCCCGATCGGGAACCAGATCAGCGTCGAGATCACCGAGGCGACCGACTCCGCCGAGGACACGTTCAAGATGACCGTAAGCGCGCCCGGGCACGACACGGAGACGTACGACAACCTCTCGACCAAGCGCGGCAAGAGCAACGTCGTGACGATGGTCAAGGAGCAGTCGAAGCTGATCCAGATCGAGGAGATCGGCAGTGCCGGCGCACTTGAGCGCCTTCCCCAGCGCGGCAAGGTCAGCCTCGCCGGCGCCGACGGCGCCAAGCCGATGCGCCTCACCCCGGACGACTACGTCGGCGACTCTTCCGACCGGACGGGCTTCGGCGGTCTCGAGGCGGTCGACGAGGTGACGATGCTCGCCGTGCCCGACCTGATGGCCGTGTACCAGAAGGGCATGATCGACCTCGAGGGCGTCCAGGCCGTGCAGCAGGCCATGATCGCCCACTGCGAGCTGATGGGCGACCGCGTCGCCATCCTCGACGCGCCGCCAGGGCTGAATGCCCAGCAGGTCAAGGAGTGGCGCGTCGACAAGGTCGGCTACGACTCCAAGTACGCGACGCTGTACTGGCCGTGGATCAAGATCCTCGACCCGCTCAGCTCGCAGGGCATCTTCGTCCCACCCTCCGGCCACATCGCCGGCATCTGGGCACGCAACGACGACACGCGCGGCGTGCACAAGGCCCCGGCCAACGAGACGATCCGCGGCGCGCTCGCGCTCGAGCTGCAGATCACCAAGGG
This sequence comes from uncultured Anaerolineaceae bacterium, assembly GCA_964475245.1. GTDB lineage: Bacteria > Chloroflexota > Limnocylindria > Limnocylindrales > CSP1-4 > JALYGJ01. Next base: position 9,867 of record CAYYVV010000021.1, on the reverse strand, counting down.
CGAGCACGATCAGCTCAACCCGAACGGGATCAACTGCATCCGCGCCTTTCCGGGACGCGGCATCCGGGTCTGGGGCGCGCGGACGCTGTCGAGCGACCCGTCATGGCGCTACCTGAATGTGCGCCGCCTCTTCAACTACGTCGAGGAGTCGATCCTCGAGGGCACCCAGTGGGTCGTCTTCGAGCCCAACGACCTGAACCTGTGGCAGCGCGTCAAGCGCACGCTGAACGCGTTCCTGGTCCGGACGTGGCGCGACGGCGCGCTCTTCGGGGCGACGCCGGGTGAGGCCTTCTACGTCAAGTGCGACGCCGAGACCAACCCGTCGGAGGTCATCGACGCCGGCCAGCTCATCGTCGAGGTGGGTATCGCGCCGGTCAAGCCGGCCGAGTTCGTCGTCTTCCGGATCGCCCAGTTCTCGGGCGGCACGGCGCTGACCGAGTAAAGGAGGTAACGACCGATGGCCAAGGGCCTGCCCAGTCTGCCCACCGACGCGCTTGCGTCGTACACCTTCTCGATCGAGATCGATCGAACCGAGATCGCCCAGTTCTCCGAGGTCAGCGGCCTCGCGTCTGAGGTCGATGTGATCGAGCTCAAGGAGAACACGCCCGACGGAAAGCTCGTGCACCACAAGGCGCCCGGCGCGGTCAAACCGGCGACGCTGACCCTGAAGCGGGCCAAGAACTCGTCCAAGGCGCTCTGGGACTGGCACGAGGCGGCCATCCAGGGCAAGCTCACCGAGGCCCGGCGCAACGGCTCAGTGGTCATGAAGGGGTACGACGGCTCGGAGGTCGGGCGCTACAACTTCACCAACGCCTGGGTGTCGAAGATCAGTACGGGCACGCTCAAGGCGGGCGCGACCGAGGTGCTGATGGAAGAGGTGTCGATCGTCACCGAGTCGATCGAGCGGGTGTAGCGAGCGATGCTCAACGCCCCGAGCCTGCAGGACGCCGGGCGGGTGACGAGCACGCAGGCAGAGCTGCGGACGGAGTTTCCGTTCATCCTGCCGCGCGGCTACGTCGACTCGAGCGGCACGCTTCATCGCGAAGGCGTGATGCGCCTGGCCACGGCCAAGGACGAGATCATCCCGCTGCGCGACCCGCGCGTGCGCGAGAACGAGGCGTACCTGACCGTCCTGCTGCTGTCGCGCGTCGTGACCCGGCTGGGCCGGGTGGGCGAGGTCCATCCGGGAATCATCGAGAACCTGTTCGCCTCGGACCTCGCCTTCCTCCAGGACCTGTACCGGCGCGTCAACCAGGAGGGCACCAGCCAGGCCGAGGTCACCTGCCCGGCGTGCAACCACGAGTTCACCGTCGAACTGGCAGGTGATCGCCTGGGGGGGTCCTGACGTACGCGGCCGACAGGCTGTACGAGGAGGTCGCGTACGTGGCTTATCACCTGCACTGGTCGCTCGACGACATCCTCGATCTCGAGCACCCGGACCGGCTGCGCTTCGTGACCGAGATCGCGGCCATCAATCGCCGTTTGAACGAGGAGGAATAGGGCCTGATGCGCCTGCCCTGGCCGTTCAGCCGGCCGCAACCATCGAGTGCCGTCGACACCACGCAGGTCTTTGCCGCCCGCCCACGCGGGCCGCAGGCGTGGCGCGAGCTGCCCGTGCTCGCCACGAGCGTCGGCAAGCCGCCGCTGGTTGCTCCTACGCCGCCCTTCCGGGCCGACCTTGCCGGGGCGGCAGCGGCGCCGATCGCGCTCGCGCCGCTGACCCACGGGCGCAGCCTCGACGCGCCGAAGGGGCTCGTCAGCAACATCGTTCAGGCCGCTCCGGCGCACGCGGCGGCGTCAGCCGATCACGACACCGCGTCGGCGCCGCTTGCGGCGCGCCGCCGGCGCGGCGCGAGCGAGACCCAGCTTCCGGACAGCGTCGCAGCGGGAGATCCTGAACCGCCAGCAACCGTCGCCGCCGGCGCCAACTCCGCGCAGCGTGCTCCGGACACGGCCCCGCTGATCCAGCGCGCGCCAGTTGTCGTGCGGCCGGCGCCCGCCGGCGCGTCGCTCGTCAGTGCCGCCGGCCAGCCGGCACTGACGCTGCCGCCAGGCGGCGTGTTCGGCCGGCCGGCGCCAGCGAGCCATTTGCAGCGGTCGCCTGCCGCGTCGGCTGCGCCGCCTGCGCCGGCCACGCCGGCCACGCCTGTGCCGACGGTTGCGCCTTCTCGTGCGGATACGCCCTCGGCCCGGGTGACACACAGCGTCACTCGGGATCTCGCGGCCGAGACGACGCCGGCACGGCCGACGAACGAGCGGCTGACCCTGGGCCAGGCGCGCCGGCTGGGCCTGGGCGCGCCGATCGATCCGGTCGCCTTCCGCGTCGCCCGCTCGCAGCCGGCGCCTGACCTCGTGCTGCCGGCACCGGTCGAAAAGCCGTCACCGTCACCGGCGGAGGCGCAGTCGATGGCGCCCGCGACGACCTTCGCT
>CAYYVV010000021.1:0-7337 GCA_964475245.1 uncultured Anaerolineaceae bacterium | reverse complement strand
GCCGTCACCGTCACCGGCGGAGGCGCAGTCGATGGCGCCCGCGACGACCTTCGCTCCATCCGAAGGCTCGGGCCCAGGCCATGCCACTCAAGCGCGCCCGCTGCTGCCCTCGAACGCGCCGCGGCCCGCACCGTCGCCGGCCGTCGCGCGGGCAGTGCCACCGGCAGCGGCAAGGCCCGCGGCCAGATCAGCCGAGCCGGCGCGACCCGTTCCGGCGCGTTCTCGAGTCCAGCGCGCACCGCGCGCCGAAGCTCCGGCCGAAATGCCGCCACTGCCGATCGTCGGCGCGCGGCCCATCGTCCCGGGCGTCCAGCTCGCTCCAAACTCGGCGCGCCCCGGCGCCTCGGCCGACGGCGCCGCGCTTCCGGCCGCGGACCCGGCCGGCTCTGCTGCCGCCGGCAGCGTGCGCATCCACCGCGGCCCCGAGGCGAGCGAGCTCGCCGGTGCGATGGATGCGCGTGCCTTCACGAGCGGCACAGATGTCTATCTGCCCGCCAGCCACGGCCCGCTCAGCGGCCAGAAGGCGCAATCACTGCTCGCCCACGAGCTGACCCACGTGAGCCAGCAGCGCCGGCTGGGCTCCAGCCTGCCCGCGGAGGACTCGGCGCTCGGCCAACAGCTCGAGGCCCAGGCGGCCGCCGCCGAGAGGGGCGGCGGCCAGCTGCCGCTTGCGGCGAGGACCGAGCAGAGTCGTGACAGCGCGCCGCAGGACAACGTCGTCGCGCTTTCTTGGTCGATGGGCAGTGCCCCGGCCGGTGCGCCCGCCACGCCAAGCCCGGCCGCCTCGACGAGTGCGCCCGCGGCACAGCGCGCGCCGGACGCCCAGTTCAGCGATCCGGACGACGCTTTTCGGGCAAAGCTCGACAGCAACGAGGCGTACATGTTCGAAAAGTTCGAGCGCCGCCTGCGCCGCATGCTCATCAGCGAGCGCGAGCGCGGCGGAACGCTCATCGACGCACTGTGACGCGGGAGTGCTGAGTGCCTGGTGATCCCGGCCTGGGCCTGCGTTTCAAGGTCATCATCGATGGCCACGAGCTCGGCAACTGGCAGAAGTGCGATGGCCTGAACGTCGAGTACGACATCCAGGAATACCGCGAAGGCGGGCAGAACGGCTACATCCATCGCCTGCCGGGACGAGCCAAGTACGAGAACGTCAAGCTGGCCCGCCACGTCGACTCGTCCACGGTCGATGTCGCGAGCTGGCTGGCCAGCGTCCAGCTGCGCCTCGTGCGCGGCACGGCCCAGATCACGGTGCTCGACCCGTCAGGCGAATCGGTCGCCGAATGGGTGCTGGTCGAGGTCTTCCCGGCACGCTGGAGCGGCCCGAGCCTGGACGTCAACGGCAACCAGGTGGCGACCGAAACGCTCGAGCTCGTCCACAACGGTTTCCTGGGGCCGCGCTGACGATGGACCTCTTGGGCGCGCTTGAGAAGGCCATGCTCATCGTTGTCGACGGCGTCGGCGTGCCGATGATGCTGCGCTTCAAGTACAACCCCGAGCAGTACACGATCGAGAAGTCGGCGGAGTGGAACCGACCACAGGCGCCCGGCGCGGAGTCGACGCCTGAGCCGGACTACACCTCGACGAACCCGACCACGGTTTCGATGGAGATCTTCTTCGACGCGTTCGAGGAGCTCCACGGCGACGTCACCAAGGACGTCGAGACGCTCTTCACCTGGACCAAGCCGACACCCGTCAGCAGAGTCGGCGGTGCGGCCCAGCCGCCGCTGCTCATGTTCCAGTGGGGCTCCAGCTCGACGTTGAGCGACTTCCGCGGTTTCCTGCGCAGCGTGAGCGCGCGTTTCACGCTTTTCCGTATCGACGGCACCCCGATCCGCGCAACGTGCAACATCCGGCTGGAGGAGGTGCCGAACGAGACCCCGCGCCAGAATCCAACGTCGGGCACGCGGCCGGGAATGCGCGTCCACGTGCTGACAGAAGGCGAGACGCTCCAGTCGGTCGCGTGGGCGGAATACCGGCAGGCGCGCTACTGGCGGGGCCTGGCGGCGTTCAACGACATCGACGACCCGATGCGTGTTGAGCCCGGCGCGACCCTGCTGCTGCCGTCGCCGCGCGATGCGGCCCGGCTCTCGTAGGCACGCGCGATGTCGGCTAACGCCATCTGGCCGGAGATCAAGATCAACGGCTACGCCGTCGACACGTCGAGCGAGGGCTACGTGGAGGAGGTTGTCGTCGACGACGACCTCAACCTGCCCGCGACGTTCACCCTCACCCTGCGCAGCGTCGACGACTCGCCGTATCACATCGGGCATTCGGTAGAGATCTCGCCGCAGTCCCCCTTGATCCAAAAGCCGCTGGTCAAAGGGGAGATAACGACGATCACGGGCGATTACGACTCGAGCGGGCGCCGTTTGCACATTCGCGGCTACGACGTTTCCCACCGGCTCCACCGGGGCCGTCAGACGCGCACCTTCGCCAATGTCACCGATAGCGACATCTGTCGCAGGATCGCCAGCGACGCGGGCATCGAGATCGGCAAGATCGATCCGACCGACACCACCCATGACCATGTGTCACAGGCCAACCAGAGCAACTGGGATTTCCTGAAGGCGATAGCCAAGGCGATCGGCTACGTCGTCAGTGTCGACGATGGCAAGCTCAACTTCCAGAAGCCGACCGATTCTTCAGACGCGCCGGATGAGGGCAGCCTGCTCGAGACCGTCCAATACAAGCTCGTCTACGGCCAGGATCTGATCGAGTATCGGCCGCGCCTCAGCTCTGCCGAGCAGGTCGGCCAGGTCGAAGTACGCGGCTGGGACCGTGAGAACAAGCGCGAGCTGGTCGGGCAGGCCCAGGCGGCCACGACCGCGGTCCAGATTTCGAATGTCACGCCGGGCAGCGTGGCCCAGCCGTTCGGCAGCCCGACCTTTGTCCACGCCGATCATCCGGGCGAGACCTCAGACGAGATCGATGCCGCGGCCAAGGCCCTGGCCGAGCACATCAGCAGCTCGTTCGCGGAGGCAGAGGGCATGGCCGTCGGTAACGGCGATCTGCGCGCCGGCACGGCCGTGAATATCTCGGGCGTGGCCAACGATTTCTGCGGTCGCTTCGTGCTGACCCACACGCGCCACGTCTTCAACGTCCACGGCTACCGAACGAATTTCGAGATCAACGGCCACCAGCGCCGGTCATTGCTCGGCCTGGTCGGGCAGGCGTCCGGTGGCGCGACAAATGGCAAGGTCGGCTCGAACCGCGTCTACGGCGTGGTCACCGCGGTCGTGACCGGCAACGACGATCCCAATGCCCAGGGTCGCGTCAAGGTCAAGCTGCCGTGGCTGTCGGGCGACTACGAGTCGAACTGGGCGCCCGTGGCCCAGGCTGGTGCGGGACCCAACAGCGGCAGCGTGTACATCCCGGAGGTGGATGACGAGGTGCTGGTCAGTTTCGAGAACGGCGACGTGAGCCACCCGTTCGTCATCGGCGGGCTGTACAACGGCCAGGACAAGCCGCGCCTGGGCGATGGGCTGTTCGATAACGGCAAGGTCAAGCGACGTGGCTTCGTGTCGCGCAAGGGTCACCGGCTGGTTTTCTTCGACGCGGACGGCGACTCGGGCATTGCCCTCATCTCGAGCGACAACAAGCTGCGCATCGCGCTCAAGGAGAGCGGTGACGAGCTGCACGTCTACGGCGAGACGAAGGTCGTCATCGAGTCCGGGCAGGAGATCGACATCAAGTCGAAGGGCACGCTCAGCCTCCAGTCGCAGGGCAAGCTGACGATCAAGAGCGACGCTGCCGTCGACATCGACGGCAGCGTCATCCAGCTCAACTAGGAGCACGGCACATGGGTTCACCGGCGCTGGTCATGGGCGACAGGGTCTCCGGCACATGCAGCAACCACCTGATCCCGTCAGCGTCCGGGACGCAGCCGGCAGGTCCGTTGCCGTTCTCAGCTCCGCTGACCGACGGGGTCGTGGCCAGCGTCCAGATCGGCGGCAAGGCCGCGGCCGTGGTGGGCTCGTCGGGCTACAACGCGCCGCCCCACGTCGGCATCGTCGACGGTGCGTTTGCGTCACCCACGATGCAGGTCGGCCGCATCGTCAGCGGCAGCACTTCCGTGCTGATCGGCGGCAAGCCCGCGGCCAACGCCCAGTCGACGGGGTCGATGTGCGTGGCTCCGGCAACGGCCGCCGGTCCCGGCGTCCCGACAGTCCAGATCGGGTAGCGCGATGAGTAACGAGTTCATCGGCGCTGGCTGGGCCTTTCCGCTCGAGCTCGATCAGACCGGCAGTTTCGCCCTCGTCACCGACACGCGCGAGGTCGAGGAGGCGATCCGGCTGATCATTGGCACGGCCTACGGCGAGCGGCCGATGCGGCCCGACTTCGGCTGCGCCATCCACGACTTCGTGTTTGCCGATGCCGACGCCACGACCGCCGGCCGCATCGCGTACGAGGTGCGTCTGTCGCTCCGGCGCTGGGAGCCGCGCATCGAGGTCGACGACGTGGTGGTCATGGTCGATGACGTCGAGCGCAGCCTGATGTACGTCGACGTCCACTACCGGATCAAGAACACGAACGACCCGCGCAACCTCGTTTTCCCCTTCTACACAATCCCGCCCGAACCGCAGAGCACAGGAGCAAAGACATGAGCCTGCCTGCACCCAACCTTGACGATCGCCGCTTCCAGGACCTCGTCGACGACGCCAAACGCCTCGTGCAACAGCGCACCAAGAGCTGGACGGACCACAACGTGTCGGATCCGGGCGTGACCCTGATCGAGGCTTTCGCCTGGATCACCGACCAGATGCTCTACCGGCTCAACCGCGTGCCGGAGCTCAACTACATCAAGTTCCTGGACCTGATCGGCGTCCGTCTCTTCCCGCCCACCGGGGCACGCGCGCCGATCACCTTCTGGCTCACTGCGCCGCAGCCGGCCACGGTCACCATCCCGGCCGGGACCGAAGTGGCCACGCTGCGCACAGGCACCCAGTCGCCGATCGTCTTCAGCACGACCGAGGACCGCCCGATCATCGCCTGCTCGCTCCAGAACGTGGCCTCGATGATCGGACCCGACGAGGTGCGCGACCACGGCGACGCGCTCGCCATCCGGAGCGGCTTCTTCCCCTTTGACAGCAAGCCCAAGCCGGGCGACGTGCTGCTCGTCGGCCTGAGCGATCCCGTGCCGGCGTGCGCCGTGACGCTGCGCTTCAACTGCCGCATCGAGGGCGTCGGCGTGGACCCGACCAATCCGCCACTGACCTGGGAAGCCTGGACGGGCGAGGACTGGGTCGCGTGCGATCTCGACAGGGACACGACCGGCGGTCTGAACAGGGCCGGGGACGTGACCATCCATGTCCCGCGCGAGCACACCGCATTCGCCATCAACCGCGTGCGCGCCGGCTGGCTGAGGGCCCGCGTCACCGATGCGGTGGAGGGCCAGCCGGTCTACAGCGCGTCGCCCGAGATCCTCGAGCTGTCGGCGTTCACCATCGGCGGCACCGCCAACGCGATCAACGCCGAGCTCGTGAGCAATGAGCTGGTCGGCGCTGCCGAGGGTGTGCCCGGCCAGCGCGTGCAGCTCAAGCGCACGCCGGTCGTGGCCGGCGATGCGCCGCTCGTGATCGAGGTCAACGAGTCCACAGACGAGTGGACCGAATGGTTGGAACGGCCGAACTTTGCCACGAGCGGGCCGGACGACAGGCACTTCGTGCTCGATCCGATGCGTGGCGAGATCGAGTTCGGGCCGGCGGTCCGCCTCGCGGATGGCGGCCTGCGCAGCTACGGAGCGGTGCCGCCCAAGGGCGCCAACATCCGCGTGCCTGTCTATCGCGCCGGTGGTGGCGCGGGTGGCAACGTCGCGTCACGCGCCCTGACCGTGCTCAAGGCGTCGATCCCGTATGTCGGCAAAGTTGAGAATCGGCGGCCGGGGCAGGGCGGCGTCGATGGCGAGGACGTCGAGTCGGCCAAGGTGCGCGGGCCCATCCTGCTGCGCACTCGGGATCGCGCGGTGACCGCCGAGGACTTCGAGCACATCGCCCGCGAGGCTGCGCCGGAGGTCGCGCGTGTTCGCGCGCTCACGGGCGGCAACGGCAGCGACCCAGGTTTCGTTCGCCTGCTCGTGGTGCCGGCCGTGCCCACCGACGATCCGCGGGTCAAGTTCGACCAGCTCGTGCCGGCCGAAAGCACGCTCGAGAAGATCACCCAACGACTCGATGAGACGCGGCTGATCGGCACGCGCATCCTGGTCGAGCCGCCCGTCTACCGCGGTGTGACCGTCGTCGCCCGGCTGCGCGCGCGAACGCGGAGCGACCCGAGCCGGCTCCAGGAGCAGGCCCTCGCCACGCTCTTCCGCTACTTCCACCCGATCGTCGGCGGCCCCGACGGCACCGGCTGGCCGTTCGGCCGTGCCGTCCTCTCCGGCGAGGTCTTCGCCGCGCTCCAGGGCCTGCGTGGCACGGAGATGGTCGAGGACGTGCGCATCTTCGGCGCCGATCCACTGACCGGCGAGCGCGGCAAGGCGACCGAGCGGCTCGAGGTCGAGCCGCATGCGCTCGTCTTCTCGTACGACCACCAGGTCATGGTCGAGGGCGCCAAGTGACCACGCCCCACGATCCGGCGCCCGTGGCCAAGCGGGGGACGATCGACGGCTACGCCTCGCCCTGGCCGCTCATCGACCACCTGCCCGGCCTGTACCAGGATGACGCGCTGACCAGGGACCTGACCGCGGCGCTCGACGAGGTCCTGGCACCGGCGATGGGCGCGATCGACAACTTCGCCACGTACCTCGATCCAGCACTGACGCCGGAGGATTTCCTCGACTGGCTCTCCAGCTGGGTCGGCCTGATGCCCGACGAGAACTGGTCGCTCGAACGCCGAAGGGCGATCGTCGCCCTCGCCGCGCAGCTCTATCGCAATCGAGGCACGGTCAGCGGGCTGCTGATGCACGTCAAGCTCTTCGCCGCCGGCGACGTGCAGATCATCGATAACGGCGGCGCGGCGTGGTCGACCACGACCGACGCCGCGGTCCCGGGCAAGCCGCAGTTCGGGCTGACGGTGCGCATCAAGCCGGCCAAGAAAGGCAGTGTCGACCGCGACCGTCTCGACGCCCTCGTCGCGGCCGCGAAACCTGCCCACGTACCGCACACGATCGAGATCGTCGAAAACTGACCAGTTGCGCGCCGTCCGCTCCCCTTACCATCGGCTTCGCCTGCGTCGTCGTTAGCTGAGGGATTGAGTTGATTCGTTGCACCAAGTGCGGAACGATCAACGCTGAGAGCGACATCTTCTGCTCCAAGTGCGCGAGCTTTCTCGAATGGACCGGCGTCAAGGTCGACGCGACGGCCGTCGATCTGACTCCGGGCGAGAGCACGCCGCCCGCC
>CAYYVV010000020.1:15349-46595 GCA_964475245.1 uncultured Anaerolineaceae bacterium | reverse complement strand
CGAGGAGCAGCGGAGCGTGAGCCAGCCGCTCGCTGAAGACACGCCTCGGATGAGAGGTCGCCGATGCGCTCAATTGATGCCCGCCACGCTCATCGCCGTGAGATTACAGGTGTCCAGCCCGCGAGCAGCTCGAACGCCAGCCGCTGCCTCGGGACCAGGTCGGATGCCGGATTGGTCGGAATTGCTCACGTGCTGGCCCATTTCGGCCATTCGGCCGCCAGATCGAAGCCGGAAGCCCGCCGAATAGGGCATCCACGAGTGGCCGTCGTTGACCTGCTCAGTGGGTGAACACCGACCCTGGGGCCGCCTCTAGATGCGCGGTGAGGCCAGACGGACGAAGGCCATCAGGGCTGAGACGACGCTGATCACGATCGAGGTCAGCAGCGCCGCGACGATGACGTCGACCGTGATGCTGCCCGGCGGCCAGTGAGCCAGCGTGAAGCCGAGGTTGAGCGATTGGCCGACGGCCGCGGCGAGCATGACCAGCGCCGTGTTGATGACGAATCCGATCAGCCCGAACGTGATCAGGTTGAGCGGCAGGCTGAGCATCTTGACGATTGGCCGGATGTAGGCGTTGATCACGCCGACGATGGCGGCCAGGATGAGCAACTGCCACCATTCGCCGTGGAAGTCGACGTGCGGCACGAGCTTGAGCGCCGCGATCAGGGCGATGGCGTTGACCAGGACGCGGACCGCGAACTCGAACATCAGCGCGAATGCTACCTGTGGGCGTGACGGCTAGGATGCCGGTCGTGACGATCCAGACCGACTTCACCGCGCTCGCCCCCGACAACCGGCCCGCTCCCCGCACGGCCTTCGATCACGCCCTGCGCGCTCTGCTCGACGACCTGTTTGCGGTACAACCCACGCTGGCGACACAGGTTGGTTTCCACGCCTTCGACGACCGCTGGCCTGACATGACCGAAGCGGGCCGGCAGGCACGCCTGGACCTGATCGCGCGTCATCGCGCGGCGCTCCAGGCGCTCGACGAAGGCGCGCTGTCAGCGGACGAACGCATCGATCTCGGGATCGTGCTCGAGGCGCTCGACGCCATGGAGTTCGAGGACACCGAGCTGCGCGAACAGGCATGGGATGCGCTCGGCCTGGTGCGCATCGCTGGGGGCGGCTTCTTCTCGCTCCTTGCGCGCGACTTCGCGCCATGGCAGCACCGCGGCGCGGCCTTCCTCGGCCGCCTGCGCGGGCTGCCGGAGTACCTCCGCGCTGCCGCGGCCGGGCTGAGCGGCGTTGACGGCCGGCCCGTGTCCGCGCTTCATGTCCATGTCGCTCTCGCCCAGCTCGACGGTGTCACTGAGCTGATCGACCAGGGCCTCGCCGAGGCCGACCTGCGCGCCGCGCAAGACGGCCAGACCGAGATCGCGCGCGAGATGCACGTCATTGAAGGTGCGGCGCGCGGCGCGGTCGAGCTGTTCCGGCGCGTGCTCACCGACGATGTGCTGCCGCGCGCTGAAGGTGAGGGTCGCCTCGGGCCGGATCTGTTCGCCAGCAAGCTGCATCACACGCTCGCCAGCGACATCGATCCTGAGCACCTGCTCGCTCGAGCGCGACGCGACTACGACCTCGTCAGGGCCGAGCTTGTCCGCCTCGCGCGCAACGCGTGGAACGACTGGTGCCCGGGCCAGGCGGTTCCGGAGTCGGCGGACGACGCAGTGCGCAAGGTCCTTGACGCCATCGCGCTCGAGCACCCCCAGCCGCACGAGCTGATCGACGTCAACCGGGCCGAGATCGAGCTCATCGAGCGCTTCTGCCGTGAGCGGGACGTGATCGGCCTACCCGATGAGCCACTCCAGATCACCTGGACGCCGGTCTTCATGCGCGCCTACGGCCGCGCATTCCTCCAGGCGCCCGGGCCGCTCGACAAGGGCCTGCCGAGCTACTTCTGGATCACGCCGCCGGACGAGAACCTGGGGCCCGCAGCGGTCGAGTCGTACCTGCGCGAGGACAACGACCGGATGAACGTGCTGATGGCCGTCCACGAGGGAGTGCCCGGCCACTACCTACAGGGCGCCTATGCCAATCGCTCGCCCAGCCTGGCCCGCGCCGTTTTCGCCAGCGGCACGTTCGCCGAGGGCTGGGCGGTCTACGTCACCCAGGTGCTGATGGACCTCGGCTACCGCGACAACGAGCCGGCGCTGATGCTCACGCACTGGAAGTTCTACCTGCGCGCCATCACCAACGCGATCATGGATGTCGCGATCCACACCGAGGGCATGACCGAAGAGCAGGCCATGGAGCTGATGGTCGGCGGCGGCTTCCAGGAGCAGGACGAGGCACGCGCCAAGTGGGTGCGGGCACGGCTGACCTCGACCCAGCTGTCGACCTACTACGTCGGCTCGCTCGAGATGTGGGACCTCGAGACCGAAGCGCGCAGGCGTGCGGCGGTAGCAGCCGGAGCCAGCGCACAGTCGGTGCCCGATCAGCACATCGCGGGCGGCATGGGCGACACACCCGGCTTCGACTACCGGGCGCACCTCGAGTCGGTCATCTCGCACGGCACGCCGCCGATCAAGTGGGTCGCGCGCGAGATGTTCGGGGAGGACTGACATGGATGTCGGGCTGATCCTGCCCTCGTATCGAGCGGGGGCGACGGTCGAATCGATCGACGCCGGAACCGCCACGGCGGCGCGCCTGGGTTGGACCTCCGTGTTCACGACCGACCACCTGCTGGTCGAGCCATCCAAGCGCTCCGAGGACTACTACACGCTTTACGACGCGCTCAACACGCTCGCCTACCTGGCGGCCAGGCAGCCGACCCTGAAGCTTGGCGCGAGCGTCGTCGTGGTGCCCATGAGGAACGCCGTCGAGCTGGCCAAGGAACTGGCCACGATCGACTCATTGTCCGGTGGCCGGCTCATCGTGGGCGTAGGTGTGGGCTGGAACGAGACCGAGTTCCGGCATCTCGGCTATGGCGAGCGCTTCAGCCAGCGTGGTGCCTATCTCACCGAAGCGGTTGCGATCTGGCGTCAGCTGTGGTCCGGCGACACCGGTCCGTTCGCCGGCCGTTTCCATTCGTGGGACGAGGTGCGTTTCGCGCCGCTGCCGGTGCAGGGAGCAGACCTTCCGGTCTGGTTCGGCGGTCGTGACGAGAAGGCCCTGCGCCGCGCCGGCCGGCTGGGCCAGGGCTACCACTCGTCCGCGACCGGGCACGATCAGCTGGCTGTGCGCATCCCGATCATCAACGCCGCGGCCGCCGAGGCCGGCCGGCCCGCACCGCTCATCTCGGCCCGCGTGCGCGTCCAATTCGGGCCCAACGAGCAGCCCTTCTACATGCTGGCGGGCGCGCCAGACCAGATGGTCGCCGAGATCAAGGCCTTCCAGGGAATCGGCACGGGGCACATGGCGTTCGATTTCGCCGAGACGAATCCGGACGTACTGGTCGGACTGATGGAGCGCTTCGATCGGGACGTCCTGGCCGCATTCCGGTGACCATGCCATGAGCGTCTCCCGCCCGAGCTCGGTGCGGCCGCGCGTAGGTGCGGCCCTGGATCGCGATGTGGCCCAGGCGCCGTCTGTCGCGGAGCTCGAATCGATCGAGCGCGACCGGATCGGATGGCCCGCGCTGCTCGGCGCCACCGTGCAGGAGCAGCATGACCTCGGCGTCACGCTCGTCCTCCACGACAGAATCGGCTCGTCGCTCAACTTCGCCGGCGCGATCCGCTGGCCCGAGCACGAAGTCGAAGCGCGTCTCACACAGGTCTCCGCGCGGATGCGCGCCGCCAACGCGTGGCCGTCGGTGGTTGTTTGCTCGGGCCTGACGCAGCCCGCGGATCTGGCGACCCGGCTGAGCGATGCGGGCTGGATCGAGGTCTTCTCGGAACAGATCATGTGCACGCGCCGGCCGCAGGTCGTGCCCCATCTCGATCCGAACCTGCGCGTCGAGGCGGTCACGCCACAGACGGCCCTCGAATCCGTTCGCCTCGAGACGGCGGCGTTCGGCCTGCTGCCCGACGCCATCGGCGAGAGCGCGGAGTTTCTGGCCAGGTCCGTGGCCGACGGCACGACGCGCGCCTACCTCGTGCGCCTGGGCCGCGAGCCCGTGGCGACGGCGCGCCTGGTGCCCGGGCCACAGGTCTGCGGGCTGCACGCGATCGGTGTTGCCGCGCGCCACCGCCGGCGCGGCTACGGCCGGCTGATCACCTCGGTCGCAACCCGCGCCGGCCTCGCCACTGGCCACCGGCTGGTCTGGCTGGGCGTCCTCGAGGAGAACGCCCCGGCGGTGGGGCTGTACCGGTCGCTAGGCTTCGAACCCGCGTTCACCTGGACGCGCTGGATCGCCCCCGCCTGACTTGACGAGACGGAAAGTTCCAAAACCGGGCAGTAATCGGCACCTTCCCGCGTCCGAACCTTTACGACGTGTTAACCGGTTTACGGTTGATCTTCGGGCTCACTTGAGCGACGCTTTCCTTGTAACCAAGGAAGGAGAGCACATGATGATGCTCAACGAGCTGTCGGTCGTTGACCGAATCGAGCGCGCCCACGGGCTACGGCCGTACTGCGATTGCGGCCGGGAGACGATCGTGGTCTACCACGACGGAACCTTGTGGCTCGAGTGCGCGGCTATCCACGAGCCGGTCGAGAACCGGATCGTGCGTATCTGGAAGGCCGTAACGCCCCAGCCACACGTCCGCGAGGCGATCGCTGAGATCGATGCTCCCGACGAGCTGGCGGCCTAGCCGGTCGCTGCCTCTTCGGCGGAGCGGTCGCGCGACTGCGTGAAGCTCAGGGTCGTTGCGAAGGTCGCCGACTGACCCGCCACGAGCGATAGCGGCCAGCGGACCGTGACGCACGAGCCCTGGTAGACGCGCTCGAAGCCAGCCTCCGAGTTGGACACGGTCTCGACCGCGAACCACTGCGCGCGCGCCGGCGGATCGGCGCTGAGCGAGATCTCGACGCCCTCATAAGTGTTGCCAAAGGACAGGTCTGCCCCGGCCGGAATGTGGCCGCGCGAGTCGTGGCGCCACTCGTCGCTGCCTGAGCGGTAGTACGCGGCCGGGTTGGCCCCGCCGCCCATCACGTTGACGTTCCATTCGAGCTCGACTGAGCCCTCGAACTCGTGCTCGGCGTCGATCTCGACACTGACGGCCAGTGTGCCGTCGTGCCGATCGCCTTCGACGGCGATCGTCTTGCGCGCGGCAATGCCATCCCAGCGTCGCGTGACCTCCAGCCGGTGGTCGGTCGTCAGTTCCATCGTCCATGGCCCACGGTCGAAGTCGCCCACCGAGTGGCTGTCGGAACGGCGTAGCCGGATGAGGCCGCTCCTGCGCTCGTGATCGTCGTATTCGAGCAAGCCCGCGAGCTCGTGCGGCTTCGCGACGGCCGCCTCGAGCGGATCCGGGGATCGGATCGCGTCGTGGTACGGCTCCGGCCGGCGGCGGAGCACGGACGCCAGCGCCACGCGCGTCGCGCGCAGGTCCCACGCGCCAATGCCCGCACCCTCGGCGAGGTCGACGACCACCGTCTGCCCCGCCGTTCCCAGCGCGACCTCGTCGACGCCATCAAGGTCGTAGTCGGCAGTGCCGGTCAGCGCCGCTGAACCCAGGGCCAGGTCCTCGGCCGCAATCAGCTCGGCAAGCGTCGCCATGCGCATATGGACGATGTACACGCCGCCGAACCAGCCGTGCCAATAGCAGTCGTTCGACTGGCCGCGGTAAAGATGATCGAGGGCTCGCTCGCGCAGCTCGCCGTCGGGCATTGCCGCGACGCGTGCCGATGCGCGCAGCATCTGCTTGTGCAGGTCGTTGATCTCGCGGTAGCGCACCTGGAAGTTGCGCCACATCGCACCGCGCAGGAAACGCAGCTCGGGCAGGTTGCGCTCCGACGCGTGCTCCATCAGCCGGTTGAAGACGGGCTGCTCCGTGGCCGGCAGCGCCCAGCCGGTCATCTCGACATACGACGCGCTCGGGATGTAGATGCGGCCGATCGGCGCCTGGCTGGCCATCCACTGCGCCGGTGTCACGGTCGACAGCCAGCCGGCGTTCTCATCGAGTGCGCTGAAAAAGCGCTCGACCCATGCCTCCCTGCCCCAGCACAGTTCGTAAGTTCCCGGCCAGGCACCGAACTTCTCGCCGTCGTCGCCCATGATCCCGATCCGTTCGCCGGCTTCTGTCGCGTTGTCCTGCAGGTACCCGATGACCTCGTCGACCGATCGCCACGGGATCCGGTAGCGCAGGCCCTTCTCGGTCCCGAAGATGGTCAGCAGCCTGCCCTGGTCGTCCGTGGTGTACGTGCCCCACATCCGGTCCTCGGGCACGAACGCGCCGCGCAGGTGGTTGTCATCGAGGACGGTGTACGAGTAGCCGGCCGTGGCGAGGTCGAAGGGTAGCGACGGCTCCCAGACGCGCTCGGCCAGCCACGCGCCTGCCGGGCGCACGCCGAAACTCTCCTCGACCGTCGCGCGCATGCGCTCGAGCTGGCCTCTGCGGTCGTGCTCGGGCAGGGCGACCAGGATCGGCTCGTACAGCCCGCCGCCAAGGATCTCGACCTGGTCGCGCGCGACGAGCGCGCGCAGCCGTGCGATCGACTCGGGCCGCTCGGCGGCCATCCATTCGAGCAGCGGCCCCGTGTAATGAAGGGCCAGGCGAACTCCGGGATGGCGCTCGAGGGCGCCGATCATGGGCTCGTACGCCTTCTCGAAGACCTCCTCGATGACCCAGCCGAAGTTACCCACGGGCTGGTGGTTATGGACGATGAGGGCAAGCGAGATCCGTTTGGTCATTTGTCTCCGGCGGCGTTGGCGGAGGCGCCTCTAGCCGGTCAGGCGGCTGTCCGGGCTCGCGAGCTGGGGCGCGTCTGCGGGGCGTCGACCGGCGTCTGTCCAGGCTGCGACCCATCGGCTGCAGGTCGGTAGAGCTGCTCGACGTATTCCTGGAGCATCCGGCTCGTCGAGAACTGCCAGATCGTGCTCTGCATCGAGTTGCGCATCATCTGTAGCCAACGCCGCGGAAGGCCGTTGCGGTCGCGGTCGTAATACATCGGGACGATGTCGTTCTCGAGCAGCCGGTACAGGTCCTGGGCGTCCGCCCAATCCTGGGCACCATCGTCCGGGTTGATCTCGCGGCCGCCGATGGCCCAGCCGTTCTGACCGTTGTAGCCCTCGTCCCACCAGCCGTCGAGGACCGAGCAGTTGATGATCCCGTTCATGGCCGCCTTCATGCCGCTCGTGCCTGACGCCTCGAGCGGGCGGCGCGGGTTGTTGAGCCAGATGTCGACGCCCTGGACGAGGTAGCGCGCGACGCGAATGTCGTAGTCCTCGACGACGAAGACGCGCTTGGCGAACTTGGGCGAGCGGCTGCGCGCGAAGATGTCCTGGATGACGCGCTGGCCCGGTCGGTCGGCAGGGTGCGCCTTGCCGGCATAGACGATCTGCACCGGCCGATCGACGCTGTCGAGGATGCGCGCCAGGCGCTCCTCGTCGGTGAAGATCAGCGCAGCGCGCTTGTAGGTGGCGAAGCGGCGCGCGAAGCCGATGGTCAGCATCTGTGGGTCCAATGCGTCGGCCAGCTCCTCGAGCACCAGCGGCGCCTCGCCGTGACGCGCGAACTGCTGCTGAAGGCGGCGGCGCGAGAAGTAGGCCAGCTCGAGCTTCTGGCGGCGGTGGGCCTCCCAGATCTCGTCGTCGGCCAGCCTGCCGACGCGAGCCAGGAACTTGGCCGGGTGGGGGTCGAGGTTGTCGAGCTGGCCATCGATCGATGCGTACAGCCCGCGAAACGGACCGCCGACCCAGCTGGGTGGGTGGACGCCGTTGGTGATGCCCAGGATGGGCTTGTCGACCACCGCGCTCCAGGTCGCGTTCGCCGTCTGCGCATGGAGGTGCGAGACGGCGTTCGAGCCGTTCGTCTCGCGCAGCGAGAAGGCTGTCATGTCGAACTGATCCGGATCGTCGTCCGTGCCCCGGGCGAGCTCGATGATGCGCTCCAGATCCAGCCCCGTCTGATCCGCGAGCGGCGCGGCCAGCTTGCGCACGAGCTGGGCCTCGAAGCGCTCGTTGCCGGCGCTGACCGGGGTGTGGATGGTGAAGACCGCGTTGCGCTTGACCTGCGCGAGCGCGTCCTCCATCGACTTGCCGTCGAGCGTGAGCTCGCGCATGCGCTCGACGAGCATGAACGCGGAGTGGCCCTCGTTGAGGTGCCAGACCTGCGGCTCGATCTTGAGCGCGCGCAGCGCACGCACGCCGCCGACGCCCAGGACCATCTCCTGGTGCAGGCGCATCTCGCGCCCGCGGACATAGAGGATGTGGGTGATCGGCCGGTCGGCCGTCTCGTTGTCGGGGATGTCCGTATCGAGCAGGAGCAGCGGAACCCGGCCGACCTGGGCAAGCCACACGGCACACCAGACCGTGCGCCCGGGCATCTCGACACCGATCGTCAGTGGCCCGCCGTCGTTCGCGGCGACGCGCGTCAGCGGCAGCAGCGCCGGGTCGTAGTCGGGGTAGGCGTGCTCCTGGTGGCCGTCGGCGTCGATCGTCTGGCGGAAGTAGCCGTGGCGGTAGAAGAGGCCCACGCCAACGAGCGGGATGGCCATGTCCGAGGCGGCCTTGAGATGGTCGCCGGCGAGCACGCCCAGGCCGCCCGAGTAGATGCCCAATGACTCGTTGAGGCCGTACTCGGCACAGAAGTAGCCGATCGGACCGGTGAAGGCACGACCGTGCTGGCGCTCGAACCAATGGCCGGCGCCGTTTTCCATGTAGCGGTCGAAGTCGTCGAGCAGCGTGCGGTATTCGGCCATCAGGTCGACGTCTTCGAGCACGGGCGAGTAGTCGCGCTGCTGCTGGAGAACGGGCACCGGATTGCGGTAGCGGAGCCAGGCCTGGACGTCGATGCGCCGGAAGAGGACGCGTACCCGCGGGTGCCACATCCAGTAGTGGTTGTAGGCCAGCCGCTCGAGGCCCTTGAGCTGCGCGGGAAGCCGCATCCCAGCCACCGGCAGGGTGGATATCTCGATCCTTTGGGGCACGATGGCGGGCATCCTACATCGTCCCGAATCGCGACGTAAACCGGTTCAGCGTCGCGTCAGATGACGTTTGCTGGGGCCGGCCGTGCTCGGCCGCCGCGCGACTAAGATCGTCGCCAATGCGCATCGCGATGATTGCCTCGGAGTGTGAGCCGTATGCCAAGACGGGCGGGCTGGCCGACGTGGTCGACGCGCTGTCGCGTGCCCTTGGCCAGCAGGGCCATGAGGTCGATGTCTACCTGCCGCGCTACCGCGGATTGAACCCCCCGAATCCTGCCGAGCGCCTCGACCTGGTTGTTCCAACCGGGCACGGACAGTCGACCGGAGTCGTCCTGTGGAGCACCCAGGGGCGCGGTTACCGGCTGCGGCTGGTGGACCACCCGCCCAGCTTCGACCGCTCCGACTACTACGTTACAGAGCCCGGCGTCGGCGTGGATTTTGCGGACAACGGCGCTCGTTTCAGCCTGCTGGCGCGGACGGCGATCGAGTCGATGCGCGTCGAGAAGCGCCCGGTCGACGTGATCCACGGCCACGACTGGGAGGGCGCGCCGGCGATCCTGCTGCGCCGCCTGCGCTACGGGGCCGATCCGATCGTGGGCCGCGCCGCGACGATGCTGACCTGCCACAACCTGGCCTATCACGGCTGGGTGCCGCGCGCCGAGGTGGCTGGGCAGCTCGATCTGCCTGGATCCGTTGGCGCGGCTGACGGCGTCGACCTGCTGCGCGAGGGCATCCTCGCCGCGGACCTGGTCAACACGGTCTCGCCTGGTTTCGCCGCCGAATCGCTCACGCCCGAATACGGCGCCGGGGTCGACGACGCGCTGCGATCGCTGGGCGGCCGATACAGCGGGATCATCAACGGCATCGACACCGAGCTGTGGAACCCGGCCACGGACACTGATCTCCCGGCGCGCTACTCGGCGGCCGACCTGGCAGGCAAAGAGGCTTGCCGCGCGGCGCTGTGCGCCGAGCTCGAGCTCGACCCGGACGGACCGCTGCTGGCGATGGTCGGCCGGCTCGATCCGCAGAAGGGTTTCGATCTGCTGGCCGCGGCGGCGCGCGACCTGCTGGCCGAAGGAGCACGGATCTGCATCCTGGGCACGGGCGATCAACGGTTGATCAGCGATCTCGACGTGCTGGCCAGGTCGCCAGCAGGTCGCGCGCGTTTGGCCGTCGTGGCGCGCTTTGACCGCGGCCTTGCGCGGCGCATGTATGCCGGCGCGGACGCATTCGTGATGCCGTCGCGCTTCGAGCCGTGCGGGCAGGGCCAGATGATCGGCCTGCGCTACGGAACGCCGCCCATCGTCCGCGCGACCGGCGGCCTGCGCGACACGGTTGTCGATGCCGACGCGGACCCACGGAACGGCACTGGCTTCGTATTCGAGGCGGCCGAGCCGGGCGCGCTCATCGGCGCGTGCCGCAGAGCGATGAGCGCGCTGCGTGACCGGCCACGCTGGCGCGATATCCAGCAGCGCGGCATGAACGTCGATTTCTCGTGGCGCGGCCCGGCGCGGGACTACGTGGCGGCCTATCGCCGGGCCATGGAGATCGCCTCCGCCACGGCCCTCGCCTAGCTCCATGTTTCGAGACTGATCCATCCGGGGCAGGGGCAAGTGCGCCGCCGTTCCCGGCGCGGGTCAGTTGAGGATCTCGCCGCGCTCATCCGCCCTGATTGCCGCCAGCCGGTCGCGCCACGCCTGCAGCGCTTCGGGTGTCAGCCTCGTCCAATCAGTCACTTCGGCCAGGATCCTGAGCGGCTCGCGGCTTCGGTACGACCGAGTGGGATTGCCCGGGAATTTCTTGTCGGTCACGTTCGGGTCGTCCTCGAACGGGCCGGTCGGCTCTACGAGGTAGACGCGCGGGGGAGCGTCGCCTGGCGCAAGCTCCGCGGCGAGCCCGGCTCCGTCACGCAGGGCAGTGAAGTAGATGTGATTCATGACGACCTCGGGACGGTAGTTGGACCGGAATCCGGCGGTGAGGAGATCGCCCACCCGTAGGTCGGCCTTCGTGCCGTGGTAGAACGGACCATCATCCAACGGGCGCCCCCCTGGCAATGCCGGCTATCCCGCCTAGTTCGCGACGACCAGCAGGCAATCGATGTCGACGCGCGGGTGACCGGTGGGCCGGCCCAGCACCGTGATGGTCAACGTGTGCTCGCCGTTGGCAAGCTGGCTGGCACCGAAGACGAGGACGCGATTCCTGATCGAGCGCGAGTAGAGATTGACCGTGGTCTTCACGCCGTCGAGCGTCGCGACGGCCTTGCCCTTGCTCGGGCCGGTGATCGCCATCCACGCGATGCCCGTGCCCGTGAAGTCGTACGAAGCGGTCGAATCGGGGCTTGTCGAGTAGATCGGCTCCTCGCTGTAAGCGTTGTTGCTCGGCGCGGAGACCCAGCTGTCCGAGGGCGTGACGCTGAGCGTCGAAGGCTCGATGGCGTTCACGACGCTGCTCGGCCCGGTCTGCCACGCGGACTGCCAGGTCCCGTGGACCTTGGCCTGCACGCGGTATTGGTAGCGCCGGCCGGGCCATGCCGTCGTGGTCAGCTTTGCGGACGTGGTCTTGGTCGGCGCGCTCCACGGCCCTTCGTCGATGCTGACCTCGACCCGATACCTGGTGGCGTGGCTCACGACACTCCAGCGGACCAGCACGGGCAGGGCGCCCTGTTTCGACTGGACGCCGGCCGTGAACGTGATCACCGGCCCGCCCGCGTCGACGACCGTGTTGTAGACGATGAGCGTGACGGATCCGTGCTCTGTCTCATCGCCAAACGTGCCGGCGACCGACACCGTGTAGGAGCCGGGCGCGGTATCCGCCGCAACCTGGATCAACAGGCTTGGCGTATTCGAGGCGCTCGCCTGCGGAGAGTCGAAGGTCGCATCGACCCCGGGCGGAAGGTCGGCCGTATCGACGCTCAGATCGACGAGGCTGTTGAAGCCGCCGATGCCCGCGATCCAGGCCTTGTCCATGTCGCTCGAGCCGGCCCTGACGCGCACGACCTGGCGCATGGTGCCGATGCGGAAAGCCGGCGTGATGCTGGCGAACGCAGCATCGCTGACATTCAGCGCAGGCTCGAAGTTGTTGCCCGGATCCGGCCCGTCCCAGTCACTGGTGCCGCTGGCGACGAGTGCCGCGCGGACCTGCTGGGGCGTTGGCCGCGGCCGTCCGAGGCGCGCCTCCTCGACGTAATAGAGCGCTGCGCCGCCCGTCACGTGAGGCGTCGCCATCGACGTGCCACTCATCATCTTGAGCTTGGTGTTGGGTGCCGTGGACCAGACGCATTCGCCGGGAGCGATCAGGTCGACGTCCGCGCCGTAGTTGCTGAAGGAGGCGAACGTATTGTTGGCATCGGCCCAGCCGCAGCCGGGTGGCGAGCTCGGCGCTCCGGTCGGAGTCTGCTGCCCGACCCAGTCGGACATCGCGGCGACGGTGATCACCTCGTCGTATGCCGCCGGGATGTCGTCCGAGGCGTCCCTCGATTCGTTGCCCGCCGCGACCACCATCGTCACGCCGACATCGTTCGCGAGATGGCACACGGCCTGGTGGAGCAGGTCATCGTTCGAGTAGCCACAGTCGCCGTCGTCCGAGCCCGGCCCGGCCAGGCTCATGTTCACGACCTCGATCTTTGGCGTGCCGTCCGGATCGGTCATCTGGGCGACCTGGTCGAGGCCGCAGATCACCCATGACCAATAACCGTTGCCGCTCGCATCGAGGACCTTGATCGACCACAGCCGCGCGCCCTGTGCGACTCCGGCAACGCCGGCCTGATTCTGGATGGCAGCGGCGATGCCGGCAACGTGCGTGCCGTGGCCGAAGTTCGCGTTCGTGTCCGTCCAGTCGGGTTGCGTGCTCGAGTCCGTGCAGTCGTAGCCGCCCGCGATGTTGAGATCGGGATTGTCGGCCTGGATGCCCGTGTCGAGGACGGCGATGTCGACGTCGAGACCGCCCGCCGATCGGTCGGTATTCATGGTCGCACCGACGCGTTCGACGCCGGGCTGGATCTCGTAGTCGTTATGCGGGTAGTCGGCGGCGTAGATGGGTCGATCGGGAACGACGGCGAGCACGCGTGGGTCGGCGGCGAGGCGCTCACGCTGCGCGTCGGTGAGGCTGACCGCGAAACCGTTGAGCACATGCGTGAAGCGCTGCAGCGCCGGTTGGCCGAACTCGTCGCGCGTCGCCGACGCGACCTGGGGGACGCTCACGCCCGGACGAAGTTGCACGATCCAGCGCTGGACAGGCTGCGGCGCGCCCTGTCCGCCGAGCACAACTGATGAGCCCGCGAAGAGAAGCAACACGAGTGAGGCGATCGCGGCCCTGGCCACGCGCATGTCCCCCGACCTGGCTGGCACTGCGCGGCAAAGCCTACACGCGCGCTACGTTCGCGATTGGCTAGCATCGCGCTGTGAGTGACAACGAATCTGGGCCGGTCATCCCGGCGGGACTGCTGGCCGGGCGCAAGGCGCTCGTGTTCGGCGTTGCCAACGACCATTCCATCGCCTGGGGCATCGCCCGTGCGCTGCATGCCGCGGGCGCGCAGGTCGGCTTCAGCTCGATCGAGATGCTCCTCGACAAACGCGTCAGGCCGCTCGCGGAGAGCATCGGCTCGAGCTTTGTCGAGCCGTGCGACGTCCAGAATGATGCCGACATGGCCCGCGTCTTCGAGCGTTGGCAGAATGAGCAGGGCAACCTCGACATCCTCGTGCACGCCCTGGCCTTCGCCAAGCGCGAGGACCTCGACGGGCGCTTCGTGGACACGTCACGCGACGGCTTCGCGCTCGCGCTCGACGTCAGTGCCTACTCCATGGTTGCGCTCGCCCGTGGGGCCGCGCCGCTCATGCCCGAAGGCGGCAGCATGATGACGCTCAGCTACTACGGCGCCGAGAAGGTCGTCCAGAACTACAACGTGATGGGCGTCGCCAAGGCTGCGCTCGAGGCCAGCGTGCGCTACCTCGCCGCCGATCTCGGCCCGGACAACATCCGCGTCAACGCCATCAGCGCCGGGCCGATTCGGACTCTCGCGGCCAGCGGCGTTGCCGGCTTCAAGACGATGTACGGCAAGTTCCGCGACATCGCCCCGTTGCGGCGCAACGTGACCATCGACGACGTCGGTGCCACGGCCGTATATCTGGCTTCTGACCTTTCGGCTGGCGTCACGGGCGAGACGCTCTACGTCGACGCCGGTTTCAGCATCCTCGGCGTGCCCTCGACAGAGCCATGAGGAGCGCCCGCGGCGGAGTGGCCTCGCAGCTGTCTTCGCTCGGCAGTCGCGGCGTTGGCTGGACCGGAATCCAGTTCGTCCTCATCTGGGTGGTGATCGGAGCCGGCGTCCGCGGCCGGGCGGACATCAGCGGTGCGGAGCTGGTCGTGGCCATGCTCGCGGGCTGCGCTCTGATCGCCCTGGGAACGGCGATCCTGTTTTCGGGAATTCGGCGTCTGGGCGTTTCGCTGAGCGCGCTGCCCAAGCCGGTCGACGATGGCGTGCTCATCGAGGATGGTGTCTACGCCTACGTCCGGCACCCGATCTACCTGGGCGTCATCCTCGTCGTGGTCGGCTACAGCGTCGCGATGGACGCCCTGGTGGCGCTCATCGTCTCGGTCGTCCTTGCCATGTTCCTCGACCTGAAGGCACGCCACGAGGAAACCTTGCTGCGCCAGCGCTATCCCGACTACGCCGCATACGCGTCACGCACGAAGCGCTTCATCCCATACGTCTACTGAGCGACTGACCCCCGCAGCTGAGCGTCTCAGCCGCGGCTGAGGAGCATCCTTGCCAGCCGGGCCTGGCCGCGCGCGTCGTCGAGCGCGTGATGGTTGTGGTCGGGCTCGATGCCGAGACGCGCGTCAACGTTCGCGCGCCGCGTCTCGTCCCAGCGTGAGATGCCGTCGCGACCCATGTAATACGACTTGAGATCGAGTGCCGCGATGCCGAACGGGTTGCGGCCCAGGTAGCGCCAGAAGTAGTCGGCGACCCACATCCAATCGAACGGCGCGTTGAAGCCGACAAAGACAGGTTCGCGGCCGGCGCAGGCCGTGGCCAGCCACGAATCGAAGCGCGCCATCGCCTCGGCCGGCTCCAGGCCTTCCTTCTCCAGCTGCTCGCGCGTCAGCCCGTGAACCGTCTCGGCGTGGTCGTCCCATTCGAACTCGCCGACCGGCTTGAGCTCGAGATAGATGCCCTGGTCGGGGTCGTCGACGAGGCAGGCACCGATTGACAGCAGACCGCCCGTCGACGGACTGGCGCCCGACGCTTCGATGTCGACGCTGACCAATGCCTCGCTGCGCTCAGTCATCACGCGCATCGTGCCACGCGGCGCTCTCCGGCGTCGCCCAATCCACAGCCTTATCCCCAGTCGTTGACGAGTCGGTGGATAAAGTCGCCCACGTTTCGTGAATCTCGTGGATGACTGTCTTGTGCCGGGTTTCGGCCGTCCCTAATCTTCGTCTCAGCCCGAAGGGGCCACGGAAAACCGAACTCAACTCGGGAGGCTTGCTTTCCAGGAAGAGGTCGGTTCCGGTAGAGCCGGAGGCTCAGGGACTTGTTCCGGAGCCGACGCATGAGGCTCGTCCTCAGGCGCTCTGCGAGGGGCTCGTCTCCTTGCACCGCTCCGCCGAATGTCCGAGGTTCCTTCGGGTCTTTCCTTGTCCGCAGAGCGGCGCCCGCGGTCAGCGGCTGGCGCTCAGGATGTGGCGGAACACGTCACGCGCAGAGACGATGCCAACTGCGCGGCCGTTCTCGACGAGCGGAATGTGGCGAAAGCCGCCGACGGCCATCTTGTTGATCGCCACCGCGATCGAGTCATCTGGCCGGAGCACGACCGGGTCCGCGGTCATGAGATCCGCGACGGTGACGCCATCCAGCTTCCACTCAGTCAGCTTCATGACCAGGTCCCGCTCGCTGAGGATGCCGCGCACCTGATCGCCGTCCTCGACGATCAGACAGCCGGCGCCGGCCTGCTGCATCTGCTGCACGGCGTCCGCGGCCGACGCCGTCGGCGCGATCGTCAGCGGCCTGTGATGACGCAGGTCAGCCAGCGGGATGAGCACCATCTCGGCCTCGAACTCCGTGCTCGGCGAGGGGAGGTCGACCGACATCAGGTCGAAGCCGCAGTTCTCACACTCGTCGACGCCCTGGATGTTGTTGAAGCCGCACTGCGGGCAGATCACGGGATCAGCCCTGGACGGTCCACGTCTCGCCGCTCGCGAGCAGCTTGCCGATGTCGCCCGTGCCCTGGCGGGTGATCGCGTCCTGGATCTGGCCGACCATGAGCTGGTCGTGCGTCGGGCGATCGATGCGCCGCAGCACGCCGACCGGCACCGGGTAGTCCGGCCACCACATGCGCGACAGCATGTAGGCGAGGTACGGGTCCTGCGCGGTCTCGTCGTGAACGAGCAGATCCTCCTCGGTGATGCCGTTGCCGAGCTGTACGACCTCCGGATGAAGACCGTTGAGACGGATGCCCTTGTCGCGATTGGCGCCGAAGATCATCGGCTTGCCGTCCTCGAGGACGAGCATCCGGTCGTCGCGAACGTCGCGCTCGGTGAACTCACGGTACGCGCCGTCGTTGAAGATGTTGCAGTTCTGGAGGACCTCGACGAAGACCGAGCCATGGTGGAAGCCGGCGCGCTCGAGCGTGTTCTGGAGGTGTTCGGTGTGCGTGTCGACCGAGCGCGCGACGAAGCTGGCCTCCGCGGCCAGGGCGATCGACAGCGGCTGGACCGGGAGGTCGACCGTTCCGTACGGCGAAGACTTGGTCTTCTTGCCTAGCTCCGACGTCGGCGACGCCTGGCCCTTGGTCAGGCCGTAGATGCGGTTGTTGAACATCACGACCTTGATGTCGACGTTGCGCCGCATCGAATGGAGGATGTGGTTGCCGCCGATCGACAATGCGTCACCGTCGCCGGTGATGACCCACACCATCAGGGCAGGGTTGGCCAGCTTGAGGCCCGTCGCGAGCGTCGGCGCTCGGCCGTGGATGGAATGGAAGCCGTAGGTGTTCATGTAGTACGGCAGGCGGCCACTGCAGCCGATGCCGGAGACGAAGACGATGTTCTCCTTGGGCACGCCGAAGTCGGGCATCGTCTTCTGGGTCTGGGCCAGGATCGAGTAATCGCCGCAGCCGGGGCACCAGCGGACCTCCTGGTCGCTGACGAAGTCCTTGCGCGTCAGCTCGATCACCTGAGCGTTCTCCGGGCTCAGCGCGGGCTGGCCGCCGTTGCCATTGGTGTGGCCGTTGCTGGTCATTGAACGCCGAGCAGCTCTTCAGCCGCCTGCTTGATCTCGATGATCCGGAAGGGCTTGCCGCGCACACGGTTGAAGCCGACTACGTCGATCAGGAACCTGGCCCGCAGGAGCAGCGACAGTTGGCCCATGTTGACCTCCGGCACCAGCACGCGCTTGTAGCTGCGAAGCACGGTCTCGAGGTTCCTCGGGAACGGGTTCATGTGCCGAAGGTGGGCGTGGGCCACACTCCAGCCTTCAGCCTGGAGGCGCTCGACGGCGCTGCGGATCGCCCCGTACGTCGAGCCCCAGCCGAGGATGAGCAGGTCGCCATTCTCCGGACCGTGCACTTCCAGGAGCGGAATGTCGTCGGCGATGCCCGCGATCTTCTGCTGGCGCAGGAGGGTCATTCGGTGGTGGTTGTCCGGGTCGTAGCTGACATTGCCGGTGACATCGGCCTTCTCGAGACCACCGATACGGTGCTCGAGTCCGGGCGTGCCCGGCACCGCCCACGGTCGGGCGAGCGTGTGCGGATCGCGCGCGTATGGCTGGAAGCTCGGTTTATCGGTGTGATTGGGGACCGAGATGTCGGGCAGCTCGTCGAAGTTCGGAATGCGCCAGGGCTCCGCGCCGTTGGCCAGGAAGCCGTCGGACAGGTAGAGCACCGGCGTCATGTAGCGCAGTGCCAGGCGGAAAGCCTCGATCGCGTAATCGAAGCACTCGGCTGGCGTCGCCGGCGCGACGATGGGCACAGGTGACTCGCCATTGCGGCCGAACATCGCCATCAGCAGGTCTGTCTGCTCCGTCTTGGTGGGCATGCCAGTCGACGGCCCCGCGCGCTGGACGTCGACGACGACCAGCGGCAGCTCGACCATCACGGCCAGGTTCATGGCCTCGCTCTTGAGCGCGATGCCAGGGCCCGAGCTGGCGGTCAGGCCCATCGCTCCACCGTATGAGGCACCGATGGCGGCACCGATGGCGGCGATCTCATCCTCTGCCTGGAACGTCTTGACGCCGAAGTTCTTGTAACCGGCGAGGGCGTGCAGGATGTCGCTCGCGGGCGTGATCGGGTACGAGCCGTAGACGAGCTCGCGCTTGGCCAGCCGGGCGGCGGTCACGAAGCCAAGCGCGGTGGCCTCGTTGCCGGTGATGTTGCGATATGTCCCTGGCGCGAGCTTGGCCGGTGCCACTCGGTACGTCGAGTGAAACATCTCGGTCGTCTCGCCGAAGGCATAACCGGCTTTCAGCGCGCGCTTGTTCGACTCGGCGATGACGGGCTTGGCGCTGAAGCGCTGATCGATCCACTTCAGCGTCGGATCCATGCTTCGCTCGTAGAGCCAGAACATCAGGCCCAGGGCGAAGAAGTTCTTGGTCAGGTCGACCTGCTTGGAGGTCATGTCGAGGCCTTCGAGCGCTCTCGTGTTGAGCGTGCCGATGGGCACCTCGAAGACGTTGTACTGCTTGAGCGAGCCATCGGTCAGCGGGTTGGTCTCGTAGCCCGCCTTCTTCAGATTGCCGGGGGTGAAAGCGTCGCTGTTGACGATCAGCGCGCCGCCCGCCGGCAGCTCGCCGATATTCGTGCGCAGCGCGGCCGGGTTCATCGCCACGAGCACATCCGGCTCGTCGCCGGGCGTATAGATGTCCGCCGACGAGAAGCTGATCTGGAAGCCGGAGACGCCGGGCAGCGAGCCGGCCGGGGCACGGATCTCCGCCGGGTAATCGGGCAGCGTGCTGACGTCGTTGCCGAAAACGGCGGCGGTGCGCGTGAACTGCGTCCCGGTCAGCTGCATGCCGTCGCCCGAGTCACCCGCGAAACGGATCGTTACCCGTTCGAGCTCCTGGACACTGACGTCCTTCTTTGGTTCGGTCTCAGTGGTCACGTCGGCTGTCAAGCCCCCTCTGGCTGGTCCATCAGCTGGTGCGGTCTTGGCGGTAGGTTAAGGATTTCCTGCGGAAAGGCTTCGGCGATGAACTCGATCAGGTCCTGCTGGCGAAGCAGTCCGACGACCGTGCCGTCCTGCTCGACGAGCGGCAGGTTGCGGTAATGGCCGCTCTCCATCGCCTGCATTGCCTCGAGCAGGCTCGCGTCGGCCGACAGCGTGTGCGGGTCGGCGGTCATGAAATCAGATACGGATCGCGATTCGTCGACCTTGTCAGCGAACACCCGCGTGAGCACGTCACGCTCGGTCAGGATGCCGGCCACGCGCCCGTTCTCCTCGATCAGGATCGCGTCGCCGCCGTGCTGGCGCATCTGTGCAAGCGCGTCGCGCAAAGATGTCTTGGGCGTCACGGTCGCCGGATCCGGCCGGGCCAGCACGCGTGCCTTCTCCGTGCGCAGCTCAATGCGGCCGATCGCGGTCGTCGTTTGTGAGGCGCTCTTCGTTCGAGCGCTGCCCTGGATGTCGTAGGAGTCCACGTACCCTCGGGGTGGATTAGGGGTGGGTCGAGTCGAGTCGGCAGATTCTACTCGTGACTGAAACGCGTTGGCCGGAATTCACAGTTGCCAGTAGGCGCGCCGGACGGAACCATGTGGCTCACATCAACCAACCTCGTCAACCACCACGGAGGAACTGAAATGGGCAACGATCAGCAGAACGAAGGCAAGCTCGAGCAGGCGCGCGGCACGGTCAAGGAAGGCATCGGCTCCGCCACGGGCAACGAGAAGATGGAGCACGAAGGTCAGTGGGACAAGGCCAAGGGTGAGATCCGCGAGGACATCGGCAAGGTCCGTGAGGACGTCGATCGTGCCGCGGACGACTGGAAGCGCGACCACTGACCCAGCTCTTCAACGGCTGAACGTTGCGGCCGGGCCGCCCGCAAGGGCGGCCCCGGCCCTTTCTCTACCCCGTCGGGTTGGACTGCGGCTGCGGTTGCGGCCGCCTGGCGGTGCGGCGGTTTCCGTCACTTGTCGGGCATGCCGACCTTAGGCGGATTCCGCCGCGTTCCCGACAAGCCGTCGACTCGGTTCCACGCTCATGCAGTCGCCCAGATCGGCCGTTCGCGCCAGTTCGACCCGCGTAAGGTCGGTGGAACCGACAACTGACACAAGTATCCCGCCCGTCGCGGCCAAGCCCTCAACAAGGTCGACCACGGCGACATTTGACGAGTCGGCCCGCCGTGGTCAGCGCAACATTCCTCTTCGCAGCGCCGAGGAGGATCGAGGATGGCCTGAGGCCCGGCAGCCTGCTGTCTGGCGGAGTCCTAGCGGCGCGTGCCGCCGACGAGCATGAAGTAGTAGAGGAAGGTCAGCAGCGCGGTCAGCGCGGCAGCCACATAGGTCCAGCCGGCTGCGCCGAGAACCTGACGCGCACCGTCCGCGCGCTCACCGGTCAGGCCCATCGGCTCCACGAACGCGAGGGCACGCCGGCTGGCGCCGAACTCGACCGGCAGGGTGATGAACGTGAACGCGACCGCGGCCGCGAAGAAGACGAGGCCGACCAGCATCAGGTTGGTGATGCGCAGGAAGAGACCGGCGATGAGCAGCCAGGGCGCGATGGTCGAGCCGAACTGGGCGACCGGGACGATGGTCTGGCGCAGTGCCATCAGCGGGTCGTGGCTGGCGTGCTGTTGGGCGTGGCCCACCTCATGGGCGATGACGGCGACCTGCGCAACCGACAGCCGGCCGTTGAGCGGCTCGGTCGCGCCGGGCACCGCCGTCGCGCCGGGCACGGCCGATGCGCCGTAGGCATAACCGCCGCCCATCGGCGCGCCGGAACCGCCGCCCATCGGCGCGCCGGAACCGCCGCCCATCGGGGCGCCAAAACCGCGGCCCATGGTCCGGCCCATGCCACCGCCGAGCGGGCTCGGCTGCTGGCGCGCCGCGACGCCGGTGCTGATGCGCAGCGCGCGCGTGCGGGGGTCGTAGTGGTCGGTCAGGGTGCCGGGTGTCGGCTCAACCTTGACCTCGGTCAGGCCCTGCGCGTTGAGCAGGTAACGGGCAAAGTCAAAGGCGGACATCGAAATTCCCGAATCGACCTTGGCCCACTTTGAGTAGGTCGAGCGAACGCGGTGCGCGGCCCACAGCGTGAGCAGCAGGCCGGGGACCATGACGAGCAGGACGTAGGGCAGAAAACCCACCGAAACAACAAGCCTCCTACGGCACGCCGAACGGCGCGCCAGCTGTTTCTACGTTACATCGGCTCGTTTAGAGCTCCCTGTGAGCCGACCCCGACACGAGGCGCTCGTAGACGCCGACGTAGCTGTCGATCATGCGCGCGGCCGAGAACCGCTCGAGCGCCCTGGCCCGAATTCGCGCGCGATCAAGCCGCGCCACGAGCTCGACTGCGGCAGCGCCCGCGTCGAGGTCAGCGACCACGAAGCCGTCAGTGCCGTCGACGACGATCTCCGGCAGCGCGCCTGACCGCGCGGCGATGACCGGCGTGCCGGTCGCGAGGGACTCGATCGCGACGAGGCCGAACGGCTCCGGCCAGCGGCTGAGCATGACCGTCGCCAGGGCATGCCCGAAGAGCTCGTCACGCTCGCGCTCGTCGAGCTCGCCCATGTACTCGACCACGCCCTCGCGCTCCGCCGGCGCGACGACCGTGTCGTAGATCTCGCGCTCGTTCGGAGCGATGGCCTTGGCCGCGATCTTCAGACGCCGGCCGGAGCGGCGGGCGAGCTCGACCGCTTCGGCGACGCCCTTGTCGGCCGATAGCCGGCCGACGAAGCACAGGTAGCCTCCCTCGCCAGTGCCGGCCGTGACGCCGTCGAAAGGCAGCCCGTGATGGACCATGGCAACCCAGTTGCCGGAGGGTGCGAACGCGCGCTGGCTGCTCGAGATCGCGACGAGCGGCGTCTCGGGATAACGGCTGATGCAGCCCGCGATCGGATCGATGTCCGTTCGTCCGTGGATCGTGCTCACGATCGGCACCGGCGAGCGCTCGGCGAGCTCGAAGCCGAGCTGGTCGAGATGACCGTGGATGACGTCGAACTGCTCGGCCGCCTCGAGAACCATCTCGGTCGTGCGCTCGTAGAACGGCCGCGGTTCGGGATGGAAGCCGTCGTTCCAGAGCCCGGCAGGCACGGTCGCGACGAGATCGCACGCGACGTGCGAGTCGCCCGGCGCGAAGAGCGTCACCTCGTGCCCGCGCGCTTGGAGGCCGTCGGCGAGCACGCCCACGATGCGCTCGATGCCGCCGTAACGAACAGGCGGAACGGGCAGCAGGGGAGGCGCAACGAGGGCAATCTTCACGGCTCACCCAATGAGACCACAGCTCCCATAACGTGCGCGGCTACACTCGGCCGGCCTTGAGCCAATCGGATTCGTTGCGACGCCGGCCGACAGTGGCGTACGACGACCAGCGCTCGCGCGTGCCGCTTCATCCGCTCGCCGAGGCCGCGGCTCGTGTCGCATATGGCTGGCTGCGCAATCAGCACCATTTCCGTGACCGCCGGCCAGTGCCGAACTTCTTCTTGCGCAGTGCTCGCTTCCTGAGGCTGCGCGACCAGCAGCCGACGGTCGACGTCCACATGGCTGGCCTGCGTGTGCTGGTCAGCACGTCCGACCTGACCATCGCGCGCTCGGTGTACATCTCCGGCGACTGGGATCCGCTGATGGTCGGCACCGTGTTCGACGCCCTCGACAGGTATGGCCAGCCGTATCGCGGCAGAACGTTCGTCGAGGTCGGCGCCAACTTCGGCGTCTATGCCCTGCCCGCCGTATCGGCGCATGGCTTCGGCCGTGCCGTGGCCTACGAGCCGGACCCGTTCTCGTTCGAGCTGCTGACCTGCAACATCGAGCGCAATTCGCTGACGAGCAGGATCAGCGCCTACAACGTCGCGCTTTCGGCAGAGCCCGGCGAGCTGGCCCTGCAGCTCGGCGATCACAACGCCGGCGACAACCGCATCGTCGGCAACGGTTCTGCGGCAGAGGCGGCGCGCACAGTGCCCGTGCCGGCACGGACGTTCGATGTCGAGGTCGCCGCGGGGCACATCCCGATCGACGACCTGGGCCTGGCCTGGATCGACGTCCAGGGCCACGAGCTGGAGGTGCTGCGCGGCGCGACGAGCCTGCTTGCCGCACGCGTGCCACTCGTCATCGAGTACGGCACCGAGATGATGTCGCCTGCCGACCGCCGAAACCTCGAGGACCTGCTTGCCGAGCACTACGCAGTCATGGTCGACCTTGGCTGGTGCGCGCTGACCAACCGCCTGCGCTTCCAGCCGGCAAGCGCGATCCGGCGCCTGGCACGCGACGGCCGCCTCGTCGAGACCGACCTGCTGCTCCTGCCCGAGAGGCGCGATTGAACGTCGTCTTCCTCTCGCCGCACTTCCCGCCGACCTGGTTTCGCTTCGTGATTGGCCTGCGCAACGCCGGGGCGACGACGCTGGGCATCGCCGATCAGGCGTGGGAGCAGCTGCCGGCGGAGTTGCGCGACGCGCTCGACGACTACTACCGCGTCGACGATCTCGCCGATCACGAGCAGCTGGTGCGAGCGCTGGGCTGGTTCATCAATCGCCACGGGCTGCTCGATCGCATCGACTCGCTCAACGAGCACTGGCTCGAGACCGAAGCAAGGCTGCGCACGGAGTTCAATATCCCAGGACTCGACGATCGGACGATCGCCGCGGTCAAGCGCAAGTCGCTGATGAAGAGGCGCTTCATCGCCGCCGGCATCCCGGTCGCCCGCGGCCAGGTGTGCCGAACCCCGCAGGCGCTCAGGCGCTGGATCGCCGAGATCGGCTACCCGGTCGTCGCCAAGCCAGACGTCGGTGTCGGTGCCGCGCGCACGTTCAAGCTGACCGACGACGCCGATCTCGAGCGCTACCTGCGCGACAAGCCGGCGACCGACTACATCGTCGAGGAGTTCGTCAGCGGCCAGATCGTGACCTATGACGGGCTTGCCGGGCGCCAGGGGGAGATCTGTTTCGACTCGACTTTCACCTATTCGGCCGGGGTCATGGAATCGGTCAACGAGCAGGTCGATCTCTTCTACTGGATCAGCCGCGCGATCCCCGACGACGTGCTCAAGGTCGGGCGGCTGATGGCCCATGCCTTCGACCTGCGCGAGCGGCCATTCCATTTCGAGATGTTCCGGCTCGCCGACGGGCGGCTCGTCGCGCTCGAGGTCAACATGCGGCCGCCCGGCGGCCTGTCGGTCGACATGATGAATTTCGCCAACGACATCGACATCTACCAGGAGTGGGCCAACGTTGTCGTCCGGGGCAGCTTCGAATCGGTCGTCACGCGGCCGTACGCGTGCCTGTACGTGATGCGCCGCGACGCCCGCCGCTATGCCCTCTCGCACGCCGAGCTGATGCGCGAATTCAGGTCCCTGATCGTCTTCGAGTCGCGCATGGACAGCGTCTTTGCCGCGGCCATGGGCGACCACGGATATGTCCTGCGCGGCCCGGACGAACGTGAGTTGATCACGGCCGCGCAGCACATCCAGGCGCTGGCGTGACGGCTTGGCGCCGCGTAGCCGAACATAGCGCCATGACTGCGTTCAAAAGGCTGGCTGGTGTATTGGTCGTGCTCGCCTTCGTGGCTGCCTGCGGCCCAACAGCCCAGGCACTTCGTCCGACCCTTCCGTCCCGCGCGAGCCACGTTCCCGGCACGCCCGTCCTTCCTGCCGTCCGTTCGGGCGGCGAGGAATCGTCGCCGCCGGACGTCGAGTCGCCGCCGGCCGCCGGATCGTTCACGCCCTCGGCATTGCCAAGTGGCAGCGCACCCGCGTCATCCTCGCCAGCTGGCTCGGCCACGCCAACCGGCTCGGCCACGCCACCGCCGCCCGGAATCGGCGAGCAGATCACCGGCTTCCCGGCGTCGGACGCCTTCGAGGTGACGAGCGTCGTGCCCATCGCCAACGGCTTCCTCGCCGTCGGCTTCGGCGGGATGCCAGGTCAGGACTACTTCGGCCTGCGCCAGGGGATCGTCTGGACGACGACCGACGGGCTGACCTGGCAGGAGTCGTCCGATCCGGCGTTCACGGACACCACGCTGACCGACGTGGTGACCATGGGTTCCGACATCTATGTCGTCGGCTACATGTCAACGTGCGACTTCGCCATCAATCCGGACTGCGTCGACGCGCCCAGCGCGGGCACCGTCGTCTATCGCTCGTCGAACGGTGGTGGCTGGGAGCAGCTCCAGCAGACGGCCGACATCCAGCATGCCACCTTCGACGGCGTCAGGGCCTCAGACAACCTGCTCGTCGCGTGGGGCAGCGCGGGCGACACGAACGTGACGACGACGCTGTGGACGAGCAGCGACGGGCTGGCGTGGACGCCCGCGACGGACCTGGCGGGCATGGACCCGGTCTATTCGGCCACGGCCGGTGGACCGGGTGTGCTCGCGTTCGGGACGAGCAACGACGCTCAGAGCGACGAGCTGTCGTTGATCGGAGCGACCTCAACGAACGGCTCCCAGTTCACGGCCGCGACCTTGCCCAGCGTGCCCAACGGCGAGATCGATGACATCTGCCTGGGCCCCGCGGGCTACGTGGGTGTGGGCAATTTCGAGACCGACGATGTTCCGGACATTGCCCTCGCGCTGAGCTCCGCTGATGGGCTGACCTGGACGCAGTCGCCGAGTGACGATTCCTTCCAGAACGCGTTGATGACTGAGGTCCACGCGGCCGCGAATGAGTACGTTGCCGTCGGTTCGACTTTCGACCCGAACGATCCCACGCTCGAGTCCCAGACTCTGCGCGCCTGGGCATCTGCCGATGGCCACACGTGGCGCAGCGCCGGTGACGTTGGCGGCTCGTTCACGCAATACGGCGCGTCGGCGCTGGGCTCCAACGGTCTCGTGATCTTCACCGCCTACCAGCCCGACATCGAGGACGACGTCGACGTGACCAGCACGATCAGCGCCTGGCTCGTCCCGCTTGACCGGCTGGCGCCGTGACATCGTTCGCGTGGCCGGCACAGTGTGCACACAGCATCCTGTAAGGGTCGGCGGCTAGAACGCGTTCATGCACGACCCAATCTATCCGCCGTACGACGCTAATCCGGCCGTGCCGTCTGCGCCGTCGGTCGCTCCGGTCCGAGCCCGCCGCGGCTCACCTTCTTTCGCGGCCCTGGTCGGCGTGGCGGTCCTGTCCGCCGCCGTCGCCTCTGCCGCCACCTTCGGCCTCG
Source organism: uncultured Anaerolineaceae bacterium (assembly GCA_964475245.1). Taxonomy (GTDB): domain Bacteria; phylum Chloroflexota; class Limnocylindria; order Limnocylindrales; family CSP1-4; genus JALYGJ01. Next base: position 20,335 of record CAYYVV010000020.1, on the reverse strand, counting down.
CCTCTGCCTTTGGCGTCGGACCCATGGTGTCAGTGCAACCCGTCGCCACGCAGCCGGCCGATGCCGGGACGCAGGCGCAGCCCGTCGTCAGCACCACCAACGGCGATCTGGCCACCGTCGTCGCCAGCGCCACGAAGTCGGTCGTGACGGTCACCTCACAGATCGATCAGGGTCGCGGGTACTCCGTCTTCAACATCCCCACCACCGGCGTCGGATCGGGCATCGTCGTATCAGCGGATGGCCTGATCCTGACCAACAACCACGTCGTTGAAGGCGCACAGTCGCTGACCGTGACGACGTCGGATGGTCAGACCCTCGACGCGACGGTCGTCGACACGGACACGCAGCACGACATGGCCATCATCCGCGCGACCGGCGGAAACCTGACGCCGGCCACGCTGGGCGACTCGGACAAGATCCAGGTCGGGCAGAGCGTGCTTGCCATCGGCAGTCCGCTGGGCGAGTTCACCGAGACGGTCACGAGCGGCATCGTCTCCGCGCTCGACCGGAGCATCACGGTCGGCGACGATTCGAGCGGCGCGCAGGAAGACCTGTCCAACCTGATCCAGACCGACGCCGCGATCAACCCGGGCAACAGCGGGGGGCCGTTGATCGATGAATCAGGCGCGGTGATCGGCATGAACACGGCGGTCTCGCGCTCCGCTGAAGGAATCGGCTTCGCCATTCCGATCAACGCCGCCAAGTCGATGATCGACAAGGCTGTCGCCAACGCGGCGTGACATCCGCACGCGGTTGAGGCAAGGAGCCCGCCAGCCGTTCGGGCAAACGGACTGGCAGGACGCTGTCGGGTCGAGCCGTCCCCCCGTTCGCTCGGTCCAGCGCCGAGCCCCAGGGTCAGCTCGACTCGACGCACCCACTTTGCACGCCGCGGGCAGTGGCATTGCCCCATAGGGAGACGCCACTGACTTGCGAGTGTGTTGCAGCACGAAGAGACGCTGCGGTGCCGAGGGGAAGTGGAGCGGGAGACGGGGCTCGAACCCGCGACAACCTGCTTGGAAGGCAGGCACTCTGCCAACTGAGTTACTCCCGCTAGCTCTTGAAACGATAGCGCAGCCTGCCGCTCGCACGTGCCGAAGGGCGCCAAAACGGGCCGTTTGACCCTACGCGGCCGGAGTGCCGCGGGGCGACCTTTCGGACATTCCAGCGCGTGCGTCGCGCCACCGGAGCGGAGGTGCTCCAATGACCCACGTCGTCGTAGTCCATCACGACCCCGATATGGCCGACCAGGAATCCGACTGGCTGCGTCAGGCTGGTTTCAGCGTCGAGCAATGCGCCGGGCCGCAGCATGGGCCGTGCCCGATCCTGTACGGAAAGCCCTGTCCGGCCGTTGAAGGCGCGGACGTCCTCGTCTACGACGTCTGGTCGTCCGGCGACTCCGAATCTGAGCGCAACCTGATCGAGCAGTTGCGCGAGCAGAATCCCGGGACGCCGATCGTGCTCACGTCGCCAGGGATGGAGTTCGAATGGGAGCGGACGACAGGCGTACACGCCGTGGTTCCGCTCGATGGCGCGCCAAGCGCGGCTGGCCTGATCAGCGCTGTGCGCCGGGCGCTGGAGTTGGTCGCAAAGAGCGAGGCGTTGCCGGCCTGACCCTCGCCGCGCGCACCTGCCCGGCTCATTATTTGTGTCGTGGCCCTGAGCGTCAGCCTCTCCTTCACGCGCAAGATCGATTTCGGCGCGAGCCTGGCGCCGCTCGGGCGCTGGGGTGATGACCTGATCGACCGATTCGACGGCCACCGCCTGCTGCGCACTATCCACGTGGCGGCCGACCAACCAGCACTGCCGTTCGCCGCTGAGGTTCCCCGGGAACCCACCGACAGGCTCGAGCTGCGCGTGAACGGGGCGGCCCCCGACGCCGCGGCTGCGCTCGTGTTGGCCACGTTCGTGACCCAGACTGACGAGCTTGGCGTGCTCAGCGCGCGTGATCCCGCGATCGCGCAGCTGGCCGAGCGCTACCCGGGACTCGTGCCCGTGCTCATCCCCGACCCGTTCCATGCCCTCGTGCGCTCGATCAGCGCGCAGCAGATCAACCTCGCCTTTGCCGCCCGGATTCGCCAGCGCCTCGCGTTGGCTTACGGGACGCGGCTCGAGATTGGCACTGACTTCGTTTACGTCCTGCGCAGCGAGGCGCTGGCGGTAGCGAGCGTCGATGAGCTGCGTGCGTTGCAGCTGACGTACGCGAAGGCCCGCGCGGTCGTCGCGACCGCGCGGGCCGCAACGGCCGGCGAGCTCGAGCGGGACGATCTGGAGCGCCTCGACGATGATGCGCTGATCGCTCGCCTGACGCGCCTGCCGGGCATCGGCCGCTGGAGTGCCGAGTGGTTCCTGGCCCGGACGCTCGGCCGGCCTCGGGTCGTTGCCGGTGATCTCGGCGTGCGCAAGGCGGTCGGCCGGCTGTATGGCGCGGGCATGCCGTCAGAGGCTGACACGCGCCGGCTGACCGAGCACTGGGCGGGCGCGGCGACTGTCGCCCAGGCGCTCGCGCTGCACGACATCGCGGTCAGCGCGGGCTCGACTCCGACTGTTCCAGCTGCGTGATCTTGGCGATCCGGGCGACGTGGCGGCCGCCCTGGAACTCGCCGGCCATGAATGCCACGACACAGCCCAGGGCCACCTCGCGGCCGACGATACGCGCGCCCATTGCCAGGACGTTCGCGTCGTTGTGCTCGCGGCCGAGTCGCGCGGTGACAGGGTCGGTCGCCTCGACACAGCGGATGCCGTGCACCTTGTTGGCCACGATCGCCTCGCCCGTGCCGCTGCCGCCCAGGACGATCGCGCGCTCGCAGTCGCCTGCGGCGACCGCTCGCGCGGCCGGCGCGATGTAGTCGGGGTAGTCGACCGGCACCGCGTCGGTGTCGACCCCAAAGTCGACGACCTCGTGGCCGTTCGCGGTGAGCCAGTCGGCAATCGGTGCCTTGAGGGGAAAACCCGCATGGTCCGTGGCCAGGGCGACACGCATGCGCGAACCGTAGCATCGGCTATCGTCGGCGCGTGATGCGCAACTCGATCCGGCTGTTCACGATCGCCGGGATCGAGGTCGGCATCCACTACAGCTGGCTGATCATCTTCGGCCTGGTGACGTGGGCGCTGAGCCAGTACATGCTGCCCGATCAGCTGGGCCGCGAGCCGGAGATCCAGTATTGGCTGCTGGGCGCGCTCACCGCGCTGCTGATCTTCGCCTCGGTGCTCGTGCACGAGCTTGCCCACTCGTTCGTGGCCAAGGCGCGCGGCCTCAACCCTCGCTCGATCACGCTTTTCGTCTTCGGCGGTGTCTCCAACCTGACCGGCGAGCCCGAGTCCCCGCGCACCGAGTTTCTCGTCGCCATCGTCGGGCCGCTCACCAGCTTCGCCCTCGCGGCACTCATGTTCGTGCTCGCGAGCATGGTTGACGACCTGCGTTTCGACGTCATCGTCTCCTACCTGTTCCTGGTCAACCTGAGCCTCGGCCTGTTCAACCTCGTGCCCGGCTTCCCGCTCGATGGCGGCCGGGTGCTGCGCGCCGTGTTGTGGGGCACGATGCACAACCTGCGCCGTGCGACGCAGTGGGCGGCCAACGTGGGCAAGCTCGCCGCGTGGCTGCTCTTCGGCCTTGGCCTGTTGCTATTCGTCCAGGGCGACGTGCTCAACGGCGTCTGGTTCGCGGCGATCGCCTGGTTCCTCAACACGGCCGCGTCGGCGAGCGTCGAGCAGGTCGTGCTCGAGGAGCGCCTGGGCCGCGTCAAGGCACGCGACGTCGTCCGCCCGGTCGAGGTCACCGTCGCGCCTGGGACGAGCGTTGCCGAGCTCGTCGAGCAGTACATGCTGCCGCGCAACCTGCGCGCCGTGCCGGTGGTCGACAACACGCGGCTCGTGGGCATGGTGACCATGGGCGACGTCATGAAGGTGCCGGTCGATCAGCGCCGCCAGGTTCTCGTCGCCCAGATCATGGGCGGCCGTGACGGGCTCTATACCGTCAGCGGCGACACGGGCGTGCTCGAGGCGATCGATCTGCTGGCCGAGCACGATCTCGAGCAGCTGCCGGTGCTCGACGGCGGCCAGCTCGTCGGCATGCTCACGCGCGCCGACGTGATGCGCCAGCTCCAGCTGCGGGAGGCACTGACGCCCAGCCGCTAGCGGCCGGTGGCCGGCCGGCGCGAACTCAGGCCCGCTACTCGGGCCGGCCCGACCCCTGGTGGCGGCGCTCCTGCGCGGCCTCCGCTGTCTCTCTCCCCACCGGGCTCGCATCGGCCGCCCTGGCCGCATCGTCCGCCTCGACGAAGGACTGCTCGGTCCAGGCGACGACCTCGTCGAGGCTGTCCGTGATCCGGAACAGCTCAAGATCGGCGGGCGCGATCATCGCGTGGGCGACGACCGTGTCGCGCATCCAGTCGAGCAGTGGCTGCCAGTAGGCACTGCCGTACAGGATCACCGGGAAATGGTCGATCTTGCCCGTCTGGACGAGCACTAGCGATTCGAACAGCTCGTCGAACGTGCCGAATCCGCCGGGGAAGATGACGAAGGCCTGCGCGTACTTGACGAACATCAGCTTGCGCGCGAAGAAGTAGCGGAAGTTGAGGGCCAGGTTGCAGTAGTCGTTGATGCGCTGCTCGTGGGGCAGCTCGATGCCCAGGCCGACCGACACGCCGCCGGCCTCCAGAGCGCCCTTGTTGGCCGCCTCCATGATCCCGGGTCCGCCGCCGGTGATGACCGTGATGCCCTTGCGCGCGAGGCGAGCACCCAGATCCTGGGCCGCGGCATAGGACGGGTCGCTGGCCGCAACGCGCGCCGAGCCGAAGATGCTCACCGCCGGGCCGAGGCGCGCCAGCGAGTCGAAGCCCTCGATCACCTCGCCCTGGATGCGCAGCGCGCGCCACGCGTCACTGTCGAGGAAAGACGTGTCGGCGTAGGGCGTTGCACGGAGAAGCTTGCGATCTTCCGTCGGCTTGGTCCGGGGACGGCGTTCCTGGCTCATTGGCGCGAGGATAG
>CAYYVV010000020.1:12840-15249 GCA_964475245.1 uncultured Anaerolineaceae bacterium | reverse complement strand
TCTTCCGTCGGCTTGGTCCGGGGACGGCGTTCCTGGCTCATTGGCGCGAGGATAGTGGTCTGCAATGGAGATGAAGATGGCAATGGCAATCGATCCGGTGTGCGGCATGGAAGTCGACACTGAAAACGCGCAGTGGACAGCCGAGCACGACGGACAGACCTACTACTTCTGCGCCAAGGGCTGCATGCTCGAGTTCAAGGATGACCCCGAGCACTACCTCGATCCGGCCTACAGGCCCGAGGGCATGGGCACCGGATTACAGTCGTAGGTAGGACGCTCCGCGCGCATCGACCAGGAACGATCCGTCCGGGCGGCGCATGAGACGCAGCACGATCTCCGTGCATTGCGAGCAGCGCAGCACGACGCCCGGCCCGTTCAACCCGTAGGCGCGCAGCGTGCCGACCTGGGCGCGGTTGCCGCAGTGGCCGCAGCGACTGGCAACGGCGGTCATCTCGGAGCCGAAGATCTCGTTGAGCATGCCCGCCACCGCGTTGGCATCGAGCGCGTAGGGATCATCCGCCATCGTCAGCCTCCACTCGGTCCGAAGCGCTCGGTCTTGACCTGGCCCGGTGCGAGCCCAAGGCCGACGAGTGCTTCCGCGGCCGCCTCGACCAGTGGCGTCGGCCCGCACACGAATGCCTGCGCCATTCGGCCGGTGGTCTCGAGCACGTCACCGATCATGGCCATGTCGAGGCGCCGCGCATAGCCGGTCCAACCGGGCGGCTGGGCGCGCGTCAGGGTCTGGACCACGCGCAGGCCGTCGGCACGGCCGGCGAGCGCGCCGAGCTCATCGGCGTAGATGACATCGTCCGAGCTGCGCGAGCTGTACAGCAACGTGCATGGCGCGCCGGCCGCGACTCGCGCCCGGTGGCGGATCATGGCCATCAGCGGCACGATGCCCGAGCCGCCGGCGATCAGCAGCAACGGGTCGGCGGCCGCCGCGTCCCACACGAAGTAGCCACCGATCGGCCCGCGCACCTCGAAGCGGTCACCGAGCATCAGCTCGTCGATCAGGAACGGCGAAACCTCGCCGTCGGTCACGCGCTCGACGGTCAGGTCGATCATCGGCTGGCCCGTGGGCGCCGAGGCGATCGAGTAGCTGCGCTCGGCCTGGTAGCCGTCCTGTGCCGTCAGGCGGATGTCGACGTGCTGCCCGGGCCGGTGCGTCGTCCAGCCCGGGACGTCGAGTGAGATCGTCTTGACGCGCGGCGTCTCGTCGTGGAGCGCCGAGACCGTCGCGACCTGCCAGCTGATCGTCGCCACCGGCCGCCTCCTAGTCGCCCGAGTAGCGTTCTTCGAGCCACGGGTCGCCCCGGTTGTGGTAGCCGAACGACTCCCAGAACCCGGGCTGGTCGCGCTCGACGATGCGCAGACCGCGGATCCACTTGGCACTCTTCCAGAAGTAGAGATGGGGCACGACCAGGCGCGCGGGGCCGCCGTGCTCGGGCGTCAGCGGCGCGCCGTCATAGCCGAAGGCGACGAAGGCCTGATCGTTGACGACGTCGGCGAGGGGCAGGTTGGTCGTGTAGCCGCCGTCGCAGAAGGCGATCAGGAAGGCGGCCTTGCGGTCAAGCTCGACCGACTCGAGCAGCGTGTCGACGCTCACCCCGTGCCAGCGCATGTCGAGCTTGGTCCATTTCGTCACGCAGCTGATGTCGACCACGAAGTCACGCGACGGCAGCGCCGTGAACTCCTGCCACGACCAGCTGCGCGGCTCGTTGACGAGGCCCTCGATGGACAGGCTCCAGCGTTCCAGTGGCGAGTGCGGCGTCGGGCCTGCGGACAGGACGGGAAAGTCGGTCGTGATGTACTGGCCGGGCGGCACGCGCTGGCCGCGCTCGGGCGAACGGCGGCGGCCGACGAAACCGCGGGTGACGAGCCGGTCGGTCATGTGCGCGCAATGTACTTGCCAGCGCGGCCGTTGCGAACAGGTGAAATAGGCGCAAAACACCACGCGCGCGGTCTGCGGCCCAGGTGGGTGGTTGACTCCGCGCCGTGCGTGGATATAGTCGCGGCGGTTCTGAGGAGAGGGAGGTTTGCTTTTTCAGGTGTATACGGATCGGTCTCTTGCCTGTGTCGATTGCGGCCAGGAGTTCACGTTCACTGCCGGTGAGCAGGAGTTCTACGCACAGCGCGGCTTCACCGAGTCGCCCAAGCGCTGCGTCGCGTGCCGTCAGATTCGCAAGGCGCAACGCTCGCGCTCGACGGACTACGGCGAGTCGAGCTCTGCCGGCTCGGGTGGCCGATATGGCGGCTCGAGCTACGGCAACAGCGGTGGCTATGGCGGCGATAGCTACTCGGGCGGGCAATCGGCCGGTGGCTACTCGGGCGGGCAATCGGCCGGTGGCTACTCGGGCGGTGGCTACTCGTCCGGCGGTGGCTACTCGTCCGGCGGTGGCGAGCGTCGGT
>CAYYVV010000020.1:7921-12740 GCA_964475245.1 uncultured Anaerolineaceae bacterium | reverse complement strand
GGCGGTGGCTACTCGTCCGGCGGTGGCGAGCGTCGGTCGCGCGAGATGTTCGAGGCCGTATGCGCGAATTGTGGCAAGACCGCAAGCGTGCCGTTCCGACCGTCGGGTGCCAAGCCGGTCTACTGCAGCGACTGCTTCGAGAGCCGCCGCTAGGGCTCGATCCTGAAGGCTCGTGGCCAAGGGTTATCCACGCCTAGATAAGCGCTCGATAAGTCACGCGTAACGGCGTGCTAAGCACCCATTCCTAACCTTCCGCGGCACCGGACGGGTTGAAACCCGCGTCCGCACCGCCGACCAGGTGAGAGGAATGGAGAGCCATGCTCGTCGTATCGTTGCCCCGCTTCCGGCCAGGCCTGCTGCTCGGGCTCGTTGTCGCGCTCGTCGTGCTGGGTGTCGTCGCCCTCGCTTTCGCGTACGCGCTCGGCGTGAACGGCCCGACGGTCACCCACACCGTGGCCCAGGCACAGGACATTCCCTTCCGCTGGTAGCGCCTGCGCGGCAGTGCGTCGCCGCCCGGAGCCGCCTAGATTGGAGGCGTGCCGGAACCCCAAAACCCGTCGTCCCAGCTGAACACGGAGCGTCATGTCTCGCGCGGCCCTGTCGTGGTGCTCGTCGTGGGCGCGGCGCTCATCGTGAGCCTGGTGCTGCTCGGCGCCGCGCTCGCAGGAGCGCCCGCTCCAACCCCGGCGCCGTCGATGGTCGCCGGCACGGACGCCCAGCCACGGGACGTCAGCGTGATCATGCGCGACTATCACTTCGACCCGACGCCGCTCTATCTCTTCCCGGGCGAGACGGTCCGCCTGACCGTCTTCAACGCGGGCATGATCGATCACGAGCTGGTCCTGGGCGACGCGGCCGTCCAGCTGGCATGGACGGCCGCGGACGCGGCAGCGACGCCGCCGGCGGCCTTCGCGACGTCACCGCCGGCGAGCGTCGATCCGTCGGTCGGCGGCCTGCATATCGCGCTTCCGTCGGGAGCGTCGACGACCGTGATCTACCACGTGCCGGCTGACGAGCAGCTCGAGCTCATCTGTCATTTGCCCGGCCACGAGGAGGCAGGCATGGTCGGACAGGTCGTGCTGATCCGCTGAGGCCCGTACCTCGTGGCGGACAGTCGCTAAGATTGCGCTCCCACCCACACAGGAGAAGATCCGGATGACGTATGTGATCGCCGAGCCGTGCATCGACGTCATCGACCAATCGTGCGTCGCGGTCTGCCCCGTGGACTGCATCCACTTCGATCAGGGAACGGATCGGATGCTGTTCATCGACCCTGACGAGTGCATCGACTGCGGCGCCTGCGAGCCCGAGTGCCCGGTCAACGCGATCTTCCCCGAGGACTCGCTGCCCGCCGAATGGGCGCAGTACACCGAGCTCAACGCGCGCTGGTTCAAGGACAAGGACTCGGCCCGCCAGACGCTCGACGAGTGGAAGCCGCCGGCCTGATCCGGACTGATTACGAGCGCGCGAGCACCGCGCCGGCGATCCGGCGCAGGCTGGGCCTGACCCCGTAGAGCAATAGCGTCGCGCGGAAGATCCTGCCCGTCGCGATCGTGGCGACGATCACGAACAGCAGTTGCGACGCGAACGACAGGCCGAGCAGCAGCCACGGCGGCGAAGCCGACGACGAGAGCAGGGCGAGCATTGCCGCGGGTGCCGTGAGCGGCAGCAGACACAGTGCGATCACGAGCGGCGCGCCGGGATCGGTCAGGAACACCGGCAGGAGCACGATCGGAATGACGGCGATGATGCCGAAGACGCTCGCGTACTGCTGGGCCTCGCGCGCGCCGGGTGACAGGGCGCCGACCGCGGCGTAGATCGCGCCGTAGCCCATGTAGCCCAGGGCGAAGAAGACGACCGCGATCACGAGCGTGATCGGCGCCACCACGATGCTCAACGAGAGTTGGCTGTTGATGATCGGCAGCGCCACGAGTGCTGTCGTGACCCAGATCGCGACCTGGGTAAGGCCTGCCAGCCCAAGGCCCAGGACCTTGCCCGCCATCAACGGCAGTGCCGGGATCGAGCTGAGCAGGATCTCGACCACGCGGTTCTCCTTTTCCTCCGTCACCGATTGGAGGAGGTAGCCGCTGGTGATGAAGATGCTGAGCATGAAGATCAGCGTGAAGGCGTAGGGCACGAGGAACGAGCTGATGATCTCTGCGTCACTCGTGGCTCCGCCGCTGCCGTTCACCGTCTGATAGTTGACCGGCGTGACGAGCTGGGCTAGGACACTGTCGGGCACGCCCGAGGCGCGCACGAGCGACAGGCGCAGCACGGTATCGACCTCGCTCTGTGCGGCGGCGTTGCGCGCGAAGGCCAGGCCAGATCGGGATCCGTCTGGCTGGCTCGACTGGACGACGAGGACCGTCGGCTGGGCGGGCCACGCCGAAGGCACGAGGTAGTACTCGGAGATCGTGCGGTCGGCGAGGCGCTGGTCGGCCTGCGCGTGCGAGACAACGACGACGTCGGGCGTCACCAGCGTCTCGACCGCGAGGGGAATGGCCGACTCGTCGACGACAACGACCGGACCGCTGGTCGAGGTGAACGATGAAGAGCTGAGGCTCTGGATGGCGAAGATGAGGCCCATCGCCAGTGGCAGCAGGAGCGTGCCGGCGACGAAACCGCGCCGGCGCACGGTGCGCAGGTAATCGCGCCGCGCGACGAGGGCGACCAGGCGCACGAAGTCCTTGTTCACGCCACGCTCTCGCGGCGCGAGTCGCCGGCCACGACACGGACGAAGATCTCGGCGAGGTTGGGTGCCTCGACCGCGAAACGTTCGATCTCGGCAGGCGTCGCGGCCAGCTCGCGGAACAGGTCCCGGGCAGTCTGGCCGTCACGCAGCAGGTAGCGCACGGAGCCGTCGTAGGCCGTGGAATGGCTGGCCGCGGCGAGCGCGCCAGTTGCGGTCGGCAGGTTCTTGCCGACCACCTCGACCGCGCCATCACTGAAAGCGTGGCGGACGTCGTCGACACGGCCGTACAACAGCCGCCTGCCCTCGTCGATGAGCACGATCCGGTCACACAGCTGCTGTGCGTCCTCCATGTCGTGCGTGCTCATGACCACGGCCGCGCCACGATCGCGCTGCGCGAGGAGAAGCTCCTTGAGCATCTGCGCGTTGACCGGGTCGAGGCCCTGGAACGGCTCGTCGACGATGAGCAGGTCAGGCTCGTTGATGATCGTCGCGACCAGCTGCGCCTTCTGGTGCATGCCGCGCGACAGCTCGGCGCCCTTCTTGGTCAGGTCGTCGCCCAGGCCGACCTCTGTCAGCAGCCTGGTCGCGCGCTTGCGTGCCTCACTCGTCGACAGGCCGCGCAGCGCACCGAAATAGGTGAGCGTGTCGACGATCGGGACGTCGCGGTACAGGCCCCGATCCTCCGGCAGGTACCCGACGCGGCCCTGGTGCTGGACTCCGGCGGGCTGGCCGAAGACGCTGATGGCGCCGCTGTCGGGCCGGATGATGTCGAGGATCATGCGCATCGTCGTCGTCTTGCCCGCGCCGTTGGGTCCGAGAAAGCCGAGGATCTCGTGCGGCCTGACGTCGAACGAGAGCTCGCTGACGACGACCGTCGAGCCGAAGCGTTTGCTGACCGAGTCGACCACCACCGCGGGCGCGGACGCCGGCGCTGGCGCCAAAGACTGGGTCATGTCGCCAGCCTACCGAACGTCGGTGCAAAGGGCCAAGTGACGACCGGCCTTTCATTCGACGGCCTATCCTCCCCGGCGTGCGCATCGTGTCCCTCCTGCCGTCGGCGACGGAGATCTGCTTCGCACTGGGCCTGGGCGACGAGCTCGTCGGTCGGACGCACGAGTGTGACTACCCGCCCGAAGCGCTCGACATTCCCGTCCTGACCACGGACGTTGGGGCGGTGGCGGGCGCCACGAGCCGCGAGATCAACGACCGAGTTGCCGCATCGGTCCATGGCGGCGAGTCGATCTATCGCCTGGACATCGACGCCCTGGCCAAAGCGGACCCCGACCTGATCCTGACCCAGGAGCTGTGCACGGTGTGCGCCGTCAGCTATCGCGACGTCGCCCAGGCCGTGCGTGAGGCCGGCACGCAGAGCGAGATCGTCAGTCTCGAGCCGACGAGCATCGAGGGCATCCTCAACTCCATCTCGACCGTCGGTGCCATGGCCGAGGCGGAGGACGAAGCGGTCGGCCTGATCGAGATCCTGCGCGAGCGGCTGGCGCGCATCGAGAACGGCGTCCTGGAACGGCGCCTGGCGGGTTTCCCACCGCGCCGCGTCGTCGCCCTGGAGTGGCTCGACCCACCGTTCGCCTCGGGTCATTGGGTGCCAGAGCAGGTCCGCCGCGCCGGCGGTTGGGACCTGCTCGGCAGTGCCGGCCAGCCGGCGCTCGAGACGACGTGGGAGAACGTTCGCGACGTCGACCCGGAGATGCTCCTGCTCATGCCGTGCGGCTACGACGCCCCGCGCACGGCCGATGAATGGCGCGCCGGCCACGCCGTCCGCCCACAGTGGGTCGACGACCTGCCGGCGGTGCGCGCCGGACAGGTCTTTGCGCTCAACGGCTCTGCCTACTTCAGCCGTCCGGGCCCGCGCGTCATCGACGGCATCGCCCTACTCGCCGAGCTGTTCGACCCCGGCGCGTTCAGCGACGAGGTGCCCGAGAACTCGTTCGTCAGGGTCGCCGCGCCTTGACGGACGTGCCGGCTCGCGCCGGCTTCCATGCCTCGTTCGCCTGCCTGTGGTGCGGCCGGCCGCACACGACGCGGACCCCGGACGATCTCGAGGGCTGGGCACAGCTGTGCCCGGATTGCGTCGGCCGCGCGCAGGACAACGAGTTCCTGCGCTTCCGA
>CAYYVV010000020.1:6368-7821 GCA_964475245.1 uncultured Anaerolineaceae bacterium | reverse complement strand
GCTGTGCCCGGATTGCGTCGGCCGCGCGCAGGACAACGAGTTCCTGCGCTTCCGACTGCGCGAAGGGCTGCGCCGTCGCGCGCTGGCAGCAGACGACCACGCCGCCGATGAGCCGGCAGCCGACGAGCGGGTGGCAGAGGGCCAGGCGCTCAAGGACTACTACGCCGCCCGAGCACCCGAGTACGACGAGTTCTACACGACGACGGAGCGGCCGCCGCTCGAGCAGGCCGTCTTCCAGGCGGACCTCGACGCGGCCACGCTGTGGCTCGACGACCTGCCCGTCAGCGGCGAGATCGTCGAGCTCGCCGCGGGCACTGGCTGGTGGTCGCCGCTGCTCGCCCAGAAGGGCGAGCTCTCGCTGTACGACGTCTCGGACGAGGTGCTTGTGCGCGCGCGCGACCGCCTGCTGGCCCACGGCCTGCGCGCGCACATCCACATCCGCGATGCGTGGGCCGAGCCTGATCGCCAGGTCGATGTCGTCTTCTGCGGAGCGTGGCTGAGCCACGTCCGTCGCAAGCGCCTGCCGGATTTCCTGGCGATCGTGCATCGCTGGTTGAAGCCCGGCGGCCTCTTCGCGTTCGTCGACGAGGCCGGCCACCCCGACTACGAGCAGACCGACGATGAGCATCAGCCGCGCCAGCTGAACGACGGTCGCCGGTTCGAGATCGTCAAGGTCTTCTACGAGCCTGACGAGCTGGAAGCGGCGCTGCTGGCCGCCGGATTTGCCTCGGCAGAGGTGAAGAAGACGTCGCGCTTCTTCGTCCTGGGACTCGCGACGGCATGACAGCCGACGAAACGCTGCGCGACTACTACGCGGCACGCGCGCCCGAGTACGACGACTGGTACCTGCGCCGCGGCCGCTACAGCCATGGCACGGACGCCGACGCGCACTGGGCGGCCGAGCTGCACCAGGCGGCGACCTGGCTGCGAATCCTTCCCATCGGTGGGGAGGTTGTCGAGCTCGCGGCGGGCACCGGCTGGTGGTCGGTCGTGCTCGCGAGCATGGGAGCGCTATGGATTTACGACGCGAACGACGAGCCGCTCGCAATCGCCCGTGACCGGCTGGCCGCTGCGGGTTTGACCGCATCAAGCGCAGTACGCGATGCGTGGGCCGAGCCCGACCGCCGGGTCGACGCGTTGTTCATGGGCTTCTGGCTGAGCCACGTGCCGCGCACCCGCCTCAGCGAGTTCCTCGACATCTGTCTGCGCTGGTTGGAGCCGGGTGGCACCGTCGCTTTCATCGACTCGCGCCGCGACCCCGAGTCTGGCGCCCCCAACCACCCCACGCCGGTCGACGACATGTCACTGCGCAAGGTTGGGGACCGGGAGTTCGTCATCCCCAAGATCTATTACGAGCCGGCCGAGCTCGAGCGCGCCCTTGCCGGAGCCGGGTTCCAGAATGCACGGGTCGAGACCACGCCGCGCTTCTTCCTGGTCGGCTCAGCCACTCGCT
>CAYYVV010000020.1:0-6268 GCA_964475245.1 uncultured Anaerolineaceae bacterium | reverse complement strand
AATGCACGGGTCGAGACCACGCCGCGCTTCTTCCTGGTCGGCTCAGCCACTCGCTAATCGAGTCATTCGTCCGCCGAGCCGCTCCTGGAGCTGCCCGAGGGCGCCCATACCACCAATCTGCCGCGCTCGGCGCGGCCGGTGCGAGCTCGAAAAGCGTCACCACAGCGCGGCGCCGCCGTCGCGAAGGCCGCGTCGACGACGTCCGACGGACGGATGACTCGCAAAACGAGTAAACGCCCCGGGAGCCCGACCCGGACCTATCGCTAGACTCCCGGCCATGCCACTTTCCGGTCTGACCGTCGCCACCGTCGGTTCGGGCGTCATGGCCGAGGCCATGATTGCCGGGCTGCTGCGCGGCAGCCTCGTCGGGCCGGAGCAGCTCGTCGCGAGCCACCCGCGCGCGGAACGCCGGCAGCAGCTGTCGGCGACCTACGGCGTCGCGACGGTCGACGACAACTCGGCGGCCGTGGCGAGGGCAGACATCGTCGTGCTCGCGATCAAGCCCCAGATGCTCGTCCGCGTCGGACGCGAGCTGCACGGTCAGCTGCGCGACGGGCAACTGCTGATCAGCGTCATCGCCGGTGCCACGACGACCGCGCTGGCCAACGCGCTGGGCCACGGCCAGATCGTGCGCAGCATGCCCAACACGCCCGCGCAGCTGGGCCGGGGCATGACCGTCTGGTATGCCACGCCGCAGGTCACGGACGCCCAGCGCGAGCAGGCACGCATCCTGATGGGCGCGCTGGGCGCGCAGCTCGAAGTCGACGACGAGAAGCTGGTGGCCATGGCCACGGCCGTCAGCGGGACAGGTCCGACGTACGTCTTCCTCGTGATGGAGGCGCTCATCGACGCCGCCGTTCACCTGGGCTTCCCGCGCCACATCGCGCACGACCTGGTGATCGAGACGCTCGAGGGCAGCACGCTCTTCGCGAAGTCGAGCGGTATGCACCCTGCGCAGCTGCGCAACATGGTCACCTCGCCGGGCGGCACGAGCGCGGCGGCGCTGCATGAGCTGGAGTCGGGCAGGCTGCGCACCGTTCTCTCGGAGGCGGTCTGGGCGGCATACCGGCGGACCGAGGAGCTCGGTCGGAGCCTCGAATCGGATACCGAGCCGCTCGCGACAGACTGACGCGCACCTATCATGCCGAGCATGCGCGGCGTTCTCTCACTCGTGGCCTGCCTTGCGCTGCTGGCCGCAGCCTGCCAGGCCAGCCCGCAACCGTCGCCATCGGCCAGCATCCCGCTGACCGACCTGTCATCGCTCCAACTGCCCTCGCCGACTCCCGCGCCGACTCCCGCGCCACCCACCGCGCAACCGACCAGGAAACCGTCACCGACCGCCACCGAGCTGGCACCGACCGCGACGGCACCGGCCCCCACGCTCACGGCGATCCCGCTCTCGACGGCCTCGGCAATGCCGACTTCCGCGACTCCGTCGACTGGCTGCGTGAACGGCTGGATCTCGCCCGACCCCGCGTCAGCTGAGTACCAGCTCGCACTGTCGATGATGGACGACCAGATGGCCGTCACCGGCGACTGGACCGTCGACGAGATGCGCTACTTCACCGGCCCGGACGTGCCGTGGATCATCGATCCGCATTACGACGTCGTCGACTACTGGTACGTCCGCGGCTCGCTCGTCAGCAAGCCTGCCTTTGCCGGACGCTGGCTGCTCGAGCAGCGCACGGAGCTCATTCGCGGCATCAGTGCCGTGGCGCCCTACACGAGCGGCGGCTACGAGTCGCCTGACTGGACAGGCTTCACTGGCGACGGACCGCCCGAGTCATACCTTGGCCTGCCAGGCGAGTGGGCAGGTGTGCCATATGACTTCGTCACCGGCGACGGCGATAGCGGCGAGCCGGGCCTGCCGGACGAGGTCATCGGCTGCCTTTCCGGGACGTGAGAACGCTCGCGCAGTGACGTTCGGCCCTCGTTCGCCGTCATCGTGCCGCGGCATACTCGGCTAACCGTGCGCGTCGAGCTGCTGACCACTCCTGATTGCCCGCATGCCGAGCAGGCCGAGGAGATCGCGCGCTCCGCGTTGACTGACAACGGCCACAGCCCGGTCATCGAGCACGTCTATGTGGGCGATCTGGACGACGCGGCTGGTCTCGGGTTTCACGGCTCGCCCACGTTGCGCATCGACGGCATCGACGTCGTGCGCCCGCCGGCGGACCTGCCCATCAACCTGGGCTGCCGGCTCTACCCGCAGGCCGACGGCCACCTCGATGGCGTGATCCCGGCAGAGACCATCAACGCGGAAGTTGCGCGGCGGCGCGAGGCGGAGGCCCATCTACGTGCCGCGCGCGGTCATCGCGGCCAGCTGCCGGCGAAGATCTCGCGTGCCTTCTTCCTGTGGGCCGCGCACCGCCGCTCCCTGGGCCGCATCGCGACCGCGATCCCGATCACGCGGCGCATGGTGCGCCGCTTCGTGGCCGGGGACACCCTTGCCGACGCGCTGACCGTGCTCGAGGGACTGCGCGCGCAGGGCATGCGCTGGACGGTGGACGTGCTGGGCGAATCGGTCACCTCGCGCGAGCAGGCACTGGCCGCCGCGGATCGCTACATCGCCACGCTCGATGCCCTCGCCGAGCGCGGGCTCGAGGCAAATGTCTCGCTCAAGCTGACCGCGATGGGTCTCGAGATAGACCCCGACTTCTGCCTCCAGAACGTGCGTCGCGTGGTCACCCGCGCGCGCCAGGTCGGTGCCTTCGTGCGCGTCGACATGGAGGACCACACCAAGACCGACAAGACGCTCGCCGTCGCCCGTGCGCTGCACGCCGACTACCCGGATGTCGGCGTGGTCATCCAGTCCTATCTGCGGCGTTCGTCGGCCGACATCGACCAGCTCATCGCCGAGCAGGTCAGGGTCCGGTTGTGCAAGGGCGCGTACGACGAGCCGGGCACGGTCGCCCTTACCACCAAGGACGAGGTCGACGCGAGCTACTCCACGCTGATGAAGCGCCTGCTCGAAGACGGACGATATCCCGCGATTGCGAGCCACGATGAAGTACTGATCGACGAGGCGATCGCCTTCGTGCGCGAGAACGGGATAGGTCCGGATCGGTTCGAGTTCCAGATGCTCTACGGCGTGCGCCGTGACCTGCATGAGCGCCTCGTCGCCGAGGGCTGGACCGTGCGCGTCTACGTCCCATACGGCACGGAGTGGTACCCGTACTACATGCGCCGCCTGGCCGAGCGCCCGCAGAACGTCCTGTTCATGTTCTTCAGCGTCCTGCGCGAGGGCCGCGGCAAGAAACGCTGAAGCGCCTGAGCCGGTTTTGCCGGTAGCGGCCTTCGCCTCGTCGACGGCTAGTCGGCCTCTCTCTCGGCGCGCCGCTCGAGCTCCTTGATGTCCCGATCCTGCTCCTCGTCCGTCTCCGACTCGGCCAGTGCCATGCGATTGCGCGCGCCTTCCATCGCTTCGATGAGCTCATCGAGCTTGATGTGAATTGCCTTCGAATCCCGGTTCTGGGCGTTCTGGATGACGAACACCATGAGGAAGGTGACGATCGTGGTGCCCGTGTTAATGACCAGCTGCCACGTGTCCGAGAAGCCGAAGATTGGCCCGGTCACGACCCAGACCACGATGATCAAAACCGCAATGACCAGCGCAAACGGCGAACCGAGCGCCTTGATCGCAATGTCGACGGCGTGGTTGAAGGCCTTCCTCATGGCAGAGGATGGTCGGGCTCAGAACCCCTCGCGGCCGTTACGTTTGGCGCCTGCTCGTTGACGAATTCATAGCGATCCGTCAGGCGGAGCGGTCCTCGATCTCCCAGGCATGGTCGAGTGCGTGCCACGCCGAGCGGCGGATGGCATAGCGCGCGGGCCAGCGCTCGCCGCCGCGATGCCCTCGTTCGGGGAGCTCGCCACGGACCTTGGCCTGCAGCGCGTCGACGAACGCGGCGCGCGTCTGCGGCCAGTCACCGCTCGGTGGCGCCTTGGCACCCAGCGCGCCGATGTACATGCGGTCTGCCTCTGCGACGTGGTCGGCGATCTTTTCCAGGTCGCGTCCGCCGCCGCGCGGGCCAGGTGCCAGATCCTTGCCTCGCGCCCGCGCGGCGGCCTTCTCGAACGCCTGCCACGCCGCGTTGAGCAGCTCGATCTGCCGTTTGAGCTCGTCTGCCGTCAGTGGCTCGCGATCAAGGTCGACGACCGTGTGCGGCACTCCAAAGTCGATGTTCAGGTCGCCGCTGGCCTCGGCCGCTACGTCAACGTCGGCCGTGGAATGCGGCACGGCCAGCTCAGACGCGGCCGTGCCCAGGCTCTGCCGGTAGCGCGCGGCATATTCGACGAGCCGTTCGAGTGCCTCATCGCGCGTCCTGCCGCTGCGCGACAAGCCCGGCCAGTCGATGGCCGTGGCAAAGAAGCGCTTGTCGCCGCGCTCGATGAGCACGCGCAGCTTCATCCCAGTTTGTCGAGCTGGTCGGCGTGCTCCTCCAGGTGGTCGATGACGAAGAAGCCGACGATCTGATTCGTATCCATCGCGCCGCGCGCCGGATGCATACCCACGGCCGACCAGTCGGACGCCGACAGCCCGCCCAGGTAGTCCTCGAGCACGCTCAGCGCAGCGTGCGTGCTGCCCATCTGATCGGCGATCGGCTCGTCCTTGTTCTCCTCGATCGGGCCGAGGCGACTCGCATCCGTACGCGACCGCCCGAACGGCACGGGCGTGCCCCGGTATTCCTCTACCACCATGCGCAGCTGGTGGTTCCAATAGGGCACGAACTCGGCGATGTGGGCCCATACCTGGCCCTGTTCCCAGCGCTCGGTGCCACCCTCATCAGGATCCGTCAGTGCGTCAGTGTGCGCGGCTTGGGAGTGCGCTTCGAGGCGTTTTTCGACCGCGTCGAGTCGGTCCATGAGCGCTCTGTTGTCGTCCATCAGTCGGGGAAAGCCTCCGGTCCTCGTTCGGTCAGCTCGCGCGTCTCGGACGTCTCGTCGTCCGACGGCAGCCATGAATAGGGGTATGACTCGTCCTCGAGCCGCGTCGCGGCGCGCGTCAGGTTGAGCGGATGGAAAGTGTCGACCATGACCGCCAGCTCCTCGGTGCCCTCCTTGCCGATCGATGCCTCGACCGTGCCCGGATGCGGGCCGTGCGGGATGCCCGCGGGATGGAGCGTGAACGACGAGATGTCCACGCCGCGCCGGCTCATGAAGTTGCCGGCGACGTAATAGATGACCTCGTCCGAGTTGATGTTCGAGTGGTTGTACGGCGCCGGGATGGCGAGCGGGTGGTAGTCGAACTTGCGCGGCACGAACGAGCACACGACGTAGTTGTGGCCGGCGAAGGTCTGGTGCACGGGCGGTGGCTGGTGGATGCGCCCGGTGATCGGCTCGAAGTCGCCGATGTTGAAGATGAATGGGTACAGGTAGCCGTCCCAGCCGACCACGTCGAGCGGGTGATGGTGAAAGTGGTAGGCGGTCAGCTTGTTGCGCGCCAGGACCCAGGTCACGAAATCGCCACTCTCGTCGTGCGCGGGCGCCTCGTCCGGCACGCGGATGTCGCGATCTGAGAACGGCGAGTGCTCGAGCAGCTGGCCCCACTCGTTGCGATAGCGCTTGGGCGGCACGATCTCCGTGGGTGACTCGACATACAGGATGCGGTGATCGACACCTTTGTCCTGGTTGAGGCGCCAGGTCGTGCCGATGGGGATGACGATGTAGTCGCCCGGGCCGTACTTCATCGGCCCGAAGTTGCTCTCGAAGACGCCTGTGCCCTCGTGCACGAAGAGCATCTCGTCGCCTTGGGAGTCGCGGTAGAAGGTGTTCGCGGGCAGGTCCTCTGTGGGCCGCACAACGCCTATGAGAACGTCGCTGTTGAAGAACAGCGGCACGCGGCCTTCGACGATGTTGCCGCCAAGCGGCACACCGCCGGTCTTGACCAGGCGATGGCGGTGCACACCATCGTCCATCGGTTCGTTGTGCAGCTCGCGCACGCGCTCGATGCGGTGTGTCCGCGTCGGCGGAACGATGTGATAGAGCAGTGACGAGCGGCCGGTGAAGCCCTCCATGCCGAAGAGCTCCTCGGCGTACAGCGACCCGTCCGGCGCGCGGTGCTGTGTGTGGCGCTTGTGGGGAATGTTGCCCCGGCTTACGTAGAACATCTTGAGTGCAGCCTCCCGCGCCAGTCTATTGAGGGCGCCCGACGACGGGCGAGGTGAGCACGCCCAGCCGGTCGACCGCCAGGCTGACGCTGTCGCCAGGCTCGAGGTAGCGCCCGAAGCCCGACTCGTCCTTGATCTCGAGCAGGCAGCAGCCGCCG
>CAYYVV010000019.1:0-47691 GCA_964475245.1 uncultured Anaerolineaceae bacterium | reverse complement strand
CGGTCAGCGTCAGCGGCATGCTCCTGACCAAGACGTTCGGCCAGCAGGCCGCGGTCATCGCCCGCTATCGCCAGGCCAACTCGAAGCTCGCCGCGCTCCAGATCCGCCAGTCGATGGTCGGCCGCTGGTTCTTCATGATCGTCGGCACGGTCTTCTCGATCACACCGGCGCTGGTCTACTGGCTGGCCGGCTACCTCGCGATCAACGGCGCCTCGTCGGCGCCGACGATCGGCGACATCGTCGCGTTCACCACGCTCCAGTCACGCCTCTTCTTTCCGCTCGGCCAGCTGCTCAACGTCCAGGTCGAGGCGCAGGGCGCGCTCGCGCTCTTCGACCGCATCTTCGAGTACCTCGACCTGCCCGTCGAGATCGCCGACAAGCCCGACGCGGTCGTCCTGGCGGCCGACGAGGTGCACGGCCAGATCCGCTACCGCCACGTTTCCTTCCGCTACCGGCGCATGCCACGCCCGACTGCCGCGGCTGCCGATTCGAACGGCACGGAGCCTGCGCCAGCCGCCGCTGGCGACGGTTCGTTCAACGGCAGCGCACCGGCCGAGGAACGCGCGCCGTTCGGTCTGACCGACATCGATTTCGAGGCCCTGCCCGGCCAGCTGGTCGCGCTCGTCGGCCCGTCCGGGTCGGGCAAGACGACGACGACCTACCTGCTGCCGCGGCTGTATGACGTCGATGACGGCTCGGTCGAGATCGACGGCCACGACGTGCGCAGCGTGACCCTCGCGTCGCTCGGCGAGGTGATCGGCTTCGTCACCCAGGAGACGTTCCTGTTTCACTCATCTGTGCGCGAGAACCTGCGCTACGCGCGGCCCGACGCAACCGACGCGCAGCTCGAGGAGGCCGCGCGCATTGCGGCCATCCACGACCGAATCATGGACCTGCCCGAGGGCTATGACACGATCGTCGGCGAGCGCGGCTACAAGCTGTCGGGTGGCGAGAAGCAGAGGATCGCGCTCGCCCGGGTGATGCTCAAGAACCCGCGCATCCTCGTCCTGGACGAGGCGACCTCAGCGCTCGACACGGTTTCGGAACGGCTCATCCAGGCCGCCATCGAGCGTGTCATGCAGGGCCGAACGACGGTCGCCATCGCCCACCGCCTGTCGACGATCCTGCGCGCCGATCTCATCGTCGTCTTTGAGAACGGTCGCGTGATCGAGCGCGGCCGGCACGACGAGCTGCTCGCCCACGGCGGCCTCTACGCGCGCCTGTACCGCGAGCAGTTCCTGTCCGCCACCGGCGCCGAGGCAACCCCCGTCTGAGCCGCCGCCCGGATACCGGTGCACGACGGGTCGGAGCGATCTCGATCTCCGCGAGCCGCACGGGAGGCTGATCGAGTTCGTCGACCACGCTGTTGCTGCCGCTGGGGCGGCTCCTCGCAGAGATTCCGGCCACGCCGACATATCGGGCTCAAGAACGCCCTAAGCGTCCTCTGACGGCGCCCTCCAACGCTCGGAGTCGCGGCACCCAGCGTGAAATCTGACGATCGCGCGACTCGTAAGCCGCGTCTACCCCGGTTATTCCGGTGTGGCCGGAATGGTGGCTGTCAGGCGGGCAGGTGGCGCTCCGCGGGACCGATGTAGCGCACGTCAGGCCGGATCAGTCGGTTGTCCGCCGCCTGCTCCAGGACGTGGGCCGTCCAGCCCGCGTGGCGGGCCAGCGAGAAGGTCGCGGCGAACAGGTCGGGCGTCAGGCCGACGCCCATCAGCACGGGCGCGGCGTAGAACTCGACGTTCGTCTTGAGCGCGCGGTCGGGGTGCTTTTCCGCAAGCACGCGCAGGGCGACATCCTCGACGTCGATCGCCTTCTGCAGCCAGTCCGGCTTCGTCGGCATGCTCTCGGCAACCTTGCGCAGTGCCGCCGCGCGCGGGTCGTAGGCACGGTAGACGCGATGGCCGAAGCCCATCAGCCGCTCGCCACGATCGAGCGTCTCGCGCACCCATCTCTCCGCGTCGGCCGTGGACTTGACCTGCGCCAGTTGGTCGACGACCTCTGACGGAGCACCGCCGTGGAGCGGACCCTTCATCGTCCCGATCGCCGCGGCCACAGCTGAGGCGATGTCACTGCGCGTCGATGTGACCACGCGCGCGGTGAAGGTCGAGGCATTGAAGCCGTGCTCGGCACCGACGATGAAGTAGGCATCGAGCGAGCGCGCGGTGGCCGCATCCGGGCGCGTCCCGTTGAGCTGGTACAGGAAGCCCTCGACGAGGTCGAGCGACGAATCGGGCTCGATCGGCTCCTTGCCGGCACGCAGGCGCGCGAACGCGGCCAGCGCCGAAGGCGAGAACGACGTGAGTGCGCGCGCCTGCGCATCGGTCGGCGGCCAGGGCAGGTCCTGGGTCGTGCCCCACGCCGAAACTGCCGTGCGCAGCGCGTCCATGGGCTTTGCCGACGGCGGCAACGCGCGCAGCACGTCCATGACCGGGCCGGGGATCGGCGCGGTGGGCAGTTTGTGCTTCGGGTCCCAGTCGCCCGTCCAGAGCAGGTTGGCTACAGCGTGATAAGAACCTTGCTCGACCAGCTCGCCGATGGGATAGCCGCGATAGAGCAGCCGGCCGTTTGCGCCGTCGACGTAGCCCAAAGATGTCTCGCCCGCCAGGACCCCCTCGAGCCCGGGCGAGTACGGACGATTGTCCGCTGGCGTCTCCACTGTCATCGTCACGAGTCTAGCCCTCCGTGAGCCGTGACAGCCGCGCGCGATTCGAGCAGCGCGCCCGCGGCAAACATCTCCTCGATTGCCCTGTCGCCGTCGCCCGGTTGCAGGTCGACGGCACGTATTCCGTTCTGGAGCACGGTCACCGGATAGCCGCGGTCGCGCGCGTCGAGCACGGTCGACTTGACGCAGTAGTCGGTTGCCAACCCGCACACGACGAGTGCCGTGATGCCGGCCGTGGCGAGCATGTCGCCGAGCGGCGTCTCGGTCGTCTCCCCGCTCAGCGGGTCGCGCATCGTGAAGCCGGAGTAGCCGTCCTCGCCGTTGCTGCCCTTCTTGACGATCGGGCCACCGACCACGAGCGCGGGATGCAGCTCCGCACCCCAGGTGCCCTGCACGCAGTGGACCGGCCAGATGCCACCGTCCTTCTGGAAGTGCGGCGTCGATGCGGGGTGCCAGTCCTGCGTGTAGAAGAGGCGTGCGCCGGACTGCTGGGCTCGCTCGATCTCGGCGTTGATGAATGGGACAACCTGCTCGCCACCCTTGACATACAGGCTGCCGTTCGCGTCGGCGAAGTCGTTCTGGACGTCCACAATGAGCAGAGCGGTAGTCGGGTCGTATGTCGGCATGCGGCGCACTGAATTCTAGAAGCCGATCGGAATTCGGCCGGCTGTTATACCTCCCCTGTGCCAGTGC
The DNA here is from genome assembly GCA_964475245.1 of uncultured Anaerolineaceae bacterium. Taxonomy (GTDB): domain Bacteria; phylum Chloroflexota; class Limnocylindria; order Limnocylindrales; family CSP1-4; genus JALYGJ01. Next base: position 44,330 of record CAYYVV010000019.1, on the reverse strand, counting down.
CTCCCTACGAGCCGACACCCGAACTCACGATTGAGCGAGTGCGCGGCGGTCGCCGGAAGGGGCTCCTGGTGCTGACCGTGGCGCTCGTCGTCGTTGGCGGCTTGGTCTGGAAGCCGTGGGACGGGCCGTCGGCCGCCGTCGCGACACCGCCATTTGTCGCTGCAGGGCACGCGAGCCCATCGCCGGCGCTGCTGCCGACCATGATTTTGACCCCTGATTTTCCAGCCTTGATCGCACCGCCTCAGCCACCGACGGTCGGCCTGCCCTCGATCGAGCCGACGCCCCTTGTCGGCGACCAACCTCCCGGAGGCTCCGTCGCCGCCTTCGGCTTGGGCGACACGCCGCTCGTGGAATGCGGCTACGGCCAGACGACGAACTCAGCGTCGTTGATCCATGTCCGGGTCGATCCCCTGGCAACGGACGTGGCCCCGGGAGGCGGCGCGCTGCGCGAAATCAGCTGGACGGCAGTTCTCGAATCACGTCGTCTGAGCAAGATCTTCGAGGCCGATTGGCAGCCGATCGACGTATCCGCGAGGCACACGTTCCTTATTCACGAAAGGCTCCACGTCTCCTTGAAGGCCGTGTCGTTCGATGTGGATCCGTCAACGCTCATGCGTGACGACGTCATGCGCGTCACTCTCGTGATCAACTGGCTCGGCTCGGGCGGCAAGAGGCTCGACCAGCAGAGCCTGACCCTGGCGAGCTACGTGCGTGCGGACGACGGAAATGCCATTACTGGCGACGGCTGCCCCGCGCTGCGACCGCCGTCCTAGACATCGTTCCGAGATTCTGTTGCAGGCCGTCGTAAAACAGATCGGGGCCAAGAGCGGCTACACGATCGAAAGCCACCGACTCGAGCTGTACGGCCTGTGCCCGGAATGCCAGGCGGAGAACGGCGCATGATCTGGATCGTCGGCTTGCTGCCGTTCACGTCGACCCTGCTCGGCGGCCTGGCCGTCTTCCGCCTGCGAGATCGGCTGCACGCGATCATGGCCCTGGCGGCGGGGGTCATCGTCGCCACTGCGCTGGCCGATCTCCTTCCCGAAGGCATCGGCCTCATCGGCGGCACAGATGCCGCGCTGACGGCGGGCATTGCCGCGGTCGCCGGCTATCTCGTCTACGCGACCGTAGAGGCATTCATTCACGAGGGTTCGTTCGAGCACACCCATTCGGGCGACAGCGACCCGTATCTGCCCCACGAGCACGGCGAGCCGGTCAACGGCACGCTCTCGGCGCTGGGCTTCGTCGGTCCTGCCGGGCTGATCGTCCACAGCACGCTCGACGGCCTGGCCATCGGACTCGGCTTCGCCGCTAGTGCCCAGGTCGGCCTGCTCGTGCTGCTGGCGGTTCTCGTTCATGACTTCGCCGACGGCCTGAACGTCGTCACCCTCAGCTTCGCCGGCGGCCGCTCGCGCCGCGGCGCGCTGGTACTGCTGGGCCTCGATGCCGCGGCGCCCGTGCTCGGCATCATCATCAGTCAGCTGGTGGCCGTCGACGCGCGCACTCTCGGCCTCCTGTTGGCGGTCTTCGGCGGCGCCTTCATCGCCATCGGCGCGAGTCACCTTCTGCCCGAATCGCAGCATCGCCAGGGCCACCGAGCATCGCCCCTCGTCGTGCTCACGATCCTGGGCGCGTTGATCGTCCTTGCGGTGCGCACGGTGATCTCCTGAGCGCTGGCAAGGTCGATCCGCGCCAGCCATTAATCTGCGCGGGTGGAACCCACGCCAGCGGTCATATCCGTCGCTGACCTGCGCAAGAGCTACGGCGAGCTGCACGCCGTTGACGGCATCAGCTTCGAGGTGGGCAAGGGAGAGGTCTTCGGCCTGCTCGGCCCGAACGGCGCCGGCAAGACCACCACGGTCGAGATCCTCGAAGGCCTGAACAAGTCCGACTCGGGCGAGGTGCGCGTGCTCGGCCTCGACCCGGACCGTGACGCCACGCAGCTCAAGGAGCGCATCGGCGTGCAGCTCCAGACTGCCGCGCTGTACCCCAACCTGACCGTGGTCGAGCTGATCAACGTCTTCCGCAGCTTCTACAAGCATTCGCTGCCGACGAGCCAGCTGATCAGCGAGTACGGCCTCGAGGAGCGCAAGACGGGGCTGACCAAGGAGCTCTCGGGCGGCCAGCGCCAGCGCCTGTCCGTGGCCCTGGCGATGGTCAACGACCCCGAGCTGATCTTTCTCGACGAACCCACGACCGGGCTAGATCCCCAGGCTCGCCGGTCACTCTGGGACCGGGTCGCCGCGCTCAAGGCAGAGGGCCGGACCGTCGTCATGACCACGCACTACATGGAAGAGGCCGAGCAGCTGTGTGACCGGGTCGCGATCATGGACCACGGCCGGATCCTCGAGCTGGGCACTGTCGACGCGGTCGTCAGCGGCCACTTCAAGGAGCGCAGCGTCCGGTTCGCGACCCTGCCTGCGTTCGATGACGCGCACCTGGCTCAGCTGCGCGCCGTTACGCGCGTCGCGCACGAGGTCGACGAGACGGTCCTGTACACGACCGACGTGCCGGCCACGATCGCCGACCTTGAGCGGCTCGGCGAGCAGGTTGGTGCCAAGAACCTGGACGTGGCCGTAAAGCGCCCGACGCTCGAGGATGTCTTCCTCGAGCTGACCGGCCGCGCGCTCCGCGACTGAGGTGTGAAGTGAGCCGATTTACGCGCGGCCTGCTGCCGCTGACCATCGCCAACGTCAAAAGCTACGTCCGCGACCGCGGAGCGCTGTTCTGGACGATCGCCTTTCCGGTGCTCTTCGTGGTCCTGTTCGGGTCGATCTTCTCGGGCGGCCCGACCACGTTCAACGTCGGTTGGGTGGACCAGGACCAGTCTGTCGCGGCGACACAGCTGCGCGCCGGCTTCGCCGCCGTGTCGCTGCTCAACCTGAAGGACGCCAGCCAGGACGATGCCCTGGCCCAGATGCGCGACGGCAAGCTCGACGCCGTCATCGTCGTGCCGGCCGGCCTTGGCGCGGCGATGACATCTGGCGGCCCTGCAGGCTCAGCGGGCTCACCCTTCCAATTGATCCTTTACACCGATCCGAGCAAGCAGACCTCGAGCGGCACGATCCAGCAGGTCGTCGGCCAGATCGTCGGTGGCATCAACCAGCAGCTGAGCGGCAAGCCACCGGCCATCGCGGTGCAGCCGCAGACGCTCCAGACCCAGAACCTGACCAACGCGGCCTATTTCGTGCCCAGCATCCTGGCCATGGCGCTGATGCAGCTCGGCGTGTTCGCCGCCATCCCGCTCGTGGCCCAGCGTGAGAAGCAGATCCTGAAGCGTCTCGGCGCCACTCCCCTGGCGCGCTCGACGCTCGTCGGCAGCAACGTCTTCATGCGCCTGCTCATCGCGGTTGTGCAGACGCTGATCATTGTCGGCATCGGCGTTGCCCTCTTCGGCGTCTCGGTCCTTCAACCACTGGCCGTGGCGGCGCTGGTGGTCCTCGGCGCGATCACGTTTGTGTCGATCGGCTATGTCATCGCGTCTTACGCGCGGACCGAGGACTCGGCCAACACGCTGGCTAGCGTGGTCCAGTTCCCGCTCATGTTCCTGTCGGGCATCTTCTTTCCCATCGCCTTCATGCCCCAATGGCTGCAACCCGTTGCGGCGTTCCTGCCGCTCACCTATCTCGGGGATGCGCTGCGCCAGACCATGGTCGGTGGCGCTCCCTACGCGCCGCTGTACATCGACGTGCTCGTCCTGGCGGGCTGGCTCGTGGTGACGTTCCTGATCTCGGCGCGCTACTTCCGCTGGCAGTAGGCACGCGGCCGTGGGCGAGCGCGGCACGCTCTACGCGGGCACGAGCGGCTTTGCCTACGCCGACTGGGCGCCGCTCTTCTACGCGGCGGGAACGCGCGGCGCCAGCCTCCTGCCGGAATACGCGCAGCGCCTGAACGCCGTCGAGCTCAACAACACCTTCTACCAGCATCCCAAGCCGGATCGCATCGCTGCGTGGCTGAGCGCCACGCCGGCCGATTTCCGCTTCAGCGTCAAGGCCCAGCGCGGCGGGAGCATGCGCGCGTTCGGTGAGGTCGCGGCGCAGACGGTGGAGTGGCTGACCGCGCCGTATCGGCTGTTCGGCGAACGGCTCGGCGCGGTCCTGTTCCGCGTGCCGGAGAACATCCATCGCGACGACACGAAGCTCCGCCTGATGCTCGACGCGTGGCCGCCGGAGCTGCCGCTCGTGACCGAGTTCCAGCACCCGTCGTGGCACGTCGATGAGGTCTTCGAGCTGCTCCGCGAGCACGCCGCGACGCTGTGCGCGACCGACCTCGACGAGCGCGACCCACCCGACCTGCGGCTGACCGGGCGCTTCGCCTACCTCCGCCTGCGGCGCACGAGCTATACCGACGACGAGCTCGCGCGCTGGAGCGACCGACTCGCGGCGTTCCTGGAGGATGGCGTCGACTGCTATGTCTTCCTGCGCCACGACGAGCACGGCGAATCGGCGCTTCGCGCGGAAAGGGTGCTGACCCTGTTCAGAGCCACCGGGTAGCGATGTCGGCGATCGACCGCGAAGCGCCAGCGCCTAAAGAGGCGCTGGCACGAGCGCTCACTAGCCCGCAGCTGCCTGAACACCCTCGTCACTGTCGCGCCTGCCACCCATGAGCCGCCTGCCCGCGAGGCGCGCCAAAAGGTACAGCCCGAAGCTCAAGGACGTGACGAACACGCTGACCGGCAGGTTGATCGCCAGCGAGAGGAAGATGCCCCCTACCACGCTGAAGAGTGCGATGGCGACGCTGCACGCGATCGCCCTGCTTGGCGCGGCAGTGATCCGCTCGGCAGTCGCCCCCGGAGTGATCAGCAGGGTGAGTATCAAGAGAACGCCGACGACCTGAACGGCCTCGGCGACGGCGGCGGCCATGATCAGCAGGAACACCACGCCCAGGAGGCGAACGGGCACGCCTCGGGCCTCTGCAACCTCAGGATCGACCGTGGCGAAAGTAAGAGGGCGATACACGAACGCAAGTGCCACGAGGGTAGCGATCGCGACGGCGACCAGGAGCACGACGTCGCCCCGGCTGACACCCGTAATGGTCCCGAACAGGATCGCAAACGCGGCCGTGGCATAGCGCGGATAGAGCGTCAGGAACAGCACGCCCAAGCCGAGGCCAAAGGCCATCACCACGCCGACGACGGTGTCTCGCTCGCGGACGCGCACGCCCAGCCAGCCGATCAGCAGAGCGCTGACAGTCGTCCCGACAAGTAGGCCTGCCACCGGGGAAACGCCGAGCAGGATTGCGCCCGCAGCCCCCGTGAAGCCAAGCTCTGAGAGCGCGTGTACCGCAAAGCTCATGTTGCGGGCGACCACGAAGCGACTGACGATGCCCGCGACGATGGCGATGACCACCCCGGCCACGAGGGCGTTCTGGGCGAAGTCGTAGCCCAGGAGCCGTACGACCTGGTCGATCATGGCAGCGCCTTGGCGTCGCGCCCGCGGGGCGGAACGTCTATGGCTGGGAGGTGGTGCGCTTCCTCGACCTCGAACCCCGCATCGAGCGTCTCGCCAACGACGATGAGCCGGCCGTGCACGTCGAGGACGTCCACATGCGAGCCATACAGCTTCGTGAGCTGCTCGGTGGTGAGCACCTCGTGGACCGTTCCTGTCGCCCAGCGACCGTTCACGACGAACAACACCCGGTCGACCACGTCCAGGATCGGGTTCACATCGTGGGTCACGAACAGAACCGTCCGCCCGGTCCCGCGCCCCCACGCCGCAATCAGTTCGGTGATCTCCCGCTGATACCGGAGGTCGAGGTGCGCGAGCGGCTCGTCGCACAACAGCAGCCGTGGGTCCCCGACGAGCGCCTGAGCGATCCGGAGTCGCTGTTGCTCTCCGCCTGAGAGACGTCCGAGTGGCGCATCGGCGTATCTCTCGGCGCCTGCCGAGGCGATCGCTTGCTCCACCTGGCGGCGGGCCGTGCTCGACTGTCGCCCGAAGCCCCAGCGATAACCGTCCAACCCAAGCCCCACCAGATCCCTGCCACGGAGCGGGACGTCACGATCGAACGCCTGGGCCTGGGGCACGTAGCCAATCGCCGGGTTGCCGCGCCGCGGCGGCGCGCCGAAGACCTCTACCCGGCCTGCCTGCATGGGCGTCAGGCCAAGGATGGCGCGCAGGAGCGAGGTCTTGCCCGACCCGTTGGGCCCGAGGATCGCTACGAAAGCTCCGGCAGGGAAATCGACGGACAGCCCGCGCCAGACGATCTGGTCGGTATAGCCGAGGGTCGCATCCACGAAGCGGACGACCGGCGCCTCGTCGTCAGCCACCTTGTCCCAGCGCCTGAGCGAGTGCGTCGAGTTGCGCGACCTGCCATTCGACAAAGGTGTGGTACTGGGCAGGGATCGTCTCGGCCACCCCGACGATCGGAACGCCGTTCGCCGCCGCGAGATCGTGGATGGTCTCAGTGGTGGGCGACACGACCTGGCTGTTGTACAGAAGCACCTTGACCGCCTTATTGGTGAACAGGTCACGCTCCCCGGCAACATCAGCTGGAGCCGGGTCGGTGCCCTCCTCGATGGCCTTCATGAAACCCAGCGGCGTTTTGACGACGAGGCCGATCTGGTCCGTCAGGTAGCCGGCCACATTCTCGGTGAAAGCAATCGGGGCGCCGGCGTAGCCCTGCTTGAGCATTGCGACCCGGTCTGTGATGGCCGACAGGCTCACGATGTAGGCCCGTTCGCGGGCACTGAAGTAGTCGGCATTGGCCGGCTCGATCTGGGCAAGTGCCGCTTCCGCGGCCGCCGCGACCCTGGGCATCGTGGCCGGGGCATACCAGACGTGCACGTTGACGTCGTCCGGCAGCCCGAGAAGCTGCTGAACGTTGATCACGACACGCGACGAGTTAGGCGAAGCTCCAATGAGCTGCTGCATGAAATCGTCGTAGCCGAGTCCGTTCTCGATGACGATCTTCGAGTCGGCGACGGTAGCCGCATCCTGGGGACTGCTCTCGAACTCGTGCGGATCAGCGTTCGGGTCGTTGATGAAACTCGTGGCCTGGACTCGCTCCCCGCCGATCTGCATCAGCAGGTCGGCGTAGAAGTTCTCGGTTCCGAGGACGGCTATTGGCGGTCCGCCCGCCGCGGGAGTCGCCAAGTCGGCCGGATTCGCCGAGCCGACCGACGCCGGACTACCGGCAGCTTGGCTGGGCACGACTGATGGCGGCGCGGTAGGTGTGGACGCGGTGCACGCCGCGAGCAGGGTCGCGAGCAGCCACGGAAGAAGGAAACGGAGACGTGGTCGCAGATTCAGTCTCAGTTCGAGTAACACTTTCGGCCGAGCTCCTATTTACTGCAGGGCTACAGGTTGGGCGTGGAGCTCGGGACCGTCACCGTCGCAGAGCCAAGGCAGGTCGGGCAGAGCCCGTAAAGCTCGATGCGATGTGAGTCGAGACTGAAGCCCGTCCTCGTCAAGACCTCATCCGCGATCCGCTCCACGCCGAGATCACCGACGTTCTCGGTCCGGCCACAGCCGGTGCAGACGACGTGGTGGTGATGGCTGGGCTGACATACGACGTAAGCGTGGCTGCCGTTCGGCAGGTCCAACCGCTCGACCAGACCGAGCTCCTCGAAGAGCTCCAGGGCACGAAAGACCGTCGCCCGACCGACCGCCAAGCGTCCACCCTTGGCTTCGCGAACCAGGTCTTCCGCGGTGAAGTGCCCGCGGCGTTCGGCCAGCAACCCAGCCACGCGCCTGCGCGGCTCAGTCACGAAGTGGCCGGAACGATCCAGCGCGTCTGTCCAGGAGTCCGTCAACTGATCGGCGTTCGGGTGCATTGGGCAGAAAGATACTCAGTCTCGATTTGTCCGTCAAGTGCGCGCTTGCTTCCCCGGGAATGCCGATGCCGCTCGTGGTAGGCGTGTCTCTTGGCGGGCTATTCGCAGTCCAGAGCCGCAGCTAGGACGCGTAGTGCTTCCAGAGATACTCGCGCAGCGTGAGCCCGCTGGCGTGGACCTTGGCCGCAAGGTCGCGGCCGACATAGCGGTAGTGCCAGGGCTCGTAGATGTAGCAGGTGACTGAAGGCGACTTGCCCTTCGGGTAGCTCAGGATGAAGCCGAACTTCCAGGCGTTGTGCTCCATCCATGCCCCGGCCGTGGTTTTGGCCCAGTCGCTGTACTGCCAGCTCAGCTTGTTCGTGCCCGCACTGCCGAAGTCGATGGCCACCCCGAGCTGGTGCTCCGAGTGGCCTGGGCGAGCCACTCTCTGAGGTCCGACCTTCGGGCCCCAGTTGGCTACCTCTCTCTTGAACAGGTACTGCTGTGTCGACCAGCTGCGGTAGGCGGAGATGACCCGCAGGCCGGCATCGGCCATGCGTGCCGCGTCGGCCATCGCCGTGAGGTCGGCGATGACGAAGCTACGCACGACGCCGCCTTTGAGCCCAGCCTTGGCAGTCGGGACGAGATCCGGCGGCACGTAGCTCTTGGGGACCATGTAGATCGTGTCGAGCATGGTCATGTTCCAGTCTTTGTACGCGGCGTTCTTCGCTGGCACATCCTGGTACGTGCACGCTGGAGGCGACCCGCTCGCTGCTGCGACCGAGGCTGGTGGTGCGACCCCGACGAATGACACGCCGGCAGCAGCCAATGCGAACAGGAACGGGCGCAGGCGGTGGAAGATCACGCCACAACCCAATGGCAGCAGCGACTCAATCTAGTCGTGTCGTGACCCTAGGAGCCGCCGCAGTACTTGGAGCCGAGCCCGGCCACGGCATACGGGCAGCCTGCCTGTCCCATCCACCACAGCACCGCGCCGCGGTTCTGCGCGTTGAACGTGTTGATCTCAGCCTGAGTCGGGTAGTAGCGGTTCTGGCTGCCCTTGGGCAGCTCGATGGTCTCGGCGAAGATGCCGAGCGTCCCGTATGCCCAGTCGTCCATGTCGCCGCTGACGACGTACAGGCTGCTGCCCTGCATCGCCCTGTAGCCGTTGCGCTGGGCAATGCCCTTGCCGAGAGCGACGAAAGTCGCGTGGTCGTCCTGGGTCATGTCGTGGGGAACGTCGACCCTGGTGTACGAGTACGGCCACAGCACTTCCTTGGCCGCGGAGTGCAGGCTCAGGATCTCGGTGATCTTGGACTCGCCACTGGAGTGATCGCGGACGAACTTCTCGTAGTCCTGGACCTCTGGAGCGACCTCTGGCGCCCAGCCCTCGTAGTACTCGCTTGACGGCTTCTTGCTCGTCTTGCCGCCGCAGCAGTCCCACGTGTATCCGAACTGGCGGTTGAGGTCTATGCCGATCTGCTTGGAGTTCGGAATGGGCTGACGGTTCTTGCGCCACAGCTTGGGCGTGGTACCTGAGAAGTCATATTCGGCGCCGTCCGGGTTGACCATGGGCACGATCCAGACCACGGTCGTGTTCAGGATCTTGGTGACGTTCTTGCCCAGTTTCCCCGACCGGCCGAAGTTGTTGGCCAGTACCTGCATCATGTACAGGGCGAGCTCGTTCGCCGCCCGCTCGCGGGCGTGGATCAAACCGTTGATGAACACCTCCGGCTTGCTACCGAGCGAGCCGTTGACGTTGTTCGTGAGCTCGATGCCCCAGATCTCACGGCCCTCGTAGCTCTTGCCGATTGAGAACTTCTTGGCGATGTTCGGGTGTGCCGCGACGAGGCTGTCGATGAGCGCCTCGTTCTCGGCATACGTATGGAAGTAGGCAAAGCCAGTCGGCTCGTGGTTGCCCGTGGCAGCGTCGGCCGGGGCCGAGCCGAAGGTCAGCAACATCATGCCAAGCAGCAGGGCGAGGGCGTGGACGGCGCGACGGCGAGCCATTTCGCAAGTATCGGCTGCCCGACCCGTGGGCGGAAAGCCTCTTCTGCCCAAAATAGGAGCGCTGAGGGTTGCGGTTGCGTTTCATCTGGATCGTTGCTCCTTCGAAACACTCTTACCCGAAGAGGCTGAACCAGACGAGGAGCGTGCCCCCGACGACGAGGCAGTAGACCGCGAAAGGCGTCAGCGTCCGCGTCGTGAAGTAGCGCGTCAGGAAGCGGACGGAAACATACGCGGCGATGCCCGCTACGACACTGCCGACAAGGACTTGGCCGATTACACCCTGACCGTTTGGCCCGAGCAGGTCGGGCAGCTTGTAGACGCCCGCGGCGAGGATGACCGGGGTCGCCAGCAGGAAGGAGAAGCGCGCCGCGTCCTCGTGGTCGAGGCCGCGCGCGAGCCCGGCCGCCATCGTGATGCCGGAGCGGCTGATACCCGCGAGCAGGGCGAAGACCTGGGCCACGCCCACGACGCCCGCCTCGCGAAACTCGAGCGTGTCGAGACGGCGGGCGCCTTCCGGATTGAGGCCGTGATCGACGGCGAGAGCTCGCACTGCGGCGCGGCGCCGATACACCTCGGCGGTCGCGAGCACGATGCCATTGATGAACAGGAAGCCCGCCGCGGCGATCGGATTCGCGAACAAGGTTCGGAACGAGTGCTCGAATGCGATGCCGACGAGCCCCGCGGGAATGGTGCCAACGATCAGTAGCCAGCCGAGCCGCTGGGTCGACGTCTCGATGCGCCTCGTGGCGAGCGAAGTCAGGACCCCGCGGACGATATCGAGCCACGTCCGCCAGTAAAAGATCACCAAGGCAAGCGCCGTGGCGACATGCAGCCCGACCAGGAACGCCAGGAAGTACGACTCGTCCGCCGACTGCGCGGCGACAACGTCGCTCCAACCGAGGAGCTTGGGGAGGATGACCGAGTGGCCGAGAGAGGAAACGGGAAAGAGTTCGGTCACACCCTGAAGCAGGCCGAGGAGTATCGCCTGGAGGTAGGTCACGCCTGCATCCGCACGGCCGGCACTCTATCGGACCGCCTCGTCGCTGACGGAATAAACGTGGCTAGCCGCGGCGCGACAGCCTGGGCAACGCGATCGCCGCCGCCAGGGCCGCAAGCGCAAGGAGCACAAGCCCGGCCGCGACGGTGAGCGACGTTGACGACGGCTCGGTGGGCGAGGTTGAAGACGTCACGCCGGGCGGCGGAGTCGGCTGCGTTGACGGCTGTGACGGCACTTCGAGCGCGATCGGCGTGCTCGTCGGCGTCTCCTGAACTGTGGGACGACCGTTGCTCGGAACGACGGTAGTCACGACCGTCGCGGCCGGCGTCGGCGGGGCGTTTGGCGGCACGCTCGACAGATGGCCGGCACCGACGATGAGCGCGAAGATGCCCAGCTCGGGCGGCGTACTCACGTAGAAGCCGCGCGACCCCGCGTCACTGCTCTCGACAAAGCGCCACTCGCCGTCGACGAAGAGGGCCATCGTGGCCTTACCTGAGATGTCCTCCGGCTGACGCAGAACCACGCTGAAGCCGCCGCCGGGCGTCGGCACGACCGGCATGCCGAGTTGGTCGCTCACGGATATGTCATAGACGTTGCCCGCCAGGTTGCCGTCCTTTGGCTGATCAGGCGGCTCGATCGGGTCGATACCTATCTTGATCGATGTCGTTGTTGAGCCCACGATCAGGTCGCCCTGATTGCCATAGACCGACGCCTGGGGCGGGCTCTCGCCCGTGCCCGCGGACAGGATCGGCGACTCGCCGCCGATGACGTCGAAGACCTCACTGAATGAGGCCGGGTCACCCGCCTCGCCGGGGCCCGGGTGAAGGAACTCGTAATGCTCAGTTACAACGACGCCGTCGTACAGCGGCCTGCCGACCAGCGGCACGCACAGGGCCAGGAGTGCAAGGCCGAGCGCCACGGCGACGCCTCCGACAAGACGCGCCGACATCAATCACAGCCACCAGGTAGCGAGGTCGGCCATCGTGTGGGCGATGGTTGGGGCCGCGATTCCGCCGCTCAGCAGGCGCAGGCCGCACAGGACCAACCCGGCGCCGAAGTCGACCGGGACGACGCTCCAGCCATAGAGCGGCACGTGCATCAGCGCGAACAGCACGCTGGTAAACAAGACGGCCGGGATGAGCCCGGCCGCGGCACGTGTTCGGTCGAGGATGACGCCGCGCAGCATGGCCTCCTCCCCCGCTGCGACGACGCAGGTCACGGCCGCCCAGATGACGAACGGCTGTGGTTGAAAGGCGGGCGCGGCGATCGCATGCACGGCAAGCGGAATGGCAACGATCGCCGCGCCGCCGGCCAGGCCGATGACGATGGAGCGAGCCGAAGGTCTTGCCCAATGAAGCGGCGTCGAGGCAAGCGCAGCGGCGGCCAGCAGCGTGGCACCGAAGAGCGCGCCGGCGACGAACGCGCTGGTCACGGTCGTGCCGTTGATCGCCGCGCGAACGAGCGTGATGCCCGCCAGGGCCGCGACCAGCACGGCCCCCTGGGTCAGAGCCGTGACTCGGGCCGAGGCGGTGAACGTGCGCGCGACGGCGGTCATCGCGCGAGTGGAACGAAGGCGATCGAGCCCGTTGCGTACGTCGGTGGCCAGACAAATGTGTAAGTTCGCACGGCCTGCCACTGCCAGATCACGCCCACCGCGCGCTCGTTCTGGCCGAGCGTCTGCGGATCCGACGAGAAATGGACACCCGCGCCGTTGGGCAATGAGCCCTCGGGCAGATCGAGCGCGCCGGCCGCGGCGGCGATCGACTGGGGCGTGAGATCGGCCGACGACGCCGCGGCCGGCAACACGTAATGGAAGAGCGCCCAGGCGGCCGAGAAGCCACTGATGCCCTCCTCGGTCGGCTGGTTGCCGCCGCCGGCCGGGCTGGGGCCGGTGATGTCGTAGTAGTCGCCGCCTTCGCTGGAGTTCTCGGCCGTGTTCGTGGCCAGGCCGCGCGCCGTCCACTCGGCCGCGAACTGCTTGTAGACGGCGAGGGCGTCGGGGCTCAGCGCGGAGGGCTGGAAGCCGCCCGTCGGTCGGTCGGAGGCGAAGACGCCAACCGCGTCTGGACCAAGGTCGCCCGCGAAATCGGGATCACACTCGGCCATCGTCGTGCCGATCAGCGCGCCGGCGTGCACGCCCGCGGCCACCATTGCCTGGCGGAACGCGACGCCGTCGGGGATGTGCGAGGCGAGCATGATCACGTCCGGCTGCGCCGCGGTGAGCGCGGCCATGATCGGGGTCCAGTCGGGCGTGTTCATGTCGTAGGTTTCGTCAGCCACGATCGGCATTCCCGCCGCCTGGGCCGTAGAGCGCGCCGCGCCCGCAACGGACGACGCGTAGTCGTCGCGCGCGGCAACGATCGCGACGCGCAGCTGGTTGACCGGCTTGCCCAGGCGCGGCGCGAGCTGCGTCGCGGCGAACGTCGCCGAGTTCGAGCCCAGATTCGAGCCGCTCGCGCCGACGCGAAAGACGAGCGGCAGGCCGCGCCCCGTGAGCTGATCTGCGACCGCGCCCGCCTCCCAGTAGACGAGACCCTCGTCGGCCGCGGCGCTCGACGCCGAGATCGACAGCGCCGACGAATAGGCACCGATCACCACGCTGGCGCCGGCAGCCTTGAGCTGGGTCATCACGCCGGGCGCGTCTGCGTCACTCTCGAGATCGCGCGTGACGAGCTGGACCGGGCGGCCGTTGACACCGCCGGCCGCGTTGACCATGTCGAGCGCGATCTGCACCCCGGCCAGCTCCTGGCCGGCAAGGCCGGCGGCATTGCCCGACGTCGGAAACGCCGCGCCGACGACGATCGGCGCAGGCGTGGCCGCGGGTGAGGCAACGGATGCATCGGTCGCGCAGCCCGTGGTCAGCAGCGCCACGAGCACGAACAGGGCGACACCGGCGGCGGGTCGAGAGCGGGCGCGCATCATCGAGACAATCACCTCATTGGCGGCGGCGTTTGCGCGCCTTGTTCGGCCGTGGCGCGGCCGGCACGGACCGCGGTGCGGCCGGCACTGGCGCCGCTGAACGGCGACGGACGAGGATCACGCCCGCGAAAACCGCGAGCGCGAGCAGTATTGCGCCGGCCAGCAACAGCAAGCCAGGGCCGGGACCGGTCGACGACCCGGGCACGAGCGCGAAGTCGCCCAGGCTGTCGGCCTGCGTCCGGAGCAGGTCTGCCTGGTTGCCGGTGGTCGTCGGCAGGATCGTGAACGCCGTGCCGTCCCAGCGCGCCACGGCAACCTGCACGTTCTGGTCGGGTGCGCGAAGAATGACCGTGGCCTGCGCGCCAATCGCCAGCGCGACCGGCTGAGCGTTCTGGTCGGTGACCGTCATCCGGTAGATATTGCCCACAGCGCCCGCCTGCGCCTGCGCGGCAGTCGGTGCCAGTGGCGTGAGCGTCCCCGTCAGGCTCGTCATGCCCGCCGACACGGCGAAGGCACCCGTCGGCGCGATGAGCTGCGCCTGGGGAGGGTTCTCGCCGGTCGAAACCACTACCGACGGACTGCTCGTGCCGGTGACCTGGGCGACACTCTCGCCCGTTGCTGGCGATCCGGCCTGGGCCCCCGACGGCGCAGCGTAGCGATACGGGTCCTCGACGACCACGCCGTCGTACAGCGGTAGATGCCGCGCCGGTGCGGCGAGCTGAGCGAGGCCAAGCGCAGCCAGGCCAAAGGTGACGACGGCGAGCGCCGGCAAGGCGAGAACCAGCTCTGCCCGATGTCTGTGCCACAGGTTCACCACGCCGGTTCGTTACTTGACCGTGAACACGACCTGGTTCGACCACACGCGCGGCGAGAAGGGCGCGTGGTCGGCGGCGACGAACTCGGCCTTGAGCGAGTACGTCCCGGGCGTGACCGGCAGGTCCTGTTGCGTCGTGTAGTTCATCGACGTCAGCACGCCGTCGACGTACAGGTGGATGTGGCCCTGGTCGGGGCTGATCGACGCCGTTGTCGCGCTCGTGATCGTCGCGTTCTCGAGATCCATGGTGATATGGACCGTCGTGCCGCTTACGGTCGCACCGTCCGTGGGCTGGGTGATCGCCAGGGTTGCCGGCGACGAAGGCCGCGGGCCGAACGACTCCGACGCGGCCGCTGAAGCGGACACGCTCGAGGGTGGCGCCGACGCTGCGCCGGCCGGCGTGCAGGCCAGGACGACCATGGCAATGGCGACGAATAGCAACGATTTCACTGGCTCACATCCATGTCGGCGTGGGCAACGAGCGATCCGCTCCCGCTCGGCGAGGTTCCGATCACGGTCGCGAGGTACGTGCCCGACTGAAGGCTGGTATCAGAGACGAAGTGTCCCGGCTCGAGGATGCGCGGCGCGAGCGGCGTGCCCGCCTGGCCCTCGGGGCCGATTGACATAGTGGCGCTGGTCACCGGCAGCTCATTCCCTTGCGGATCGAAGAACGTGGCGTGCAGCTCATTTGCTCCGGGCGTGCCCGGGTCAAGGTACATCTGCACGGTGCCACCCGCGTCGAGATGGACGATGTAGATCGTGGGCAGCCCCGATTGACGGTTGACGTCGACCTGCTGACGGACGATGCGCGTGGTCACGTCGAGCGGCACCTCGACGATGTTGCTCGCGGTCGTCACGACCGCGGTTACACGCCACGTGCCGTCGATCGACAGGTTCGTGCCCCTGGCCGCGAACGTTCCGTCAGGCTGGTTGGCGAGGTCGAGACGCGATTGCGCGACCTGCGGCACGGCGGGCAGCGCGAAGCGCAGGGTGACCGCCGTCGCACCGGCCGGGCCGCCCGAGTTGTAGTCGCGCACGTCGGCGACGAACGTGTCCACGCCCGCCGTGCCCGGCGTGACCGTCAGCGCCACGCGCACGGTCGTGCCGAAGTCGCTGCCCGAGACGGTTACCTCTTGCGGCGAGGTCGCGGTCGCGGTCTCAGCTGGCGGCGCGACGTTGACCAGCGCGGACGTCAGCAGCACGACCACGGCCGCGACACCGATCTCCACGCGGCCCACCTTCCTGAGCGGGCCAAGGCCGCCGACGCCGCGCGGCACGTGCCGGAAATGGTTGAGCGCGCCGAGCGCGGCGAGCACGACCAGCAGCGCGCTCTTGCCGATCACCAGCCAGCCGAAGAGCGTTCCGAACAGCGCGTCGAGCGTGCCGATCTCCTCGATCGCGCGGACCACCCCGGTGACGACGACCAGCGCGATCGAGACCGTCGCGAGGAGCGAGAAGCGGCGCGCGACGTCGGCGGCGCTCTCGTCCGCTGTTCGATAGTGCAGCCAGACGAGCAGCGCCGTGAGTCCGCCGACCCAGGCACCGGCAGCGACGAGATGCAGCCACTGGACGGCACCGTCGAGCAGCGGCTGGCTGCCCGCGCCGGCATGGCTGAAGCTGACGTCAACGACCATCGCCGCGAGGACGCCGAGCGTCGCGAGCAGCAGGCCGATCCGACCGGCTCGCCAGCGAACGATCAGCGCACCAACGAGGGCGATGAAGACGGTCACGCCGCGCAGCGCCACGGCATTGCCCAGGGACGTGTCGACCACATCAGACAGGCCGACGCCGGCGGTCGAAAGCTGGTCGAAGAGCACGACCAGAGTGCCGGCGGCGGCGGCGCCCGCCGCGATCAGAAGCAAGGTACGCAAGGCCCGTGCATCTCTCGGCGCAGCGACTGCGCTCGCGATAGTCGTCCGCCACAGCAGCCAGCAGGCACCGACGAGAACGAGCAGACCGGCGTAGGTCAGCCATCTGCCCGCGATGCCCAGCGCCGAGAGCTGCGATGAGCCCGACACGGACGCGTCCGCGGTCTGGGTAGGCGGCGCGACACCGACGCCAAATGCGAATGAGCCCGTGGCCAGATGGCCGTCGACCGACGAGACGGTTCGCCAGGTGACGGTGTAGACGCCGTTGGCGAGTGCCGGCAGCGTGACACTGAGCGTCGTCGGGTCCGTTGGCGAACCGGTCAGCTGGCCGGTCTGGATGGCGCTGCCGGTCGAGTCGACGACGCTGATCGTCGACAGGCGCAGGTCGGGCGACTCGGTGAAAGTGATCGTCACCTGCGGCGGACTGCTCGCGAGCGAGTCGCCGGCCGCGGGCTGGGAGGACTTGAGCAACGCATGACCGAGCACCGGCCCGGTCGTGGCGAGCAGGGCGCTCGCCACGACCACGGCCGGCAGCGCCAGGCGGACCCAGCGCATCAACACTTGATTACGCCACCCTGGGCCGGCGAGCGCGCAGCGCGACGAAGAGCGCGATCAGCGCGATGACGATGCCAATGACGCCGATGGCGCCGCCAACGAGCAGCGCGGTCGAAGCCTGCGACTGTGTCGAGTCCACTCGCGTGTCAACGCTCTGGATGCGCGTCGCAAGCTCAGCCCCGGATGGCACCTGGCCGGGGAACTGGATCGCGCTCGGCTCCTGGACCGAGTCAAAGGTCGAGTCGCTCGAGGTCGCCGTTTCGTCGACGGCCTGTCCGTGGACGGTCCCGGTCAGGTGGAATGTGTAGTCCCCGGGGACGGTCGGAATCATCGGCGCCCGATAGTCGCCCGGCATGCCCGTGCCCTCGTCCGTGTCGAACGCCGGCGCGAAGACGAGCGGCTGAGATGTCTGGCCG
Organism: uncultured Anaerolineaceae bacterium; assembly: GCA_964475245.1. Lineage (GTDB taxonomy): Bacteria > Chloroflexota > Limnocylindria > Limnocylindrales > CSP1-4 > JALYGJ01. Next base: position 26,998 of record CAYYVV010000019.1, on the reverse strand, counting down.
GCAACCGAGACAACGACCTGGAGGTCGTTCGGGCCGAGGTCGGTGACCGCGTTGCCGCTGCCGTCGGAGATGAGCACCTGGACCGCGTTGAGCTCACCCGTGTAGGTCGGCTCGGTTGCCCAGCCGAGGGCGATGTCGTAGCTCCCGGCCTGGACGTGGACGTGGCCCAGCGCCGTGACCGCAGCGATCAAGCTCAGAGCCGCGGCAAGCGCGATTGACGCGCCAAGTCTTTTCGTAGGTGTCATGTGGGTCTTGGTCTTCCTCTTCTTGCCGCCGTAGCCGGCGGTGCTGTTCGGCGCGGCCGCAGGTGGCCGCGTTGCTCGATCAGGCGGGAAGAGGCGGGGCCCTGCCGGGTGGACGGCTGCGGACGTTGGAGCTCGCGGGCAGGATCAGCGCGATCGGCCGCGGACCGAGCGGCGCGCGGCCGTGGAGGCGCAGGCGGCGCGCGAGCTCGATCAGCTCGACCAGGACGTCGCGTCGCCAGCGGTAGAGCGCGGCGACAAAGGCGACGGCGAGCGAGACCAGCTCGAAGACGATGAGCGTCTGCTGGTGCTGCGCCGAAAGGACGAGGGTCAGGCCCGGCGAGGCAAGTCCGGCGGCCGCGTATTCCAGATTCTCGACGACGACGAAGCTGGCCAGCGAGACGACCAGGACTGCCAGCGCGAGCGGAACGGTGTCGCCGACCAGGGCAACGAGCGATGAGCCACGAGAAGCCGCGGCGCCCAGTCCGTTGGCCTGGCCCGCCAGGCGGCGCAGCTCGCGCACGGCAAGCGCTGCGAGCACGACGGTAAGCAGGGCGATCGATGCCACGGCCAGCGTCCAGTCCAGGTCGTGGCCGGATCTCGCGAGCGCGCTGCCCGCGTTCGAACCGTATTCCACGACATATGTGATCTGGTGGCCGAGCGCGAAGGCAACGGCCATCAGGAACGCTGGCAGAAGCACGCGGCGCAGCACCGCGGCAGCGTGGGTCACGCGGCGCAGTTTAGCCCCGCTCGTTGAGAGCCTCCTGTGGAAAGCGTCGCCGCAAAGAAAGAGGCCGCGCGGCCCGTTCGGGCCGCGCGGCCCAGTGGGTCCTCGAAAGGACGGGTTGCTAGCTGAGCACTGCCTGGAGCAACAGCCGGCAACCGCTGTAGTCGGTGGGCGATGCATAGCTGCCGCCGATGGCAAGCGGCGGCTTGTACAGGGCGGTTGCGTTGCTGCCCGAGTTGCACTGCATGATGCTGCCCTTGGCCATCTGCACGGCCAGATAGTCACCGCTGTGGACGGTGAGCGGCGAGATGTTGAACTTCTGAATATGGCAGTCGGGGCTGCACTGGTCGGTCCCGTACGTGATCTTGGGCCCCTTGCGCACCAGCTTGAACTTCGAGCCGCTCTTCTGCGCGAGATACAGCGTGAAGGAGCCGCCTTTGCCGGCGATGAGCTTGATCTTGGTGATCTTGCCGTTGGCCGGCGAGCTGGGCTGGTTGCCACTGGCCGGCAGCACCAGGATCCAGGTGCACTTGGCCGTGCCGTCCTGACCGGTCAGCTCGTGCTGGCAGTTCTGCCCGCTGTACGCGTTATCAGGAAACATCGTTGTGTCGAGCGATGAACCGAACTTGGCGCCCGCCGCCCCAACGGGCTGCGCAGCCATGAAGAACATGCCCAGCGCGGCGAGAACCGCGCCGATGCCTCGAACGCTCCGGACTCCAGAGAACATCAGCTCCCTCCTCTTCCCCCGTGACGCAGCATCCCCCCCCCCGAGGTGGACGAGTATCAGCGATCTCTCAGCGGACGCAAGAGGTGAAGTCTGTTAACAAACTCCCCGCGGTCACATGCCGATCGGGTGCCAGACCGTCTTGATCTCGAGGTACGCGGCGATCCACTCCGGCCTTTGAGCGCGGCGGTCGTCGAGCCAGTCGTAGCGATCGTCGACGCCGCGCGGCGGACGAGCGACGCGCTTGACGTTGTCGATGGCGCTGGTCTCGATCTGTGCGCGCATGTCGCGCGGCACGCCCCACGTGTCAATGGCGTTGACGTCCATGTGCGCCGCCAGGGTGGGCACGAGCTCCTTGCGCAGTCCGGTCAGGATGTTGATGACGCCGGCCGGAACGTCCGACGTGGCGAGCACTTCGCCCAGCGTCACCGCCGGCAGTGGCCGTGATTCCGACGCGAGCACGACCGCGGCATTGCCACTTACGACGACCGGGGCGACGCGCGAAACGAGCCCCAGCAGCGACGACGACTCGGGCGCTACGACGCCGACGACGCCGGTCGGCTCGGGGATGCTGAAGTTGAAGTACGGCGCGGCGACGGGATTGACCGTACCGAGCACCTGGCTGATCTTGTCGGCCCAGCCTGCGTACCAGACCCAGCGATCTATCGCCCGATCGACCTGGGCCGTGGCGTCGGCTGGCGAGAGTCCCTCGGCCGAGGCGACCTCTTCGATGAACTGCGCGCGGCGCCCTTCCATCAGCTCCGCCACGCGGTACAGGACCTGGCCTCGGTTCATCGCCGTCTTGCCCGACCAACCCGCCACGGCGCCGCGCGCAGTGCGCACAGCATCGCGCACATCCTTCCGGGACGAGCGCACGGCGTTAGCCAGGGGCGTCCCGTCCGCGGCACGGACGATGTAGCTGCGCCCGGACTCCGAGCGCGGAAACTGGCCGCCGACGTAGAGCTTGTACGTCTTGCGCACCGGGATGCGTGTCAACTGGGCCTCGTCATTGGCCGGATTCCGATTTGAAGTCGGCACATCCAGGCTCGTCTGGCGCGCACGTCGCGTCGAACGCCTCGCTTCAGGCACGGTGGCCATCAGTGGCCGCCGCCCAGGTCGAGGTACGCGAGCAGGCCGTGCAGCCCGCCCTCGCGCCCGAAACCCGACTCCTTGTAGCCACCAAAAGGCGAGGTCGGGTCGAAGCGGTTGAAGGTGTTCGCCCATACGACTCCGGCGCGGAGCTTGCTGACCATGTCGAGGATGCGGCTGCCCTTCTCCGTCCACACCCCGGCCGACAGGCCGTAGGCCGTGTTGTTGGCTTTCTCGAGCGCCTCGGCCGGCGTGCGGAAGGTGAGCACGGACAGCACCGGCCCGAAGATCTCCTCCTGGGCGATGCGGCTCGACTGGGCGACGTTGGTGAACAGGGTGGGTCGGAAGAACCAGCCCCGCGCGGGCAGCTCGCACGCCGGTTGGTAGATGTCGGCGCCCTCCGCGATGCCCGCCTCGACGAGCTCCTCGATCTTGGCCAGTTGGGCGGCGTTGTTGATCGCGCCGACGTCGGTGTTCTTGTCGAGCGGATCGCCCACGCGCAGGGTCGACAGTCGGTCCTTCAATCGCTCGACGAACGAATCGGCGATCGATTCCTGGACGAAGAGCCGGCTGCCCGCGCAGCACACTTCGCCCTGGTTGAAGAAGATGCCGTTGACCACGCCCTCGATGGCCTGGTCGATGGGCGCGTCGTCGAAGACGATGTTGGCCGCCTTGCCGCCCAGCTCGAGAGTAAGTGCCTTGTCGGTACCCGCGATGGCACGGCCGATCTCCTTGCCCACGGACGTCGAGCCGGTAAAGGCCACCTTGTCCACATCAGGATGCTTGACGAGGGCGAGGCCGATTTCGCCCGGGCCAGTGATGATGTTGACCACGCCCGGCGGCAGGTCTGCCTGGCGGCACACGTCGGCGAAGAACAGCGCGCTCAAAGGTGTCGAGCTGGCGGGCTTGAGCACGACCGTGTTGCCCGCCGCGAGCGCCGGCGCGATCTTCCAGGCGAGCATGAGCAGCGGGAAGTTCCACGGAATGACCTGCGCCGCGACGCCGAGCGGCTGCGGGTCGCGGTTCGGGAAGGCATATTCGAGCTTGTCCGCCCAGCCCGCGTAGTACCAGAAATGGGCCGCGGCGAGCGGCACGTCGACGTCGCGCGACTCCTTGATCGGCTTGCCGCCGTCGAGCGTCTCGAGCACGGCGAACTCGCGGCTGCGCTCCTGGAGGATGCGCGCGATGCGGAACAGGTACTTGGCACGTTCGCTGCCGCGCAACGAGCCCCAGTCGCGTTTGAACGCACGCCGCGCGGAAGACACGGCCTGATCGACGTCTTCAACGGTCGCGCGGGCGATCTCAGCAAGTGGCTCTTCCGTCGACGGGTCAACCGTCGTGAACCACTGCCCGCTGCGCGGCGCGACCTCCTTGCCGCCAATGAACAGCCCGTAGCGCGACTTGAGCTGGACGACGTCGCGTGATTCCGGCGCGGGCGCGTACTCCCACGGGACCTGCTGACCGTCGCCAAGTGCCCAGCTGTTGGGCGACTGCGTTCCCCGACCGACGTCCGGCGAGGTGCGCCGAACGAGCGCCGCGGAAGGTTCGCGACTGCCAGAAGAGTCTTTGCGGGCGGCCATCGAGCCAACACTACACCCCGTTGACGCAACGCGCTACTCATTAGGTGACCGACATGTCACTTGTTGCGCCAGGAGACTAGAGTCTGCCGATGCGACGAATTGAAGCGGCGCCCGAGCTGCTCGACGGCCCACTCGACGAGGAGCTGCTCGCCGGTAACCTGCGCGACCTGGCGCGCATCAATCGCTGGCTGGGCGGTGCGGATCTGTCGGAGCGCGCCATCGCCCCACTGGCGATGAACAGCTTCGTGCTGAGCATCCTCGACGTGGGAACGGGAGGCGCCGACATACCGCTCCGACTTGCGCGCGACGGCCGGGAGATCACGGCGACGGATATTCGACCCGAGATCGTCGCGGCGGCCAAGCGCGTGGAGGGACGCGGCCACATCGTCGTCCGTGAAGGTGCCCTGGCCGACGAGAGCAGCGCCTCGTTCGACGTCGTTCACGCCTCGCTGGTCATTCACCATCTCGAACCGTCGACCGCCGTCGCGTTCCTGACCGACATGTGCCGCGTCGCACGCCAGGCGGTCGTGATCAACGACCTCGATCGTGGCTGGCGCTGGTGGACGGGCGCGTGGTTGCTGACGAGAGTCGCAACGCGCAACGAGTACACGCGCCACGACGCGCCACTATCCGTGCGCCGGGCGTACACCGAGAAAGAGCTCGTCCGCATGGCACAGCAGGCCGGACTGCGGCCGGTCGCCCGATATCGGAATCGACCGGGGTATCGCTACGCGCTGGTCTTCGTCCCAGAGCAACAGGCAGGTGGCTGACGAAGTCGATGTCGCCATCGTCGGCGGTGGCCCGGCCGGCGCCGCGCTCGCGATTCGACTTGCCACGCTCGGCTACGCCACGGCCGTGCTCGAGCGGCGGCCGTGGCCGGAGTGGCACGCCTGCGGCGTGTTCTCGAGCCCAAGGACGAGGGCACGGCTGATCGATCTGGGATTCACGGCCTCCGAGGTCGCCAGCCTCAATCGGCCCATCTCTGCACTCACGTTGCGTACGGCAGGCGGCGTGACATGCCGCCTCGAATACCGGCACGGCCATGCCTGCGGGTTCGATCGCGTCCGGCTCGACGCGGCACTCCTCGACGCGGCGCGCCGCGCCGGCGCCGACGTCCGCACCGGCGTCGTCGTCCGCAGCGTGCTCCTCGACGCGGGACAAGGCCACAGGCGGCTCCGGGTTTCGCCCGTCACGATCGCTGGCGACAGAGGCAGGACCGAAGCGCCGCATGAGCTCGGCGCAAGGGTCGTGGTCGGGGCCGACGGCGGTTCGTCGGTCGTCGCCCGCGCCGCCGGCGTTCATCGCGTGCGCGCCTGGTTTCGGCGAATGGGCGTGACGTTTCACCGTGTCGACCCGTCTGCGGCCACGGAGGGCACGCCCATGGAGGGCTCCTTCTTCTTCGGCCGCGGCTGGTACGTGGGCATCGCGCCCGTTCCCGGCGCACGCGTCAACGTCGGCATGGTCCTGCCCTACGGGCAAGCGCGGCACGACCCGTTGGCCTTCGCGGACATGGCGCTCGCGAACGTCGCCACGAGTGAGGGCTGGCACGCATCGCCGAACGCGGACCGACCCGCGATCGCCGGCCGGCTCGAGCACCACGCCGCGCGAGTCGCGGGCGAAGGCTGGCTGCTGGTCGGGGACGCGATCGGCTTCGTCGATCCGCTGAGCGGCGAAGGCCTCCAGCGCGCGCTCGTCTCGTCCGAGCTGGCGGCTGAACACGTCGCGCGCATGCTGCGCGGTGATGCCTCGGCCGCGGCCGACTACGATCGCCACGTCAAACACAGGTTCGCGGGCAAGAACGTGCTGTCCTGGATGCTGCAACTGTTTCTCTGGCAACCCGCCGCGTTCGACTATGCCCTGCGTCGCCTCGCTGCGCGCCCAGAGCTGCGCGACGAGCTGACTCTCGTCCTGACCGACCAACAGCGTGCCAGCACGGCCCTCAGTCCAGCCTTCCTGGCTCGACTCATGCGCCCATGAGCGCCGAACCGGAGCTCGCACCGACGACGCGCGTGGCCTCGTATGCGCTCGTCGAGGACGAGTCCAGGCGGCTGTTGCTGGTGCGCATCGCGCCGGGTTATCCGGCAGCCGGCAAGTGGACGCTGCCCGGCGGCGGCCTGAACTTCGGCGAGGATCCGGCGCTGGGCGTGCTGCGCGAGCTCGGGGAGGAGACGGGCCTCACGGGCGAGGTCATCGATCTCGCGTTCGTTCATTCCTACGTGCGCGGCGCGCTGCCGAATCACGGTCTGGGCGCCTACCACGCCATCCGCATCGTGTACCGCGTCCGCATCACGGGTGGCGGGCTGCGCGACGAGATCGAAGAGTCGACCGATCGCGCGGCCTGGTTTGCACTCGACGAGGCACGTGCGCTGCCGCTGGTGGATCTGGCTGTCACGGCACTCGATCACCTGGCGCTCGACTGATATGCGCAGCACGATCGGAATCAGCGTCGATGCGCCGGGCGAGCGAGTCTTCGAGCTCGCCCGGGACGTCAGCCGATGGCCACAGCTGCTGCCTCATTACCGACAGGTGACCGTGCTGTCACACAACGCAGTGGAGGCAGAAGCGATGATGACGGCCGTGCGCCAGTTCGGACCGCTGGGAGTCCCGGTCACATGGACGGCACGGACCTGGTCTGATGCCTCGGACGCGGCCGATCTCCGTCTGCGCTTCGTCCACACCGGCGGCCCGACACGCGGCATGGACGTGACGTGGCACATCACACCCGCCGGTACGCACGCCTCGAACGTCGCCATCGTCCATGACTTCACCCGCCACATGGCGCTCCTCGGCGACGAGCTGTTCCCGCACATCGTCGATCGCTGGTTCGTGCGACCGATCGCCGGCCGCACGCTGGCAACCTTCAAACGGCTCGCCGAACAGGCTCCAGCCGGGACGAGTGCGCCGTGAGCGATCGCTCGCGCCGGGTGTGGATCACGGGCATCGGCGTCGTCACGCCGATCGGCATCGGTCGCGACGCCTTCCTCGCGGGCCTGCACGCCGGCAAGTCGGCGGTCAAGCGCATCGACCGCTTCGATCCAGCTCCCTTCCGCTCGCAGGTCGCCGCTCAGATCGACAACTTCGAGCCGACCGACTACATGGACGCGCGCGCCGCCCGGCAGACCGACCGCTTCAGCCAGTTCGCTCTCGCGGCCGGGCGGCTGGCACTGCTCGACGCGGGCCTCGAGGTCGGCCAGCGTGGAGCCGCGCGTCCCGACCGCTTCGCGGTCTACGTCGGATCGGCCCTGGGCGGGATCGCGTATGCCGAGCTGCAGCATGAGCGGTACATCGAGCGCGGCATCAGGTCCGTCGCGCCCAATCTTGCGCTGGCCGTGTTCGGCGGCGCCGCGCCGGCCAACGTGGGCATCGCGCTCGGACTCCATGGCCCGATCCTGTCGACGGCCAACTCGTGCGCCGCCGGAGCAGTGGCCATCGGTGAGGCTCTCCGGCTGATCCGCACTGGAAGCGCGGATGCCGCGCTCGCGGGAGGCGTGGAAGTGCCCTTGAGCCCGCTCGCATTTGGGGCCTTCGACATCATTCGCGCCCTGAGCGCGGGCAGGAACGACGCCCCCGCGAGCGCGGCGCGGCCCTTCGACGCCGACCGGGACGGGTTCGTCATGGGCGAGGGCGCCGCGCTGCTCGTGCTCGAGGCCGAGCACGTGGCGCGCCGGCGCGGCGCGCGGCCGTATGCCGAGCTGCGCGGTTACGCGGCAACGAGCGACGCCTTCCACATGGTTCAGCCGCGGCCTGATGGCCGGCAGGCCGCGCGCGCGGCGCGCCTCGCCCTCGCCGACGGGCGCATGAAGGCGGTGCAGATCGATTACGTCAATGCCCACGCGTCGTCGACACCGCTCGGCGACGAGGTCGAGGCGCGCGCCATCGCCCGTGCCCTCGGCCCGCGCGCGCAGACCGTTCCGGTGAGCGGCACCAAGGCCTATTACGGGCATCCGCTGGGTGCGTCGGGCGCGATCGAGGCCGCTATCTCGGCCCTGGCCATCGACCGCGGCTGGGCACCGGGGACGGTCAACCTCGAGCACATCGACCCCGGCGCAGCCGCCGCGTTGCCGGGCCTGCGCGCCGTGCCCCTCGAGGGCGTAATCAGGGGCGTGCTGTCCACCTCGTTCGGCTTCGGTGGCCTGAACGCGTCGCTGGCGTTCGCTGCCATCGATGACTGACGCTCGCCTGCCGGTCGAGGGCGTTCTCGTCCGGCTGCGCGACCTCACGCTCAATGACGCTGACCTCGTCGACTGGCTCAACGCGCAGCGCGATGTCGGCGGCTTCAACGACTTCGGCCAGGTCATCGGCCGCACGCCACGCGATGTTCTTGCCCAGGGACCGCTGCGCAACGAGTACAACGGCACGCTCATCGTCGAGCGCCTCGACCGCGAGCCGCTCGGCACCGTCCAGTGGCGGGCGGTGCACTACGGACCGCCCGACGATTCGCGCGCGTGGAACATCGGCATCGATCTCGTGCCCTCGGCGCGCGGACACGGCTACGGATCCGAGGCACAGGGATTGCTCGCCGCGTGGCTGTTCGGTTCGACCAACGCCAACCGAGTTGAGGCGCAGACGGACATCGACAACCTGGCCGAGCAGCATGCGCTCGTGAAGGCCGGCTTCACGCTCGAGGGAGTCAACCGCGGATCTCAGTTCCGCGCCGGCGCCTACCACGACCTCATCATCTATTCGCGGCTCCGCTCCGACTGAAACGGGGGTCCGATTACCTCCGGGTTCTATCGTCGGCGGCGCATGATGCTGACGCTCGCGATTGATGCGCTCTGCTCTGATCGCCTTGTGTCTGCTGGTCGCCGGCGTCGTCGTCGGCTGCGCCGGCTCATCGGGCTGTGCCGTGACTGACGGCAGCTGCGTCCGCGTCCTGTTCCTGGGCAACAGCTTCACGTCCACGAACGACCTGCCCGCCACTTTCGCCGGCCTCGCCGCGGCCGCCGGCCGCCGAGTTGAGGTCGCCATGGTCGCCAACGGCGGCGAGACGCTCACCGACCACGCCGCGGCCGCCGATGACGCCGCGCAGCTTTCGGCCGGTGGCTGGGATTACGTCGTGCTCCAGGAGCAGAGCGAGATCCCGGCCACGGCCGCGGGACGGTCGCAGATGCAGGTCGCGCTGCTCAGTCTTGCCAGGCTGATCCGATCCACCGGCGCCACCCCGATCCTGTTCGAGACCTGGGCGCACCGCGACGGCCTGCCCAGCGCCGGTTTGCGCGACTTCACCGCCATGCAGACCGCACTCGCCGACGGATACCGGGAGGCGGGCACGCGGGCGGGCATAGCGGTCGTTCCGGTCGGCGACGCCTGGGCAGCCGCGATCGAGCGCGATCCGTCGCTCGAGCTGTGGCAGCCCGACGGCAGTCACCCGTCGGCAGTTGGCACATGGCTCAGCGCGGTCGTCTTCGTGCACGCGCTGCTGAAGACGGATCCAGGTCAGCTCATCAACGCGTCCGGGGCGCCGCCGGCGAGCATCGCGACGGAGCTCGCCGCGGTGGCGAATCAGTCGAGCGTGAAGTAGTCGGGCGACTGGTAGGCGCCCGTGCGCTCCTTGCGGATCTGCATCAGGACGTCATTGAGCAGGCTGCTCACGCCGAAGCGGAACAGGTCGGGCGTCATCCAGCGCGGACCGAGCGTCTCGTACAGGATCGTCAGGAACTGGACGGCTTCCTTGGCCGTGCGGATGCCGCCGGCCGGCTTCATGCCGACCAGCCGCCCGGTGCGCCGATTGAAGTCACGGATCGCCTCGAGCATGACGAGCATGACCGGCATCGTTGCCGCCGGGGTGACCTTGCCCGTCGATGTCTTGATGAAGTCCGCCCCGGCGGCCATGGCCAGGATGCTCGCGCGGCGGACGTTGTCGTACGTCTCGAGCTCGCCGGTTTCGAGGATGACCTTCAGGTGAGTCGGACCGCACGCTTCCTTGACAGCCACGATCTCGTCGAACACGTGCCGATAGTCGCCCTGCAGGAAAGCGCCGCGATCGATGACCATGTCGATCTCGTCGGCGCCGGCCGCGACCGCCTCGCGCGTCTCGAGCAGCTTCACGTCGGTGAACGTCTGGCCTGACGGGAAGCCCGTCGCGACGCTGGCGACCTTGACCGTGGAACCCTCGAGGGCGAGCTTGGCGACCGGGATCAGCGCCGGATAGATGCACACCGCGGCAACGCTCGGGATAGTCGGGTCGGACGGATCGGGGCGGATCGCCTTGGCGCACATCGCGCGCACCTTGCCCTCGGTGTCCTTTCCTTCGAGCGTCGTCAGGTCCATCATCCGGATCGCGAGGTCGAGCGCCCAGAGCTTGGATTCCTTCTTGATCGAGCGCCGCTTGAGGCTGTCGACGCGCTCCTCGATACCCACCTGGTCGACCCCGCCGACGCGCTCAACGATCGACTGGATGCCGTCGGCCCGACCCACCCAGGCACGCACCAGAGCGCTCGCCTGGCGTTCCGCGGATGGCTTGTCGGGTACGTCGATGATGCGCGTCACGGATCGATCATACGCCACGACCTGTCTGATCGGCCGGGGCTGGCCATTGGCGATTGACAATTCGAGGCAAATTAGGTGACCATGTCATCACATGACGATTGCGCGGGGCCTTTCCGTCGACGGACTGCTGGCCGCCCTGGCCGATCCAACGCGCCGCGCACTGTTCGAGACGATTGCGGCACAGCCCGGTATCACCACCTCGCAGCTCACTTCGCGGGCGCGCTTGATCACGCGCTGGGCGGTCATGAAGCATCTGACGGTGCTGCGTGAAACCGGCCTGATCCAGACCATGGCCACGGGCCGGCTGCGCCGCCATTACGCCGAAAAAGCCGCTCTTGGCCCCTTGCGCGACTGGCTCGCGCAGCTGGGCGACTAAGTCAGCTCGTCAGCTCGTCTACGGCCGTGAGCCAGTCTGGCCCGCGCGCCAGGGCCGCGATGATCGCGCCGTCGCGCAGGCTCGCTTCGCTCACATCGGCCGCACCGAGCAGGAAGCGGTCGAGCAGCGCGGACACGATCGCGACGCCGGCCGCGAGCTGCCGTGCGCGGCGCGGCCGGACCCCGAAGTGCTCGACGACCGTGTCGGCAGGCATCTGGCCGATCGTGTTCAGGTCCTCGTTGAGATGGGCACGGTCCAGGCGGCCCAGGCGCGCGACGTTGGTCGCGGTGCCGCCAACGAAGATCGCGCGCCGGATGGGCGGACCGTCGTTCCCGGGCCATTCGGCATCGTGAACGCCGCTGACGGCTGCCTTGGTGAGCGACGCGATCTCGTCGCTCGTCGGCGGATCATGGCGCACGATCGCGTTCGTCAGTCGCGCCGACCCGATCGCCAGTGGGATGACCTGCAGCTCGCGACCGGGAACGTGGATCGCGACCTCGGTCGAGCCACCGCCGATGTCGACCACCGCCAGTGCTTCGTCAGGCTTCCTGCCGCCGCACACGCCGACGAACGTCAGCTCGGCCTCCTGGCGTACGTCGATCACGCGCAGCTCCTCGCCCAGCCTTTGCTCGACGGCGACGACCAGCGCCTGTGTGTTTGACGCACGCCGCAGCGGCTCGGTACCGACGATGACGATCCGCTCCGCGCCTGCGCCGCGAGCGACCGAGACCTGCCGCTCGAGCGCGGCCACGACGAGTTCGAGCGGCCCGGGCGGGATGCTGCCGCCGGCGTCGACAGAATCGCCCAGGCCGATCAGCTCGCTCTCGTCGGCGAGCGAGATCAGGTCGGTGCGCGTTCCGAGGCGCACCGCGCGCCGGGCACGCGCGACGAGCAGATGGACGCTGTTGCTGCCGACGTCGATGGCGGCCGCCGTTCGCTGGGTCATGACATGTCGATGATGCGACCGCGGCGGCCGCCCGCGGCGCGCAAATTGGTTAACGTTGAGCCGTGACCAGGCTCCTGACCGGCCGAAAACCGGTCGTCGTGCTGTGCCTCGTGCTCGTCGCGCTCGTCGCGGCGCCGGCCGGCACGGCCGGCGCCGCGACGTGGACCGGCCGCTACAGCATCTGGCGCGGCGGCGCCTTCGCGACCCAGTTCCTCGACGCCTCGTGTGTCGGCGCGTCCGTCCAGATCATGCTCAACCTGATCGATGGCACCAACGATCACTCGAAGGGCCGGCAGCTCAACTACCTGGCCTATGCCGCCGCGCACAGCAAGTACCCGGTCGAGGACGGCGGTGCCGATCCGCAGGGCTGGGCCGACGCGCTCGTCCACTTCGGCGCGGGCTCCGACTACGGCTGGACGAACGACTCGACGATGCAGAGCGCGCTGCACGAAGCTGCGCTGCAGTTGCGTGAAACGGGCAAGCCGGTCGGCCTGCTCGTTCACTTCGGACGTCATGCGTGGATCATGACTGGCTTTGCGGCGAGTGCTGATCCGGCCACGACAAGCGACTTCACGGTCACCGAGGCAGAGGTCGTCGGACCGCTCTGGCCGTCGGGCACGCTCAACGGCCAGCACTTCGACCCGGGGCCGGGGACGTGGATGAGCAGCCAGGACCTGGCGCGCAAGTTCGACGCGTACGTCGAGCCGGACCAGTCGATCTGGTACGGCAAGTACGTCACGATCGTGCCCAAGGCGAGCAGCGCGGGCCACGGCGGATCGGGCGACGACACGCCCGACATCCAATCGGCTTCGGGCTGGATCTGGGTCTTCGACCAGCTCGCGAAGTCGGTCGCCGTGCGCGACTATCTGTGGCTGCCACCATTGCTGCGATGAGCTCCTTCACCTCCGGCGGCGAGTATCTCGTCCCGGTCCGCATCCATGCCGACCGCGCCGCCTCGGTCCTCGAGCTCGAGTGGCCGGACGGTCACCTGTCACGCTACGACTTCGTCACCCTGCGCTGGCTGTGCCCGTGTGCATATTGCCGGGGCGAGGCGGGCATCCCCGGCTGGCTCGACTCGAACCCCACGCTGACGCCGGCGCAGACTCAGCTGACCGACATCCAGCTCGTCGGCAGCTACGCGCTCCAGCCGACGTGGGCCGACGGACACCACACGGGCTTCTACACATTCCAGCGCCTGCGCGACGAGTGTCCGTGCCCGGAGGACACCGTCAGGCGCGCCGGCGCCACAGGCGTCGCCCGGCGCGCTCGCCTGGGCTAGCGAGCCGTCAGCGGCTCAGGACAAAGTCGTCGAGCCAGACCGACCCGGTGGCCGAGGCTACGTTCAGAGCGAAGAGCGACTTGGCGTCGGTAACAGTCGGCGTGAACGTGATCGAGTACTGCTGCCACGTCGTGCCGATGCTGAAGGTCTGATTCAGGTAGATCGGGTACGGCGAGGCGTCGCGCTGGAAAGAGACGCGCACGGACCGAGCCGTCGTGGCACGCGCGTAGAAGGAAAGCGTATGAGGCACACCGGCCGTCAGTGAGATCCCGGGTCGCAGCAACTGCACGTGCCAATCGAGTGACGCGGTGGTGATGTCGACGCGCAGCGCGGCCGCCCCGCTCCTGGGCGCGGTCGTGTCGCGCGTGAAGGTCGCGGCCGCAGGGCTGCGGACCTGGCGCTGCCACGGCGCGAGCCACGTCGATCCCGTGTTCTCGAAGCCCCCATTGGTGAACAGATTGGTCGTGCCACCGCCGGTGGGTTGATACGTTGCGGTGAACGTCGTGTCGGTCGAAGGCGTCGCGATCGTGTGCGTCGCCGCTCCGGAGTCGGACCAACCGACGAACGAATAGCTGACCCCGTTGACGGTCTGCGTCGCCGGGGCGCCGAGCTCACGTTTGAAGTTGGCCACGCCCGTGAATGTGTACGGCGCGGTGATCGGCACGCCATCGAGGGTCAGGCCCAGGGCGGCCGGCACCGTTGTCAGCGTGACCTTCGCCGTAATCGGCGTGATGTCACGCGTGACCTCGACCTTGTTGCCGTCCGAATCGGTCGCAGTGAGGTGGATCCGGTACCAGGTGTTGGCCGATGTTTCGCCCGTGTCCGGGATCGTCATCGTGCCGCTGCTCGCACCGCTGAACGGATCGATGAAGGGATGCGTATGCGTGTCGTGGTGGAACAGGACCTCCCAGGTCAGCGCTGAAGCCGGCAGGTCACCGTCCTCAGCGTCTGTCGCGTGCCCGCTGAAGCTGATCTGATCGCCGGCTTTGTAGGTCGTTCCCACAACGGGCGTATCGATGACTGGCACGGGCGCGGTGCCGACGCTCGGCGCCTGGGGCACGAGCGATACATCGTCGAGCCAGACCTGGCCTGTGGCACTGCCGATGTTGAAGCCGAGGACAGTGTGCGCGTCGTCCTTGGCCGGCGTGAAGCTGACCGTAAAGCGCTGCCATGCGCTCGTGGCCGCAAATGTCTGCTGGAAATAGATCGGATACGGCGCGGAATCCTGCTGCACAGAGACGCGGATGTTGCGACTCGACGAGGCGCGGGCCATGAACGAGAGCGTGTGCGAGGCGCCCCCGACCAGGGGCACGTTGGACTGCAGCAGCTGGACGTGCCAGTCGAGCGACGAGTTACTCACATCCGCGCGGAACGACGCCGCGCCGGCACCCGGGTTCGTGCTGTCAGACGAGAAGGTCGCGACTGCAGGGCTGCGCACCTGGCGCTGCCAGTCAGTCAGCCATGCGCTCCCAGACGTATCGAAACCGCCGTTGCGGATGACGTTGCCATCCGTTGGCGGCGGCGGCGCGGCCTCGCCGTACGCGATCCGCGACACCTTCTGGGCCTCGACGGACAACACGTACAGGGCACCATCCGGGCCCACGTCCAGATCGACCGGGTACGACGTGCCGCTGACGAAATCAGAGGCGACGCCGGTCGCGGGGTCAAAGCTCTTGACGTAGGCGCCGACGTAATCGCCGAAGAAGTACGTCCCGCGGTACGACGCCGGGAACATGGTCCCGCGATAGAACGCCGCACCGGTAATCGACTTTCCGGGACCGTCGTTGTGGTTGTACTGGTAGATGGGGTCGGTCATTCCGGCCTCATTGCAGGCGCCCTCACAGATCGGCCAGCCGTAGTTGGCGCCTGCCGCCCCTTGGTCGATCTCCTCCCACGTCGCGTCCCCGACGTCATTGATGTACATGCGCGACGAGCCTGGGTCGAAGTCGAACGTGAACGGGTTGCGCAGTCCATACGCCCAGATCTCGGGACGGACATTCGCGCGCCCCACGAACGGGTTGTCCGACGGTACGGAACCATCCGCGTTGACGCGCAGAATCTTGCCGTTCAGGTTGGACAGGTCCTGCGAGTTGGGCTTGTAGGTTGCGTCGCCGGTGCCCACGTAGAGCTTCCCATCGGGGCCAAAGTGGATGGCGCCGCCGTTGTGATAGATGCCCGAATCGATGCCGTCGACGATCACCTTTTCCGTCGTCGGGTCACCCACGTCGGGGTTCGCCGCGCTGGCCGTGAAGCGGCTGACCTTGTTCTTCAGCGTCGTCGCATCCGTGTAGTAGACGTACACGAAGCCATTGCTGGCATACGCAGGGTCGAAGGCGATGCCCTCGATGCCCCTCTCCGAATCCGTGTCCGTGGTCAGTGTCAGGAAGGGTTGGCTGAGCAGGGTGCCGTTCTTGACGACACGGACGGCACCGTCTTTCTGGGCCACGAACAGCCGGCCGTCCGGGGCAAACGTCATCGTCGTCAACCTGCCCCCGAAGCCGGTGGCGAAATCTGAGTACGAGAAGCCCGTCGGAACAGTCACGGCCGCCCTGACTGCGAGCGGGGCGGCGAATGGAAGTGCCGCGAGCAGCAGCGGAACAAGTGCAAGCAATGCGTAGCGGTGGCGCGTCCGCTGCATCAGCTCCCTCCAGCGTCGGTGTTGACGGCCGATGGTACTAAAGGACTATCCCGAGTCGGTGCCTCCTGACACCACGATCATCCAATGACGCACCAGTAGACTGACTGGCGCGATGGCAGCAATCCGCCAGTCAGCCGAAGGCGCAACCTCCGTCCCGGGCACGGCCGTTCCGGGTGGGACCGTCCCGCGCCGTATCCAGACGATGCGCGCCCGCAAGCGCGTCCGTGCTGACATCCCGTACATCAATCGCGAGCTTTCGTGGCTCGAGTTCAACGATCGCGTGCTGTACGAGGCGGTCGACGAGCGCAACCCGCTCATCGAGCGAGTCCGTTTCCTGGCCATCTTCGCCAGCAACCTCGACGAGTTCTTCCAGATCCGCGTCGCCGGTCTCAAGCAGCAGGTCGCCGCCGGCCGTTCCAGCCCGACGCCGGACGGCATGAGCGCAGCCCAGACGCTCGACGCGATCCGGACGCGCCTGCTGCCGATGGTCGCGCGCCATTCCGAGACGTGGGCGAGCGTGCGCCAGGAGCTGGCCGAGGAGCAGATCCGCATCGTGCGCTACGAGGAGCGTCCCGAGCGCCACGTCGAGATGCGCGCGCGCTTCTTCGACGAAATCTTCCCGGTGCTCACGCCACTGGCGGTAGACCCCGGCCATCCGTTCCCGTACATCAGCGACCTGTCGCTGTCGCTCGCGGTCACGGTCCGCGATCCGATCACCAACGAGCGCCTCTTCGCGCGCATCAAGGTGCCGCCCATCCTGCCGCGCCTGATGGAGGTCGGCGAGAAGACCTACGTGCTCATCGAGCAGGTCATCGCCGCCAACCTCGACGCGCTCTTCCCGGGCATGGAGATCCTCGAGCACCACCTCTTCCGCGTGACGCGCAACGCCGACCTCGCGATCGAGGAAGAGGAGGCACCCGACCTGCTCGAGGCGATCGAGGAGGAGCTGCGCAAGCGCCGCTTCGGCAAGGTCGTGCGCCTCGAGATCGAGCGCTCCATGCCCCACGCCACGCGCGCGCTGCTCATGCGCGGCCTGGCCGTCGAGGCCGAGGACGTCTACGAGATCTCGGGCATGCTCGATCTCAACGCGCTCAGCCAGCTCGCCGAGCTCGACATCCCGGCGCTCCACGTCCCGGCGTGGCAGCCGGTCATCCCGCCGCGCCTGCTGCCGACCGATCCCGACGAGGAAGCCGACATCTTCGCGGCCATGCGCGCGGGCGACATCCTGCTGCACCACCCGTATGAGTCCTTCACCGCGTCCGTCCAGCGCTTCATCGAGCAGGCGGCCGAGGATCCCGACGTGCTGACCATCAAGCAGACGCTCTATCGCACGAGCGGCGACTCGCCCATCGTCCGGGCGCTGATCGAGGCCGCCGAAGCAGGCAAGCAGGTCGTCGTCCTGGTCGAGCTCAAGGCACGCTTCGACGAGGCGGTCAACATCGTCTGGGCACGCGCCCTCGAACGTGCCGGGGCGCACGTGGCCTACGGCGTGGTCGGCCTCAAGACGCACTCAAAGGTCGCGCTCGTCGTTCGCCGCGAGGGCCGCGGCCTGCGCCGTTACGTTCACATCGGCACCGGCAACTACAACGGCAAGACGGCCCGCGGCTACGTCGATCTTGGCCTGCTGACCACCGACTCAGAGCTTGGTGCGGACGTGACCGACCTGTTCAACGTGCTCACCGGCCACTCGCGCCAGACGCGCTACCGCAAGCTGCTCGTCGCGCCGGCCACGCTGCGCTCGGGTCTGATCGAGCTGATCGACGCCGAGCGCCACCGTCATCTCGAGTTCGGCGACGGGCGGATCGTGATCAAGTGCAACGCGATCGTCGACCCGGCCTCGATCGTCGCGCTCTATCAGGCGTCGGCTGCAGGTGTGCCCGTGGATCTCCTCGTGCGTGGCATGTGCTCCGTTCGGCCGGGCGTGCCGGGCACGAGCGAGACGATGCGCGTGCGCTCGATCGTCGGTCGCTTCCTCGAGCACTCGCGCATCTTCGTCTTCGGCCGTGACGAGCGTGAGCGCTTCTTCATGGGCTCGGCCGACCTCATGGAGCGCAACCTGGACCGGCGCGTGGAAGCGCTCACACCGGTCGCCGACCAGGAGAGCAAGGCGCGCCTGCGCACGATCATCGAGGTCATGCTCGCCGACGACCGGCGCGCGTGGCAGCTGGGCAGCGACGATCGCTGGCGGCGGATCGAAGAGATCGTCGGCGAGCCACGCGGCGTCGACACCTTCGAGACGCTGATGGCGATCGCGCGCGCGTCCGTGGTGGGGTGACCGCCGCCGGGCCGTCGGGCGACAACGAGGAGCTAGAGCTCAAGTTCGTCTTCGCCGGCGCCGACGCCGGGGAGGCGATCGCGCGCTGGCTCGACGTTCGTTACCCAGCCGTTGGCGACGCGGCCTGGCGGACGCTCGAGATCACCGACCGCTACTTCGACACGCCCGACTCGGCGCTGGAGGCGGCCGGCTACGGGGCGCGCCTGCGCACCGTTGGCAACGAGACGGTGCTGACCGTCAAGGCCGACATCGAGTCAGTCGGCGGGCTGCACCGGCGCCTCGAGCTCGAGGCGCCGGCGACGCGTGCGCTCAATCCTGCCGCGTGGCCCGAGAGCGAGGCGCGAGCGCGCGTCATCGCCCTGGCCGCCGGCACGAGACGGCTGATCGAGAGCTTCACGGTCGGCCAGCAGCGCCGCGAGCGCGAGCTCGCGCTGCCCACGGCCACGGCCGTTGCCTCGATCGACGAGGCAGAGGTGGACTACCTGGGCGCGCCCGCTGGTGAGATCCACCAGTTCGAGGTCGAGCTGCGCGACGGCGATCCGGGCGCGCTCAAGGTCTTTGCCCGGTCTTTCGCGCGGGCGCGCCTGGCACGGCCGGGAGAGCACAGCAAGCTCGCCATGGCCGCCCAACTGGTCGAGCGGGCGGCGCGCGTCGCTGTCGACGATCACTGGTCGGATGCGGCGCGCAAGATGCTGCGCCGTCACGTCGTGCGCATGCTCGAGCGCGAGAGCGCGACGCGCGCCGGCAACGCCCTGGCGCTCAAGCAGATGCGCGTCGCGTCGCGGCGCATGCGCGCCACATGGCGGGTCTTCGACGCTGCCTTTTCGGGCGCCCATGCCGAGCATTTCGACCTCGGCCTGCGCCGCGTCGCGGGCCTGCTCGGCGCGGTGCGCGACCTCGACGTTCTGATCGAATCGATCGACGGCCGGAACGACCTCATGCCGCTCGCCGCGAGCTGGCGTGCGCGCCGCGACGCGGCATTCGTCGAGCTCGTCGATCACCTCGACAGCCCTGCCTACGGCCGCTTCATCGACGACCTGCTCGAGGGCACCGAAGCACGCGGCGAGTGGTCGCCGGGCAAGCGCGCCAACGAGCGCGTGGCCGAGCTTGCGCCGGCGCGACTCGACAAGGCGGTCGAGCGCATGGCCGCCGCCGCGCAGCATGCGCAGGGCTCGAATGAGGCCGCCGCCTGGCACGCCCTGCGCATCACTGCCAAACGCATGCGCTACTCGCTCGAGGCACTCCGCGACGTGCTCGACGAGCGCGCGGCGACCGACTTCATCGAACAGCTGCGCACACTCCAGGACGTCCTCGGCGAGATGAACGATGCGTCGGTCGCGGCGCACGAGGCGGCATCGTGGCTGACGAGCGCATCCGGCGCCGACGCGTCGCCCGACGACCGAGTGGCTGTCGCGCGCTTCATCGGCGAGCGTGAGGAAGACGTAGGCAAAGCGCGCAGTGCGTTTGGCGAGGCGTGGATTCCTCTTGCGGACAAATCGGTGCCCGCCATGGCTTGACCTTCGAGCGGCTCGAAGGTTTACGCTGCGCCCGATGAGGGTCGCACTGTTCCAATGAAGATCGCCGAGCTGTCGCGCAGAACGGGCGTGACACGGACGACCATCCGTTGGTACGAGCAGGCGGGCGTGCTTCCGAAGCCAAGCAGACGTCCCAACGGCTACCGCGACTACGACACGTCGGATCTCGCGCGGCTCCGTCTGGTTGCGTCGTTCAGGAGGTTGGGAGTCGAGCCGATCCACGCCGGCCGGCTGGCCCGGCTGTGCGTCGAGGGCGGTTCGATCGACTCCGATCTGACGCCTTTGCTTGCTCAACAACACCTGGAGATAGCGCGCCAGCGCGCCGACCTGGAGCGCCTGGAATCGGAGTTGATCGATCTCGAACTGACGATCGTCGCGGCTCAACGTCGCTCGATCGGAAAGGAGTTACTCGTGACGGACCAGCCCATTCGCGTCCTGTTCGTGTGCACCCACAACTCGGCCCGCAGCCAGATTGCGGAAGCGCTCCTGTCCCACTTCGGGGGCACGGATTTCGAGGTGGTGTCGGCAGGCACTGAGTCAGGCACGGTCAATCCATTCACCGTCCGTGCGCTCGCCGAGATGGGCATTGACTGGAGCGCTGCACGCAGCAAGGCGGTCGGGCCCTACCTGACGGAGCATTTCGATTACGTCATCACCGTTTGCGATCGCGCTCGTGAGGCTTGTCCCGTCTTCCCGGGCGCGGTAAACAGTCTCCACTGGGGCCTGGACGATCCGGCCGAGGTCGAAGGCACTGAGACCGAGAAGCTGGCCGCGTTTCGCCGTACTGGACTTGAAGTGTCGGCTCGCGTGCGCCCATTCATCGAGGTGGCCCTGCGCGCCGCCGGAC
The DNA here is from genome assembly GCA_964475245.1 of uncultured Anaerolineaceae bacterium. GTDB lineage: Bacteria > Chloroflexota > Limnocylindria > Limnocylindrales > CSP1-4 > JALYGJ01. Next base: position 6,251 of record CAYYVV010000019.1, on the reverse strand, counting down.
GGACTCGGCGCGCCGCACTCGTCTCTTGAGGGCGCACGCAGCAGAGCTCATCGGGACGTTTGCCCTCGTCTTCTTCGGCTGCGGCGCCATCGCCAATGAGCTCGGCCCAGTGCCGACGGCGCTCAGCTTCGGACTGGTGATCGCGACGATGATCTACACGCTCGGCCATATCTCCGGCGCTCACCTCAACCCCGCGGTGTCGATCGCGTTTGCCGTCGGCCGTCATTTCCCGTGGCGCCGCGCCGCGAGCTACTCGGTCATGCAGCTGCTTGGTGCTGGTCTCGGGGCGTTGGCCTTGAGGCTGACGCTGGGTCCAGCGGCATCGCTCGGTGTCACCCACCCGGCGGCGTCGGTTGGGCAGGCCTTCGCCTGGGAGACAGTCATGACGTTCGTCCTGGTGCTCGTGGTCACGGCTGTCGCGACCGACACACGCGCCGTGGGCGAAGCCGCCGCCCTCGCGATCGGCGGCGTTGTCGCGCTCGATGCGCTGGTCGGTGGCTCCATAAGCGGCGCTTCGATGAACCCGGCTCGCTCGATCGGCCCCGCCCTCATCGCGGGCGATTTCGTTGACCTGTGGGTCTATGTCGCGGCGCCCGTGCTGGGCGCGGTCGGCGCAGCGTATGCCTACCGCTGGTTGAGAAAACCACCCTGACCACACACCACGAACGCCTACTAACGGACTGTTAACGGCGCGCTAACGAGCCGTGCACGAATGGCCCGGAGCATCCGGCCATGGATCACGCCGCCGCGCGGCCGACGACGATCGCGCTTCTGCCCACATCGGCCAGCGCCTGGCTGTTGCCCAGCCCGGGGGCGGACCTGCTGCTGACGAGCGATGCGGCCGCCTTCAGCCGGCTGCTCAGCAACAGCGGTCCGGCAGTTGTCGTCCTCGGCGTACCGCCCGCGACGCGGCGCGAGATCAACGTCGTCGCCGCGGCGCGTCGAGCGCGGCACGACCTGCGCGCGCTGCTCATCGACCACCCGTCGGACAGCTCGGAACGGCTCATCGCGCTGCGCTCTGGTTTCGACGAGGCGCTCGACACGCACGTCGAGCCGGCCGAGCTGGCCAGCCGCGTCGAGCTGCTTGCCGACCAGGTGCGCGTCCTGAGCGTCGCCGCCCGAATCGAGCTCGGGCCGAGCCTGTGGCTCGACGGCGAGCGGCGCGAGCTGATCGTGGCCGGCACACCGGTCCACCTTCGGCCGCGCGAGTACCTCCTCCTCGCGGTCCTCGCGCGCGAGCCCGGGCGAACGTTCAGCCGCCAGGAGCTGCTCGACGCGGTTGGCGCCGAGATGCGCAACGGTGACCTGCGCTCGGTCGACGTCCATGTCACGTGGCTGCGCGAAAAGCTCGAGCGCGCGGGCCAGGGCGCGCCAACGGTCAGCACGGTGCGCGGCGTCGGCTATCGGCTGGAGGCGCCCCACCTGCGCGTCGTTAACGAAGCGTTAACAGAGCGCCAACAGGCCGTTGACGGTAGGTCCGGAACCTGACGGCGTCACCAACAGAGAGAGGAGAACACACGTCCGTGTACAAATCATTGCGCTGGCTGAGCGTTGCGATGGCCACCGGCATCCTGGTTGCGGCCTGCGGTAGCACTGGCCCGACCACGCCGCCGGTCAGCGTCGCCATCCCGAGCATCGCCATCCCGAGCATCGCCATCCCGAGCGCCGCTGCCGGATCTCCGGCCGCGAGCGCCATGAGCCTGCCCGTCGCCGATTGCGAGCAGGGCAGCATCACCACCGGCGGCTCGACTGCCATGCAGCCCGTGGTCGAGGCGGCCCGGGACTCGTACCAGGCCGGCTGCGTCGGCTCGTCGATCGACGTCCAGGGCGGCGGCTCAGGCACGGGCCTGACCCAGGTCGCGGCCGGCGCGTTCCAGATCGGCAACTCCGACGTCGATGCGTTCACCAAGCTGGCCACGCCTGACGCGAGCGCGCTGGTTGACCACAAGGTCCTCATCCAGGGCTGGATCATGGTCACCAGCACCGACGTGACCGGCGTCAGCAACCTGACAACGGCCCAGGCGACCCAGATCTGGACCGGCGCGATCACCAACTGGAAGGCCGTCGGCGGTCCGGATGAGCCGATCGTGTTGATCATCCGCCCTGCAAGCTCGGGCACCCGCGCGGTGTTCAAGCAGATCGTTCTCGGCGGGGCGACCGAGGCCAACGGCCAGGCACTGACCGAGGACTCGAACGGCGCGGTCACCGCGGCCGTCACCGCGACACCCGGCTCGACCAGCGTCATCGGCTTCGCCTACTACCAGGCCAACAAGGCGCAGCTCAACGGCCTCCAGCTCGACGGCGTCGATGCCACGGTCGCCAACATGACCGGTGGCACGTACAAGCTGTCCGCTTCGGGCCACATGTACACCAAGGGCGAGCCGACCGGGCTGACCAAGGCGTTCATCGACTTCATGCTCAGCTCGGGCGTCCAGCAGCAGCTCCTGCCGAGCCTGTTCTACGCCCCGATCCAGTAAGCACTCCTCCATCGCTGCGGATCCTCCCAACCCGCAGCGCCCTTCTCCGCGGGTCAGGGCCGGCTTGCCGGCCCTGACCGATTCACTGGAGGGCCTGGCAATTGGCAGTAGCAACGACGACCGCGGCGCGCAGTAGCTCGCTGCGCGGCAGTGAAACGGCGCTCCAGCGGCTCGACCTGCCCCGCCGGCTGACTTTCATCGCGGCCGCCGTGGTGATCCTGCTCGTCTTCACACTGCTCGGCTTCATCACCTGGAACGGCATCCAGATCTTCTTCCACTCTGGCGTGCCGCTGGGCAACATCCTGAGCACGGACTGGGATCCCAGCGATGCGCCCGCATCCTTCGGTATCCTGCCGTTCATCGCCGGCACAGCCGGGGTGACGGTTGTCGCGGCGCTCATCTCCACGCCGTTGTCGGTGGGTCTCGCGATCTTCATGTCCGAGATCGCTCCGGGCTGGGCACGCTCAATCGCCCAGCCCGCGATGGAGGTCTTCGTCGGCATCCCGAGCGTGGTGTGGGGCTGGCTGGGCCTGACCATCCTCGTGCCGTGGCTGCGCACCAACCTGCACGGCGTGGGTTTCACGCTCGGCTTCTCCTGGTTCGCGGGCTCCCTCGTGCTGTCGCTGATGATCCTGCCCACGATCACGTCGATCTCTTACGACGTGATCGCGACCGTTCCGCGCGAAATGCGCACTGGTTCGCTGGCGCTGGGTTCGACACGCTGGCAGACGATCCGCCACGTCGTCCTGCCGGCCGCACGCACGGGACTCATCACCGCCGTCGTGCTGGGCATGATGCGCGCCGCCGGCGAGGCTCTCGCGGTTCAGATGGTCATCGGCAATAGGCCGCTGATGCCCACGTCGCTGACCCAGCCACTGACCACGCTGACCAGCCAGATCACGCTCGACATGGGCAACACCGTCTCGGGCGAGGCGTGGAACGAGGCGCTCTGGACGATGGGTCTCGTCCTGCTGATCATCTCGTTCACCTTCGTCCTGTTCGTGCGCTGGCTGGCGCGCGGGAGCACGGCCCGATGAGGCGCGCGCTTGTCTGGGATCGTGTCGCGACAGGCGTCTTCTGGGCCATCGGTGCCTTTGTCGTCGCCGTCCTGGGCGCGATCATCCTGCATTTCCTGCTCGCGTCGATGGGCACCATCTCGCTCGACTTCCTGACCAGCAACCCCAGCCGGACCGAGCTGGGTGGCGTGGCTCCGATCCTGTGGAACTCGTTCTACATCCTGGTCCTGACGCTGCTCATCACCGTGCCCCTGGGCACGATCGGCGGCATCTACATGGCCGAGTACGCCGGCAACGGACGGCTGCCCAACCTGATCCGGCTGTCCCAGGAGCTGATCAGCTCCGTGCCCTCGATCGTCGTCGGCCTGTTCGGCCTCGCCCTGTTCGTGATCGCCTTCGGCTGGAGCTTCAGCGCCATCTCGGGCGCCCTCGCACTGACCGTCTTCAACCTGCCGCTGATGATGCGCCTGGCCGAGCAGGCGCTGCGCGGCGTGCCGCAGGACGAAAGGGACGCCAGCCTGGCGCTCGGGGCGACGAAGTGGCAGACGATCCGCAACGTCGTCCTGCCGCTCGCCATCCCGGGCATCATCACCGGCATCATCCTGACCGCCGGCCGCATCTTCGGCGAAGCCGCGGCGCTCATCTTCACCGCCGGCCTGTCCACGCCTGGCGGTTACGACTTCAGCAACTTCAACATCGCCGACGCACAGTCGCCGTGGAGCCCGTTCCACACCTCGACGACTCTGTCGGTCTACATCTGGAAGCTCAACTCCGAGGGCCTGAGCCAATTCGTGCACCAGATCGCCGACACGTCGGCGGCCATCCTGGTGGTCGCCGTGCTGGCCTTCAACCTCCTCGCGCGCGGGCTCGGCCGCGCGCTGCAACGCCGAACGACGGGAAGCCGTTGATGAACACGGAGAATGATGTGACAGTAGCCGAGATGCCACCACCCACCGACTCGACTCAGCCGGCCGCCGACGGGCTGAGCACTCCAGGCACCACCAACCCACCGCAGATCCGCATCACGGTGCAGCCGGGCGCGGCGACCGAAGAGACCAAGAGCCACGAGACGCGCATCGCGGTCAAGGACCTCAACATCTACTACGGCCCAAAGCGCGCGGTGCGCGACGTGACCATGGACATTCCGGCCAACGCCGTGACCGCGTTCATCGGCCCGTCGGGCTGCGGCAAGAGCACGATCCTGCGCTGCTTCGACCGGATGAACGACCTGATCCCGGGCGCGCGCATCACCGGTGAGGTCGTCCTCAACGGAGAGGACGTGTACGACCGCGGCGTGCTGCCGGTCGAGGTCCGGCGTCGCGTCGGGCTCGTGTTCCAGCGCCCCAACCCGTTCCCGATGACGATCTACGACAACGTCGCTTACGGACCGCGACGCCACGGCGTCAAGGATCGCGCGCGCCTGGACGAGATCGTCGAGGGCTCGATCAAGCGCGCAGCGCTCTGGGACGAGGTCAAGGACGACTACCGCAAGAAGTCCGGCCTCGCTCTTTCCGGCGGCCAGCAGCAGCGGCTGTGCATCGCTCGCACGCTGGCCACCGAGCCCGACGTGATCCTGATGGACGAACCTGCCTCGGCCCTCGACCCGATCTCGACGCTCAAGATCGAGGAGCTCATCGAGGAGCTCCGCCAGCGCTACACCATCGTCATCGTGACCCACAACATGCAGCAGGCTTCGCGCGTGAGCCAGATGACCGCGTTCTTCACGCTCAGCAGCGACGACCGCGCGGGCTACCTCGTCGAATATGCCAACACGGCCCAGATATTCACCAATCCGCGCCAGCAGTTGACCGAGGACTACGTGTCAGGGAGATTCGGATGACCGAAGCAGATCGCGACGACATCCAGGCTCAGCTCCAGGTGATCCTCGACGACGCCGAGCGCGACCGCGTCTCGGCCGCGGCGACGACCTCGGCCGTGTCTTCGGCCATGCGCCGCGAGGGGCTCGACCGGGCCGAGCGCGAGATCAAGGACGAGGTGCTGCGCATGGGCAGCCTCGTCGCGGCGCAGATCGAGGCGGCCATCGCCGCGCTCGCCGCGCACGACCACGATGCCGCGACGGCGGTGATCGTAGGCGACGTGCGCATCAACGAGGCTCAGCGCCACGTCTCGTCGCTCATCCAGACCGCGATCGCCACCCAGGGCCCCGTGGCGCGCGACCTGCGCCTCCTGCTGTCCCTCGACCACGTGACGTACGAGCTCGAGCGCATGGGGGACCATGGTTCGTCGGTCGCGAAGCAGGCCCAGAAGCTGGCTCCGCAGCCACCGCTCGGTGCGTACGTCGACCTTCCGCGCATGGGCCAGCTGGCCGCCGACCAGGTGCGCAGCGTGCTCCGCGCGCTGGTCGATCTCGATGTCACGTCGGCGCGCCAGGTGGCCGCGGTCGACGATGACATCGACGACCTGTACCACAAGATCTTTGCCCAGATAGTCGAGCTCATGCGCGCCGATCCGGGCAACGTCGAGCGGGGCACGAGCATCCTCTTCGCAGCGCATTACCTCGAACGTATCGGCGACCGCGTCACGAACATCGCCGAGGATGTCGTCTTCCTGGCCACGGGCGATATCGAGGACCTGAACCCCTAGCACACTTGGGTCATGGCGCCCGGCAGCGGCGCCGCATAGGCTAGCGACGTGGACGCCCGCGAAGACGAGCCCGAGCTCGAGCTGTACCTGCTGCGCCACGCCCACGCGGGCGATTCGCAGGCGTGGGATGGCCCCGACGCGGAGCGCCCACTGA
>CAYYVV010000018.1:11916-49093 GCA_964475245.1 uncultured Anaerolineaceae bacterium | reverse complement strand
ATGTTCACTCGACGTTTATGCGGGCTTGCCGCCGCAGCATTGGTCTTCACGATTGCCGGATGCACTTCGGTCTCTGAACCGCCGGCAACGCCATCAGCTTCGCCGCTGCCCAGCCAGCCGGCCGCGTCAATCGCCGTGCTGCCGAGTTTCGTGGCCAGCGCCGCCCCGAGCGTCGCGCCGAGTGAGGCGCCCGACACGATCCCGCCGACGAAGACGCCCAAGCCGCCCAAGACGGCTCCGCCGTCAACAGGTCCAAGCCTGCCCAACCTCGTGATCACGAAGTTCGTGGCAGCCACGGACCCGATCGTGGCCGGGGCGAAGACGGACGGCCGGGTCACGATCAAGAACGAGGGCACGGCCGACGCTGGGCCATTCAGCCTCAGCTGGGGCTACTCAGCGGATAATGGATCTGGCTTCGGTGGCAACGTGCCGCAGCCTGTCGATGGGCTGGCCGCGGGCGATTCCGTCCAGCTGACGATCGACCTGTCACTCGACACCGGCGGCAGCTACACGTTCACGGCCACGGCCGACGCGGACAAACAGATCACCGAGTCGAACGAGGACGACAACAACGCCACGCTCCACGTCACCGCGATCAGCCTCGCGAACCTCGCATGGGTCGACGGCGCCTTCACCATCACCCCGGATACGGCCGGTAACGGCGGGTATGACATCAACTACCAGGTGAAGAACACCGGCACTGCTGACGCGCCGCCATTCAAGATCTCCGTCGCGTTCGCCTCGTCTCTCTCGTCGGGTACCTTCGCCGAGCAGGACTGCTGCTGGGGCGGACCCGGGGAGCCGGAGACGATGGCTCCTGGCAGCACGTCCCCTATGTTCGGCGCGACGGGGTACCACTTTCCGGAACCAGGCACCTACACGGTCACCGCAACGCTCGATGCCGAGAACATCATCCCGGAGTCCAACGAGAACGACAACACGGCGACCTACCAGGTAGACGTCACGAATTAGGTGCCGAGCCCCGGTGTGGGCGAAGGCGGCCCAGCGTGGCTGCTGCTGCTGCTGCTGAAGGAGCTCATCGAGGCGGGCGAATTCCGGGCCGTGATCGACCGGAGCTTCCCGATGAGCGACGTCGTCGAGGCGCATCGCTACGTCGAGTCGTGGCGCAAGGCTGGCAACGTCGTCCTGACCATTCCGTAGCACTGGCCGGTTGACGATGGCTTTCAGCCGCCCAGGCTCCGGCGCATCCGATCGAGCTCACGCCTGAGACGCTTGCTCGGCCGGCCCTCGCCACGGACCGCCTTGATGCCGGGTGCGATCTCGCGGATGACAGGCGGTGGGCTGTTGTCGATGTAGCACGCGGCGGCGGCCGGCGCGCCGACGCGCGTTTCGATCGGCCGCACGACCTCGACGATCCGCTCCCGTTCGGCGATCAGGGCATGCACCACGTCGCCGGTGCGGACCTTGGTCGACGGCTTTGCGCTTGTCCCGTTGACGCGGACGTGCCCGCCTTCGCACAGCTGCGTCGCCATTGGCCGAGTCTTGACGAGGCGGACGGCGCACAGCCACCGATCGACTCGTGTCTCGCCGGACGCGCCGTTCTCACTCACGCAGCGATTGTGGCCCAGTACGCGTCAGAATGGCGGCATGCTGATCGATGTCGATACCGGACGTGCCGTCGACCTCGTTCCCTACCGGGCGCAGTTCGACACGCTCAAGAGTCGACTGACTCGTGAAGAGTTCGAAGCCATGGTCGAGCGCATCAACGAGCTCATCGATGCGAGTGGCGCTGAGATCGCGACGGCAAGCTGGCTGCCCGGTGGCGACTGGTCGGGAACGCCGTTCGAGGCGATCTACAGCAAAGCCGCGCCAGGCGACTCCGAGCGATCCGCGATGTTCTTCGGCCAGCTGGTCTGGTACGCGATCATGAGGCGCACCGACCGCTGGTCATCCGCCAAATACGAGCTCGATGACAAGCAGATTCGCAGCCGGACGTACTTCCGACTGACGAAGTAGGTCGAGCTCGCTGCGAGCGGGCTTGTGGGCGGATCAGGCGTAACCGCGGTGCAGCGTGAAGATGAACGGCAGTCGGTTGACCATCATCAAACCCAGCGGGATGCCCACGACCGTCAGCATCAGCAGGTAGCTCGCGACCATCCAGAGCAGCGACAGCCACCAGCCAACGAGCAGGAAATACACAGCGCGCACGAGCAGGCTTGTCTGTTCCGTGGCGATGCGCTGATAGCGCGTGACGCCGTCGGCGCCCGTGACCATCGCGTACCGCTCTCGGCGCGGCCGTAGCGTCAGTGTCGTTGGAATGCGATTCACGAGGTAGAAGGTGAGCGGCAACGTGACGATGAGGATCGCCGCGACCCAGGCGATGCCCATGAGGATCGCCGTCAGCCACCAGCCGATGAAGATGTACCAGACGACCCGCACGAGGATGTGCGGACCTGTCCTGAGCTCGACCACGGACGAAGCCATTTAGCGGCTCACTCTCCTGTTCTTAAGGGCCTGCATCTCCGAAACCTAACAGGGTCGGCAAACGGTTCGCCTAAATCAGAGTCGCTGGCTCGGAATTACGTTAATATCGAGCGTGATGGCGACCTACCCGACCAGCACAGGCATGCCCAAGCCGAGCATCGATGACATCCTCGCCCACCTGCTTGGCGCTCGGAGCACCGACTCCGACCAGGTCGACTGCATCCATCGGACCGCGAACGCCCACCCGCGATTGGCGACCGCCGATGTCGCCTAGCACCGACTCCCCCGTTGTCCTGATCACTGGCGCCACGGGTCCCGCCGGCCACGCTGCCGCGCGACGCTTCGCTGGCGACGGTGCCCGACTGGCGCTCGTGAGTCGCGACCGCGCGAAGCTCGAAGAGATGGGCCACGGACTGGGCATTGACGCTGAGTCGTGGATGGCCGTCACGTCCGACCTTTCGGGCTCCGGCGCTGCGAAGGCAGTCGCCGCGCAGGTCGAGGAGCGCTGGGGACGGATCGACGTGCTGCTGCATCTGATCGGCGGTTGGGTCGGTGGCACGGCCGTGGTCGATCTGGATCACGACGAGGTCCGGGGCATGCTCGAACAGCACCTGTGGACGACGCTGCGTATCGTCCAGCAGGTAGTGCCGGGCATGGTCGAGCGTCACTTCGGCCGCATCGTGGCCGTGTCCTCTCCTGTCGCGACCGACGTGCGGCCGAAGCAGGCGAGCTACGCCATCGGCAAGGCCGCCGAGGAGGTACTCATCCGAACGCTTGCGGGTGAGGTGGCCGGCACGGGCGTGACTGCCAACCTGGTGCTCGCACGAACGATCGGCCCAGGGCACACGTCGGCCGAGGAGCTGGCGGGGACGCTGGCCTTCCTCTCCTCGCCTGCTGCGGACGCGATCAACGGAGCGCGCATCCCGCTCGACGGCATGCGCCCCTAGAGCTCGCTGCGGTCGCGCAGGATCGTGATCCTGCCCGTCGATTGGAAGCCAAGTCGGCGCAGGATAGGCTCCGACATCTGGCCGGCCTGCACGAGGAGAATGGGAACCCTGCGCGCCACGGCCTCGTCCCACCGAGCGCGGACGAGCGCGCGAAACGCGCCCCTCCCCCGATATTCGCTCAGCGTTGACGCGCCGCCCAGGTAAGGCAGCCCGTTGGTCAGCCACACGATCTGTCCGTTCGCGACCGGTCGCCCGTCGATCAACGCCAGGAAGGTGTGGATGTCTTCGAACTCGCGCGCCTCGGCCCATGCGGCTGGAAGATTCGCTTCAGTGGCCGCCCATGCCTCCGGCGGCGCGTCGGACATCGTGATGCGCGCCGACTCACTGAACTCCTCGAACGTCGAAATGCGACGTATCTCGATGTCCGGCGGTCCTGGTGGCGGCTCGTGGTCGAGGATCATGCTCAGCGCAATCGGGTCCTCATCGTCGAGATGGGCGCCGCTCGCGATCAGCCGATCGACGAGATCCGCAGGGGTCGCGGATTCGCCAACCATCCAGATGAACTCTTCACGGCCACGGTCACGGAACCAGTCCCGGACTTCCTTGATGCGCTGGTCCGCGTCCGAGTCGCTGAAGCGCGGCCGGACCGCTGCGCCGTACCAATAGTGCGGCGAGAAAGGCACGTGGCGCAGCACGACGTCGCCCAGGTCCTCGATAACGACCGAGCCACGTCCCACGAGGTACGCCTGGGCATCCTCGACCACGGCCCTTGGATCGAGGCCTGGGCTGCTGGACTGGCCGATCCCGTCAATGCGGGCAATGCCCGGCAAGTAGCCCTTGGCCTCGTACAGCGAGCGCGCCCGATCGCGTTCGACCCGAGCGCTGGCGACGTCGCCCGACGAGGCGAGCAGATCGGCGAGCGTGTCGCGCGCCCTGCCCTCGTAGAACAGAGCGCCCGAGTCCGCTACCGCGTCGACCGCTTGGCGCGCTAGCTCGACACCTCGCTCCGCATCGCCGATCGCGGCCTGGTAGCGCGCTTCGGCCTCGAGACGGAACGCGGTGGGACGCGAGTCATCCGGGTCGTCGCGTGCCTCGATCTCGGCGAGGACGTGTTGCGCGTCTTCGATGTGACCCATGTCGAGCAGGGCGTGCGCCACACCGGGGGCCGCGTTGCGCCACCAGCGGATGCTGCCTCCCTTGTCGAACAGCTCCATCGCGCGCCGGTAGTGCGCTGCCGCGGCCGCCGGGTTGCCGCGATCGCGTTCTATGCGCCCGGCAATCGTGAAGCACTCGCCGTGTTGCGTGACGTGGCCGGGCAGCTGGGCGAAGAACGTAGTCAGCTCGTCGATCAACGACAGCGCCGCGTCGAATTCGCCAAGCGCGGCGAGCGCATAGACCTCACCCAGTCGACCGTCGGCCGCGGTGAAGGAGATCCCGTGCTCGCGCGCCCATTCGACCTCTGCGGTGGTGAACTCCAGGATCTCGGCATATGGCGTTGGGCCGAACAGCATGGCTCCGCCCAGCTCGTCCCAGGCCTCGACCTGGATCCGTTCGTCGTCAGTGCGCAGTGCGTGTGCGTGCGCCTGCTTGAGCATGTCGATCGCTGCGAATTGGTCGGTTTGCACAATGGCGATCGCGCGCAGCAGGAGCGCTTGGGCCGTGCTGCCGTCGTCGCCCAGGCGACGGAAGTGATCGACTGCGCGGTCGGTCAGCGCGATCGTGCGCTCCTGCCATCCGCTCGCGTCGCGGCGTGCTTCGCCCACGGACCACGCCATCTCTGCGCGCAGCTCGCTCGTGACGTCGCCGACCTCTCGCGCGAGGGACACAGCTTCTTCGTGGACCGAATCGGCGGCATCGAAGTCGGGCTCGGCGACGAGAGCGTCGAGCAGGTCGGGCAGCACCCTGACCCGAAGCTCGGGATCGCCCGCAAGCAGCTCGCTGGCGCGCGTCAGCAGGTCCACGGCTCGAATCGATTCCTTGCGCGCGGTGGCCTTGCGCCCCGCTGCCGCAAGCGCGTGGCCAGCCCGGCGCCCGAGATCGGCAGTCTGTCCGCCGGACTCACCCAGCGCCGATCTCTCCCGGTATGCCTGCTCCAGGTGGTGGCCGATCAGCTCTGCCTGAGCGCCGCCGTTCGTCTCGAGCAGCGCCGCGTACCTCTCGTGAAGCTCGGCGCGCGAACGGCGCGGCATCTGCTCGTGCACCGCCTCGCGCATCAGCGCGTGGCTGAAGCCGAACGTGTCGCGACCGTCCGCGGCCTGCTCGACGCGAATGAAGTCGCGCCGAATGAGCGACATCAGCTGCGCGCCGAGTGCCGAGCGCGCCTCACTTGGCATCAGCCCGGCCAGCTCGTCGCGGCGGAAGGTCTGTCCGACGATCGCCGCGTGCTCGAGTACGGCGCGCTGCTCGGGTGGCAGGCGATCAACCCTGGCCGCAAGTAGCGCGCGAATCGTCGGCGGTACAAGTGACCGCTCGCCGTTGTCCGCGTCGAATGCGGCGAGCTGCTCGGCGAACAGCGGCACACCGCCGGAAGTCTCGACGATCCGCCGGCGCGTCTCGTCGTCGGAATGGCCGCCACCGGGTCGCTCGCTGTCGATGCCGGCGAGCAGCTCCTCCGTCTGTGCCGACGTCAGTGGCGCGAGCCGCACCTGCTGAGTATTCGGCCGTGGCGCCGCCCAGGCCGGGCGCGCGTCGAGCAGGTCGGGCCGCGCGGCGCACAGCAGCAGGATCGGCCGGCCGACCGAGAACGTGCCGACGTACTCGACCAGATCGAGCAGCAGCGGATCCGCCCAGTGCATGTCGTCGAGGATCACGAGCAGCGGACGCTCGGCAGCGAGGGTGTCGAACAGCCGCCGAAACGCCCACGCCGTCTCGTCCGGCGATCCGGAAGCGGCGCCGCTCATCGTCGCGCGCACGCGCGCCACGACCTCATCACCGTCTGACTCGCCGCTGACCAGGCGGTCGAGCACGTCCGCGCCTTCCGCTGCTTCGAGCTGCGCAATGGCATCGATCAACGGCGCGTATGTGATCCCCTCCCCGTACGGCGGGCACAGGCCGCTGATCACCCGCGTGACGCTCGACAGCCGGCTGGCAACCTCGGCAAGCAGGCGCGACTTGCCCAGGCCCGGCTGCGCGACGACGGTCACGGTCATGCAGCTGGCCTGGCTGCGCGCGCTTTCGAATGCGTCTGCCATCTGACCGAGCTCGCGCTCGCGCCCGACAAACGCGCCGGCGCTATGCCAACCGCGTGGCGCGACCTCACGCAGACCCGTGACGCGCCACGCGGCTACGGGTTGGCTCGAGCCTTTGACGCTCAGATCATCGACTGGCTCCGCATCGACGGCCGCTTCAACCAGGGCGAACGTTTCCTTGCCGATCAGAACGTCTCCGGGCGACGCGTTCTGCTCGAGCCGCGCGGCCATGCTGATCGCGTGTCCCAGGGCGTTCTCCGCGCTGACGACGACCTGGCCTGTATTCACGCCGACGCGGATACGCAGGCCTGCGCCGAGCCCGGACCCGACCTCGGCGTTGAGCGCGCGAACCTGTTCCTGCATCCCGAGGCCGGCACGAACCGCGCGCAGTGCATCGTCCTCGTGCAGCACGGGCACGCCGAAGATGCCGACGACCGCATCACCGATGAACTTCTCCACTCGGCCGCCGTGCGCCTCGACAACGCCACGGAGCGAGTCGAAGTAGCGCCGCAGGATCAGGGACAGTCGTTCGGGATCGAGCCCCTCCGCGAGGCTGGTCGATTCCACGAGATCCGCGAAAACGACGCTGACCGTCTTGCGCTGCTCGATCACGTCCTGAGCGTAAACGACGCCCTGAGATGCGACCATGGCGGCGTGACTGACACGACGAGCTCGGATGTTCTCCAACGCATCGAGGCCTACCTCGACGCCGTGCCGCGCAGCGCGGCGGAGCCTGAGGCAGTGGGCAAGTTCACCCTGTTTCGGCCGTTTGGCCCGTGGCCGTATTACGCCAGGCCCAGGCTCGGCCTCGATAAGCCCATCAACCGCGCGGATGTCGACCTGCTGCGCGACCGACAGCGCGCGCTGAACCTACCCGAGAACATCGAGTGGGTCGTCGAGACGACGCCCTCATTGAGCTCAGCGGCGCGCGAGAGCGGGCTTGTGGTCCACGGCTATCCGCTGCTGGCGCTCGCTGGGCGCGAGGTTGCACGGAGCGAGCCTCCAGAAGGAGTCGACATCAGGCTCGTGGATGCGGACGATGAACAGTTCGCGGCCGCCCACGCTGTCGCGTCCGTCGGTTTCGGGGCGGCCGGCACGCAGGTCGGACCGGAGGGTGCGAAGGAGCGCGACGCGCACGCCGCGGCCATGAAACCGGCATCACTCGATTTCATGCGCAACCGGGCTCGGCGCGGCTGGAGCATTTCGTATGCAGCGTTCGACGAGACAGGGCCAATCGCGGTCGGCACCTACCAGCCGGTTGGTGACGTGACTGAGATCGTCGGCGTCGCCACGCTGCCAACTGCCCGGCGACGCGGGATAGCGGCTGCCCTGACCGCTGCGCTTGTCGCTGACGCTCAGCGGCGCGGGGTCGCGACGATCTTTATGGGCGCCGACAACGACGACGTCGCGCGCATCTACGAGCGTGTCGGGTTCACGCGCATCGGGTCAGCAGGCGCCGCGGACCTGGTGGACGCCGGCTAGAACCCCTTGAGCGCCTTGGTGAAGGCCCAGGTGCTCTGGGAGATGCCCGAGCAGTTGTCAGCGCCGGAAGTGCCGGGGCAGCCGCCGTTGTCGCGCTGGATCGCCCACATCGACAGAACTGCCAGGCCCTTTGACTTGGCGAACTTCAGCAGCTGCTTGGCGTCCGCGACCGTCGTGGTCTCGCTCGCACCGGGGTGATCGTCGCGGCCATTCATGATCGTGGCGCCTTCCATGGCCCAAAGCTGCGCGGACGTCTTGCTCGGCAGCAACGTCGCAAGCTGGCTGTGCAGGCCCTTGAGGACGCTGATCGCGGAGCTGCCCATGTCCGTGCTCTTGCCGTCGTAGTAGTCGAACACCATGGGCTGGACGATGTCGATGCGGACACCATTCGAGACGGCGTCCTGGAGAACCGCAAGCCCGTCTGGGTCGAGGCCGCTGCGCGATGTCGGCAGCGTGAACGAGATCTGCAGCGGCCGATGGTGTGCACTGGCCCAGCCCTGGACGATCTTGATCGCCTTGTTCCGTCGGCTGATCCCGGCGCTGTTGCTCAAGGAGTTGTCCTCGACGTCCATGTCCAGGCGGCTCACGTTGTACGTCGTGATCACGCCCTCGTAGGCGGCTGCGATCTTGTTCACGTCCGTGCAAGAGTCGGCTATCTCCGTGCCGTCATGGTCGGCCGAATAGCCGCCCAGCGAAGGCGTGACGTCGCCGCCCATCCCGCGCAGCGTTGCGATGTCGCTTGCGTATGCCCCGGACCCGACCTGTCGGCTGCTGTCGCCGTCCCAGGCGAGCTTGCACGAGCTCGTGCCGAGAGACTCCAGGAAGGCAAGCGAGAAGTAGCGAGCGCCCGATTGATGGGCGACGGTGCTGATGATGTCGCTCGTGTACGTCTGGAAATAGGGTGAGAAAACGTGCTTCGGCATGGCCGTTGCCGCGCTGACCGCCGCTGGTTGGACGAGGCCAGCCAGACCGATCACCAGCGCGAAGATCGACGCGAAGCCGATCGAGATCAGGGATCTGGCGTTGTTCATCAGTCCTCCACGAGCGGCACGTCGACCACATGCTCGGCGATGAACCAGACCTGGAGCTCATTGCGGCGCAGGACATCGCTCATCAGCATGTCGTTTGAGCCCCAGTCCTCGTTCTTCTCTGTCTTATCGATCGCATCGCGCGTCTTCTCGAGGATTATCTCGTGTGCGTCCAAGAGGCGATGGATCATCGGCGCCACGTCCTCGGCACCGTTGGGCGGGCGATCGATGGTGGTCAGCTCTGCGGCGTGGCGCGGATCGCCGACTGCGATGCCACCCAGCGTCTGAACCCGCTCGGCAATCAGGTCGACCAGCTCGAGCTGCTCGGCGGCGTGCTTGTCGAAGAGCAGGTGCAGCTGGTAGAAGGTGGGTCCGGCGACCAGCCAATGATGCTTCTTGTACAGCGCGTACAGGATCATCGTGTCGGCCAGGATCTCGTTGAGCAGTTGGGAGCTCTCCTCGCGCGCTTCAGCGGAGAGGGCGATCGGCAGCAGTCGGACGGTGCCGAAACGCTGGATCTCCTTTCCCAGCGGCGCCATGCGCGGCTCGGGCGACGTTTTCCCATGGCGGCCATTGCCTGCGCCGGACTGGTTACTGCGCGCTTTTGATCGGGTTGGCATTCATGTCCTCCTTGGGGCACGGGAGATTACGGGCAGACATAGTCTCGGCCCCCGGCCCTCAATTGCGCGGTCCCTCAGTTGGACAGCTCCGTTTCAATTGGGCTGAAACCTCGCGCCTGCTGCGGGGGCGACAATACCTGTCATGCGTCTCGTAACTCGATCAGGAGCCGGCCTCGTCCTGGCACTGGCGCTCCTGGTTGGGGCGGCATCGTCGCCGGCCCTGGCCGCCTGGAGCGGCCGCTACAGCGTTTACACGCCGCACTCGTTCAGCTACCAGCATCTCGACTACACGTGTGTCGGCGCGAGCGTCCAGATGATGCTCAACATGATCAACGGCACGACCCATCACTCGGCCAGTGCCCAGAAGGTCTACTGGCAGTTCGGGCGCGACAACAGCAAGCACAAGCCCAGCAACAACGGCGTCGATCCTGTCGGCTGGGCCGCCGCGCTCGAGCATTTCGGGGCTGGCGACTACTCGATCAACCTGGCCACGCACTATCAGGCGGGCCTGCGTGAGCTGGCCGCGGCGATGCGGGCCACGAGCCGGCCGGTGGGGCTGTTCGTCGACGCGGGCGGGCACGCGTGGGTGATGGCCGGTTTCGAGTCGACCGCCGACCCACAGATGTCGTCGAGCTACAAGGTCACACGGATCCAGGTCATGGGTCCGCTCTACCCGGACGGCACCATCAATGGCAAGCCGTACGATCCGGCGCCAGGCACCTGGCTGACCGCCGACCAGCTGCGCAAGAAGTTCACGCCGATGAAGTGGAAGCAGGCGCCCGAGTGGAGCGGCCGATGGGTCGCGGTGGTCCCCGACTAGGCGCTCAGAATCTCGCGCAGCGTGGCCGCGAACGCGTCCGGATCGCTGGGCTCCCACTCACTTCGGTTGAAGCCACCGTGGCCACCGGGGAAGACGACCGGCTCCGTGCCAAGGCGCTCGGCGACGGCGTGCGCGCCGCGATTGGCCATCTGACCCTCTGAGATCTGGCCCGCCCCAAGAACGATGCGTGTCGGGGCGGCGCGCAGGGCATCCCAATCAGGCTGGTAAGTCGTCATGGCGACCATGCTCTGGCCGAGCAATGGGTCGGTGCGCTTGCCGTCGTCCTCGGTGGGCATGCCGAACATCTGCGGGTCGGGGCCCGGCTGGGCGACAAACTCGGCCGTCAGCGGTCCGCGCTGGCCGGTGACCGCGATGAAGTGGGCCATGCCAGCGCCGAAACCGCGCTGCTCGTACGTGCCGTGGATGGCGCGCACGGCGGCCGTGGCCTGCTCGGCGTCGGGCAGCACGCTCGCGAGCGGCGGCTCGTGCGCGACGAGCGTGTGAACGTCGTTCGGGTACTTCGCGACGAGGGCCAGGGCGTTGTTCGCCCCGCCGCTGCTGGCGAACATGTCGACCGGACCGCCGCCGACGGCCTCGATGACGCGATGGACGTCGTCGGCGTGATCGGTGGGGCCGCTCACGCTGGCCGGATCGTCCTTCTCGCTGCGCTCGGAGCCACGCGGGTCGTAGGTGATGAGCGTGCGGTCGGTGAAATGGCCGGCCAATGTCGCGAAGCCGCTCGCGCCCATGGGCGAGCCGATGAGCATCAGCGGCCGCTCGTGGCTGTCACGGTCCTCGCGCACGTCGTACGTCAGCGTCGCGCCGGGCACGCTGAGCGTATGGGTCACAGGCTCGGTCATGTGGGTCCTCCTTGTCGATTCGGAAAGGTATCCGGACGAGTAACTTGTTGCCATGGCACGGACAAAGAAGGGCCACTCCCCTGCTGGCGCGCCTGCTGGCGCGCCGCTGACTCCCGACGAAGCGCGCGCGCTACGGGCGGGCTGCGACCGGTCTCTCGGCGGGCACGGCCTGCGGCCGCCTGCCGAGGTGCTCGATGAACTGGCGACACTGAGCTCGGGCGAGCTGGCGGCCGACACGTACGGCGTCGGTGGCACGGTCGGGATCCTCGAGGCGGAGGTCAGGAGGCTGCTCAAGAAGCCCGCGGCCGTATTCATGCCCAGCGGCACGATGATCCAGCAGGCCGCATTGCGCATCCATTCCGACCAGCGGGTCAGTCGTGTGGTCGCGTTCCACCCGACATGCCACCTCGAGCTTCACGAGGACAAGGCGTACCAGCGGCTCCACGGACTGATCGGCCTCAAGGTCGGCAGCCGCCAGCAACTGATCACGCTCGCCGATCTCGAGAAGATCCACGAGCCGATCGCCGCGCTCCTGCTCGAGCTCCCGCAGCGCGAGATCGGCGGCCAGCTGCCGCAGTGGGCCGACCTCGTCGCACAGACCACCTGGGCCAGGGAGCATGGCGTGGCCGTGCACATGGACGGTGCCCGGCTGTGGGAATGCGGCCCGTTCTACGACCGGCCGTTGGCGGAGATCGCGGCTCTCTTCGACACCGTCTACGTGTCGTTTTACAAGGGTCTCGGCGGGACGGCCGGCGGGATGCTGCTGGGCGAGAAGGAGGTCATCGCCGAGGCCCGCGAGTGGCGCCACCGGCACGGTGGGACGCTCTACAACCTTTGGCCGTACGCCGCATCTGATCTCGCGGGCCTGCGCCTGCGCCTGCCCCGCATGGGCAAATACGTGAGGCACGCGCGCAAGGTGGGCGCCGCGCTTTCGGCGATCGACGGCGTCGAGATAACGCCCGACCCACCGCAGACGCCGATGATGCACATCTACCTGCGCACGACCGATGCGGCCTTCAACGCCGGCGTACGCAGGCTCGCCAGCGAAGAGCGCCTGTGGACCTTCGGCGCCTCACAGGCCGCCGACGTGCCCGGCTACCGAAAGGTCGAGCTGTACTGCGGCGACGCGACGCTCGCCCTCTCGGCTGCGCAGGTCGCCGAGGCGGTCCGCGCGCTGCTCCCGGACGCGGCTTCGGCGTGACTCAGGCCGGAGGCGCCGCCGGCGGGATCATCCACGTTTGCTCAACGATGCGAGCCACGCGTCGCGCTCGAGCGGGCTGGGTCGCGAGCGGGCGCGCCTGGGCGGGTTGTCGGCGATGGGCAGGTAGCCGCCCGGCCGTGACTCGAGCAGGCCCTCCCCCATTGACAGCCCGGGCAGCTGGTGCTGGAGCGACCGAACGCGTGCCACCGGCAGCACGGCACTGGCCTTCGTGACTCCGTTGGCCGTGAACTGGCCACGCACCCGCCCGCCCAGCCGGCCGAGCGCGGCGAGCACTTTCTGGGCGCTCGGCGCGGGCATCTCCAGCGACAGGTCCGCCAACGGCTCGCAGACCCACGTCCCGGCCCGATCGAGGGCAGTCATCAGGACGAGCTGGGTCAGAAGCCGGAAGTCGGACGCGCCGGTTATGGGCGCTCCGTAACCCGAGTCGGTCATCGTCACGCGACAGTCGGTCACCTGCCAGCCCGACAAACCCTCTGCGAGAGCCTCCCGAACGTACGACTCCATCTGCGTCGTGAACGCATCCGACGTGTGGAAGATGTAGAGCGGTACGAGTCGGGCCTCTACGTCAGCGACGAACTCGAGGCCGGAACCCGGCGCGAGCGGCTCGATGCGCAGCGCGAGGGTCGCCCGAAACGGGTTTGTGCTCAGCGGCGAGCTGCGGCCGGTGATGTTCGTGTGTGTCCTGGCATACAGGATCTCTTCGGCCTCGCCGGCCCGCGCGGGCCGCTCGATGCACACGGTCGTCGTCTCGCTGAAGTCGACATGGATGCCGTACTCGCGCTCCAGGGTCGCGCCGATTACCTCCTTCTGGACCTCGCCGTAGAGCGAGACGGAGATCTCGTGGCGATGGTCGTCCTGGCGCACGTCGATGAGCGGGTCCTGCTCGGCAAGCTGGTTGAGCGCCGCTCGAAGCGATCCCTGCTGCCCTGGATCGCGGGCAAGGACCACCGATTCGAGCGCCGGCCGCGGGAAGCGCGCCGAGACGTCCTGGCCGGGTGGCGGCTCGCCGACGGCGTCGCCAACGCGGACCGTGCCCAGGCCGCGCACGACCGCCATCTCACCCGGCATCAGCACGTCGCGGCGCGGTGAGCCGGCCGGAGCGAACACGCGCACAGAGGTTGGCTTCTCTTCCGCGTCGCCGCCCACGCTCACGCGCTGGCGCGGCCGGAGCGTACCCGCGAACAGGCGAACGTACGCGACTCGCTCGCCCGAGCTGTTGCGCTCGATCTTGAAGACGCGGCCGGAGACCGGTGCGTCGGGATCGCCGCGCTCGGCGGACAGGAGCTCGTCAATTCCGGTGAGCAACTCGTCGATCCCGACGCCGCGGCTGGCGGACCCGACGAACACCGGGTAGACGAGCGCACGGCGCGTCTGAACGCCCAGCTCCCGGCCTAGTCGGGCGTCCGAGAGCGATCCGTCGTCGGCGACGAACGCGCGCAGGATCCCGTCGTTGTTCTCGGCCAGGGCCTCGGCCGTGGCCGGCAACGTGACCACCGCCGGCGACAGGCGCCGGCGCATCGTGTCGAGCACCCGCTCGAAGTCGGCGCCTGCGCGATCAGTCTTGTTGACGAAGATCAGCGTCGGGACGCGCAGCCGCTGAAGGGCGCGAAAGAGGAGCGGCGTCTGGGGCTGGACGCCCTCGACCGCGGATACGACCAGGATCGCGCCGTCGAGCACGCCGAGGACGCGCTCGACCTCAGCGATGAAGTCGGGGTGGCCCGGAGTGTCGACCAGATTGACCGCGAGGTCGCCGACCTGGAACGTGGCGACGGCCGAGCGGATGGTGATGCCGCGCTCGCGTTCGAGTTCGAGCGAGTCAGTCTGGGTTGTGCCGGCGTCTACGCTGCCGACGTGGTCGATGGCGCCTGCCGTGAAGAGGAGGCGCTCAGTGAGAGTTGTTTTACCGGCGTCTACGTGAGCCAGGATGCCGAGATTGAGCGTGCGCATGGAGCCTCATGTCGTGCAGGGAGGTGGTCACCTTCTGGCTGGACATGGGTGCTCGCATCTGGCTCCTCTCTCGCGTTCGCGGCTGTCGTGGCCAAGGTTCGCACGCCGCGTCAAGTGCGGCCGTGGCAATGGCCCTGTCGGGCGCGCGATTGCAGATCATCTGCACAATTCAGCGCTCGATGACGGGCTCGCCGCGGCTTTTCGACCACTGGCCCGGCATTTCTGACAACTGATCTGCCATCCTGCGCTTCAGAGCGGTTGGTGACCGACACAAACACCAGCGTGTTCAATCGATCTGCAATCCTGGAGGTAACGATGCTCAGCGAGCACCAGGTCTTCCCGATCCTGCTGTCAAGGGATCTCGACGCGACCAGGACCTTCTATCACGGTGTGCTCGGGCTCGACATCCTGCGCGAGGATCCCAACGATCGGATCGTGTTCCGCAGCGCGGACACGCGTCTGATCGTCACGCTGAGCACGATCGGCACCAAGGACATCCAGACCCAGATGGCGTGGCTCGTGCCCGACATCCACGCCGCGCTGGCCGACCTGCGCGCCCGCGGCGTGCGCATCGAGGAGTACACCGCGCCCGACCCGGTCACGATCGACGGGATTGCCGACATGGGTCACTCGTGGGCGGCGTGGTTCATCGACCCCAGCGGCAACTGCCTTGCCGTCGTCCAGCCAAAGGGCTGATCCCGGATCGCGACTACGATCAGACCATGACAGACAACGATCAGATCGCCTGGCGGGCCGTGGTCTATGGCACGCCAGTGCTTGCTTCGGACGGAACGCGCGCCGGCACGGTCCACGAGGTCCTGGGCTCGGACGAGGAGGACATCTTCCACGGCATCCGCGTCGCGCGGCCCGGGCACCACGACGTGATGATTCCTTCGGAGGACATCAGCACCATGACCTCGGCCGCCGTTACAGCCGACCTCACCGCCGAGGACATCGACGGGCTGCAGCCCTACAACGACGAGGCGACGTATCACCTGGCCTCGGTCGGCTGGCTGCGCAAGCACATGGGCTGGAAGCAGGACTCCAAGAGCGACGAAGAGCCCGGCTAGTCGGCGCGCAGCATCTCAACCACTCGCGCGAGCGCGTCGTACGCCGCGACCGAACCGGGATCGACCATCAGGTCCACCTGCGTGAAGCCTGCGTCGCGAAAACCGCGCAGCGCGTCTGCGATCTGAGTCGGTGATCCACTGATCACGCCGTCGCGCTTGACGCCATCATCGAGCGGCGCAACCTCGAGACCGGCGGCACGGCCGAAGCCGCCGAAATCGCGTCCCAGCTCGTCGCACACGACCTTGAACGACTCGATCCTCGGAGTCATCTCGTCGAGGCTCGAGTTGGCCTCGGCGTACGTGCTCCAGATGTCAGCGTTCATGGCCGCCAGCCGCATTCCCCTTGGCTTCTGAGCCCCGATGAGAAGCGGAATACCGTTCGGCCGCGGGCCAACCGGCAATTGGACGAGATCGTGGGCGGAGTGGAAGTTGCCCTCGAAGTTGGCCCTGCCGCCGCGCATCAGCGGCACGATTATCTGAAGCGCTTCCCCGAACCGATCGGCGACCCGATCCTCGGGCAGGCCGAAGGCATGCGCCTGTCCCGGCCCGGCGTGGCCGGCACCAAGCCCGAATACGAACCTGCCGCCGCTGATCTCGTCGAGTGTCTCGACCGTCTTGGCGATGATGCCCGGGTTGCGGTGCAGCGCCGACATGACCCAGCTGCCGATCTTGATTCGTGACGTGACGGCAGACGCGGCCGCTGCCATCGAGATGCCGTCCCAGAAGCCACGGGCAGGGTCGTCCGCGCTGTGCCACAACAGCTCGTCAGGGATCCACAGCGTGTCCATGCCCATCTGCTCGGCATGGATGGCGACCTGCCTGATTTCAGTCCAGCGTGGCGTGATGCGCTCTGGCCCGTACTGATTCACGGGCAGGCAGACACCGATCTCGAACGTGGATGCCGACGTCTGCGGCCCCCTTCTCAGGCTTTGACCTTGATGCTGTGATACAGCCAGCCGTGCTCTTTGGTGGTGAGACCGTTCGGCGCCGGCGACCGCGAGGATAAGCCTTCCGCTAACGTCCGCGCGTGGAGCTCCTGGTCGCGATCCTGGCCACGCTCGTCGCGATCGCCGCGCTGTACGAGGTATCGCGCCGGCTGGGCGTCCCGTATCCGACCCTGTTCCTGCTCGGCGGCCTCGTCCTGGCGGCAATCCCCGGGCTGCCGCGCATCACCTTCGAGCCGGACCTGGTCCTGCTCGTCTTCCTCCCTCCCCTGCTGTTCATCGCGGCGACGAGAACACCGATCCGTGAGCTGCGCGAGAACCGGATACCGATCATTCGGCTCGCCTTTGGCCTGACGATCTTCACCCTGATCGTCGTCGCGGTCGTCGCCCAGACCCTCGTTCCTGCCCTGGGTTGGGCCGCGGCATTCACGCTCGGCGCGATCATCTCGCCGACTGACGCCGTCGCCGCGACGAGCGTCTTCCGCCGCCTGGGCGTGCCGCGCGTCGCGGTCACGCTGGTCGAGGGCGAGGCGCTCTTCAACGACGCCGTCGCGCTCGTCGCGTACCGTGCGGGCGTGCTCGCGGTGGCGAGCGGGACGTTCGTGCTGGTCGGAGCCCTGAGCTCGTTCGTAATCGCCGTCGTGGGCGGGATCGCAGTCGGACTGGTGGTCGGCTGGACCTCGGCCAAGGTTCTGAAGTGGCTCGACTCGCCGACCGTCGAAGTCGTCCTGTCGCTCGTGATACCCGGCGCTGCCTACCTGCCGGCCGACTACTTCGGCCTGTCCGGGGTTCTCGCCGTCGTCACCGCGGGCCTGATCGTGGGCAGCCAGCTGGGCAAGGTGCTCAGCGCGCAGAGCCGCGTGCTCTGGCTGAGCACCTGGAAGATGGTCGACTTCGTGCTCAACGGCTTCCTGTTCGTGCTCATCGGCCTCGAGCTGCCGACGATCGTCGGCGATCTCGCCGGGCGCGACGTGGCGCTGCTCGTCACGCACATGGTGATCATCTGCCTGGTCGTCGTCGTGGCCCGCTTCGCGTGGGTCTTCGCGGCCGCGCGCCTGCCCAACTCGCCGGCGCAGATCATCGCTCGTACGGACGCCCGACTCGCGGGCCGGCTGACCTTCCTCGTCGCCTGGTCCGGCCTGCGCGGTGCCGTATCGCTGGCGGCCGCCCTGGCACTGCCGCTCGATTTCCCGGAGCGCGACCTGATCCTGCTCGTGACGATCGGCGTGATCGTCGTCACGCTCGTGGGCCAGGGCCTGACGATGCCCGTCGTCGTGCGCTGGGCCGGTTGGGATGGCCGCGAGCTGGGCGGCGATGAGGGCACGGCCGCGCGCGCCGCGGCGTACGACGCGGGCCTCGCTGAGCTGGCGCGCCAGCGCGAGAAGTGGCCGGGGCACACGCCGTTGATCGACCGGCTTGAGTCGGGTCTACGGGACCGCATGCAACACCTGGCCACGGACGACGAAGCGGAGACGGCCGACCGTCAGCAGGAGCGCGTCGAGCACGAGCAGATCCAACTGGCGATCATCCGGGCACAGCGCGTCGCCGTCATCGACATGCGCGATCGTGGCGAGATCAACGACGACACTCTGCGCGAGGTAGAACGCGAGCTTGACCTCGAAGAGCTGCGCATGGAGGGCTAGGCGGGCCGCGGCGACCTTCATCCGCCTTAGGCGCGAGTCAGGCATTTGCGTCAGGCTCAACAACAACCACGATTGGTCAACTGGAGGTAGCCGTGTCCAAGATCAAGCCCTGCCTGTGGTTCGATGGTCAGGCCGAGGAGGCCGCCAAGTTCTACGTCACGCTCTTTCCCGACAGTCGTGTCAACAACGTCGCCCGATCGCCCGCCGATACTCCGTCGGGGCCGGCCGGGATGGTCCTGACCGTCGACTTCACCGTCGCCGGGGAGGATTTCCAGGGCCTGAACGGCGGTCCGGACTTCAAGTTCAACGAGGCAATCTCGTTCTCGGTCGACTGCCAGGACCAGGCAGAGGTCGATCATCTGTGGGGCGCGCTGACGGCCAACGGTGGCGAGCCAGGGCCGTGTGGCTGGCTCAAGGATCGCTGGGGCGTGTCGTGGCAGATCGTGCCGCGCCGGCTTGGGGAGCTGCTGGCCGACCCGGACCCCGAGCGGGCGCGCAAGGCGATGGAGGCCATGCTCAAGATGGGCAAGATAGACGTCGCCGAGCTGGAGGCCGCCGTGGCCGCCTAGGCTGGTCTGGGTTCGGAGTGGGCGATGTGGCCGAACTGGCGCCACAGCAGGACGACGAGCAGCGCGGAGCCCGCGAACGCGAACCAGAACGGCGCGGTGATGCCATAGCCCGACGCGAGCAGTCCACCGATGGGCACCCCGATGACGAGCCCACCGACGATCGCCAGGCGATAGACGCCACCAACGCGGCCCATCAGCTCGTTGGGCACCGCGCGCTGGCGAATCGTCGTCGCCGTCGTGCCCCAGATGAAAGCGTGCGCGCCGAATACGAACATGATCGCCAGCGCCACCGGCGGCGAGGTTGTCAGGGCGAGCGATAGGTGCGTGAACGTCTCGATCACGAGCCCGACGCGCATGATGTCGCCCAGCGCGAAGCGCCGCTCGAGCGCGCCGTAGGACGCGATGCCGAGGATGCCGCCGAGCGCGCTCGCCGTGGTCAGCAGTCCGAAGCCAACCGCGTCCATGTGCAGGCGCTCACCGGCGTACAGGACCAGCACCGACCACGCTGCGCCGTACGTGATGTTGAAAGCGAAGATCGTCAGCGCCAGCGTGCGCATCGCGGGGTGGTGCGTCAGCCAGCGCACACCATCGGCCATCTCCTGCCAGAAGCCGCTGCCCTCCCCCGGCCCGCGCCCAATCAGTGCTGCCTCGCTGAGCGTGACGCGCGTGATGAGCACGGCCCCGAGCGCAAACGCAGCCGCGTTGGCAGCGAACGGCAGAGCCATGCCAATAGCGAACAGGAAGGCGCCGATTGGCGGGCCGACGAGCTGATTGAGCAGGATGAACGCGCCCTGCATGCGCGAGTTGGCAATGCCCAGGTCCTGCCTGGCGACGACACCGGGGAGCAGCGCGCTCGAGGCGGAATCGGCGAAGTTCTCGGCCGTGCCCAGGACGAAGATCGTGGCCAGGACGAGAACGATGCTGATCGAGCCAGTGACGATCGTGGCGACCAGGACGGCCAGGATCAGGGCGCGCAGGACGTTGGCGATCGCGACCATCCGGCGCCGTTCGACGCGGTCGGCCACGACCCCGGTCACGACGCTGAAAAGGAGCGCGGGCAGGTAATC
Organism: uncultured Anaerolineaceae bacterium; assembly: GCA_964475245.1. Taxonomy (GTDB): domain Bacteria; phylum Chloroflexota; class Limnocylindria; order Limnocylindrales; family CSP1-4; genus JALYGJ01. The sequence goes on along the minus strand of CAYYVV010000018.1, from coordinate 29,241 downwards.
GAAGAGCAGCGCCAGCGAGACGAGGAACGGGTCGTGCGTCTGCGATGCGACGAGCAGCGGGCCGGCCGCGACGACGACCCCGTCGCCGGCGTTGTTGACCAGCGTCGACGACAGCAGCCAGCGAAAGCTGCGGCCAAGGCGCGGGGGAACGGCGGTGTCGAACACACCGCGCAGACTCAATTGCACGCGCGGCAGGTTAGCGGCCCGTCGTCAACCTCGCGCCAAGTTCGTCTGCCGGGCCCAGGTCCGCGGCGGGGCGATCAAGCGGGCTTGGCGACCTCGACCCTGCGCGGCACCTTGCCCATCCACGTCCCGAACGTCTTGAGCATGCGGTGGCCGCTGTCCGAGACGTCGCCGAACATCAGCGGGCAGCCGCCGTCGATGACGGTCATGCCCTTTGCCCGCCCGACGGCCGCGGCTTCGGCTGAGCACGACCCCGCGCCGAACATGCGATGCATCCAGATACGGGTGATGCCCAATCCGGCGGCCTCGCGGACCGTCGCCTCGGCGTGCTCGGGACGCGTGGCGATGATCACGACATCGACGCCGTCCGGGATGGACTTCAGGTCGTGGTAAGAGGTGTCGCCCTCGACCTGATCGGCGTTGGGGTTGACCGCGAAGACCTGGTAGCCACTGTCGCGCAGACGCGTGTAGATCACGTTGCCGCCGTGCGACTTGGGCGTGCGCGACACGCCGGTGACGGCGATGCGCTTATGCGACAGGAACTCGTCGGCGACCTCGCTGACGGACGGCATGACGAAACCTCCCGCTGAATTCGCTCGAAACCTTTTGGAATGAGGGCGAAATCGTCGGCCGCGGCCGACGGCGACACGAGTGCCGAATCTCCCTTTGTCAGAGCGCGCGTGGACGCCTGCCACGCGACGGCCATAAGTTCCGTACGGTCATTCCGACAGTACGGCTAGGCTTATCGGGCGCCGCTGGAGAACATCTCGGTAGTGCGCTCGGTATCACCGCGGGGGATGATCATGCTTCGTTTATCTGTCGGTCGCCTGCTCCTGCGCGCGACGCTGGCCGCCGTTCTGCTCGCATTCGGGATTTCGTCGCTCGCGATGGCCGACGGCGCGACAGGCTTCACCGCCTCCTTCCCGGGCAGGCTCGTGCCAACCTACGCGAGCCGCACGACCCGGCACCTCAAGCCGATCCTGGACCCGACCACCGACGCGAGCACGCACGCGCCCGCTGCCACGGTCGCGCCCTCGGCAACGATCCAGGTGAGCTATCACAACTTCCCAGCCAAGGACAAGGCGGCCTTTCAGGCCGCAGTCGACGAGTGGCAGACGCAGATCGTGTCGACCAAGGTCATCCACATCAACGCGAGCTGGACTCCGCTGGGCGCGACGAGCGGCATCCTGGGCGAGGCCGGCCCGACGTCGTTCTACCTTGGCACGGACAATTTCATGTACCCGGCCGCTCTGGCTGAGGCACGCTGCAGCTGCAATCTGAGGCGTGGCGCCGAGATCCAGGCCGAGTTCAACAGCCAGTTCCCGTTCTGGTACACGGGCACGGACGGCAACGTGCCCACAAATCGCTGGGACCTGGAAACGGTCGTGCTCCACGAGCTGGGCCACGGGCTGGGCTTCATGAGCAGCTTCGACGTCGTCGGCAAGAAGGGCTTCTGGGGCTTCGACCAGGGCAGCCACACATATCCGCTGCGCTTCGACGTGCTCGAGTACACGACCAAGACCGGCGACACGACGCTGACGAGCTTTGCCAGTGGGACGACTGCGCTGCGCAGTCAGCTCGTCGACGGCGGCGTCTTCATAGGCGGCGACAACGTCACGGCCGCTCTCGGTGGACGCGCCAAGCTCTACTCGCCGCATCCGTGGCAGGAAGGGTCGAGCAACTCGCACTTCGACGAGAGGACATACGCCGCGGGCACCGCCAACGCGCTCATGACGCCCGTGCTCGACAACGGCGAGGCAATACACGATCCGGGTCCGGCCATGCTCGCCCTCTTCCGCGACATTGGCTGGTCGACGACAGACGTACCGCCGCCGCCCACGAGCTAGGCGACTGGCGCCTCAGATCACGCGGACCGTGCCGATTCCGCCACTGACGGTGATGTCGACGCGGTTGGTGGCCGACTCGTAGTCGCTGGAAGCCCAGCCGCCCATCGAGCGCGGGAAGCGCGACTCGTCGACCTTCGTGCTGCCGATCGCCATCTGCGATGCGACACGCGCGGCGACTCCGGCAGGCACGATGAGCGTCACTGACGCAAGGCCGGCCTCGATGCGCGCGGAAACAGCGCCGCTGTCGGGCAGCTGGAGGGTCGTCTCGCTGGCTCCAGTGTGAAGCTCGAGGCGCCTGATGCGCAGCGCGGACAGGTCGACGTTGGATCGGTTGGCTCCCGTATCAAGTCGGAGGTCGACCGGGATGTCCGCGGCAAGCCCGACGTCCCAGCGCAGCGTGCCGCCGCTCCAGAAGGCGGTCGCCGAGTCGTGCGGCTGCAGCTCGATGCGGCCCGGGCCAATCGAGCGTTGGATGACGCCGCCCTCAAAGCTGCCGCTGACGAGCATGCCCGGGTTTGCCGGCCCGACATGGAGCTCGCCGCCGCCGAAGCGCAGCCTGACCTCGGCCGCGGTCAGTGCCCCGAGCGGAATGCTCAGCGTCTCCGTGGCGGGCACGCGCTCGCGAACGATAACGGCGCCGAGCAGGTACCAGACCCCGAGGCCGATCACGGCTACGGGCCACCAGCGGACGAGGATGTCCGTGCTGAATCCATTGAGCTCGCCGGTAGTGGCCGCGAGCATCACGACACCCAGCACGGTCACGGCCAGCGGTCCCCACAACACGCCGATGCCGGCAGGCGACCAGCGTGGGCCGAAGTAAGCGGATAACCCGCCGCAGACGCCGGCCAGGACCACGAACAGGGGCCATGCCTGCGCCCAGGTCCAGCCGCTCGTCTGCTGGATGAGAAGCACGCAACCAATCCCGACCAGCCAGATTCCGGGTACTACGGCCGCGTTTCGCGCTGATGTCATACGCCACAGCCTCGTTCACCGATCCTGCGGGCGCCAAAGCCGTTGGTAACCAATTGCACCGGTCCAACGGGAATGTTGGCCTGATCTGCCCGGTTGGACCGCGCGCGAGGTGACGTTCGGCAGTTTCTCGCCGGCATTCACTTTCGTACCTTCGCGCCTGAAGACCAATCAGCAGCCGGGCTGCTTTGGCCTGCTCGTAAGTCCGGCGGAGGAGGCACGTTGAGCGCCGTCGATCTCGCGCGACTTCAGTTTGCGTTCACGGCCGCGTTTCATTTCATCTTCCCGGCCGTCACGATCGGCCTGGGCTTCCTGGTCGCGCTCGCCGAGACGATCCGCTGGCGGACTCGATCCGAGGTCTGGGACCGCCTCGCGAAGTTCTGGACGAAGGTCTTTGCCCTGACGTTCGCAGTTGGCGTCGCGACAGGCATCGTCATGGAGTTCCAGTTCGGCACGAACTGGTCGCGCTACGCCACCTTCGTGGGCGACATTTTCGGCTCGCCGCTGGCCGCTGAGGCGATCCTGGCTTTCTTCCTCGAGTCGACCTTCCTGGGCGTGCTGCTGTGGGGCGGCACGCGCGTCGGCTCGACGTTGCGCTGGTTCAGCGCGGTGATGGTCTCGTTCGGCTCCGCGCTCTCTGGCCTGTGGATCATCATCGCCAACTCGTGGATGCAGACACCCGCGGGCTACGAGATCCAGGGCGATCACGCAGTGTTGACCGACTTCTGGGCCGCGGCGTTCAACCCCTCGACACTGCCCCGCTACACACACACCGTGATGGCATCGGTCGCGGTCGCCTCCTTCCTGCTGGTCGGAACGGGGGCGTGGTACGTGCTCAAGCACCGCCACGGCGACATTGCCGGACGCTCCATGCGCCTTGGCCTCGTCGTCGCGGTCATCGCCTCGGCAGGCATGTTCCTGACCGGCGACTTCAGCTCACGCCAGGTTGCCAACACGCAGCCGGTCAAGTTCGCGGCGATGCAGGGAATCTTCGAAACGACCACGGGTGCACCGATGGTCGTCTTCGAGCTGCCGCCCAGCCAGGACGCGGAGGCACCCGGACCGGTCATCGAAATTCCCAGCTTGCTCAGCCTGCTGACTCACGGCGACGTCAACTCCACGATCGCAGGCCTCACCGCCTTCGCCAAGGACCTGTGGCCGCCGGTCGCGATCACATTCCTTGCATATCACAACATGGTGGTGCTGGGCACGGTCATGCTCCTGGTCATGGCCCTTGGCGCGTTTCTATGGTGGCGCGGCCGCCTCGAGAGATCCTCAAGGTGGCTGTGGCTGGCGGTCATCGCCACGCCCGCGCCGCTGATTGCCACGGAGCTCGGCTGGGCCACGGCCGAGGTCGGACGCCAGCCGTGGATCGTTCAAGGGCTGATGAAGACCGCGGACGGTGTCTCGCCGCAGGTCAGCTCGTTTGACGTGGCCCTGTCGCTGATCATGTTCGGCGCGATCTACGTCGCACTCGCGGCACTGTGGCTGTTCCTGCTGCGCCGCGTGCTGATGGCCGGCCCGCCACCGCCGCCCGAGGGCGCCACGCCCGACGCGCCACCTCCGGTCGCCCCAACAGCGCTCGAGCCGACGCCCGCGGAGGTGCCGCTGCCATGATCGACCTGGGACAGATCTGGTTCGTGCTCATCGGCGTCCTGCTGGTGGGCTACGCCGTCCTCGATGGCTTCGACCTGGGCGTCGGGATGCTGTCGCCCATCCTTGGCCGGTCCAGCGCCCAGCGCGGCCTGCTCATGGAGACGATCGGCCCGGTCTGGGACGGCAATGAAGTCTGGCTGCTGACGCTCGGCGGGGCACTCTTCGCGGCCTTCCCGATCGTCTACGCCACCGTCTTCTCGGGCTTCTACCTCGCCCTGATGCTGCTCCTGTTCGCGCTGATCCTGCGCGCGGTGGCGATGGAGTTTCGGCACCACATCGAGGATCCGCGCTGGCTGCGCTTCTGGGACGCGGCGTGGTGGCTGGGATCTTTCCTGCCCGCGCTGTTGCTCGGCGTGGCCATCGGCAACATCGCGCGCGGCCTGCCCCTGACCGGCGGCGTCTACACGCAGGGCCTGCTCGGGCTCCTCAATCCGTTGAGCCTGTGCGTCGGGCTGCTCGCCGTGGCGATGTTCGCCATGCAGGGCGCGTCATGGGTTGTGCTGCGCACCGACGGCGAGCTCGCGGCGTCCGCCCGGCGCGTCGGGCGCGTCGCGTGGATCGGGTTCGTTGTCCTGTGGCTCGTGGTGACCGCGGTCGCGGTGATCGACGCGCCCGACCTGTGGGCAAACTATGGCAACCCGCTGGCGTGGATCGCGCCGCTCCTTTTCGTGGCCGCCATCGCTCTAACCGGTTACGCGCTCTGGAGCCGCCACGACCGCCTGCCGATTCTCGGCTCGTCGCTGTCGATCGCGGCGCTCGTTGCCATCCTCGGCCAGGCCCTCTACCCGACGATCGTGCCGGATCGCACGGCCGGAGCCGACATCACGATCAGCAACGCCGCGTCTTCAGACCTGTCGTTGACCGCGATGCTGGTCATCACCCTGATCGGCGTCCCGATCGTGCTCGTCTACACAGGTTTCGTGTACAGCCGTTTCACGCACAAGGTTGGCCCACCGACCGGCTGACACGCAGCCGCTCGCTGACGGGAGGTCCCGTCTAGCATCGGGCGGTGCAGGAGAAGACGAGCCGCTTCTGGGATGCGTTCTGGGTCGTCGCCCCGCTGGCGATCGGCGCTGTGGTCGGGATCGTCATCGCCGGGCAGTTCCCGTCGACGCCCGCGCCCAACTGCGGACAGGCGCTCACGCCGCCCTCGACTGCGGGCAACTTCGCGCTCGCCGTCGTATTTGTCGCCCTGATAGTCGGTCGGCTCGCCGCTCGCTCGGCGATCGGGCCCGTGGCTTCGCGTGCCTTCACCATGGCGGCGTTCGGGCTAGTGGTTGCGGCGTGCGGTACATACTTCGTCACCGTCAGTAACAAGGCATGTCCGACGTCCGCGCTAGCATCCGGCCATGAAGCCATGGTTCGGATTCCACATGCCCAACTACACCTTTCCGGATAGTCCACCGGAGCAGCTTTTCGAACGGATCGTGGAACAGGCTCAGACCGCCGAGGCGTGCGGCTTCAGCCTGGTCACGGTCATGGACCACCTCTACCAGATCACCGGCGTCGGCCCGGAAGACCATCCGATGCTGGAGGCCTACGCCACGCTGAGCGCGCTGGCACGCGAGACGAAGACTGTTCGCCTTGGCACGCTCGTGACCGGCGTCACCTACCGCAACCCGGCATTCCTGGTCAAGGAAGTCACGACGCTCGACGTCATCTCCGGCGGACGCGCGATCCTGGGTATCGGCGCCGCCTGGAACGAGGACGAACACATCGGCTTCGGCTACACGTTCCCACCGGTCAGGGAACGCATGGACAAGCTCGACGACGCGCTGGCCATCGCCAAGGGCATGTTCAGCGGCGAACGGTTCTCGTACACCGGTCGCTACTCGAGTGTCGAGGACATCATCAACTCGCCACAGCCGGTGCAGCCCGGCGGGCCCAGGATCATGGTCGGCGGCGGCGGAGAGCAGCGCACGCTGCGTATCGCGGCCAAGTACGCCGACATGACCCACTGGTTCGCGTCCGGAGGCCTCGAGGCGCTCAACCACAAGACCGACGTGCTGCGCGGCTACTGCGAGGAGATCGGTCGCGATCCGGCCGAGATCGAGCGGACGATGGGCGCGCCGGTCGTACCCGTGCGCACGGACGCAGAACGCGACGTGTTCCTCGAGCGAATTCCGCCCGAGCGGCGCTCGGCGATGACGGTCGGCTCGCCGGAACAATGCGCCGCGGCGCTACGGCCCTACGTCGACGCGGGCTTCACCGGCTTCACCTTCGGCAACTCCGCCTTCCGCACGGTCGAGGCAATTCAAACTGTCGGCGAAACGCTCGCCTTGGTCGCGCGCTGAACTGCACCGACTACAGGCACCTGGGATTCCGTGACGAGGCGGCTCTCACCGACCATTACGGCGCCGGGATTGACGGGCTCGTCCTGAGTCGGACTTTGCGCCCTTGAGCGGACGGCCGCCCAGTAGGCTGCGCACCTCGTCGCCGGACAGCTCCTGCTGCTCGACGAGCGCGGCAGCCAGGACGTGCAGCTGCGTGCGCTCCTTCTGGAGCTTGCGCAACACGGACTGATACGCGCGCGCCAGGATCGCCTCGGCGAGCTGCCTGTCCGAAGGCGACTCCGCGTCTGTCCAGAGCAGCCTGCCCTCGCCGCCCAGGCCCAGCCGCGTGACCATCCGCATGGCGACCAGGGATGCGCCGCGCAGGTCGTTGCTCGCCCCTCCAGTCACCTCGTCGATGCCGTACTCCAGCTCCTCCGCCGCCCGCCCGCCGAGGTAGACCTCGAGCAGCTCGTCGTACTCGCGCCGGGTCATACTCACCCGGTCGTTGGCGAGCGGAGCCACGAAACCGAGCGTGCCATCGCTGCGCGGCACGATGCTCACGAAGCCGATGTCGGAGCCGCCGGTCGAGCTCAGGAACGAGGCGAGAGCGTGACCCGCTTCGTGCGTCGCGGTTCGTTCGAGCTCCACGGGCGTCATGCGCAGCGTCCCGATCGACGAACGCGGCTTGTTCGTCAGCTCGTCGAGCAGGTCGATCTGGGCGATCGGCCGGCGCGCCTTGCGCGCCCTGCGCGCCGCGCCGCGGACGATGCGCTCGACGTCCGCGCCCGTCAGCCCAACCGACAGCTGACCCAACGTCCGCGCCGCAACGTCCTTGCCGACGGGTTGATCGCCGACGATCTTGGCCAGGTGATACCCGTAGATGTAGCCCAGCGCCGCGCCGTTGGGCAGCGGGATGCGGATCAGCCGATCGAGCCTGCCAGAGCGCCGCAGCGCGGGATCGACGCTGTCCTCGTGGTTGGTCGCGCCGATGACCACGACCGGGGACGCCGGATCCATGCCCTGCATCTGCTCGAGCACGGCATTCACGACCTCCGTCTGGTAAACGCTGTTGTGATCAGACGAGAATTGCTCCCGGCTGCCCAGGCTGTCGATCTCGTCGATGAACAGGATCGAGGGCGCATAGCTGCGTGCCTCGGCGAACGTCTTCCGAATGGCCTGGAGATGGGGACCGAGCGACACGCTCTGCGCCATCCAGCTCGCCGCGCTGGCCTGGATGAACTTGACGTTGCAGCCCTTGGCGATCGCCCTCGCGAGGGTCGTCTTGCCGGTGCCGGGCGCTCCGACAAGCAAGGCGCCGCGATCGACCTCGAGCCACGAGATCCGACCCTTGATGGCATCGTGAATGTCGGCGATCAGGTCCTCCGCAAACTCGCGCGCCTCACCCATGCCGTGCAGCTCGTCGAGGCTCATGGCGTCATCCGTGTCGACCGCGCGTAGACGATCGAGCACCTGCTCGTGGACGTACGCGAAGCCGTCGTCGGCGGTGAGCCGGTTTCGCCGCGGATGTTCGAAGTCTGTGTGCAGGATGTGCTTGACCCAGCCGCTGCCGCCCGACCGCCAGCCTGACGGCGGAGCCGACCCGAAGACGCGCCGGAAGAGACGCTGGAAGATGTCCTCGTCGATCTCGGGCAGGGTCAGGACCAGGTCCGTGTGTCGGCGCAGGCTTTCGGGCAGGTCCTGGAAGCGCGCGCAGCTGATGAGCGCCGCGACATCGTTGGTGGCCAGCGTGTATGCCACTCGTTCAAGGTCCAGGGCACGGCCATAGACGAGCAGGGGCACGCTGACGATGGCACGGCCGAAGCTGGGCGGCAGGTCATAGTCCAGCACTTCCTGCTCGTTCCCATCGCGCAGGATCGAGCCCCTGATGACCGGCAGTGCCTGCGCCTCGCCAAGCTCTTCGTTGACGATCTGCGCGATCGTCTCCTCGACGAACGGGATGCTCGCTTCGATCGCGACCACCGGATACGACGCACGGATGAGCTCCGCGAACGACGCGGTGGCGGTCTGCTTTGCCGGGCGATCGCCCTGCGACCCGTTGAAAAGGGCGAGCAGCCGACTCTGAGCCTGGCGTTGAAGAGCGCGCTCGAGAAGGATCTGCACGAGCTCCATCAGGGTCGAACGCTGGCGCTCATCAGCCGGTCGCGCCGGGCTGCGTGCTGCTCGTCGGTGGCCATTCCGAGCCTTCTTGTCGGTCGGACCCTTGGTGCCCAGCCTGGCCGCGAGGTGTGCTCCAATGCCCATTGGCGGCGCCATGCCGACGAGCTGCTCAGGCGCCTTGACCAGGGTCGGCTCGTCGTCGGTCATCTCGATCTGGCCGTTAGTCGGGACCGCGAAGCGAGCCTTCGATATCTCACCCTGGTAGACAACGACGGCATCGAACAGGAAGTTGCCCGCGTCGTCCGTGCCCGCCGCCTTGAGCGGGGTGGCCATGCTGGCCGCTTCACGAAGCTCGTCCGGAGCGTCACCGGGTGCGTGCTCGTAGAGCACGAATGCCTCGGCACCGTCGGCCCGCAGGGCGAAAAGGAAGAAGCGCACGTATTCGGGGGCCGCCGCCGCCGTCAGTTCAAGGTGCTCGGACTCATTCGCCGTGTGCATCGGCTCGCTCGACCCGTCGAGGAGCAACGCGCGGCCGGCCACCGGGTACAGCGCGTAGATGATTTCTGACGCCTCGCTCTTGGCATCGATCTCGATCGTCACCGTGAGCTCGACCAGCTCGACGAGCCGATAGAAAGGCAGGTCTGCTCTTCGACCCCGGACGGTCACCCCGCTCGGGATCTTGCCCAGGCTCCTGGTGATCTCTCCGAGGATCTTCCGGGCGACTTCGTCGGACAGGGGACGCCAGTCGAGCGAGCCAACGAAGGCGCTGGCCGCCAGCCCTGCCCCGCCGCCGGAATTCGACTTGCCACTGGCTGCGCGCGAGCGACGTCGCCTGGCGCTCGAGTCCGTCATCCCTCTCCCTCGTCAGTCATGCTCCTCGAAGGCGTGACTGGCGAATGGTAATCAGCGGTGCAAGTCAGCTGCCCTTGAGCTGCTGCATGAGACCCATCGCGTCCATCTGGTACCAGTGCTCCACGATCTTGCCGTCGCGCAGCCTGAAGATGTGGATCTCGCCGATCTCGTAGCTGCGGCCGCTCGCGGGCATGCCCATGAACGGGCCGATCTGGCGGGCGCGCGACGTGACACGGGCGACGACGCGATCGTCCTCGGAGATCAGGTCGTCGACGCTGAAGCTGATGTCGGTGAGTCCCTGGCTGATCCGGTGCGTCGCGGCCTTGAGGGCCGTCTTGCTGTCTGGATCGGACGGCCAGTTGTGGGAGACGAAGTCGTCGGCAACCAGCCCGTCGACCGCGTCCGTGTTCAGCTTGACGAACACCTGGTCCACGAAGCGGCGCACAACTTCCTTGTTCGTGTCGGTACTCATTGCCTGATTATCTAGAGGTGACCGATCAACACGCCATACACAAGCTGGCCACCGAGCAGCTGACTGCACAACAAATCGCCGACACCCGCGAGCTGCTCTGGGCGGCTTTTGCGGGGGATGAGCACGGCGGCTTCAGCGAGGACGACTGGCGACACGCCCTCGGCGGAACTCACTTCCTGGCTGAGCTCGGTGGCCGCGTCGTGAGCCACGCCGCGGTTGTCGAACGGACGCTCCACGTCGCCGGGATCCCCGTTCGCACAGGCTACGTCGAGGCGGTCGCGACTGCGCCGGCCGAGCAGGGCCGCGGCTATGGCTCAGAGTTGATCCGAGCGGTGAACGAGCTCGTGGAGCGCGACTTCGAGCTCGGCGTGCTGGGCACGGGCAGCCAGGGCTTCTACGAGCGATTGGGTTGGCGCATCTGGCAGGGGCCGTCGTCCGTGCTCAGCGCCAGCGGCGAGATCGCCACGGCCGACGACGACGGCTACATCATGTACCTGCTGACGCCCTCTTCTCCGCGCCTCGATCCCAGCGCTCCGATCGCGTGCGAATGGCGCGAAGGCGACGTCTGGTAGGCGGACTAGACGATGCGGTAGCCCGTGCCGTCAGCGGAGTCGGTGATCTCCACGCCGAGGCTCGTCAGCTTGTCGCGGATGGCATCGGCGACGTCGTAGGCGGCCATCGCCCGCGCCTGCGCGCGCAGGCTGAGCAGCTCCTCGATCAGCGGATCGACGAGCGCGACCCGCGACTCGAGCTCGGCAAGCCTCGTCTCGAGCGCGACAACGCGTGCGGCGAGGTCCGCGTCGCCCGTCCGTGCTGCTCGCTCAGCCGGCCCGGGGGTTGAAAGGCGCGTCGTGGGTGCGGCAAGCAAGGCGAGCGGGAACTCGTTGCCTGACGCGATCACAGTCTCCTCGCCCTGGCGCCGGAGCGTGACGTTGCCACGGCCGCGGACGGCGGCGCGGCCCGCAACGAGGTCGACCACGAGCGCGGTGTGCTCGTCGATACCGAGCAGGAAGACATCTGTGGGCATCTCGCGCTCGAGCATCTCGAGCCGGCGCCGGCCAAGGAAGCAGTAGCGCGTGTCGTGGCCACCGCCCTCGGCATTGTCCCAATGCGGAATGACCGCGGCGGAGATGCCGACAGCCGACAGGACGTCGAGCCCGGGCCGCCAGTAGGGGTCCTCCCCCGCCTTGTAGATCTCGTACACCGGCGCGGTCAGCTTGCCGAGAGTGAGCGCGGCGGCGCTCGCCACGACCAGCGCGCCGCCACGGACGAGCTTGTCAGCGAAGAGCGACGGAATCTCGGTCTGTGACCACTGGCTCAGGGCATAGGTCGGGCTGCCCGGGCCGCTGAAGATGAACTCCGCCTCGCGCACCCGGGCGTAGGCCGCCTCCCGCGCGAGCACGCCACCGTCCGCGCGGGGCAAGGCGGCGAGGGTCATGTCGAGCCCGAGCCGTCGGCCGAAGAAGTCGAGCGCGTCAGCACTCAGCGCAGCAGCGTTCTCCTCGAAGCCGTACGGCGTGTCGACGATGGTGCCCCTGACCGGCCCCGGCTCGTCGTGCGCCGCCGCCAGGGCAGCGATCACCGAGCGATGAACGCGCCGCATCTGGGGCCCCATCTCGCCCGAGCCGATGATCACCAGCAGGCGCGGCCGTGCAGTCACGGGGCGAGTATCACCTGATTGCTTGACATCGTCGGCCGCCAGCGCAATACTGCACCGTATGGTTCAGTATCAACCGGTCGACCGGACGCTCGCTGCGCTGGCGGACCCAACCCGGCGCCGGATCCTGGAGCAGCTGAGCCACGGCAAGGCCTCGATCAGCGAGCTTGCCGAGCCCCTCGGGATCACGCTCACGGGCGTGAAGAAGCACATCCGACTGCTCGAGGAAGCCGGCCTCGTCAGAACGCGCAAGAACGGCCGTGTCCGTGAGTGCGAGCTTGGCGTGGACCGCCTGGAAGGCCTCGAGCAGTGGATCGTCGAGTACCGCCAGGCCGTCGAGCAGCGGCTTGACCGGATGTCGGAGCTGCTCGAACGCAGGAAAGGGATCAACGAATGACGACCGAACAGGAGACCACGACGGCCAACCCCAGTCCATCGGGCGACCGCGAGATCAGGTTCGAGCGGCTCTTCGACGCGCCCCGCGAGCTGGTCTGGCGCACGTTCACGGACCCGGCGCTCATCGCCGAGTGGTGGGGCGGTGGCGCGACCGTCGAGCAGATGGACCTCCGCGCCGGCGGCACATGGAAGTTCCTCGCCGGTCAGAAAGAGGATGGCAGCCAGTTCCCGTTCGAGGGTCAATACCTCGAGGTCGATCCACCACGCCGGCTGGTCCAGACCGTGCGCAATAGCTGGGCCGGCCAGGAATACACCGAGGCGATGGAGCTCGAGGATGTCGGCAGCAGCCAGACTCGCTTCAAGCTGACCACGACCTACGAAACTTCCGACCAGCGCGACGGGGTGATGGGCTATGCCAATCAGGGCACCAGCTTCATCTACGGAAAGCTTGCCCAGCTGCTCAAGCGCCTGTCAGACTCCGCAGCGTGAACGTCACGCCCGCCAAGCAGATCGACGACTACATCGCAGCGCTGCCCGCCGAACAGGCTGCGGCGCTGAGCCACCTGCGCAGCGTCGTGGCCGCCGCCGCACCCGATGCGGTCGAGGCCATCTCATACTCGATGCCTGCGTTCAAGCTCGGCCGCCGGGTCCTCGTCTACTACGCGGCCTTCAAGGACCACCTGAGCCTGTTTCCGGCGAGCGGCTCGGTCATGGACAAGCTCGGCGTCGACCTGCGCAAGCACTTCAGCGGCAAGGGCACACTCCAGTTCACGGCCGAGCATCCCCTGCCCGACGACCTTGTGCGCCGGATCGTCGAGGTCAGGCGCGAGGAGATGGGCAGCGACTAGGCCAGGATCTCGACAATGTCGCCATCCTGGAGCTCCTGCTCGCGCCCGACGCGCTGACCGTCGAAGCGCGCCGTCGGGCCCCAGAGTCGGGCGCCGCTGAACTGCGCGGCGAGATCGTGGTGGACGGCATCCGCGACATCGACGACTGACACCGGCGGCGTCAGCGCCACGGGTTCCACGGCAACATCGCCGTCCTTGCGCAGGTAGATACGGATCAGGCCGGTCAGGCGCCAGATCCGCTCGCGCAGCACGTTGAGCGACTCGTCGTCGAGCACGGACACGGGCACGACCTCGATGTCGGGCAGGGCGCGCCGCAGGCGCTCGATATCCTCTCGCGACGCCTCGTCGGCGCGCGTCGCGGCGACAAACCCGGGCTTCTCGATGCCCGCGGCGAGCACCTCGCTGCGCACCGTCTCGAGCTCGGTGACATCGCCCAGAACACGAACGCAGTAGACGATCGCGTCGGCTGAGCGGAGCACGCCGAGCAGTGGCCGCCCGCCGCCGCGATCGTCCGCGGCGCCTTCGAGCAGGCCGGGAATCTCGACCAGCTGGACGAGCACGCCGCCGATGCGCGTCAGGGCGGGCACGGGGCGCAACGTCGTGAACGCGTAATCGCCGGTCTTGATCTGGATCGCAGACAGAGCCTGCAGGAGCGACGACTTGCCCACGTTGGGCGGCCCAACCAGCGCGATCTGGGCCGCGCCCTCGCGACGCACGGCGATCGAGTCGCGATGCACGGCCTTGGCACGCACGCGCGTGTCGTCTATCTCCAGCATCAGTGACTTGCGCAGGTCCGCATACGGACCGTTCTTGTAGTCGGGCAGCTCGGCGAGCAACGCCCGAACCTCACGAATGCGCTCGCGCCCCTCTTTGCCTACAAGCCGACGCTTCGCCAGCTGGGCGAAGGTCCGATGCGGCATCGGCATGACCTATACCTCGCATGACCACTTGTGCGAGACGACGGCCCAGCGCTCGCGCCTTGAGCAAAGGCGTACCTGAAGCGCTGCGCCTGTCCCGCCCCTTCCTCCGACGCTCGATGACGGAAGGGGCGGTTCAGCCGTTCTGTCTGGTGGTTGTTGCGGACCAGGCGCGCAGCGCGTCCCGGCCGAGTGGCTTGGTCATTGCGCGCGCCAGACTAACGCGGATCACGCCCGGCCGCGACACAGATCGATCAACCGGCCCAGCAGCCGTTCACCGTCGGCGCGCAGGCCGTTGTGCTCGTACTCGTTCGTGATCCACGGCTTCAGGCCGCGGATGGCCGCCGCGGTCTCGATCGAGAACTGGCTGACCACGAACAGGTCCTCGAAGTAGACGGCGGCCGACACGGGTACCTCGTTGTGGGCCAGGACGTCGGGGTCGTACAGGCGCGGCCACTCGTGCTTGGCCAGGATCTCGGCGGCCGCGCGGTGGCTGTGCAGCGCGCCGTAGTCCTCGAACATCCACGGATAGATGTGCTCGGCCGTGAAGTAGCCCTGCTCGTCGAACTCGTGCGGATAGAGGCGCGAAGCGGACCAGCGCGTCACGCCGCCGTCGGCGTAGCTCGCCTCATGGATCGTGGCATACATCGGGTTGCGGCCAAAGCCGGCCGCGCCGCGCTCGGCGTCGTACAGGAAGCCGTTCGAGCCAAAGGGCAGCTCGAGCAGATGATGGATGGCTTCCCACGTGTCGGTGAAGCCCAGCCAGTTGCCCAGCTGACGCATGCGGCGCGCGGTCAACCGGTCACCGTTGGGCAGGCGAACGTCATCGGCATCGAGCCGGGCGAAGATCTCCTTCGCTCGGACCCGGTCTCCCGGATAGCGCGCGAAGTAGTCGGCGTTCTTGCGCGCTGCGAGTTTGTATGTCGCCCTGTAGACGTCGTCTACCGGACGGCCGATCGGCGCGAGGCCACCGGTGATGAAGCACTCGCGCAGGCCGTGCGGCGCGATCGACAGGTAGGTCATCGTGCAGAAGCCGCCGAAGCTCTGGCCAAGCGTGCTCCAGCGCTCGACTCCCAGCTCCTGGCGGATCAGCTCGGCGTCGCGCACGATCGAGTCGGCCCGGAAGTGGGTCAGGTATTCGGCCTGCGCTTCGGGCGTGTCGCCTGGAATCTCCATGCCGACCGGCGTCGAGCGGCCCGTGCCGCGCTGGTCGAGCATGAGCACCCGGAAGTCCCTGAGCGCCCGCTTGACCCAGCCCGACGGCGGGGTCACCGGCCGCGGCGCCTCCATCCCCGGCCCGCCCTGGAGGTAGACGAGGTAAGGCTTGTCGCGCCCGTCCGGGTCGGCGATCTCGCGCGTGAAGACGGTGATCTTCTGGCCATCGGGCTGAGCGTGATCGAGCGGGACGATGTGCTCGCGCTCGGTCAGCACCGCGCCCGGGATGCTGTATGTGGTGCTCATTCGGACAGCGTACTAGGGACGCGCCTCCAGCCGGCGGTCGGGTACGAACCACATTGCCGCGACTCCGATGAAGATCGCCACCGACACGACCGGCAGGACGAAGGCGACGGGGATCGACAGCGCATAGAGCGCGATCGACAGCTTGCCCTTCAGGTCGCTGCCGAGAGCGCTGGCCAGGATCGGCGTCTGACCCGGCACCCGGACGAGCGTGGCGATCAGGATCGTGAACGCGACCGCGGGCATGAGCAGCATGAAGCCGTACAGCGCCACTGGGATGGACGCGAAGCCCGTCTGGCCGATCCAGGCCGTGCCCGCCGGGACGATCGACAGCCAGAAGAGCAGGTGCAGGTTGGCCCACAGGGCAGCGCCGCTGATCGTCTTGACCGCGTGGAGCAGGTGATGGTGGTTGACCCAGTAGATGCCGAGGTAGACGAAGCTCAGCACATAGGCGACGAGCTTCGGCCAAAGGGGGGCCAGCGCGTCGAGTGTGGCGCCGTCCGGCGGGCGCAGCTCAAGGACCATGATCGTGATGACGATCGCCAGGACGCCATCGCTTAATGCCTCGAGCCTGCTCTTGCTCACCAGCCAGGCCCGGACCGATCGGTTCCATAGACTTGGCGCCGTGGTGCGTCAAACATCGGGCGAACTGTAGGGCAGCGCGCAAGCGTGTCGTCCACCTCGACCACCAACGGGTCGCCGATCGCGGTCGTGGCCGCGCTGGTCGCCAACCTCGCCATCGCCGCCGCCAAGTTCGGCGCCGCGCTCCTGACGGGCAGCTCGGCAATGTTCGCGGAGGGCATCCACTCCCTCGTCGATACCTCCAACGAGGCCGTGTTGCTCATCGGCGAACGCCGCTCACTCCGGCCGCCCGACGAGCTGCATCAGTTCGGCCACGGCAAGGAGATCTACTTCTGGACGCTCGTGGTCGCGGTGCTCCTCTTCGCCATCGGTGGCGGGCTGGCCTTCTACGAAGGCCTGACCCATTTCCTCGACCCCCACCCGATCGACAACGTCCTGGCGAGCTACGTCGTGCTGGCGATCTCGTTCGCGCTCGAGGCGGCGTCGTCGTACGTGGCCATTCGCGAACTCGAACCGCGCACCAGGAGCCTGTGGCGGGCAGTGCTCGACACGAAAGACGCGTCGGTGCTCGCAGTGCTGGTCGAGAACACCGCGGCGATGGTTGGCCTGATCGTCGCCTTTGCGGGGCTCGTGGCGACCGAGCTGAGCGGAGACACGCGCTTCGACGCCCTCGCATCACTCGCGGTGGGCATCGTGCTGACCAGCGTGGCCGTCTTCCTGGCCGGCGAGAGCCGTGCGCTGCTGATTGGCGAGGCGGCCACGGGGCCACTGATGGACAGCGCCCGGAGGATCATCGAGAGTGATGAGGCGGTTGCCGCGATCAGGTCGCTGCGCTCCATGCATTTCGGTCCGGACCACGTGGTCGTGACTGCGCGCATTCGCTTCAAGGCCGGTCGGAAGGACGTCACTGCGGTCATCGCCGATCTCAAGAGGCGCCTCGCCGAGGCTGACCCACTCCTCGACGACATGACGATCGAGCCCGCGGACGATGACTAGCCTCGACCTGCCGGACGACCCCGTGGGCGAGCTCCTGGCTTTCTATCCGCTGCCGATCGCCCTCCTGGCGCAGCGCCTGAGCGCCCTGGTCAAGCGCGCGG
>CAYYVV010000018.1:0-11816 GCA_964475245.1 uncultured Anaerolineaceae bacterium | reverse complement strand
ACCTGACCTTCGCAGCGACAGACCACGTCACGCCCAGGATCGTCGTCGATTTCACGCGCGACGCGGCGCGCATCGCCTCGATGTCGCGCGGTGAGCGCGAGCTGCTGGCGGCCGCCCGCCGCGCCCCGGCCAGCGGCCGATAATCGTCCACTGATGCGCGTCGCCACCTGGAACGTCAACTCGCTCAAAGCACGCATGGATCGCGTGCTCGAATGGCTGGAAAAGGCACAGCCGGATGTGCTCCTGATGCAGGAGACGAAGCTGTCCGACGAGGACGCGCCGGTAATGCCCTTCCGGATGCGCGGCTACGAGCTCGTGCACCACGGCGAGGGGCGCTGGAACGGCGTCGCCATCGCATCGAAGACTGCCCCAGACCCGGCATCGATCGTGACCAACTTCGGTGATGGCCCGGTCAGGAACACGGGCGCCGGCGCCACGATCAGCCTCGCCGAGGATGACTTTGATCCCTTCACCGAGGCGCGCATGGTCAGCGCGGTCATCGAGGGCATCCGTTTCGTCAGCCTGTACGCCCCGAACGGCCGCGTCGTGGGCTCGCCCTTCTTTGCCGGCAAGCTCGCCTGGTACGACCGACTGCTCAAATGGTTGCGCGATTCGACCTCGGTCGCGGAGCTGCTCGTGCTGGGCGGAGACATGAACATCGCACCGACCGACATGGACGTCTGGGACCCAGGCGCAGTGCATGGTGGCACGCATGTCTCGGCGCCGGAGCGAGAGGCGTTCGCCGAGCTGCTCAGGTGGGGTCTGGTCGACGGCTACCGACTGAAGCGGGCCGAGCCGCAGCGCTTCACCTGGTGGGATTACCGCGCCGGCAACTTCCACAAGAACCTGGGCATGCGCATCGATCACCTGCTGCTCAGCCGGCCTGTCGCCGACCGCGTCGTCTGGGCCGAGATCGACCGCGAGGCGCGCAAGGGAGTTCCGATCCCGTCGGATCACGCGCCGCTGTTCATCGATCTCGACGAGCCCGGCGTGGCGATCGACGCCGGCTGGGACGGCGCGCTGCAGCGCATCGCCGCGCGGACGAAACGCTGAGCCAATCCCGCGCCGGCCCGAAGCGAGGCGTCGTGGTGCGCCCGATAATGCGCCGGTGAAACGACTGCTCATTGTCTCGACGCTTGCGCTCATCGTCGCGGCGTGCGGTGGAGGCACGGCTGCGACAACTCCGCCAGGAGGCGGCACGCCCTCGGCGCACCCGGGCGGTGCGCCGACGGCAGCCGGCGCACCCGGATACACGCTGCCCGCCATTCCCCTTCCCTCAGCGGCGGCTGGTGCCACTGCCGCGCCGACCGATTCAAGGGTCCGCATCGTCAACATCTTCGATCCCGGCGACGAGGCGCCGTTCGCGCTCGACATCTACCTGCTCAGGTCGAGCCCATTCGGCAATTTCGTACCGGGCAATCCGGCGCCGGGTGACCAGCCCGTGGCGCATGCGGAGTTCGGGGCGGCCAGTGACGCCTTCGATCCCGGCTCTCTCGACGGCAGCGAGGCGTGGGCGGCATACCGCGCCGGCCAGCCGCCGACCGATCAGAGCGAGGTCTGGAACTTCGGCCAGAACGTGATCCCCGGCGGACGGACGACCATCGTCATCGGCAGCGGCACGCCCGACAACCCGGACAGCAACCATCTGGACGTCGAGGTCTCGCGCCGCGACGACAAGGATCCCGGCCAGGGCGAGTGGACGCTGCCGCCGGCCGCGGGCACGCTCATCGTCGACACGACCAGCCTCGAGGCGATCTGGGGCCAGACGCAGAACGTGGTCTTCGTCAAGGACGGCGACAAGTGTCTCGATTACCCGGAGTCACCCGGCCAACCCGAGCCGGCGCTGCTCGGCAGCCCGACCGACTATGTGAACGCGCCGACTGGGACGAGCACTGTCATTGCCTACGCGCGAGACCAGAGCTCGCCCGGCTGCAACGGCAGCCCGCAGACAGACCCGATCACGACCGATATCGCGCCGGGCGGCTTCGGCTACGTATTCCTGTATTCAACCGGCGCGACGGACCTCAAGGGAGTCTTCCTGGCGCCGCTCCAGTAGGTACGCGCGACGCGAGTGCTCGACAATGGCCGTGAGAGGCAGCGAAGGGGAATCGGCTGCCACGAGGAGGAGCGTCACATGATCAAGGAGTTCCGCGACTTCCTGCTTCGCGGCAACGTCGTCGACCTGGCCGTCGCCGTCGTCATCGGCGCCGCGTTCGGAGCGGTCGTGACGTCGTTCGTGGCCAACATTCTCACGCCACTGCTTGGTCTGATCGGCGTGCCTGACTTCTCGAAGCTGACGATCACCACGTCGGGCGGCGCGGTGATTGCCTACGGGCTGTTCCTGAACGCGCTGATCTCGTTCGTGCTCATCGCGGCGGCGATCTTCTTCTTCGTCATCAAGCCGATGAATGCGCTCGAGGCGCGCCGCCAGAGGGGCGAGGAGCCCGCGCCGACGACCAAGACGTGCACCGAATGCGCGTCGACGATCCCCCTCGCGGCGAAGCGCTGCCCGAACTGCACGCAGCCTCAACCCTGACCAGAGACCCTCAGCGCGTGCCGCGGCGCAGTCGAACGCGGCGCAAGGCGGAGGTCGCGGCATGGTGGCGTGGACGCCCGGCTCGGGTGGCGTGGCCGACGCCAACGACGACGACCCGCCGGCTCATGCGCTCCTCGTGCCCGTTTCCATCTCGTCACGCCATCCCGTACGTGGGATAACCTCGCTCAGAGGAGGCGGGATGGTGGCGGCGACGGTGCGGCGGATCACGGCGTCCGACTGGCGGCTCCTGCGCGAGCTGCGCCTGCAAAGCCTGCGTGACGCGCCCGAGGCGTTCGGCCAGTCGCACGAGAACGCGCTGCGCATCCCCGACGACGACTGGCGGGCGACGGCGCGCGCGTCGGCCCAGGGCAATTCACGGACGTGGCTGATCGCCGAGGCAGACACACAGCCGGTTGGGGTGGTCCAGGCGCGCCGCCGCGCCCCGGATGATTGCCTCGTCTTCTCGATGTGGGTTGTGCCCGCCGCGCGCAGGAGCGGCATCGGCCGGCAGCTGATCGATGCGGTGACTGAATGGGCCACCGGCTGGGGCGCGCGGCGCATCGTCCTGTGGGTCTTCGCCGCGAACGAGGGGGCGCAGCGCTTCTACATGAGCATCGGCTTCAGCTTCGAGGCCGACGGTGCGGATATCGAGTCGGGTCGATCGTATGGCGCGCTGGCCATGACGCGGCCAATTCCCCGGCAGCCATGAAGAGGCCGGCCCAGGCTTTCGCCTGGGCCGGCCAGTGCGGCCTCGCTGCAGTGAGGCTCAGCCGTTCTTGACCGGGACGGCAACGTGCACGAACGAGTTGTGCGCCATGGATGCCGTCACGGTGGAAGAGCTCAGCCAGATTCCAAAGTGGTCCTTGTAGATCGTGTTGTGGTCGATCACAACGTGGGTCGGCTGGTCGGTCGAATAGACGACTATGCCGGTGGTCTGCGTTATCCCGGCATCTGGGTCGCCGCCGAGATCATTGCGGCCGATCTTGTTCCAGGAAATGACGTTGTCATTGATGTAGCCGCCACCCGGATGGGAGTGGATGGTCACGCCGGCCATCTCGTTACCCGCAATCGCGTTGTCAACCACCTGGTTGGAATACGCGGCAGCCAGCGGGAAGGAAGCCGCGATCAACACGCCGGCGCCTTCGCCCTTCAGGCCGTTGCGGCGAACGGTGTTGTGGGTGACTGTGTTGTCGAACACGCCGCCCACGCTCGGGGTCGTCGTTTGGCTGCCCGGATCCCAGCCGGCGTTGTGCGAAGCAAGCGTTATGCCGCAGTCGAAGGCATTGTCGATGACGGTGTTGCCCGAGATGACGTTGTCATGGGTCGGGCCGAACTCGTCGGTGAGCAGGATACCGCCCGAGTTGCGCGTCACGAAGTTGTCGAGAACCTTCGAATCACGCACCGTCATCAGGTGGATGGCCTCGCCGCAGTCGCCGGGGATCTCGCCGTTTGGCTGGCACTCGGTGTAGCTCGAATCCGGCCCGCCCTGGTCGTTATGGAGGACCGTGTTGCCATCGATCTTGACGTGGGCGATGACATTGCCCGAAGAGCCCTCGGCCAGGATCCCTTCGCCCGTTGCGTTCTCGACGGTGAAGCCGCCGACCGAGACGTTGGAATGGGTTATCAGGATGCCGTTATCGAGCCCGGTCGCGTCGATCGTCACGCCGCTTCGGGCGTTCAGGGTCAGCGCTTTGTCGACCGTCACCATCTCGTCGTAGGTGCCCTCGCAGACCACGACTTTTCCACCTGGCGCGGCGGCCGTCACGCCATCGTTGACGGTCGCGTACCTCGCCGTCGCGCAAGACTTGCCAGCTTGCCCAGAGTTTCCGCCGGGAGCGACGTAGATCACGCTCGACGCTGCTGCAGAACCACTCAACGCCATAGATGCGGCGAAGGCCAACGCACTGGCAATCGCGGCTGAGCGATAGGCAAACCTGGGGAAAGAATGCACGGGCTGTCCTCCTTGGCCGTGGCACCGAGCGATGCCCGACCAGTCCGCCGCCACGGCGCCGTGCGGATAGATCGAGGACGGGGCAGTTCGCGTCCCGGTTTCAACCGTACACCGCGCTGCCGGTCGGGGCCTTGCACCGCTCGTCCGTGGTCGCCCGGCCGTGACAGATGGTTGGCCGGCGCCGGGAGTGCGTTCCGGCGCCGGCCTCACGGCGGAGGGTGGGAACGAAGCCACCACCGGGCAGAGTCGGGGCGCCAGGATTAACTAAGGATTAAGCGGCCGCGGCGATCGGCTCGGCGAACTGGCTCTGGTACAGGTCGTAGTAGAAGCCGTGCTTGTCGAGCAGCTCCTGGTGCGTTCCTGTCTCGACGATGTGGCCGCGATCCATGACCACGATCAGCTCCGCGTCACGGATGGTGGACAGCCGGTGGGCGATGACGAACGTCGTCCGGTTGCTCATCAGCCGGGCCATGGCACGCTGGATGAGCACCTCGGTGCGTGTGTCGACTGAGCTCGTCGCCTCGTCGAGGATGAGGATCCTCGGGTCGGCCAGGAAGGCCCGGGCGATGGTCATGAGCTGCTTCTCGCCCTGCGACAGGTTGGTCGCGTCGTCATCGATCACGGTGTCGTAGCCGTCAGTCAGAGTGCGCACGAGGTGATCGACGTGCGCCTCCTCGGCCGCGGCAACGATCTGCTCCTCGGTCGCGCCCTCCTTGCCGTAGGCGATGTTCTCCCGGATCGTGCCGTGGAACAGCCACGTGTCCTGGAGGACCATGCCGAAGTTGCGACGCAGGTCCTCGCGCGTCATGTCGCGCGTGTCCACGCCGTCGACCGTGATCCGGCCCGAATCGATCTCGTAGAAGCGCATGAGCAGGTTGACCAGCGTCGTCTTGCCCGCGCCGGTCGGACCGACGATGGCGATCGTATGGCCCGGCTCGGCCACCAGGCTCAGGTTCTCGATCAGTGGCGTATCCGGCAGGTAGCGGAATGAGACGTCTTCGAAGGCCACCGCGCCACGGACGTTGGTCAGCACGGTCGGCTGTGCCGGGTCCTGGACCATCTCAGGCTCATCGAGCAGCTCGAAGACGCGCTCGGCAGAGGCGACGGCGGACTGGAGCACGTTCAGGATGCTTGCCGCCTGGACGATGGGCTGGGTGAACTGGCGCGAGTACTGGATGAAGGCGACTACGTCGCCGAGCGACATCTGGCCGGTCGCCACGCGCACGCCACCGATGACGGCGATCGCGACGTAATTGAGGTTCGAGATCAGGTTCATCGCCGGCTGGATGATCCCGGAGATGAACTGCGCGCGATAAGAGGCCTGGTAGAGCCGCTCGTTCTCCACCTCGAAACGCTCCGAGGCCTCTTTCTGGCGCCCGAAGACGGTCACGATGTTGTGACCGGTGTGCATCTCCTCGACATGGCCGTTGAGTGCGCCGGTCGACGCCCACTGAGCGACGAACTGGCGCTGCGAGCGGCGGATGATGAACACCGTCACGATCAGCGACGCCGGTATGGCGAGGACCGATATGAGCGCGAGCTCAACGTTGATGCTGAGCATCATGATCAGCACGCCGAAGACGGTCAGGACCGACGTGATCAGCTGGGTCAGGCTCTGCTGGAGCGTCTGGCCGATGTTGTCGATGTCGTTGGTGACGCGGCTCAGGACGTCCCCGCGCGAGTGGTCGTCGAAGTACTTGAGCGGCAGGCGGCCGAGCTTCTCGTCGACGTCACGCCGAAGGCGCAGGACGGTGCGCTGCGTGACGCCGGCCATGATGTACGCCTGCGCCCAGCCGAAGGCGGCGCTGATCAGGAAGATCACGATCAGCACGGCCAGGATGTTGGCCAGGCCGGTGAAGTCGATGCCCGCGCCCGGCGTGAGGGTCATCGTGTGGAGCATGTCCGCGAACTGCGTCTGACCGCTGGCGCGCAGGAACGCCTCTGCCTGGGCCTGGGTCGAGCCCGACGGCAGGTTCTTGCCGATGACGCCCGCAAAGATGACGTTGGTGGCGTTGCCCAGGATCTTGGGGCCGATGACCGCGAACGTGACACTGCCGATCGCAAGGATCATCACGGCGATGACGCGGTGCAGCTCCGGCCGCAGCCGGCCGAGCAGCCGCCTGAACGACCGGCCGAAGTCCTTCGACTTCTCGGGCGGCATGCCGCCCATCATCATTCCGCCCGGGCCGAACCCACCGCGGCGTGGGTTCGCGGCGCGGCCCGGACCCATCCCAGCCCCGGCACCGGCTGGCGGAGCGCCCTGTGGCGGCCGAGGCGCGCCCTGCGGCCCGCTCATCCGGCCTTCGCCTCGGCTTCCGTCAGCTGCGAGTAGACGATCTCGCGGTACGTCTCGGACGACTCGAGCAACTCGGCGTGCGTGCCGACGCCAACGACTCGCCCTTCGTCCATGACGACGATTCGGTCTGCGTTCAGGATCGTGCCGACGCGCTGCGCGACGATGAGCACGGTCGAGCTGGCCAGCTCGCGACGCAGCGCGGCGCGCAGGCGGGAGTCGGTGCGGAAGTCAAGCGCCGAGAAGCTGTCGTCGAAGATGTACAGCGGCGCGCGCTTCACGAGCGCCCGGGCGATTGCCAGGCGCTGGCGTTGGCCGCCGGACACGTTCGTGCCACCCTGATCGATCGGTGCCTCGAGGCCGCCGGGCATCTCGGCCACGAACTCGCTCCCCTGGGCGATGTCCAGCGCGCGCTCCAGCTCTTCGTCGGTCGCCTTCTCATCCCCGAAGCGCAGATTGCTGGCAACCGTGCCGCTGAACAGGAAGGCCTGCTGTGGGACGACCCCGATCTGGCGCCAGACGTCTTCGCGGAGCATGTCGCGCACGTCCACGCCATCGAGCAGGACGCCGCCCGAAGACGCGTCGTAGAAACGCGGGATGAGGTTGATCAGCGTTGACTTGCCGCTGCCGGTGCTGCCGATGATGGCCGTCACCTGACCGGGCTCAGCACTGAACGAGATGTCGTGCAGCACCGGCTGCTCGGCGCCCGGATAGCCGAACTCGACGTGGCGGAACTCGACGGTCACGCCCGGCCGCGCCGCAGGCTTGTTGCCATCCGTGGAAGCCGGCTGGTGGCCATCGCCGTCGGTGCGGAAGCCGTTGCCACCCGCCGGGTGGCCGTTGGTTGCTCCAGGCGCGTCGTGGACGTTGAACGGCAGTGTGCCCGGAACAACCGGGTTCTCAGGGTCGGTGATCGAGGGCTGCGTCTCGAGCACATCGCGGATGCGCCCGGCCGAAACAGCCGCGCGTGGCACGAAGATGATCATGAACACGGCCATCAGCACCGAGAACAGGATCTGCATCAGGTACGCCAGGAAGGCGGTCAGGTTGCCGATGGGCATCGCGCCCGAGTCGATGCGCAGTGCGCCGAACCACATCACCGCGACCGACGACAGGTTGAAGATGAGCATCATCACCGGGAAGGTGATGGCGAACAGGCGGTTGACGCGCAGGGCCGTGTTGAAAAGGTCCGTGCTCGCCTCGTCGAAGCGCTTCTCCTCGTGGTCGACACGCACGAAGGCGCGGATCACGCGCACACCGGCGAGCGCCTCGCGCATGACCTGGTTGATGCGGTCGACCTTGATCTGCATCGCCCTGAAGAGCGGCACGGCGCGACTGGTGATGAAGAAGATGAAGCCGAACATGATCGGCAGGATCACGATCAGCAGGCCGGACAGCGGCACGTCCTGGCGCAGGGCCATGATCACGCCGCCGATGCCCATGATCGGCGCGAGCAGGATCACCGTCAGGCCCATGAAGACGACCATCTGGACCTGCTGCACGTCGTTCGTGTTGCGCGTGATGAGCGACGGCGTGCCGAACTTGTTCATCTCGACCTGCGAGAAAGTCTCGACACGCCGGAACACGGCCAGCCGAACGTCGCGTCCGAAGCCCATGGCGACCTTGGCCGCAAGGTAGACCGCCACCAGCGAGCAGACGCCGAGCACTGCGGTCACGCCGAGCATCACCGCGCCGATGCTGACGATGTAGTTCGTGTCGCCCTTGGCTACGCCATTGTTGATGATGTCGGCGTTCAACTCGGGCAGATACAGGTTGGTCAGCGCCTGTGCAAGCAGGAGGACCAGGATGATCGCGATCGCCACGCGGTAGCGGCCCAGGTACTGGAACATCAGGCGCGTCATGCCCAGTTCCTCGCTTCTTCCGGTATCTGGCTGATCAGCCGCTGGCGCGCATCACCAAAGGCACGCAGACCCTGCAGCAGGGCCGCAAGATCCGCGTCGTTGATTTCCTCCAGGAGCCGGTTGAGACGGATCTGGCGCTCAGCCTGCATGGCCGAGAAGATCTGCTCGCCGGTGTCCTTGACCAGGACCTCGACGACGCGGCGGTCTTCCTCGCTCCGGCGGCGCTCGATGACGCCCTTCTTCTCCATCCGATCGACGATGCCCGTCGCGCTCGCGACCGATACATCAAGGAGCTCGGCGAGGTGAGTCATGGTCAGCGGACCACGCGCCCGCAGGAGCATCAGCACGTTGAGGTGCACCAGGCTCAGCGCGCCTTCATGCCAGCGCTTGAGAGCGCCCTGGAAATCGCGGAAGCTGATCTGGTTGAGTGCGTCGAGTACGTCGGTGACCAGCTCCTGGCGCGATGGGGCGCTATTCAACGATGGGCTGACGTTCAATGTCACGCAATAAGTCTACATGACATGAAGTATCCGTCAACCGGCGTACCGATCAGGTGTTATCCAGCGCGGGTCCTGATCGACGTGGATCACGGTCGGACGATGCGCGGCGAGGGCAGCGCGGAGGGCGGGCTCGAACGCCTGGTCATCACTGACGCGGACGCCCTCCGCGCCACACGCCCGGGCAATTGCCGCGAAATCGATCGGGCCAAGCTCGGTGGCGACGGTGGGCAGCTGCGCGTTGACCTGGTGCATGGCGATCGTGCCGAAGCGCCGGTTGTCGAAGACGATCACGATCGGCGCGGATCCGCTGCGTACGGCCGTCTCGAGCTCATTCATCGTCATCGCCAGGCCGCCGTCGCCGCACAGGGCGATGACCTGGCGATCCGGAGCGGCCAGCGAGGCGGCGATGGCGGCCGGCAGCCCGTAGCCCATGGCCCCTGACGTCGGACCGAGGAAGTCGTTGCCCCGGCCGAACCTGAAGTAGCGCGCCGGCCACAGGCCGAAGTTGCCCGCGTCGGTCGTCAGGATCGCGTCCGGGTCGAGTGTCCGCTGGAGGACGGCGATGACCTGTGCCGGATCGACTCCGTTTCCCTCCCGCCGCTCGTGGGGAATGGTCGTCGCTGCGACGAACCTGGCTCGATCGGCGACGAGCTGCGCCGAATGCGATCTGGACCCCACCGACGATCCGCCGACTTCGACGGCGCGCTCGAGGAATGCCTTCGCATCGGCGGCCAGCGCGTAGTCGGGTGCGCTCAAACCCGCGTGCGCAGTGCGCGGCTCGAGGTCGACGTGCGCCCACCTCGTGGTCGGTGCCGGGAGCTGGTAGTCGTAGCTCGCGACCTCGTTGAGGCGACAGCCGATGACGAGCAGCGCGTCGGCGGCCAGGAGACGCTCGCGGACGCTCGCCGGCGCTCCATAGCCGGTCATGCCCAGGAAGCTCGGGTGGTCGTTGGGGAACGCTGTCGGCCGGCGCCAGGCCGCAAACACCGGTACCGCGAGCTGCTCGCTGAGCGCGACCAGCGCGTCCTGAGCGCCCCCGGCGACGACCCCACCGCCGGCCAGGATCGCCGGCCGCCGTGCGCCGTCGAGCATGTCGACGATCACGCGAGCGTTCTCAACAGACGGTGGCACGGGCCGAGCCACGCCGATGCGCGGCTTCGGGTCGCCCAGCTCGAGGTCGATCACGTCTTCTGGCACCGAGAACAGGACGGGTCCCGGACGGCCAGAGAGCATTGCGCTCAAGCCCTCCCCGACGACGCGCGCAGCGTCGTTCGGGTCGTCGATCTGTGCCGCCCACTTGGCCAGCGCGCCGAACGACGCGACGAGGTCGGCCTCCTGGAACGCCTCGCGGCCCAGGAACTCGCGCTGGACCTGGCCCAGGATCGCCACCATCGGCGTCGAGTTCGAGCGCGCGGTATGGATGCCGATGCTCATGTTGGCCGCGCCCACCGCGCGCGTGCCGAGCACCGCGGCCGGCCTGCCGGTCAGCTGGCCGACGGCCTCGGCCATGAACGCGGCGCCGCTCTCGTGGCGCGTGGCGACGACGCTGATGCCGGCCGCGGGCAGCGCGTCGAGGATGCCCAGGAAGCTCTCGCCCGGGACGGTGAACGCCCACTCGACGCCGGCCGCGGCGAGCGCGTCGGCGATCAGCCGCCCGACAGTCGTCAAATGCGCAGCGCGGTGAGCAGCAGGCCGACGATGACCACCACGGCCAGGATGAGCATCAACCGCCGAACGGCCGGGTCACTCGGATTCATGGCGCATCGGCTCCTTCAGCGGTAGTTCTGGAACTGGAGCGGGACAGGGTAGCCGTCCGACTCGGTGCGCAGGCGGGTGATCACCTTCTGGAGCTCGTCCTTGCTCTTGCCACTGACCCTGATCGCGTCACCCTGGATCTGCGACTTGACCTTCGGATAGTCGTCGCGGATGAGCTTGGTGATCTTCTTGGCCAGGTCGTCCGGCAGGCCGCGGCGCAGGCCGACGCGCTGGCGGACGGTGTTGCCGCCGGCCTCCTCGATCTCGCCCCAGTCGAAGATCTTGAGCGACAGGCCGCGCCGGATGGCCTTCGACTCGAGCAGGTCGCGCATCGCCCGCGCGCGTGACTCGCTGTCGGCATGAAATGTGATCTCTTCCTTGCCCAGCTCCATCTCCGCCTTGGAGCCCTTGAAGTCGAAGCGCGTCGCGATCTCGCGCCGTGCCTGGTCGATGGCGTTGACCAGCTCCTGGCGATCGAAATCGCTGACCACGTCGAACGAGACCTCGCCTGCCACTACGCACCTCCCTCGGGCTTGATGGTCGCGTCGCGCCCGACGACCTTCGCCACGGCCCATTGTTTGGCGCGCTGGATCAGCCCCGCCTCGTCGAGCTCGAACGTCGAAAACCCACGGATGCGGACCCGTTCCGCATTGGTCCGCCGCGTGAACGCAGCGTGCCACGACGCCAGCACGGTCTGGCCGATGGCCCACGTCCGCTCGGCGTCGAACTCGACGTTGATCTGCGTGGCGGCGACATCGTTCCAGATCGCGCGGATCGCGTTCTCGCCCTGGGCCGGATCATCGAACGGATCCATCCGGAATTCGGCATCCGCGCGATACAGCTCCATGGCAAGGTCCGGGTTGCGTGCTTCCCAGGCGCGCTTGTAGCGCTCGAGGAGGTCCTGCGCGTCGCCCGGCGT
>CAYYVV010000017.1:0-49174 GCA_964475245.1 uncultured Anaerolineaceae bacterium | reverse complement strand
TCGAGCTTTCGCCCGCGCTCGAGGTCGTCCGCGTGATGCGCGCCGGCGAGTGGCTGTCGTAGCCCTTTACGGAACGCGGAACACGTAGCGGATGACGTCGCCGGTCTCAACCGGGCAGGCAACTTCCACGCGGTCACCGTGCTTGATGTTCGCGGGATCGAAGCCGATGGTCCGTCGGCCATTGAAATCTACGGAGAAATTGCCGGAGCTGTCGAGTTCCGCGAAGACCGAGCTGCCGACGCGATTGCCGCGCCGGTAGATGTCCACGTCCGGAGCCGAGTGGTTGCCGCACGTGCCGCTCACGGTGTTGGCCGATACATCTGCCGTGGCCGTGATGTCAAAGACGTGCCAGTGCAGGTCAGAAGCCAGTGACAACCCCAGGACTCGGTCACCAACGGCGACAGACACGTCATCGCCCGCCGAGTTCTGAAAGGTACCGCCGTATTGGCCGTTGTCGTCGGCGACCCCGCTGAAGACAGCCTTCCTGGCGCCTGTCGTCCCGTCGCGCAGAACGAGCTGGACGGCCTGATACGGCTGCGCGAGGCCGAACACCGCGCTTCGGCCAATCGTGACCGAGACCGATGCCGCATTCCCGTAGGCCCCGACGTTGTCGCCCTTGGCGCTTGTCCAGCCGAGCTCGATCCAGTAGCCATTGAGCGACGGCTGGTCCTCGGGAACGAACTGCCAGTGCCCTTGGCTATCAGCGGTCGCCTGTCCCTGCTCCGAGTGGTCCGAGCAGCAGCCGTTATAGGCGTAGTCAAAGGAGACGTCTGTGCCGGCGGGCGCTGAACCGTAGAACATGTCATTGACGCGATCGACGGCCGCGGTCACGAGAGGCATGACGAACTTGCGTGTCGTCTGGCCGACGGTCGCCTTCAGAACATCGCCGACGGCCAAGGTTGCGCCGCTGTCGGAGCAGTAGTTCCAGTAGCCCGACGTCGTTTGCGTTGCCAGAGTCGTGCGCGCCTTGACGGCGCCGTGGGCGCTCTTCCATACCAGATCGAGTGAGCTGGCTGCGGGCGCGTAGCCGAAGACGCAGCTGTCGCCCTGGCGCAGGCCCTGGTCGACATCAACTCCGAAGACGATCGTGGGCTGCGCAGCGAGGGCCGCTCCCGGCATCGCCAGCAGAGCTGCGGCGGCGATGACGACGGCTATCGATGCCACGCCATTCCGGATGTGCCTGAGTCGGATCATTTCGACTCACCTCCTGAAGAATCCGCCGCGATGGGGCGTTGCGGGCTGGACCCTGTGGAGGAACCCACCGGCTAGCCCGCGACGTGCGGCTCCTCGATCGAGGCTATCAGTTCGGCCATGCGCAGCGCCGTGTAGGACG
The DNA here is from genome assembly GCA_964475245.1 of uncultured Anaerolineaceae bacterium. Lineage (GTDB taxonomy): Bacteria > Chloroflexota > Limnocylindria > Limnocylindrales > CSP1-4 > JALYGJ01. The sequence continues at coordinate 47,841 of CAYYVV010000017.1, read as the reverse complement.
GGCCTTCCTCGCGCGTGAGCTGGCCCAGCACGTCAATCGGAAGCTCGTTGACGATCGAGCCGTTGGGGTTGAAGAGCAGGTTCTGGTCGACCGCGGCGCCAAAGGCCGCGCCCTCGCGGACTGCGTGGTACAGGTTGCGCGGCCTGACCGAATCGCCGACGTTGAGCACGTGGACGCCGGCCTCGCGGAGCTCGGCGAGGAACGCGTCGTCGGGTCGCGTGTGGCAGGTCACGACCTCGTCGGCCGGGATCGTCCAGGTCTTGAAGTCCTTGTCCTGGAGCACGACCTCACGGTCGCCGATCTCGACGATCGTGGCGCTGGTGATGACGTCAACCGGATGCGGATACGGGCGCGATTCGAGCACCTCGGCATCACCCTGCGCGAAGCGCTTGCGCGCGACGTACATGTGGATGACCTCGGTCTCTGCGCCAAGCTCGCGGTTCTCGGTCACGATCGTGACCTGCTTGCCGATGTTGGCCAGGAACGCGGCCGTGTCGACCGCGGCGTAGTGGTCGCCCCACAGGACGATGTTGGCGCTCTTGTCTCCGAGCTTGCGCAGGCGCCGAGCACCGGGATGGCACTCGCAGGCGACCTTCGGGCAGGCCATCGCCTCCTCGAAGGGCACGACCTTCGATGCGTCGCCGTGAACAGGCGGCACGTACGAAACGGCGCCCGTCGCATTGAGCACAAGGTCGAATTCGCGCAGCTCGTCGAGCGTCGGGGCGTGGTTGAGGCGGATATCGACCTTGAGGTCGAGCAGCTGGTCGCGGATCCAATCCAGGTACCAGCGCATCTTCTCCTTGCCCGGAACGAGGCAGACGTACTTGATCGCGCCGCCAAGCTCGCCTGACTTCTCGTACAGGGTCACGAAGTGGCCGCGCTCGGTGGCGACGCGTGCCGCCTCCATGCCTGCGGGTCCGCCGCCAATCACGGCGACCTTGACCCCCTTGTCGGTGCGCGTCAGATGCGCGAACGCCGGGTTGCCGCAGGCCGGGTTGATCGAGCACGCGATCTCGTGCTTGGCCATCATCGATTCCTGCCAGCAGCCGCCCAGGCACGAGATGCACTTGCGGATCGACTTGACGCGGCCGTATTGCGCCTTGACCGGCCAATACGGGTCAGCCAATAGCTGGCGCGATAGGCCCACCAGGTCCGTCTTGCCCTCGGCCAGGATCCGCTCGCAGTACTCGGGATCGCGCAGCGAGTGCGACGTGATGACCGGGATGCGCACCACCTTCTTGGTCGCCTCGGCCGCGTAAGTGGCCCAGCCCTGCGGGTACTGCATCGGGTCGAACCCGGCGCCGGGCGACTCCTGCATGCCCTGGCTGATGTCGATCGCGGCCACGCCCGCGCGCTCCAGCCAGCGGGCAGTCTCGAGCCCCTCATCCATTGTCCGGCCGCCCGGGCACCACTCCTCGAACGAGTAGCGCACGAGCACGGGGAACGACCTGCCGCACTTGCGCTGGATCGAGTCGACGACCGCCAGCGGCAGGCGCATGCGGTTCTCGAAGCTGCCGCCGAAGCGGTCGGTGCGCATGTTGAGGTAGGGCGACATGAACTCGGACAGCAGGTAGCCGTGCGCGGCGTGCAGCTCGACCGCGTCAAAGCCGGCCTGCTTGACGCGCCAGGCCGCCTCGCTGAACAGGTCGACGAGCTCGAGGATCTCGGCGATCGAGGCCTCGCGGATCTCCTTGCCCTTCTCGTCGGCGTTCTCGTAGATGATCTCGTGGCCCGCGCTCCACGGCAGCTTGAGCACGCGGTCGGTCGCACCCAGCGTGTTGTAGCGCGGGATCGCGCACTGCCGGCCGGGGTGCTGGAGCTGGACGGCGCACTTGGCGCCGTAGCGATGCATCGACTCTGCCAGCCGGGCGAGGCCCGGGATGTAGTTATCGCCGTCCGCGACGAGGCAGGTCACCGTTGGCCGGCCGGTCTTCGCATCGGGCGTCGTGGCGCCGACGATGATGAAGCCCGTCCCGCCGCGCGCAACCTCCGAGTGATGGGCGATATCTCGCTCGCTTACCTCGCCGTCAGCATGCGAGGAGCTGATATCGGTCGGCACGTGGACAATCCGGTTCGCCAGCTGGATGTTGCCGAGCTGGAGTGGCCGGAACAGGTTCGGAAAGGCCATCGTGGGTGCGCTCCTCGTGGCTCAACGGGGCAGTCTTGTCGACCGGTCGATCGTCGGCCTCGCCCTTGAGCGCGGCTATTGCCGGACGGACTCCGCGCTGGGTCCGGATGGCCCTTTCAGAAAACGCTTTCTGCGGCCAGCCTTCGGCCTATGAACGAGACCCACGAGCGCGTCTTGACCATCGCCGATCACATCCGCTCAGAGTGGGATGCGGCACCGTTCGTCACTGTCCGCGAGGCGCGGCCGGATGACTGGCAGAGTGCGGGCCGGATCTGCTACGAGGCGTTCGCAGCGCTCGCCGACGCGCACGGTTTCGAACACGACTTTCCGAGCGTCGAGGCCGCGTCGGAGCCGATCCGCTGGATGATCTCCCACCCACGCTTCTACGGCGCGGTCGCGGAGATCGACGGGCAGGTGGTGGGCTCGTCGTTTCTCGACGAACGGGGCACGATCCTGGGCATCGGACCGGTTTCGGTCGATCCGTGGGCGCAGAACCACCACGTTGGCCACCTGCTCATGGAGGCGATGTTCGCTCGCGCCCGACTCCACCGCGCGCCCGGCGTCCGGCTCCTTCAGCTCTCATATCACAATCGGTCGCTGTCGCTGTACGCCAAGCTGGGCATGGACGTGCGCGGCTCGTTCGCGGCGATGTGCGGGCCGGCGCTCAAGCTCGCACTGCCCGGCTACGAGGTGCGCCGGGCGACCGACTCTGACGCCTCCGCCTGCAACGACGTGTGCTTCTCGGTCCATGGCCACTCCCGCGCCGGGGAGGTCGCCGAAGCGATCGAGTCCGGCGCGGGGCTGGTCGTCGAGCGGCTGGGCCGTATCACGGGCTACACGACGGGCATCAATTACTTCGCCCATTCCGTGGCCGAGACGCGCGACGACCTGATCGCGTTGATCGGTGCCGGTGGCGATTACGGGACGCCCGGCTTCCTCGTGCCACTGGCCGACACCGAGCTCTTCCGCTGGTGCCTGTCCCGAGGCCTGCGCGTCTTCTTCGTGCTCAACCTGCTGACCCTTGGCCTCTACCAGGAGCCCCGCGGCGCCTACATGCCCTCAGTCGGCTACTAGCTCGTCGCTAGCCTTACGACTCGCCTGCTACTTAGAGGCCTCATCCACGCAATCCGATTAGCCAGTCACGCTGGATGACTGGCGAGCTCAACTCTCGCCGGCGATGCGCATGAGGTACGCGAGGAGTTTCGAGGCGTCGACTGGACCTGGGTGTTCGCGCCTAATCGGCTGCCAGGCGCACTCATGGTCGTGCGGACAAACACCGAACGGGAACAGTCGATCGAGTGCCTGGCACATTGCGACGAAACGATCGAGCGGCATCCCGGGTGCGACGGCCCGCTCGGCACGCGAGACCATGCTCTGCGAGACGCCGCTGTCGTCGGCGACGCGCTGCTGCGTCTTGCCGGCGAGCAGCCTGGCACGCCTGAGGTATCGGCCCATCAGCACGAGCGGCGGCTCCGGAGCAAGCCTCGGACGGCCTGAATCTGGGTCGACCAACGTAGTTGGCAGCAAGTCGACGTGATCGACCCGACGCACGGCCGCTACCTCTCGACGGCGGTGTAGGAACTCGATGTCGCGTGCGGCCATCAACGCGCCGCGACGCGTGTGCTCGTCGTCGCTCGGCGCGTCTGGAATCTCGAGCTCGAACGGCTCATCGGTGGTGGACTCGGCCGATTCCTCCAAGCGCTGAAGAGCTTCCTCAATCGCGGTCGCGTCCACGACCGAATTGAAGCGGAGGCCCCTTAGCTGCCAGTTAGCTGGAGCTTGCCAATCGCTAAACGGACACCGGAGCCGCGCAGAGACTTAGTCACTCACGCTGACTGGCTAATCGGATTGCGTGGATGAACCCACTAGATGGCAGAGACGTCGATGGAGCCCTTGTTGACGTCGTCGAAGACCCAGCCGTGGTCGGTGCACATCTGGCGGACGTGGCTGTCCCACGTCGGCTCGTCCGGGTGCGGGCGGCTGAAGCAGTCGATGCTGAGGTAGACGAGGGTCTCGTCGCCCACACAGCGAACCGAGTGAGGGATGCCACGCGGTGTGCGCGCGAAGTCACCGACGCGCAGCGGGAAGCGCCCGTCGAGATCCTCCCCGATCGACAGCTCGCCCTCCCCTTGCAGCACGTAGAAAAGCTGCTCCGCTTCGTTGTGGACGTGGACGGGGACCGTTTCTGTGGGCTCGACACGGACCAGGAACGCCTCGGCGACCTCGGAGTCCTTGCGGTCCAGGATCAGGTCGTTGGTATGCGTCGGGAATCGATAGCGGACGACGTGCCGCGTGTCGAACACGATTTGGGCCATGGCCAATCCATCCTTTCAGCGGTCGGGCATCTGTTCGAAGGTGCGCTCGATGTCCTCGAGCAGGCGCGCGGTCGAGCGTGTCACGACGTCGAGATAGCGCTGGCCGAACTCGACCGACGACTGTGTCGCGTCGCCCCACGTCCCTGACGCGGTCGCCCGTTTGATCGACCCGGGCGCCGAGAAGAAGAATGCCGTGTGCACCGCGCCCGGGTTGGTGACCTCCGGGAACGGGGGCATCTCAGCGTTCGCGAGCTCCATGTCGACCAGATCGGGATTGATGGCCAGCACCGCGGACGTTTCGCCCTTGTTCGCGTGCAGCCCGTTCGCCGGATCGAAGTACTCGGCCGCCTCGTCGGGAGTCATCGCATCCCAGTAGTTGACCGGGTATGCGCGCGTGCCGGCGGGCAGCTTGTCGCCGACCGAGGCGCACGCGTAGGCGATCGCATAGGTGTTGTCGTAGTGGCCGTTGAGGAAGCAGATGCGCGTGAAGCCAATTTGCGCGAACTGGAGGGTCAGGTCCTCGATCAGCTCCATGAACGTCGACATGCGCAGGTAGACGACGCCGGTGAACCCGGCGTGCGGGTAGGACAGGCCGTAGTTGACGGTGGGGGCGACGACTGCGCCGGCCTGCGGCGCCACGCGCCGAGCGATCTCGGTCGGGATGAGAGCGTCGGTGCCCAGCGGTGCGTGCGGGCCGTGCTGCTCGGTCGAGCCGACCGGCACCAATACCGTCGGCCGCGCGGCGTTGGCGCGCAGGTAAGCCTCAACCTCGAGGTTGGTCATCTCGCCCAGGAACACAGTCGGCGGCTTCATGCTTCTTCTCCTTGGCTCGCCCCTACGCGACGGTGTTGGTCAGCTCCCCGATGCCCTCGATCCAGCAGGTCATGGCGTCACCCGGCTGAAGGTGGCAGCCCGCGTCCGGCCCGATCCTCGGCGGGGTGCCCGTCGCGATCAGGTCTCCGGCCTGCAGCGCGATATGGCGGCCAAGGTAGTCGAGTATCTGGCCGACCGAGAAGCGCATCTGGCTCGTGCGGCCGTCCTGGACGTCGACGCCGTTGATGCGAAAGCCCAGTCGCAGGTCGCGCGCGTCCAGGTCCGTGGCGAGGACGATGTCCGGCCCGACCGGGCAGAAGCCGGGCAGCGACTTGCCGAGCAGCCACTGGTCGCCGTCGAGCCACTCGTCCTGCGACGTCACGTCGTTGACGATCGTGTAGCCGAGAACTGTCGCGTGATCGCCGACGACGACGCCAAGCTCGCACTCGCCGTTGACGTTCGCGGTGAGTGAGCGATCCCAGCTCACGATCCCGTTTTGGCCGATCAGCGAGGTCGTCGCCTTGCCGTAGACGAGCGGGCGCTGCGGGCCGGCGGCATCAGGGTTGGCAGGGTCGCGGTAGTTCAGGCCGATTGTGTAGATGGCACCGATTTTCACGGGCGGCCGACTTCCGCCACGGACCGCGAGCTCCACGCTCAGGCCAGTGCGCCGGGATCGGCGAGCAGTGGCGCGACGGCCTCGCGCATGACTTTGGCCATGCCACTCACGCCTGTCCAGCGCTCGAACGCGATCGCGGCCTGCGCGATGAGCATCTCGGAGCCGTTTGCCGCGCGCAGGCCGCGCCCGAGGGCCGCCGCGACGAGCGGCGTCTGCGCGGGCACGTAGACGCAGTCGAAGACAGTCGCCGTGAGCGGCAATTCGTCGATGGGGATCGTCATGCCCGGATCGATCATGCCCACGGTCGTGGCATTCACGGCGAGGTCGGCGCCACGGACGGCGGACAGGAACTCGTCGCTGTCGAGTGGCACGGCGTGGACACCGCCGATCTCGCGCGGCACGGTCCGATTGCCAACGGTGAGATGCGCGACGCCGGCGTGCCTGCAGGCGTACACGATGGCCCGCGCTACGCCGCCACCACCGGCCACGACCACGCGCGCACCCGTCAACGGGAAGCTCATCAGTTGCTCGGCCGCGGCGCGAAAGCCGGGCGCGTCCGTGTTGAAGCCGAGGAGCAGGCCGTCGGACGTGCGCACCACGTTGTTCACTGCGCCGATCGCCGCGGCGTCCGCCTCGACCTCGTCGACAAGCGACGCAACGAGCGGCTTGTACGGCGCGGTCACGCCCAGGCCCAGGAAGTCCTCGCCGCGCGCCGCGGCCACGGCCGGCGGCACGTCCACTTCGTCGATCTCCATCAGCTCATAGCGGCCGTCGATGCCGGCGGCGGCGAAGGCCGCGTTGTGCATCACGACCGAGTGACGCCTGTGGAGCGGCTTGCCGAGCAGCGCGACGCGCCTGGTCACGCCGCGGACGCGACCACGCTTCCGCCGCGGCGCACTGGCCCCGCCGTGGCCGGGAACTTGACGTTGGCGATGATCTCGTCGATCCACGAGCGCAGCTGCGCCGGATCGGGCGTCATCGTGTGGAGCATGAAGTACTCGACGCCGGCGTCTACGCGTCGCTGAAGGGACGCAACGATCTCATCGGGCGTGCCGAACAGGTAGACCGTCTCGAGGTATTTGGGCCCGCGCTCGCTGCTCATCACGCGCAGGAACGCCTCGTGCTGTTCGCGCCGTGCCTTGTCAGGGTCTGAAGTGAGGACGATGTGCATGAAGTTCTCGTGCGCGACGACACACTCGCGCGGGTCCCGGTCGTGCTCGCGGTAGTAGTCCTGCAGCTCGCGCCAGTCGCGGGCGATCTCCTCGGGCGGACACGTGGGACGCGGTATCCAGCCGTCTGTCCGCAGAACGCGTGCCTTAACCGACTCGACGAACTTGGGCAGGTCGGGCGACTTGGGATCCGCCAGCTGCGAGCCGCCGCCGATCCAGATCTCCGGTCGTTGCGCGGAGCGTGGCTCGATGCACAGGTTCTCGACCGAGTAGAACTCGCCGTGGTAGCTGACCGTCTCGCCGTCGAGCAGCGGGAGCATGATGTCGAGCATCTCGTCGGTGCGCTTGCCGCGCTCCGACTTCTTTACGCCCAGGGCCACATATTCAAGGTCATTCCAGCCCACGCCCGCGCCAAGGATGACGCGGTTCTCGGACAGGAACTGGAGCGTGGCGATCTCTTTGGCGAGCATCACCGGGTGGCGCAGCGGCATGATCAGGATGGACGTGCCGAGACGGACGCGCGACGTGACGCCCGCGGCCACGGCCAGGGCAGTCAGCGGCTCGAGGAACGAGACCGAGTAGAAGCGCTTGGCCGCGATCAGGTGGTCGGTGACAAAGAGCGAGTCGAAGCCCAGATCCTCAACTGTCTGGGCGAACCTCTTGATGCCGCGCGCTCGCTCCGGTCCGTCACCCTGCCAGACATATGACGGCAGGAACACCCCGAACCGGCCGATCTCACCTGTCATCGCGCAACCCCCTCTCCTAGCGTCCTTCGTATTGCGGCGCGCGCTTGCCGAAGAACGCCCTCGCGCCCTCGAGCATGTCGTCTGAGTTGAAGACTCTCTCCGATGCCCCGATCTCGGCGGCGATGCCCGCGTCGAGATCCAGGTCCACCGATTGGTCGATCAAACGCTTGACCTCGCGCACCGCCAGCGGGCCTCGTTCAGCGATCTCGGCCGCGATCTCGTCGGCTGCCGCAAGCGCCTGGCCCGCGGGCACGACGCGGCTGACGAGGCCGATCCGCTCCGCCTCGCGGGCGTCGATGATGCGGCCGGTCAGAGCGAGCTCCTTGGCGCGTGCCACGCCCACGACGCGTGGCAGCCGTTGCGTGCCACCGGCGCCGGGCGTGACGGCGAGCCGCACTTCAGGCAGGCCGAGGCTCGCGCGCTCCGATGCGACGCGGATGTCGCACGCCAGCGCGAGCTCCAGGCCGCCACCCAGGGCGCTGCCCTCGATGGCGGCGATCGTCGGCATCGGCAGCGCAGCGAGCTCGGAGAACACCTCCTCCTCACGGCTGAAGTGCTCCCGGCCGGCGGCGCCGCGATGCGACTCGAACGCCTTCACGTCCGAGCCGGCGGAGAACGCCCGCTCGCCGCGGCCGCTGACGACGACTGCCCGGACGTCATCAGCGGCCGCTAGCGTGGCGAGCCGGTCACGCAGTTGCTCAGTGAGCTCCCTTGTGACCAGATTTAGTGGGGGGTTCACGAGCTCGAGGTGCGCCACGCGACCGAGCTCGAGTGAAACCAGGTCAGCCATGGCGGGCCTCCCGCGCTAGGCCGGCCTCTCGCGGTTGATCGGCTGACCGCGCGAAGTCGGCGGCGAGGCCCATCGCGCCCGCGGCGTAGACGCGCGGATCGGTCGTCCGGCAGTCGTCGGCGATAAGTGGCCTGAAGCCCATGCGATCGATGACGTCGCGCTGGAGGTCCATGCCCGGCGCGAGCTCGATCAGCGTCACGCCCTCCGGCCGCAGCTCGAATACGGCCCGGTCGGTGATGTAGCGGACCTCCTGGCCACGCTCGCGCGCAAGCTTGCCGTTGAACGAGACCTCGCGTACCTGGGGCACGAACTTGGACAGGCTGCCTTCGGCCCGGACGCGCACGCCCGTCTGATCGATGTCGAGCTCCAGTCCCTGCGCGGTCAGAGTGCCGACGAAGTTGATCCTGCGCGTCCTGGCGCTGATGTTCGGGAAACCGCCCGGGCCACGGATGCGGCCCTCGAAGGCGTGGACGTTGACGTTTCCGTCGGCGTCTATCTCGGCGAACGAGAGCGATGCCACGTCGAGGCCGCCGCCGTCGTAGAAGCGGAACATGTACGGCTGGTCGATCATCGCCTGGTAGTTGAAGCCGGCGCCGCCCTCGTTGCCGGCGACCGGCACGCCACCGAAGATGCCCTGCTCGACGGTCAGCACCAATTGATCGGTGATGCCTTCCTCCCACGCCACGCGGCCGATCAGCTGGGAGATGCCGAAGCCCAGGTTGCAGATGTTGCCCGGCGCGAACTCGAGCAGCGAGCGGCGGGCGATGATCTTGCGCACATCGAGCGGCGGCGGCGGCTCGGGCACGGGCGGCTTGCGCAGCTTGCCGGCGTAGTACGGCGAATCCTGGGTGATGTACGTCTGCCACTGGTCGGGCACGACGTAGACGTAGTCGACGAGCGCGCCGGGGATCTTCACGTCTCTTTGCGGCAGCGAGCCGCGGCGCGCGAGCTGGCGCACCTGACAGATGACGATGCCACCTGAGTTGCGCGCGGCCATGGCCATATCGAGCATCTCGGCCTGGATCGCCTCACCTTCCATGGTGATCGAGCCGTCTTCGTCGGCGGTCGTGCCGCGGATCACGGCGACGTCGATCGGAAAGGCGTGGTACATCAGCCACTCCCTGCCGCGCAGCGTGACGAGCTCGACGAGATCCTCGGTCGTGCGGCTGTTCTGCTTGCCGCCCGTCTGGCGCGGGTCGACGTACGTGCCCAGGCCAACATGGGTCACGAGCCCCGGGCGTCCCGCGGCTATCTCGCCCATCAGCTGGCTCAGGACGCCCTGGGGGAACGAGTACGCCTCGAGCTCGTTGCGCTCGACCATCGCGCCGAGGCGCGGCTCATTGCCGATGTTCGAGCCGATGGTGCGCCGGTGCATTCCGGGCAGCGCGAGCTGGCTGAAGCCACGGTCGGCGAAGTCGCCCGTGCCGACCACGCGGACCGTCGTGAGGTCGCGCGGATGCTCCGTCGCCTTGAACAACGCCTCGAGCTCATCGATGAAGCGCTGTGGCAGCGCATGGCCCGCGCCCGAACCACCGATGACGATCGTCTGGCCATCCCTGACCAGCTCGACCGCTTCGCGCACGCTGACGACTTTCATCGCATCGTCGCCGATCCGATGCGGACGCCATCCTGAGGCAGATGCGTATTGCGGGTACAGATGCTCGCCTGATGGGTCGTTACCCGGAATGCGCATCTGGGTGCGGATATGGCGCTGGCCGTGGCCGTGGCCGTGGCCGTGGCCGTGGCCGATTCGAAGTTCATGGCATGTACGCGCCGGCGTTGGGGTTGAGCGTCTGGCCGGTGTACAGCGCGGCGGCGTCGGAGAGCAGGAAGATGACCGTGTCGGCGACCTCATCCGCGCGGCCGAAACGGCCCAGCGCCGCGTCGCGCAGCCGGCTCTTGCCTGCCTCGCTGTCGACGAGGTCGGTGGTCATGTCGGTGATCGTCACGAACGGTGCCACGGCATTGACGCGGATGCCGCGCGTGCCGAACTCCCTGGCCAGGGCACGGGTCAGGCCGACCAGACCGGACTTGGCCGCGCTGTACGCGGCGGTCTCGGTCACGCCCATCTGGGCCAGGCGCGACGCAACGTTCACGATCGTGCCACTGCCCTGCTCGAGCATCTGCGGGATCGCCGCGCGACAGGTGTGAAAGGACGCGGTCAGGTCAGTGGCGATCACCTCGGCCCACGTCTCGGGGGCGATCTCGAGGAACGGGCCGACCTGCGTGTTGCCAGCGTTGTTGACCAGGCCATCGAGGCGACCGAACTTCGCGATCACCTCGCGCACCAGCTGCTCCGCCTGGGCACCGACTGACACGTCTGCGCAGAAGACCTCCGCCTGCCCGCCTGCGTCGCCGATGCGGCGCGCGGTCCGCTGGGCACCTTCGTGAGATCTGTTGTAGTGAACGGCCACCGTCGCGCCATGCGCGCCGGCCTTGGTCGCCACCTCGGCACCGATGCCGCGGCTGCTGCCGGTCACGAGCACGACTCTGCCGCGCAGGTCATCGTCGCTCAACACAGCCCCGCCGCAACCAGCGCGTCGCGGATCGACTTGGTCTCCTCGTCGGCAATCGCCATCAGCGGCGGACGCATTGAGGTGCTCGTGATCACGCCGAGCTCCTTGAGCGCGACCTTGGTCCGTGCCCGGTAGTCGCGCACGGGCGTGCCGTAGACGACCTCTTCGAGCGGCAGGATGCGCTCCCAGATCGCGCGCGCTTCGTCCCACTTGCCCTGGGTCGTGAGCTTGACCATCTCGACCTGCTCTGCCGTGGCCAGCGTGCCGAAGCCGATCAGCGCGCCCTCCGCGCCCAGCACGAACGACTCGAACACGAAGTTGTCGTCGCCCGTGAGCAGGTCGATGCGCCGGTCGAGCTGCTCTATCAGGCGCCGCGTCAACAGGTACAGGCGCGCGTCGAAGCTCGCTTCCTTGAGCGCCACGACGTTGTCGATCGCGGCGATCTGACGGAGCGTGTCCTCACTGAAGATCACGCCACCCAGGGCGGGCTGAAGCTGGAAAGCGACCATCGGCAAACCGACGCCCTGGGCGATCGCTTCGTGGTAGGCGACCGGGATGGCCGGGTCGAGCGGCGTGCCCTGGTAGGCCGGTATCGGAAAGACGAGCAGGCCACGCGCGCCCGCGTCGCGGGCGCGCTTGCCCTCTTCGACGGCCTGCGCCGTGAACATGGCACTCAGCCCGGCGATGACCGGGATGTCGCCCGCCTCGTCGACCGCCACGCGCAGGACGCGCTCGCGTTCGTCCGGCCAGAGGTGCGGGCCTTCGCCCGTGTCGGCGTTGATCGCCAGCGCGACCGGCCCCTGCGGCAGCAGCCATTGCAGGTAGTGCCGGTACTGCCCCTCGTCGAACTTGCCGTCAGCGTCGAAAGTGACGACGCAGGCGGGGATGATGCCGTGCAGGTTGAGCTGTTCCATCAGATACCTCGGGTTGAATCACGCAGCACGACCTGCGTCGGCAGGATCTGCGGCGCGAGCCGCTCACCGTTCAGGGCACGGATGGCGGCCTGGAAGCCGCGCCGTCCCATCTCACGCAGTGGCAGGCGGACGGTCGAAAGGGACGGCGCGGTCATCTGCGCGACCGGGATGTCGTCGAAGCCGGCCACTGACACGGCGTCCGGGACGGCAATGCCCAGCTCGTGCAGCCGCTGGAGCGTGCCCAGCGCGAGCAGATCGTTGGCGCACAGGATGGCTGTGAAGTCGGTGACCGGCTTGGCGCCCGTGGCCAGCAGCTGGTCGACGGCACTCGCGCCCGCCTCTGCGTCGAAGCCCGTGTCGACAATGAGCCGCTCGTCGACGTCGATGGCCGCGGCCGCGAGCGCGCGCCGGTAGCCCGCGAGGCGCTCGCGCGCGACGTACAGCGTGTGCGGGCCGGCCAGGAAACAGATCTTCCGATGGCCGAGGCCGACGAGCGCCGCGACCATCGCCGCGAGCCCGCCCTGGTTGTCGACGCTGATCTCAGGCTCGCCCAGCGCGTGGGGCGAGAGGTGGATCACGGCAGCGCCAGAGCTCTGCAGCGCGGCCACGTGGCGCGGCAGCTCTTCGATCGAAGCCTCGTCGTCCATGCCCGAACTGGCGAAGATCACGCCTGCGGCGCGCATCGAGCGCAGCAGCCGGACATAGGACGCCTCGCGCGCGCCGTCCCTCTCGCTCGAGCAGGTGATCACGAGATAGCCGCTCGTTTCGGCCGCGTCCTCGACGCCGCGCACGATCTCGGCAAAGTAGGGATCCGTCGTGTCGTGGACGATCACGCCGACGACCGGGATCTGGCTCTTGAGCAGGCCGCGCGCGAGCGCGTTGGGCACGTAGTCGAGCTCGCGCGCGGCGAGCAGGACGCGCTCGCGCGTAGGCGCGCTGACCGGGTAATCAGCTTCCGAGACGACGCGCGAGGCAGTCGCGATCGACACGCCAGCGAGCCGCGCGACCTCGGTGATCGAGCTCAATAGAGCGGCCCGAACGACTTGGCGTCATCACGCACCGTGACCCACTGCCACTGCGTGAACGCCTCGAGATTGGCGTCGGCACCGAAGCGGCCGCCGTTGCCACTCAGGCCCATGCCGCCGAACGGGATCGTCGCCTCGTCGTTGATCGTCTGGTCGTTGACGTGGACCATGCCCGCGCGAATTCGGTTGGCGATCGCGAGGCCGCGCGAGATCGACCGTGAATAGACGCCCGCGGCGAGTCCGTATTGAGACGAGTTGGCCAGCTCGACTGCCTCGTCGTCGCTCGAGAACGTCACCACCGGCGCGACCGGGCCGAAGATCTCGTCGGTCCACGCCGGCGCATCCAGCTTGACGTCGGCCAGGACCGTGGGCCGGTAGAAGAGGCCCTCGAACGTGCCGCCCTCGACGAGCCGCGCGCCGCCGTTCTCGAGCGAGCGCTTGACGATCGAATCGACGCGCTTGAGCTGCTGCTCGTTGACGATCGGGCCGAGCTCGACATCCTCGCGGTACGGGTCGCCCGTGCGCAGCCGGCGTGCCTTCTGGGCGAGCAGGTCGATGTATTCGTCGGCGACGCTCTTGTGGACGATGTGCCGGCCCGTGGCGAAGCACACCTGGCCCTGGAACTGGAAGCTGGCGTACGCGCCCGCGCTCGCCGCCGCTGGCAGGTCGGCGTCGTCGAGCACGATCAACGGGTTGTTGCCGCCGAGCTCGAGGCTGACCTTCTTCAACAGGCCGCCTGCCTTGGCACCGACGATGCGCCCGACTTCGGTCGACCCGGTGAAGCTGACCATGCTCACGTTCGGATCCGTCACCAGCGCATCGCCGGTCTCGGCGTCGCCGATGACGATCTGGAGCAGGCCGTCAGGGAGGCCTGCCTCCTTGAAGATCGCCGCGAACATCGCACCGCCGCACACCGGTGTCTGCGGATCCGGCTTGAGGAGCACGGCATTGCCCAGCGCCAGGGCCGGGGCCACGACGCGCATGCCCAGCACGGACGGCGAGTTCCACGGCGTGATCGCACCGATCACTCCGACGGGCACGCGGCGGATCATCGACAGGCGTTCCTGCTGCACGGTCGGCACGAGCGAGCCGTAGGGCTGCCAGGGCATGGCCGACGCGGCGAGCAACTCGCCGGTCGTGAAGTTCTGCTCGTGGTGCACCTTGTTGCGGTGCGCGCCGGTCTCGCGCTGCGTCCAGGTCCCGAACTCGGGCCGGTGCGCTTCGTAGATCTCCGCCGCGCGGCGGAGCACGGCCGATCGCTCCTGGTACGACGCCTGTGCCCATGCCGGCTGTGCAGCGGACGCAGCCGCCGCCGCACGCCGGACATCGTCAATAGTCGACTCACGAATAGTCAGTAGATGCCGGCCGGTCGCCGGCTCGCGGACGTCAATCTCTCGGCCGGTGCCAGTGTGCCACTCGGCAAGAAACGGGTCGAGCCAGCCGCTCTCGGTTGACTTCTCAGCTGTCGCGACCATCGGTTCCTCCGGTGAAGCGTTCGGCGTAGGTCGTCGGGTGGTTCGGGATCTCGGCGCGCGCGCCTGTCTGTGGATCGCGCCACTTCGGGCCGCGCGCGAGCACGGCGTCGATCAGGCCCTCCTCGAGATACTGCGGGACCAGCCACGACCTGACCTCGATGGCCATCTGGCCGGGATAGCCGATCAGCTCGCGCACGCGCTTATCGGTGTAGTAGCCCGCGACGATGGCCAGCTGCAGAGCACCGAGATTGGCTTCCTCGTGCGCGAGCGCATCCAGCCGAGCCTGGACGTCGGCGCCCAGATCTGGGCGCAGGGCCGCCTGCAACGGCTCGAACATGTCCGGCCGCGCGCGCAGGACGAAGTCGAGCCGCGCCGCGTCCACGACCTCGGCCGCGGAGGGCATGCCGTGCGCGGCCGGGATCAGGTGGCCGGCGATCGCGGCGAAGGTCGCCAGCTCGTCGGCCGTGAGTGCGGCTGGTGGCGCGGACATCTGCTCCGTGGTCACTTAGTTTGTCTCCGCAGTTGGCCTGCGGGCCACTGCTGCGCCGTCCGTTGCGACACCGGCACGCGCTGGCTGGCGTGGGTCTCGACGATGTGATCGGCCGCGCGCAGCGCGATCGCGACGATGGTCGAGGTCGGGTTGACGCCCGACGAGGTCACGAAGCACGAACCGTCGACGACGTACAGGTTGGGCACGTCATGGCTGCGATTCCAGCGATCGAGCACGGACGTTTTCGGGTCGTCGCCCATGCGCGCCGTGCCCAGCAGGTGCCAGCCGGAGTAGCGCATCAGCCGGTCGACCTCGATCTTGTACGCGCCTGCGGCCTCGAGCGACTCCGTTGCGCGCTCGATATGGAAGTCGAGCATGCGCCGCGCGTTGTCGGCCATCCTGTAATGAACCTCCGGCGCGGCCAGGCCCGATGAGTCGGTCACCGTCGTGCTCAACGTGATGTGGTTCGCCTCGTCGGGCAGGTCCTCCGCGAACAGGCCCCAGTTGGCGCCGTGGCCCAGGTGCGTCTTGACGTGGACGTGATGGTCGGGGCCCCAGACCTGCTCACCGGCGCGCGCCGGCAGTGCCGTGCCCACCGGCCCGCCGGTGGGCGCGAGGCCCCAGCGCGCGCCGCGCACGAAGCCGCGCTTCTCGTCCGTTTCGTAGAACTCGAGCGACTCGATCAGGTCGCCGAACTGGCCCTGCCAGGACATCAGTGGCTCATCGAACAGGCCGGCGACGTTGGCGAAGGGATGCATCATCAGCCGTTTGCCGACGAGGCCGGACGAGTTGGCGAGCCCGTCGCGATGCGCCGGGCTCGCCGAGAGGAGGAGAAGACGTGGTGTTCCGATTGCGTTCGCGGCCAGGACTACGAGCTGCGCCGCCTGGAAATGCTCGTTGCCCTGCCTGTCGATCCACGTCGCGCCGGTCGCGAGGCCCGCGGCGCTGGTCTCGATGCGGCTGACACGCGCGCCTGTGATCAGCTGCGCGCCATGGGCGATCGCCTTGGGCCAGTGGGTCAGGTCCGCCGACGCCTTGGCGCCCTCGTTGCAGCCTGACTGGCACGTGCTGCGCTGGACGCACGGCCGGCGGCCGTCGTACGGGGTCGAGTTGATCGAGTTGAACTCGGGCCACCAGTGCCAGCCGAGCTTGGCATGGGCGCGCGCGACCTTGAGGCCGGCCGAGCCGATCGGCAGCGGCGGCATCGGCGCGTCTTCCCTGTCCGGCGGGTAGGCAGGATCGCCGGGCAGGCCACTGATGCCGAAGTCGCGATCGGTGCGGTAGAAGTAGGGCTGGAGCTCGAAGTAATCGATCGGCCAGTCGTCGGCGACGCCGTCGAGGCTGCGCACGCGGAAGTCGCTGGGCAGGGCGCGCGGCCAGGCGCCGGCGAAGATGATCGTCGAGCCGCCGACGCCGTTGAACATCAGCGGCGATACGGGCGTGTCGTCCTCGACGATCGGGTAGTCCTCCGAGAGGCCGCGGATGTTGGGGCTCGTCGCCCAGCTCTTGCGCTGGTGGAGCTCCCAGTCGAGCTTGTTGCCCGGGTAGTCGTCGCGGTTGTGCCACTCGCCCTGCTCCAGGCACACGACCTTGAATCCGGCCTCGGCCAGCCGCTTGGCGACGACGCCTCCCGAGGCGCCCGCGCCTATGATCAGGACGTCAGCTGGTTGGGCGGCCACGGGCATGATTCTCACCGTTGTGTCAGCTTCAGGACGGCGACTGGGGCGCGTTGCGCGCGGCAACAGTAAACGCTTTCTATTGCCCTGACAACAGCGAAATCCAGCAGCGCGAAAAGTTGTGCAGCTGCTGCAAATCGGGTGCGCCGACCCATTGAATCCCGTGCCAGCCACGAGCCTTTTCAAAGCACCGAATGTTCGATCATCGATTATCCTGAGCGCATGACAAGCGAACCAAAGGACGAGCTGGCGCGCTTCCGGCTCGAGGGCAAAGTTGCCATCGTCGCGGGCGGCGCCGGAGGGATCGGCAGCAGGCTTTCTCTGGCCCTCGCGGCAGTCGGCGCGAGCGTCGGGGTGCTCGACCGGACGGCCGAGCAAGTCGCCCCGATGGTCACGCAGATCGAGACGCTCGGCGGGCACGCCCTCGGAGTCGCCGCCGATGTGACGAACGAGTCAGACGTCGATCGCGCGATCGGCGAGGTTGCCGATCACTACGGCCGGTTGGACGCGATCGTGCACGCAGTCGGCGGCGGTGCCGGCAGTGCCCTCTACCCGGCCGAGACGTATCCGGAAAACGAGTTCAACCGGATCTTCGAGCTCAACTTCACGAGCGCGCTGCTGGTCACCCAGGCCGCGGCGCGGCAGATGATCAAGGCCGGCAATGGCGGCCACATCCTGCACATCTCCAGCGTCCGTGGCCAGTTGGGCATCAATGCCGGCTACCTCGCCTATGTGGCCGCCAAGGGCGCGATCAACTCGATCACCCGCCAGCAGGCGACCGAATGGGCGAAGTACGGCATCAACGTCAACGCCATCGCGCCAACATTCGTGGCCACGCCGCAGGTGGCGAGCATGCTCGCCGACGAGGCGTTCAAGCAGAGCCTGCTGGCGCGCATCCCGCTCGGTCGCATCGCCGACCCGGACGACCTCGTCGGCGCCGTGGTCTTCTTCCTATCCGACGCATCTTCCTTCGTCACCGGCCAGATCCTGACCCTCGACGGAGGCCTCACCGCAACTCAATAGAGGCTCACCCGAGAGGCACTGCCCAAATGGCATTCGAGAACGTAACGCCCAGCGTCTTCACCGACATCACCATTCGCGGCTGCAACCCGAGCTACGTGTTGACCAGCGAGGGCCCGGTCGTCGTCGATACGCCGCAACTGCCGACGAAGGCCGTGGCCATGCGTGCGGAGGCCGAGGCACACGGCCCGATCCAGTACGTGATCAACACGGAGCATCACGTCGACCACATCTTCGGCAACTATTACTTCAAGGGCATCCCGGGCAAGGTCATCCACCACCAGGGCGTGTACGACAACTTCATGGTCTCGACGCCCATCCTCGACCCGTTCGACTATGCGGCCGAGGCAATCCCGATGAACGACCCCGAGGGACAGGCCATCTTCCCGCAGCGCGAGGTCTACTTCCGCGACCCGAACAAGGCCCAGATCGTGTTCACCGGCAACGTCACCCTGCACGTCGGCGACCACACGTTCCACCTGATCTCGACGCCGGGCCACACGCCCGGCCAGATCTGTGTCTACGTGCCCGAGGAGCGCGTCGTGTTCACCGGCGACACGGTTTTCTGCGACGTGCAGACGTGGGTCATGGCCTCCGACGTCGACCAGTGGGTGGACGCGCTGAACACGATCTCCAAGCTCGACGTGGACAAAGTCGTGCCCGGCCACGGTCCGGTCACGGACCTCAAGTACCTGCAGACCCAGAAGGCCGTGCTGCTCGAGTGGAAGTCGATGGTCGCCACGGCCGTGGCCAAGGGCTGGTCACGCGAAGAGACGATCGCCCGGGTCAACATGAAGGACCGCTATCCGGTCGACATCGGACAGGAATACATGATGGATTACATCCAGAGCCACAACGCCGGCATCCTCTGGGACAAGCTCTCGGCCAACATCGAATAGCGGTCGGCCGGCGAGCGGCCCGACGAGCATCAAACAATGTCCGACTACCACCTGCACCTGCATCCCCACGCCAATGTGCCCGGCGCGCCACCTCCGGGTGTCTATCCCGACGGCTACATCGACCGCTACGTCGAGGTTGCGGCGGCGCGCGGCGTGACCGAGCTCGGCTTCACCGAGCACCTCTATCGCTGCGTTGAGTCGGAGGCAGCGTTCGGCAACTGGTGGGAGTCGGACCGCTCGTCGCCTCCGAACGTGCTGTCGGAGATGGACGGCTTGATGCGCGCGGAGCGCAACCTGTCGCTCGAGCGCTACGTCGAGGTCGTGCTCGACGCCAAGGCGCGCGGGCTGCCGGTCAAGCTCGGGCTCGAGGTCGACTTCGAGCCGGGCACGGAGCAAGCTGTCCTCGACCTCATCGCGCCATACCCGTGGGACTTCCTGGTCGGCTCGGTGCATTGGATCGGCGGCTGGGACTTCACCCGCCCGCAGGGACCGACCGAGTTCCTGCGACGTGGCGTGGAGCGCGCATGGCGCGAATACTTCGAGCTCGAAGAGGCACTCGCGTCCGCGCGAATGGTCGACGTCCTGGCACACGTCGACGTGATCAAGAAGGCGGGCTACCGGCCGCCGGCCGAGCTGCTCACGGAGCTGTACCGGCCGGTCGTGGCCGCGGCGGCAGCATCCGGTGTTGCGGTCGAGGTTTCTTCAGCCGGTCTGCGCCGGGAGTCGAAGGAAATCTTCCCCGCGCCATCGTTGCTGGCCATGTTTCGCGGCGCGGGCGTCCCGATCACTCTCGCCTCTGACGCGCACTTGGCCACGGACGCCGCCTGGGGCCACGACCTCGTCGTTGCCGCCGCCCGCGCCGCGGGCTACGAAACGTATCTGCGCTTCGCCGCGCGCTCGCCTCTCGTCACGCCGCTGCCGGCCTAAACTCAAAAGGCGATGCCCGTACCGGTGAACACATCCTCACCGCCTCCGCCATCACATGGGCCATTCTCGTCACCGGACTGGGGACCGCCGCCGCCTCCTCCAGGGTCCGGGCCAGCTCCCCAGGCGGGCTTCTACCCGATCACGATTGGCCGCGGCATCTCGCTCGCCTTCCACCTGTTCCGTTTCGGCTGGCGAACGTTCGTGTCGATCAGCGTGCTCGCCTACATACCGCTGCTGATCACGACTGCGTGGGCGGAGTACGTCACCTACGACGCGATCAATGCGTGGCAACAGTCGCTCATCGGAGACCCACTTGGGCCCCCGCCGGACCCGCGTCTCGCCCTGACGGGGTTCCCAACGACGGCGTTCGGCGTTCTCGTGCTCGTCACGGTGATCAGCGGTCCTTTTGCGACCATCGGCATGGCCGCACTTGTCGACGCCCTTGCCGGCGCGATCCGAGGCGAACGCCTGAGCGTGAGGCGCTCCTTCCGCGCAGCTTTCGCGCGCCTGCCGGGCCTGCTCGGGCTGTTCCTCATCCTGACCCTGGGTGGCATCGCCGCCTCGGTCGTCGGCTTCATCGCGCCGGTGCTCGGAGCGCTCCCCTCAGCGCTCGGTATCGGCGGCGGGCCAGTGGCACTGTTCGGCTTGATCGTCTTTGTCGCGCTGACCTTCGGCTTCATCTTCGTCATGATCCGCATCGCCTTCGCGGTCCAGGTCCTGATGATCGAGAACGTCTCGATGGCTGACGCGCTGCGGCGAAGCTGGCGGCTGCTGAGCGGCGCGATGCTCCGATTGGTGGGCTGGATGATCGTGTTCGCGCTGATCGTCGGCCTTCTCGGACTCGTTTTCGAGATCTGTGGCGTGATCGTGGCGTTCATCACCTCGCCACCGCAGCCATCAAGCATCTCGACGATCGGCTCAACGTTCGGGGTCACGTTCGGCGTGCTTCTGTCGGTTACCTCAACGCTCGCCGCGGCCGTGTTCCAGCCCCTGGTCGTCGCCGGCACAACGTTGCTCTATCTCGACATCAGGTGGCGCCACGGCGAATCCGTGCCGGCGCCCGGCCAGCCGCAGGGCTGACCCGGGGCAAGCGCGACTAGCCCTCCGGCGGCGGCTCGTCGCGATAGGCGACAGTCGCGACGTCGATCTCGTTGCCGTACTTGTCGGCTAGCGTCCACCAGGCCGGCGCGTAGTCATCGCGCACCAGGTGCCCGCCGGCCGCCAGCGCCGCATCGACGCGCTTCTGCGCCTCCTCGATCGGCAGCCAGACAGCCAGATGGATCGCGCCCAGGCCGCCCGGCCGTGCCTCTTCCATCTCCTCGAACCAGAATGCGGTACCGCGGTCGTGCGGGTCGATCAGGTCCTCGTCGGGACTGTCAGGCCGGCGGACGTAGCCCAGCACGGCCTGCCAGAAGGGCATGATCTCGGGCCTGTTCGGCGCACCGGGAATGACGAGCAGGCTCTGCACCTGCGACGGCTCGGCATGCAGGCCGAGCGACCTGGCAACTTCCGACACCTGTTGCGCGAGCTCCACATCGCGCCGGGTCATGCCCATCATGTCCTCGCGCAGCGTCACGACGCGGACAGTGACCCCTTCGCGCCGGACGTCGATGCCGAAGTTGTGCTCGCCCAGTCCGGGGACGTTGGCCAGCGCGTCGACGAGGCCCGCGGAGCCGGCCAACGAGTCCGTCGGGAAGAAGGCCACGGCTCCGTCACTGACTATCCGCCAGTCGGCCGCGCCGGCCAGGAACTCCTTGATCTTGATCGCGTCGCTCATGGCCGAATCCTGGGCGGCCGGGTCAGTGCGGACCTGAGATAAGCCTCTCGCGATCGAAGAGCGGCGCGATCAGCCGCCAGCCAAGGACGTCGGCCACGATCAGCACGGCGCCGAGGAATAGCACCAGCTCGAAGCTGGGCTGAATCACATTGAACGAGAGCGCGATCGTGACCAGGATGAGTGGCAGGCTGCTCAGCACGCTCAGCTGCTGCGCGACGCGCACGTCGTTCGAGCGCGTGGACACAGCGATGCCGACCCATATCGACCATGCCGCGAGAAGCGGCGTGAAGATGATCTGAACGATCACGTCGTCAGTGCCGATCAGCGCCGGCGCGATGCCCGGCTTGGCGAACAGCTCGACGACCCCGATGAACACAGCGAACACGACGTAGGCGATGAACAGGCTGGGCAGAAACACCGCGAGCGCCTTGCCGAGCAGGAACTCCTCGCGCGTTATCGGCGTTTCGAGCACCGGCTCCAGCGTTTCCTGCTGCCGCTCTCCGGCAACAGCGAACGCGGCCAGCGCCGCCGGCACGAGGATGGGGATACCGAGCATGAAGGTCAGCTCGTGCCTCCCCGTGAGGCTGGCCGCCGCTGCGCTGGGCGCGACGAAGATCGCGATCAGCGGTTGAACGGTGAAGATGAGCGGGTACAGGGCCATCGCCGCGACCAGCGAACGGTTGCGGCCGTACTCGCGCAGCTCCTTGACGAGGATCGCCCGAATTCGGCGCCAGCTCAGGCTCATTTCGGCTGTGGCTCCTCTGCCGGCCGTGGCTCGTCGACGAGCTGAAGGTAGACGTCCTCGAGCGTGTGCTGCTCCTCGGCGATCGATACGACGTCAGCCCCGGCCGCAGTGAGAGCACGCGTGACTGCGGGCGCGGCGACGCGCGTGTCGCCGACCGCAAGTGCGTACGTCGACTGCCCCTCCGCGTGCCAACGTGTGACCGACTCGATCGTGCCGAATAGCGCTGCCGGATCTGCCAGCGGCGCGAGGGTGACGACGCGCAGCGTCTTGGCGAACAGCTGGTCACGCAGATCCTCCGGACGCCCGACGCTGCGCAGCGTCGTGTTCAGGATGGCGACGCGATCGCACAGCTTCTCGGCTTCCTCCAGCCGATGTGTCGTCAGGAAGATGGTCACGCCGCGCTCGCGCAGGTGACCGATCAGCTCGTGGACGTCGCGCGCTGCGGCAGGGTCGAGCCCGGATGTCGGCTCGTCGAGAAACAGGATCTCCGGGTCGCTGAGCAGCGCGCGCGCCAGCGCCACGCGCTGGCGGAGGCCCTTGGACAGCACGCCGGACCGATCACTGGCGCGGTCAGTGAGGCCAACCGCCGCGAGCACCGCCTGGATCCGGGAACGTGCATCGTCGATCTCGTACAGGTCGGCGAAGCACTGCAGATTCTCGAGTACGGAAAGTCGCTGATACAGGCCGGGCGACTCGGGCATGATCGCGATGCGCCGGCGGATCTCGACGCCATTGGCCGGCGTCAGAGCCAGGCCCGCAACGGTTGCACTGCCGGAGCTTGGCGTGAGCATCGTCCCGAGAGTGCGCACGGTCGTAGTCTTGCCCGCGCCGTTGGGGCCCAGGAAGCCGAACACCTCGCCGTAGCCGATCTCGAACGACACGTCCTCGAACGCGACGCGCTCGCCGAAGCGCTTGGTCAGCTTGTCGGCCGAGATCGCAGGACCGCGCTTGTCAGTGCTGGCGTGCGGGCTTTGGCTAGTCAAGGCCCGTCATTGTGCGCCGTGATCCGGGATGGCGCGTTGCACCTGCAACGCGCGCCAGACATTCTCCGGTGACAGGGGCAGGTCGCGGATGACGACGCCGGTCGCGTCGCGCAGCGCCGCGGCAACTGCCGGTGCAACGGCGAGCAGGGCACCCTCGCTCATGCCCTTGGCACCGTACGGGCCGGGCCCGTCGGCGTTCTCGACCGTGTCGCTGAGCATCTCCTCGGGCAGGTCCATCGAGGTCGGGATGCGGTAGTCGATCGCGCCCAGGTTCCGGATGCGCCCGTCCGCGTCGAAGATGTAGTGCTCCATGATCGTGTGGCCGAGGCCCATGATCGCCGCGCCCTCGTCCTGCATCGTGACCTGCAGGCGGTTCATCGATCGGCCGACGTCGCTGACCGTCGCGTGGCGATGAATGGTGATGTCGCCGGTTTCCTCGTCAACGCTGAGCTCGACGGCCGTGGCATTGAACTCGAAGAACGCCGCCGAGCCACCCAGCGGGTGGTCGGGCTCGGCATCCTTGCGCGCCTCGCCCATGGCGCTGATCTCGCCACCCATGCGGCCCAACGCCCGCCGCACGAGCTCGTCGGTGGGAGCAACCGCGCCATCGCCGCCGGCCAGCGCGACGAGCTTCTCGCGCACCTGGCGACTGGCCGACACGACGGCATTGCCCATCAGCACCGTCGAGCGCGACGCGGACGTCTGCTGGTCATACGGAACGACGGCCGTATCGCCCGAGATGACGGTCACGCGCTCGACGGGAATGTCGAGCTCCGACGCGCACATCTGGGCGAAGATCGTCCGCGCGCCCTGGCCCATGTCGCTCGTGCCGGCGTATACGAGCGCCGAGCCGTCGGCCAGCAGGCGCACAAGCGAATAAGACAACCCGGTGGTCGGGCCCGACTTGATGCCCAGCGCGATTCCCCTCCCCCGACCAGCAGGCTTGGGTGAATCCCATGCGATGAGCTCCGCGACACGCTTGACCGACTGGGCCCACTGCCCGTCGCAGGCGGTGTCAAACGGCACGAACCTGTCGCCGAAGCTGGCCAGGTTGCGCAGGCGCAGCTCGAGCGGGTCGATGCCCAGGCGCAGCGCTGCCTCCGTCAGGTTCGACTCGACCGCCCAGTTGACCTGCGGGTTGCCGAAGCCGCGGAAGGCGGTCGAGGGCACGGTGTGGGACAGGATGCTGCGCGCGTTGATGCGCGCAGACGGCCAGTTGTACGGCCCGTTGCCGATGTATGAGCCCTTGCCCACGACGCGGTCGGCGATGTCGGCGTAGGCGCCGATCAGGTAGTTGGCGTCGACGTCCTGGAACGCGAAGCTGCCGTCGCGGTTGATGCCGGTGCGCACGCGAACCTCGGTCTCGGTGCGGCGGACGGCGACGAACGTCTCCTCGAGCGAGAGGACGAGGCGCACCGGCCGGCCCAGGGCGAGGGCCATGAACGCCAGCAGCGGCTCGTACTTGGCGTGCTGCTTGCCGCCGAACGCGCCGCCGGGGTCCGGCGCGTGCACGCGGACCTTGGCCAGCGGCAGGCGCAGGACGCGCGCCAGGATGCGCTGCAGCCAGTACGGATGCTGGATCGATGACCAGACCGCGATGCCGTCGCCGTCCGGCGCGGCAATGAACGCGTGTGGCTCGATGGCGAACTGGGTGACCATCGGGAAGTGGTAGGAGTTCTCGACGACGAGATCGGCCGTGGCCGAGTCGACGTCGCCCCAGGCGATGTCGTGCTCGCGCAGCACGTTCGTGGTGGCATGCTCGTCGCCAGGGCGGAGCGCTGGATCCTGGACGAGCGGCGCGTCGGCGGCGAGCGCGCCGTCGATCGTGAACACCGCGGGCAGTTGCTCGTACTCGACGTGCACCAGGCGCGCGCCTTCATCGGCAGCGTCGCGCGTCTCGGCCGCGACCGCGGCAACCGGGTCGCCGAAGTACTTCGCCTCGCCCGTCGCGATGACCGGCCGGTCGCTGAACTGAGGCCCGAAACGGGGCATTTCGCCCGCGGCCGCGACGACGTCCGCGGCCGTGAACACGCAGCGCACGCCGGTCATCTCCAGCGCGGCCGTGGGGTCGATCGAGATGATCCGCGCGTGAGCCACCGGCAGCGTGACGAGTTTGATATGCAGCTCGTCGGGCAGATGGATGTCCGCGACGTACTGCTGCGCGCCAGTGACGCGATCCTCGCCGCCGACGCGCGGCACCGGCTGGCCGATGAGCGGACCGGGCACTCGCGCGGCGCTCACTGGTCGACGACGTGCGGCGGCATCTCGCGCACCACGGCAGACTCGACGAGCTGCGCCTCTTCGCGCGATCGACCGTGCGCCGCTGCCTCGACCGCCTCCACGATCTGGTAGTAGCACGCGCAGCGGCACAGGTTGCCGGCAATGCCCTCCTCGATGTCGTGGCGCGTCGGATGCTCGAAGCGGCGCAGGACGTCGTCGCCGGCCATCAGCTGGCCGGGGATGCAGAAGCCGCACTGCACGGCACCCTTCTCGAGGAAGGCCGACTGGAGCGCCGACAGCCGGCCCGGCTCAGGTGCCAAGCC
Source organism: uncultured Anaerolineaceae bacterium (assembly GCA_964475245.1). Lineage (GTDB taxonomy): Bacteria > Chloroflexota > Limnocylindria > Limnocylindrales > CSP1-4 > JALYGJ01. The sequence goes on along the minus strand of CAYYVV010000017.1, from coordinate 22,274 downwards.
CTCGGCGGTGACGACCTCGCCGCCGTCTGCCTCGACCGCGAGCACGAGGCACGAGTCGACGATTCGGTCGTTGAGCCGGACGGTGCATGCGCCGCACTCGCCGACGAGGCAGCACTCCTTCGAACCGGTCAGGCCGAGGTCGTCGCGCAGCGCATCGAGCAACGTGTGGTGCTCCTCGACGCTGAACGTGCGCGGCCGGCCGTTGAGCGTCACGCTGATCTGCATCACGAGCCGGCCTCCAGGCGCGCGCGCGCCGTGGCCAATGCGCGCTGCGCGAGCACGCGCAGCATCGCGTTGCGGTATTCGGCGGAGGCGCGCATCGACGTCGGCGACGGGCGCGCGTCGGCGAACCACGTCTCGAGCGGCGGCGCGCTGCCACCGGCAGAAGCGAACACCAGCGGCCGTGGCCCCAGGCTGCCGTACGAGAGGCGCGTCGAGCCGTCGTGGCCCACGCTCGCCGCGAGCGTGACCGACGCAAGGTCGTGCCCGCGCCTGCGTGTGCGTCGGGTGAACGCGGAGCCGTGTGGTTCGCTGGGCATCGGTATCTCGATCGCCGTGACGAGCTCGCCAACAGCCATCGTCGTCACGCCGGAGCGCACGAAGAAGTCGTCGAGAGGGACGCGTCGCTCGCCGCGCGCGCTCGCGAGGACGAGCACAGCGCCGTAGATCAGCAGCGTCGGTGCCGTGTCGGCGGCAGGCGAGGCATTGGTCTGGTTGCCGACGAGCGTGGCCCGGTTGCGGATCTGGACCGAGCCGATGATCGAGGCCGCTTCCGCCAGCGCCGGGAACGACCGGCGCACGATCACGTCGCCCAGGACGTCGGTCATCGTCGTGCCCGCCGAGATGCGCAGCACGCCGTCGACTCGTCCGATCGACGGCGCCAGCTCCGGGATGCGCTTGATGTCGACGACCACGCGCGGTGTCAGCGTCCTGTCCCGGAGACGAATGATGAGATCGGTCCCGCCGGCCAGAACGCGCGCGTCTGAGCCGTACTCGTCGAGAAGCGCGACCGCCTCGTCGAGCGTGCCGGGCCGGGCGTAGCTGAACGCGCGCACCTAGCGGCTCAGATGACCTTCTCGACCTCGTCCAGCAGGACCTGCGGATTGGCCGCGCGGACGAAGAAGAAGGGCCGATCGGCAAAGCGCTCGACGAACTGGGCACGCCTGTGGCGGAGCTGCTCGTTGTCGACGAGCGGCATCGGCCAGCCCGGCGCGAGCAGCTCGTTGAGCAGGAAATAGTTCTGGAGCGAGTGGAGCGTCTGGAACTGGCGCTCGAACGGGATCATCTCGTTCATGCTCGGATCGAAGTTGCCGTCGATCGCGGGCACGATCACGACGTCCACGGACGTGGGCTGGGTGAACAGCTCCCAGGTCGGCATCTCGCCGAAGAACTTGGCGACGCCGACGTTGGGCGCGGCCTTGTCGGCGCGCTCCGTGCCCTTGGCGCGCTTCTTGAGATAGACGTCCTTGCTGCCCAGCTGGGCCACGCCGTCTTCGTCGATGACCGTCGTCTCGGTCGACACGAGCTGCGCGCCGCGGCGGTTGGCCTCGAGCTGGCCCATCGACTTGCCGTGGTTCGACTCGCCACCCAGGAAGAGGATCGTCTTGTCGCGGTAGCGAACGGCCGAGGCATGGAACGGATGCCAGCCGCGCTCTTCGAGGCGCAGCGCGAGCATGGCCACGATCACCTTCTGGATTGGCCCCTCGTCCCACGGCCCGGCGAAGGTCATGACCGATTCGGCGGCGTTGTAGGCGACCGACTTGTCGCCCTCGGCCTGCCAGACGATGTCCGCCCGCGGCAGCGTGACCGTCGGCGCGATCTCCACGTCGGCGAGCCGGTAGTTCATGAAGTTCATGTCATCGAGCACGTGCTCGCGCGGCTGACCGCCGATGACGTCTATCCGGATGCGGGCGGGCCCACAGACCATTTCCTCAGACAGCTGCGGGGTCTCGCTCAACGTCTCCTCCGGAACTTGCATCGAGGACCTGCTGCTCGGCTTCTCTGGCGTGGATGCGCATCTGCTGAGCAGCGCGCTCCGGGTCGCGCGACTCGAGCGCATCGACGATCGCGACGTGGCGCTCGGCCAGCCAACGAAGGTCGGCCCCGGGCGCGGTCGCGGTGAGGTATGTCCGCGCGAACGGTTCGAGTATCTCCCACAGGCGCTGAACCGTCCGATTGGCCGACGAGCGGACGACGAGCGTGTGGAACTCCGAGTTGGCCATCGCCTGGCCATGCGCGTCGTTCGCCTCGGCACAGTCGTACATGCGCGCGATCAGCGCGCGCATCTCGCCCAGCTCCTCGTCACTGACCTTGACCGCGGCCGCTCGCGCGGCGACTGCCTCGAGCTCGCCGCGCACCTCCATTGCCTCGATCAGCTCGTCAGCATGCGGCGCGCGCACGCGCGCGCCGCGAAATGCGTGCATCTCGACCAGGCCGAGCGTGGCCAGGTCGCGCAGCGCCTCGCGCACCGGTGCCTGGCTGGTGCCGAGCTGGCGCGCGATGCGTGTCTCGATGATGCGCGAGCCCGGCGGCAGCTCGCCCTCGATGATCGAGCGCAGCAGGCGATCCTTGACCTGCGCCGAGAGGACGTTGCGGGCGAGCGGGCTGAGCGTGTCGTCGACCGGTTCCATGATCGGCACTCAGGCCACGATCTCGTAGTGGGCGACCGTGCGCGCCTCGAGACGCGCGACGCCATCGCCCAGGACGTGTTTCTTGAAATGGTCGGTCCCACGATGGGCCACGAACGACGCCTCGTCGTCGTAGACCTCGTACAGCAGGTAGGTGCGCAGTTCGTCGCTCGAGCGCAGCACCGTGAACTCCTGGCAACCGGGCTCCTCGCGACTCAAGGGGGCCATCGTCTTGAGCACCCGCTCGACATCGGCCTCCTCTCCCTCGCGTGCGACCCAGCGCGCGATCACGACATACATCTCGATCAGCTCCTGATGTCCGGGTTAGGCAGCTGGGCGTCGGTCACGGCCGCCAACAGGTCGTGATATGAGGCGATGAATGCGCGCAACGTGCGCACTGACGGTGGGAACGAGTCGAACTCGTCGATGGTCAGGCCGTCGGGCTGGAATGCGCGCCGGAAGTCGGGGAAAGCCGCGAGCAGCTCGTTGATGTAGAGCGGGTCGACCGGCTCATGCATCCGATCACGAACCTCGATCGCCGAGGCATTGAACTTCTTCTGCCACGACGACGGCATGGTGATGATCACGTCGCCGCCCACGAATTCCGACCAGTGCAGGTGGTGACGGATTGCCGCGACCAGCAGACGGGCACGGAAGCCGCGCTCCTGGAAGATGCCGTAGGCGCGCTTGAAAACGGCCACGCCGCTGTACGCCAGCGCCGCCGGATGGACGACGATCCCGTCGCGGTCGACGAGCACCTTCAGCCAGTCCTCGACGCGGCCGACCATGATCGTGATGACGGGACCCATATCGTCCGTCGGCAGGCCTTCCGCCTCGCGGCGCTCGAGGCCACGCTCAACGGCCTCGGCGGCCGCCACGGCCTGCGCCACGCTGAACGACACCGTGCAGTTGATCGACACGCCACGATACGTGGCTTCTTCCATGACCGCGATGCCGACCTTGGTCGCCGGGAACTTGACGATGATGTTCGGCGCGACGGTCGTGAAGTGGACGCCCTGCTCGAGCATCGGTTCGAAGCTGCGCCAATAGGTCGGGTTGGTCTGCATCGACAGCCGGCCCTGCCGCCCGCCGTACTTCTCGAAGGACGGCATGAGCAGCGCCGCGCCCTCGCGCGACATCTCCTCGACGATCTCCCAGGCCAGATCGACCTCGGTCGCGCTCGGCTGTTCGGCGGCGAGCTCGCGCACGCGCTTCGCCCAGCGCGTCGGATCCTTCTTCCACACGTCGGTGACGATGGTCGGGTTGGCCGTGGCGCCAACCGCGCCGTGCTCGATCGCGTACTCGAGCTCAGCGACGTCGCACGAGTCGTTCCAGATGTCGGTTGTCGTGGCCGCGGTCTGCTGGAGCGGGCTGAGCGTGGTCACGTCGGTCGCGGTCATGCGCGCATCAGGTCTTCGCGGAACTGCGCGGCGCGCTCGAGGATGTCGACCGTGCCCGTCGTCCCGTCGACACGGACCCGGTCGCCGTTGCGGATCTTGGACGTCCCGTCCTGCGTTCCAACGACGGCCGGGATGCCGAACTCGCGGCTGAGCACGGCCGGATGTGCCGTGAGCCCGCCGGCATTGGTGACCAGCCCGGCAATCTTGGTGAAGAGAACGACCCACGCCGGGTTGGTCATGTGGCAGACCAGGATGTCGCCGGCGCGGACGTCGTCGAACTGGTCCTCGTGGAGCACGACGCGGGCGATGCCCTCGACGACACCCGGCGAGCCGCCGATGCCCTTGAACTGGTCGGCCACCTCGCCGGCCTTGCGCGTGAACTTCTCCGGGAAGCCCCAATTGACGAGGTACGGGAAGTCGAGCTGGCTCTGCGTCGCCGTGCCGATCCACGCCCGCGGATGGAACTCGTACGCCTTCTCGCGCTGCGCCTTGCGCTCGGCGACCAGGACATTCGCATCGAACGCCTTCGGGTCGCCGATCAGCGCGCGCAGCTCGTTGTAGCGCAGGAACATGACGTCCTCGGCGTCCGCGATCGTGCCTGCCGCCGCGAGCTTGCGGCCAATCGCCACGAGCACGAGCCGGACGTGGGCGTTCGCGCCCTGGTCGATGTAGAAGTGGTGGTCGGGCGTCAGCGGCGCCATGCGCAGATTGACCGTGTTGGCCGCGCGCATCGCTTCGAGCGCGTCGCCGTTGAGGCCCTCGAGGATCTCGCGCGAGGCGGCCTCGATGTCGTCGCGCAAGGCACCCATCGTCGACGGGTAGTCGTAGTCGGTCTGGATGTAGCCGCGGATCACCTCGACGACCGGCTCCATCTTCTCGAACACGGTCGGAAAGATGAACTCGTGGCTCCACACCGCGTGCCAGCCGAACTCGCGCTGGTAGGGCGTGATCCGCTCGGTGACGAACTGGCGGCCGCGCGGCGTCGATTCGAGCGCGGCGATGATCTCGGCCGCGGTCTCGTTGGCGAAGGCCTTGGCCAGCTCAGCGTCCGCCTTGGCCTCCTGCTTCATCTCCCACAGTGCCTTGATCGAGTCCCAGTTGCGGTCGTTGGCGCTGTTCTGCAGCCGGCCGAGCAGCCCGTCGTCGACCTTGCCGTGCGTCTTCTCCATCACGGCGCGCAGATTGAGCGTGGCGCTCAGCTGGGCGAAGTTGAGCATCCAGTGGATCTTCCAATGCCGATCGTGGATGTCGATCGCGTCCTCGAGCAGCACCGCGACCTCGCCCAGCGACATCTCGTCCTGGCGGTTCAGCTCAGTCTCGAGGAAGACGAAGTTGCGCTTCATCTCGGGCACGAGGCGGTTGTTCCACCAGTCGACGAAGTGCTCGCCGTAAACCGGCAGCGTTGCGTCGAGGTACGCGCCCATGCGCGCGCTGTACGCAGGATCGAGCGGCACGCGCGCGCCGTACCGGGCGCCGTACTCCATCGCGTCGGCCGGCCAGCTCGCGTCTGCGGGAACGGCCGCCGTGTACAGGTAGCCGTTAACGTTCTTGATGATCCAGTCCGCGGCGAACGGCGTGCCGAAGCGGCGGAACATGTGGTCGCAGGTCAGCCACCAGCCACCGATCTCCTCGAACATCGGGCTCAGCGGGTGCGGGCAATGCAGGTCGTCGAAGACCCAGAAGAGTTCCTTCTCGACCTCGCTGCGCCACTCGATCGGGAACTCGTCGAGGCCCAGGAACTGATCGAGAACGGGCTCGCCGGTATGGATCGTGCGAGTGCCGGATGTCATCTGATGCTGGGTCTCGACCGCCATCTGTCCCTGCCCTCTTGCACTCCGAGCACCTATCGATCATCGATGATAATCGCAGCCTTCGATGATGACCGACCCTGCCAAACGGCCAATGAATTCGCCCCATCCGACCCAATACGTATTCGACTTCGACGCGCCGCCTGAGGGCTCTGCGGAAGAGCGGCTCCGGCTGCTGGGCGGCAAGGGCGGCAACCTCGTGGTCATGTCATCAGAGCTCGGCCTGCCCGTGCCACCCGGCTTCATCGTCACCACCGCCGCGTGTCTCGCCTTCCTCGGCGGTTCGTGGCCGGACGGGTTGGACGAGGAGCTGCGCGCCGCGATGGAGCGCCTCGGGTCGCGGGTTGGGAGGCGCTTCGGGGACGCGGCGGATCCACTGTTGGTATCCGTGCGCAGCGGCGCGCCGGTCTCGATGCCCGGGATGATGGACACGATCCTCAACCTGGGCCTCAACTCGGCCACCGCCACCGGCTTGGCGCGCACCTCCGGCGCTGACTTTGCCGACGACTGCCTGCGCCGCTTCCGCGAGGGCTACGCATCAGTCATCGGCTTGACGGCCGTGCCCGAGGATCCGTGGCAGCAGCTGCGCGCGGCAGTAGAGGCCGTGTTCAGGTCATGGAACAGCGACCGCGCGCGTGCCTACCGCTCGCGCGAGGGCATTCCCGACGACCTGGGCACGGCCGTGACGGTCCAGGCAATGGTCTTCGGCAACCGCGGCGAGTCGTCCGGCACGGGCGTGCTCTTCACGCGCAACCCATCGACGGGTGAGAACGTGCTCTTCGGCGACGTGCTCTTCAACGCCCAGGGCGAGGACGTTGTCGCAGGCACGCACGCGCCGTCGCCGATCGCGGTGCTCGACACGCGCATGCCGGAGGTCGCTGCGCAGCTGCGGCGCAATGCCGATGTGCTCGAGCGCCACCTGGCCGACGTGGCCGACATCGAGTTCACGATCGAGGACGGCCGGCTGTGGATGCTCCAGGTGCGCACGGGCAAGAAGTCGCCGCGGGCGGCGCTGCGCATGGCCATCGAGATGGCCGATGATCCTGCATTCCCGCTCACACGCGAGGATGCGGTGCGCCGCGTGCTGCCTCTGCTCGCCGACCCGCCGCGGTTGTTCGTCCGCTCAGCTGACGCCGGGGCGCCGATAGCGCGCGGTCTGCCTGCGTCGCCCGGCGTCGCTTCGGGCACCGTGGTCTTGTCGTCCGAGGCAGCGGTCGAGTCGGGTGGGCGCGGTCAGTCGGTCATCCTCGTGCGCGACGAGACGTCGCCCGAGGACGTCGTCGGAATGTCAAAAGCCGCGGGCGTCCTGACCGCGCGCGGCGGGCTCGCGTCGCACGCGGCTGTCGTCGCGCGTGGCTGGGGCATCCCGGCCGTGGTCGGTGCCGGTAGCGCTGTGCTCGAATTGAAGGTCGGCGAGCGGATCTCGATCGACGGCTCGAGCGGCGAGGTCTTCGCGGGCGAGCTGGCCGGCTCGTGGGAGGTCGCACCGGAGGCGGCCACACTGCTGGACTGGGCGCGCGAGCTCGGCATCGACGTCGCCGCGCCACCTGCCCAGTCCGGTACTCCGGCACCCGCATCGCCCGCTCAATCCAACTCAACCTCGGAAATCCAACCCTCCAGCGTGATGCGGGCCCTCGCCGTTAAGGGCGCCGTGCTCCCGGAGCAACTCGCCGAGGCGGTGCAGGCCGACCCGGCGGTGGTCGGATCGCTCGTCGATCAGCTCGTCACGGAGCACATGGCGGAGAAAGCCGCTGGGCAGATCCGGCTGACGGCACAGGGCAAGCTCGCCGCCGCGGAGCTGTTCAGCGCGGATCGCCTGGCCGTTGGTGACGAGCGCGCGGCCGGTTTGCTCGACGAGTTCCACGTCCTGGACGGCAGAATGAAGGCGCTCGTCACCGCGTGGCAGGTGCGTGACGTGGCCGGCGAGCAGGTCCTCAACGACCACAGCGATGCCGCGTACGACACACAGACCATGGCCGACCTCGCGGCGCTTCACGCCGACACTGCCGCCTGGCTGATTCCGCTCGCCGCCTCGCAGCGCCCGTATTCCGTCTACCTGGCTCGGCTGGGCCGTGCCCTTGAGCTGGCCCGTGCCGGCGACCAGCGCTACGTCGCCTCGCCGCGCGTCGACTCGTACCACTCAGTCTGGTTCGAGCTGCACGAGGACCTGATCCGCCTCTCCGGCAAGAAACGCGCAGAGGCGACCTCCGGCTAAAGGTCCATCAAGTCTGCGCCTGAACTTCTGTCAGGTGTCGGCATGGCCGACCTTAAACGCCGCAGCGGCCCAACTTCTGTCATTTGTCGGCATGGCCGACCTTACGCGGCTTCCGGTCGCGTTCCCACGCTCGGCAGCGGCCGCGCCAGTGTCAAATGACCACGTCAACACGCAGCGGAAGGTGCTGGGTAGCTGCGTAGGGTCGGTCCAGCCGACATTTGACGGATCACTCTCGTTGACCTTGACGCCCACAGGGAAAGCGGAAACAATTGCGGAAGCGAATGAGGAAAACGGATTGACCCAGCCACGCGCCGCCACAACCAACCCGTTCCGTGACCTGAGGCGTGCCGTCGCGGCGGACCAGATCGTCCGCGCGCTCGCGAACCTCGGTTTCACGCAGAGGCAGATCGCTGGTGCCGCAGGCGCCACCGATCGCAGCGTCCGAAACTGGGCGGCGACCGGCGCCATCAGACCGATCTTCGACGAGCGCCTGCGCGAGTTGTCGGAGATCTCCCTGGCGCTTTCTGACACTCTCAGCCCACGCGGCGTGACGCAGTGGCTGTCGGCCCGCAACCGGCTGCTTGATGGCCGGCGACCCATTGATCTCATCTCGAAGGGCGAGATCGGCGAGGTCCGTGCAGCCGCCGAGTCGTACGTCGCGGGCGACTACGTCTGAGATCAGCGCGTCGCGTCGGCGCCGATGGGCGGCGGTCATCGCCACGCAACGCGAGACGGCCGCCCGACGTACAGCGCGCCCTCGGGCTGACAACCAAGCAGCTGACGGCGGACGACCTCGCGATCTGCCAGGGCCTGGCCGACATCGCCGCCGCGGCAGGATTCGATCATCGACAAGGCCAGCAACGTGGTGGATCTCGGCGCTCGGTCGGCCCACGAAACTTAAGGTCGCGACGGGCCGTCAGGTGGGCATGCACAGTCGACGGACCGCCCTGCTTGCAACGCTCGTGCTGACCTTGGCGGCCTGCAACGCAGCGACTCCTGGATCGACACAGGCTCCGACGAACCCGCCCACGCCTGCGTCGACCCCTTCCGTAGCCATGACCCCCGACGACACCCCCGACTGGCGCGCTACTGCGTCGCCGCAGCCAAGCGCTGATTCGACGCTGCCGTGGTGGGCGGAGCCCGGCGTGACGATGTGCGGGCTCCCGGCGAGGTACCGGATCAACGATGGCGAGATCGACGGCGCCGGGAACTGCGCCGCAATGCTGCTCAAGCCGGCCGGCTCTGCCGAGATGCGCGTAGGTCAGTCTCTCGACATCCACATGCTGGGTGACTCGGCGGCTCCGATATACCCGCTGCCGCAGAGCCCGGACGATTACGTGCTGCGCCTCGTCAGCCAGTCCGACAACGGCGCGACCGGCCGCTACGAAGCAGTTGGCCCGGGAACGGTCGTCCTCATGAGCAATGGTTTCTGCCTCGACTCCAAGTCCCACGTCGAAACCAACGGGCCTTGCCCAGTCTTGAGGCTGACCGTTACTCCCTAGGCATCCGAGACGGACCAGCCGCCGTCGACGTCGATGACCTGGCCTGTGATCACGCGAGCGTCATCACTCAGCAGGTAGAGCGCCGTTCCGACGAGGTCTTCGGGCGCGAGCAGACCCGCGGCGAGGGGCTGCTTGCGCATGGCGAAGGCAACGATGTCCGGGTCGGTCTGCGCTCGGCGGCTCATCGGCGTCGCGACCAGGGCAGGCGCGATGGCGTTGAGTCGGATGCCCTGCGCGGCGTAATACGCGGCCGCGGCACGCGTGAATGCCTCGATCGCGCCCTTGCTCGCGGCGTAGCCGTGTGTCGCGAAGTAACCCGGCGACGGGTGGCGGGCGAGGACGCTCGACATCGTCAGGATCGCGCCCCTCGCACCGGACGCGTCGGGATCCTGAGTCAGCATCTGGCGCACGGCCGCGCGGCAGACCAGGAATTGCGATGTCGCGTTGTTGGCCATGACCGTGTGCCAGCCGTCGAGCGTCATCTCGTGCAGCGGCCCGTCGCCGAACCGGCGGCCACTGATGCCGGCCACGTTGTAGACGCAATCGAGGCGGCCGAAACGGGCGACGCAGGCGTCCACGACCGACTGAACAGCCTCCTCCTGCGATAGGTCGGCCACCTGCCCGGCGGCGCGGTCTCCGAGCGACGCGACTAGCTCGTCCACGTGCTGCTGCGTCCGCGAGGTGACGAAGACGCTCGCGCCTTCATCGGCCAGGGCGCGCGCGGCAGCGGCGGCAATGCCGGTCGTGCCGGTGACGAGAACCGTGCGGCCGTCGAAGCGGTGGGCCATCAGCGAGCCATCAGTGAGCAGCAAGCGCGCCGACGAACGTTCGGCGTTCTTCGACAGTCATGCGCGTGATCGCGCTGCCGACGCCGACCGCGACTGCGCCCGCGTCGAGGAACGACTGGGCGTTGCTCGCGTCGACGCCGCCGGTCGGGATGATCTCGATCTCGCGGAACGGGCCGCGGATCTCGCGGATGAACTGCGGCCCGGCCACGGACGCCGGGAAGAGCTTGATGAAGGTCGCGCCATTCGACCAGGCGACGTGCATCTCGCTCGGCGTCATGCCCGCCGGCACGAACGGGAAGCCGTCGTCGACGGCGGCGCGCAGGACGTCGACGTCGAGCACGGGCGCGACGCCGAAATTGGCACCGGCGGCGCGCGCGGCGTCGAGCTGGGCGCGCGTCAGCACCGTGCCGGCACCGACCAGGAACGGGCCGTCGGCGCGCTGATCCAGCCGCGCCCGGATGGCCTCGATGTCGCGCGCGGCAGAGAGCGAGTCGAAGGTGATCTCGAACGCGCGCGCGCCGGCGTCGGCCAGCTCGTCGACGAGCGTAAGGAGCTTCTCCTGCGGTTCGATGCGGCGCAGGACGAGGATCAGCCGCAGCCGGCGGATCTCGGTGGCGACGGGTCCGGCGCGCAGGTCAGTGGCGTTCATAGGTCCAGGATCGCTCCCCTCTTGATGAGCACGTTGCGAAGATCTTGTGGCGCGACATCGCGCGGCATGCAGTTACCGAGCGCGGCCATCGAGGCGGCAGTGCCAGCCGCCTGGCCCATGGCCATGCACGTCGCCATCGACCGTGCCGATGCGTGCGCGTCGTGGGTCGATGAGAAGCAGCGGCCAGCGACGAGCAGCCCGTCGATGTTGCGCGGCAGTAGCGTGCGATACGGGATGCCGTAGACCGCGCCGCCGGGCACGTACTGCCATTCCGTGCCGCCGCCCGCTCCGTGGTCCTCGATCGGCGCGCCGCACAATGCGACCTCGTCGTCGAAGCGGCGCGCCGTCAGCACGTCGTCGCGCGTCAGCTGGTAGTCACCGATCACGCGACGGGACTCACGGACGCCGATCGACGGGCTCGTGCCGACGACGACGGAGTTCTCGAAGCCGGGCACCCGGTCGCGCAGGAAGCGGTGGTACTCGCGAACCTGGCGCCGGCCCTCGATCTCCGCGGCCGTCAGCGCGACCGGGTCCGTGGCGTCGACGTTGGGGATGCGCGTCATGTGCACCATCACGACCCCGGCAAACGGCGTCCTGTGCCACGAGCCTTCGAGCCTCGGGAGCGCATAGCCGCCATCAGCCGCGGCCTCGCGCATCAGCGCCCACATATCGGCCTTCCTGGTCTGCGTCGCAACCTCGACGTCGACGTTGGCCAGGCGGAACAGTGTCGACAGCGACTGCACCTTGCCCGAGGTGTGCATGTCCTCGTAGTCGGCGCCCGCGAACGCGCTTACGTCGGCGTCGCCCGACGCATCGACCACGACCGACGCGCTGATCCAGCGCTCGCCACCCTTGTTCCAGATGCGGACGGCCTCCGCTCGCCTGCCGTCAAGCCGGACGCCCGTCGCCCAGGTGTGCAGCAGGATGTCCACGCCGGCGTCCTGCGCGGCGCGTTCCCAGGTGACCTTGAGCGTCTCCTGGTCGTACGTCACGCCCGTGCCCGCGCCATAAGTGTTCGGCCGCTCGAAGCAGACGCCCTCCTGCGTCAGGCGCTCGACGATCTCCCAGCCCAGGCCGCCGACCACGCGGCGCGGCGATTCGCCGGGTGTGTAGAACGCGTAGAAGGTGTCGAGCACGGCGGTCGAGGTACCGCCCATGAAGGCCAGGCGGTCGACCAGGAGAGTTCGGGCGCCCGACCGCGCCGCGCTGATTGCGGCCGACGATCCCGCCGAGCCCGAGCCGACGACGATGACGTCGTAGCGGTCGGCGATCGCGGCCTGGGTCATTGCCGTGGGGCGAGGGCGAAGGCCCTGGCAGGGTTGTCGACGAGGATGCGGCGCACCGTCTCACCGCCGATGCGCCGCTCGAGACGGGGCGTGAACGTGGCCATCAGGTAGCGCATGCCCGGGCCGCCGTCGTAGGCGCGGAAGTAATCGCGCCGGCCGAGGTCCAGGCCGAGCATCACCCGATCGCTGTAGCCCGCGCCGACGACCTCGGAGATGAGCCGCAGCAGGTCGCTGTCGGGCCGGTACTTGATCCGTCCTGCCGTGTCGTACTCGACGTAGATGCCGCGCGCGCACAGCTCGATGTGCAGCTCAGGGTCCGGGTTGCGATCGAGGTGGGCCAGGATCAGGCGGCTCGGCGGCAGGCCGGCCGCGGTGCAGATGTCGATGATCTCGTCCGCGGCAGTGCCCACTTCCGTGTGGCACAGGATCGAGACGCCGGTCCGCAGCGCCGCCTGCACCGCGGCTTCGAGACGGACCCGCTCAGAGCGCGAAACGCGCTGGTACGAGGCGCCCATCTTGATCACGCCGGCGCGCGCCTCGTCGAGCGCGGTCGATTGGTCGAGCCAGTCGTTGGGATGCATCCCGCGCTCGATATCGGCCACCATCCGGTCGCGCAGCAGCTCCTCCGACGCGTCGTAGACCCAGTGCCCGTGTGGGTAGTGCGCGTCGCGGTGGTAGCCCGTGGCGCCGACCACATGCACGCCCGTCGTACGAGCGACCTGGCGCATCAGCGCAGGCTTGCGCCCCAGCCCGATCGGCGTGACCTCGACGATCGACGCGATCCCGGTCCGCTTCGCGTCGAGCACCTCCTCGGTGACCTTGTCGGCGTCCTCGATCTCCTGGCCTGCGAGCGCAGGTGAGCTCAGGAAAAGGTGGTCGTGAGCGTCGGTGACCCCGAGATCGCTCGCCGGTATCGGCCCCAGGACCGTCAGCACCTTGCCGGCGGCCGCGTCGCTGTTCATCAGCGGTGTCATGCGCCCTAGCCCGCGAACTCGATCGGCTGCAGCCCCGCAAGGAACTGATCCTGATTCTTCGCAACGGGCAGAGGAGGTTCGACGCGGTCCGTGGCCTGCGCCTCAATCTCAGCGGTCACGTCCGACACGAGCACCCTCAGGCCGCCCTCGAAGGCCTGGGCGAGGAATGGCCCGAACTGTTCCAGCTGCTTGCGCTCCTTGGCCGTCTTGGGCTTGGCAACGCGGAAATGGAAGAGCGTTCCGGTCGGTGTCGGTTCGAACTCGTAGGTCATCGTGAACTTGATGCCGCCCATCGACGGCGGCATGGTCGAGAGCTCGGTGTAGTAGTCGAACGGCCGCCAGTCGAGGACCTGCTCGACCAGCGCCTCGGGACCGTGCATGCAGTGGTTAACGGTACCTGCGCCGCGCCGGCCACCAGGCTTGACGATCTCGTCGACGCTCGTGACGCCACCCGGCGCCTGCCACTGCATCCGCCGACCAGGGGTGGTCATGAATTCCCACACGACCTGCGGCGGCGCGGCGATCGGGACCGAGCCGCCAAAGATCGCCGTTTCCGAATCGACGAAGACGCGTTGCCGAGCGTCCTCCTCCTGCCAGCGTCGCTCGAGATCGTGGACCCAGATCTTGATCTCGCCGATGTGGTCGTACGTTTCCGCGTGCTCGATCATGCGCAGCTCGACCGGATCGATCGACATGCGCTGCACGAGCTGGTCGGTGAGCGCGACGTATGCCGGGCTCCCGAGTTTCTCGACGATGTCGTTCTTGAGCAGGCGATGGACGACGATCACGTCGGATCCGAGCAGCTCTTCGCGCCCTGCCACCCTCTGGCGCAGCGCGAGACCATGGTGGGCGACGAACTTCAGGTTCAGGTCGGGGATCCGCATGCAGGCGTTGCACTCGCAGCTCGTCGCCTGGCGGACATCGCGCCGGCGGCGGCGAAACCCGAAATAGCAGTGCTCGACCGTGTCGAGCAGCATCGAGCCATCGACCTGTTCCGCCGGCGCGAAGCAGAACGCCGCGTCGCCCTCCAGCTTCGCCAGCCGGAACTGTGGACGCAGTCCGGTGACGACCGTGCCGATCAGGTCGGCCAGGATGTCCTGGGCATGGTCGATCTCGACGCTCGACAGGTACTCCGTGTAGCCGCTGATGTCGGCGATGAGCAGGCACACTGGGTCGGGCTGGATCATGTCAGTTCCGTGTCACGTCAGTTGGCGATGCTGATGTTGTTCACCGCGTCGGGCGACAGGTATTGGCCGAGCACCTGCACATAGGTGCCGTCGGTGATCATCGTACCCAGCGCAGACTCGACCGCGGCCGTCAGGTTGGGGTGGTCGAGCGCGACGCCAATGCCCTGCACCGCGGAGGGCAGCGTGGCCAAAGATGCCTCGATCAGGTCCGAGTACTGGCTGACGTAGTTCACATTGCCCAGGTAGGCGACGACCGTGCCATCGAGAAGCGCCTGGACGGCGTCGAGCTCCGTGTCGTAGGTGTGCAGGTCGACCTGGTGCTGGCCGGCGACCTGGCACCCGTCGTTGACGCCACTGCCGGCGTACTGGCCGGTGCCGTTGACAACGTCGACGCTCGTCGTTCCCGTCGCGGCAGAGACCTTCTGCCCGCACAGGTCGGCCAACGTGTCGATGCTGTCCGGGTTGCCCTTGCCGACGACGACCGGAAAGCCCTGCTTGGATTGGGTATAGGGAATGAGATTCATCTGGGCGAGGCGGTCCGCGGTGATGTTCTGTGACGAGACGCTGATATCGCACGAGTGGGCAGCGAGGTCACTGGGGATTTCGCCGAAGACAGGCTGCTGGATCACCGGGTTGAGGCCCAGCCGCGCCGCGATCGCGCTGGCAAAGGCGACGTTGTAGCCCTCCGCGTTGCCGTCGTTGTCGAGGCTGGAGGCGGGAGCGCCCATCAGCGCCAGGCACACGTTGAGCTTGCCGGGCTTGACCAGCTCCGCCGAGACGGCGGCCACAGGTGGCATCGTGGGCACCGGGGTTGGCACGGGTGTTGGCGTAGGCGGCAGCGTCGGAACCGAGATTGGCGTCGGCACGGCCGTGGCCGTTGCGAGGCTCGCGGGTACGGCGCTCGCCGCCGGCATTGCCACCGACCCCTGTGGCGTCGGCGTCGAGGTCCCGGCGCTCGGCGCGGGCGGCGTCGACGTGCATGCGGCGATCGAAACTCCGACGAGAACAACCACCAGCGCACGGCGCGCGAGCCCGGTCAGCACGCCCGAAGTCTGCCACGTCGCGGCGGGCGCACCTTCGCGGCCGAGTGCCGTGCTACTAGACACACTGATGCGCATTGCGGGTAGCGGGTCAATGTCGGCATCGCGGCCCGGAATGGGCATCTGCCTCTGGGAATCAAGCCGGCGCTCTGATCGGCGAACTCGTCGCCCGGCGCGGTGACCCGGGCCTGCGAATAAGCCGGCGCAAAGCAAGGGTTGAGCAACAGTGCAGCCAAGCCGGCTTAAATCGGGGCGGTGGACAATACCTGCGCCGTGCACGACTCATGTCGAACATGAGCCAGCGTGAGGTCAGCGCGCTGAGCGGGGTAAGCCAGAGCACCCTTTCGCGCGCGGAACGAGGGCTCGCACCATCACTCGGTGTCAACCGGCTCGCTGCCCTGGCGAAAGCACTCGGGCGCTCACTGCCATTCGGAATCTGCCCTCACGAGCACGAATGTCCCTGGCAGCCACCGCCACCCCCGCCGTCGATGGAGTCGCGAATCGAGGCTTTCGCTGCGATGTTGCTGGCGAGTGGACTGCGAAGTGGCGACCCGGATTGATGCCCGTGCCGACTCATCACCTGTAATTGGCATCAGGCTCGACGGGCAGGCCGGCCGGCAAGCCGCGGCGGCCGATGCTGAATGCCGTACGGCGTCAGGTGGCGCGAGTTGAGCCGTAGCGGCTGGGGCAGATCAGGCGGTACTCGCAGCGGCCGCAGCGCCACATGTCCGGCGAGGCCGTGAAGTCGCCCGAGCGGATGCGACGCGCTTTCTCGATGACCTGCGCACGAAACTCGCCGAGTTGCTCCGGCGTGCGCGTGGTGCTCAGGGCCAGGTCGCGTTCGGTGAAGTAGAGCGTCAGCTTCGAAGCCGGCGGCAGTGGCCGCTTGGTCTCAGGGTCGATGACGGCACCTGCGGCCATGGCCAGCGCATAGGCCGAGAGCTGGTCGTCCTTGTCGACGTCCTCCTGATTCTTGGACCGCCCCGTCTTGTAGTCGGTGATCTCTATCGAGCCGTCAGGGTGGCGATCGATGCGGTCGATGATGCCGTACAGCAGAACCGGCGGTTCCTCGCCGCCCGGCGCGACCTGGAGGGTGAAGCCGACCTCAAAGCCGACCGCCTGGGCGAGATTGGCGACCTCCCGGTCGTAGAAGCGGCGCAGCGCGGGCTCCGCCCGGTCGGCGTAGTGGCGCGCGGCATGCTCGTCCGCGAAGTTGCGCGGCTGCCAGGCATCGTCGAACGCCTGGTGGAGCGCCTCGTAACCCGGCACGGGCAAGCCCGCAGCAACCGCTTCTCGGCGCTGCCGGGCATAGACCTCGAACGCCTGATGGATGACGTGGCCGAACTCGAAGTAGCCGGGCGTCTCCGCCGCGGGGATGCGATAAACACGCTGGAACGCGTACTGGAGCGGGCACTCCCCATACGTCCGCAGCTGAGAGTGGCTGAAGCTGGGCGGCAGTGACGTCAGCTCGAGCAGTGCCTTGCCCGCCGGCGCGTGGCTCGAGACGACGTTCAGGGTCAGTGGGTCAAGGCCGTGCATGCGCGCCTCGTCCGCAGCGCCGGCGGCCGCCTCTGCCACTTCGACGAGCTCGCGCGTCAGCGTGGCACGGCCCTCGTGATCGTCCGCGGCAAGGCCTTCAAGCATGCCCATGATCTCGACCGCGCGGCGGCGGAGAGCGAAGCGCCGCTCGTGGGCGAGTGGCACGGGCATCATCTTGAGCAGCTGAACCGTTGTCTCTGGCGCGCTCTCCGCCGCCGAAACCGCGCTCTCCTCGACCTCCGCCTGGGGTCCGGCAGCGCGGTACTCGACGGCCACGTCCTTGGGCACGACGCGCACGTATTCGTCCGACGAGACCGGCTCGTCCGCGCCACCGCGCTCCAGCTCGCCGACGAAGCGGCTGGGCTGGACGCGCGATCCGGCGGGTTGGAGCGCCGTCAGCAGCAGCCGGCTCCTGGCCCGCGTCATGGCCACGAACAGCAGTCGGCGCTCCTCGTCGATCGCGAAGTCCGCGGGCGGCTTCTGCTTGAGCAACTCGACCGGCAGAAGGCGTTGCTCGTCGCGCGTGTCGGGAAATTGGCCGTCGACGAGACGCGGTATGACGACCGCCTCGAACTCGAGGCCCTTGGCCTGGTAGACGGTCATCAGCTGGACGCCCTCGACGGCGACTCGGCCCTGCTGATCAGCATCGAGATCGCCGCCGACCTGCTGATAGATGTCCAGGTAAGCGACGAAGTCGGTCAGCGTCTCTCGTGGACGAGCCTCCTGCCAGTCGGCTACGAAGCGCATGAAGCGCGCGACTGCCAGCACTGTCCTTTGCGCCTCGACCGTCTCGATCGCGATCAGGTCATGGAGCATGTTCGTGCGCACGAGGTAGTCCTCGAGGACGGCAAACGGGCCTTCGCGCTGGGCGCGTGGCACGAGCTCGTTGACCAGCTCCTCGACGCGCTCGAGCTTGACGCGCAGACGCGCATCGAGCTGCTCCCTGCGCTGGGCGGCGCGCTGCTCGCGGCCGCGCCGTTCGCGAATCGTCTGTGCCTCTGATTCGTCAAAGTCGGCTTCCGCCCACAGCGTGGGCACTGCCTCGGCGACAGGGCGCGGAGGCGTTGGCGGCGTGCCGGCCGCGCCGCCGATCTTTCCGTCGCGCAGGATGTCCGAGGCTGCCTGGTGGACCGGCCGCCCGTCCCACGCAGCGGCATTCGTCACGCGCAGGATCTCCGCGGCATCGAGGCGCCACGGCCCGGCGGACAGCAGCCGCACGAAGGCGTTCGAATCGTCCGGGTTTGCCGCGACGCGCAGTGCCGCCTCCGCGTCGCGTACCTCTGGCACATCGAACAGGCCCGTGCCGCCGATGACGATGTACGGGATGTCCTGCTTGCGCAGCCGGTCGACGATCAGCTCTCGGTGGCGGTGCTTGCGATACAGGACCGCGACATCGCTCCAGCGCCGCGGCGCCGGCAATGCCTGGAACGTCTCCTTGATCCAGTTGACGACGACGTCCGCCTCGTCGTGCTCGTCCGCGGCGTGCACGATGTCCACCGCCACGCCGGCATCCTTGATCGGCTCGAGCGGACCCTTCTTGAGGCGCCTGTTGCGCGCGATCAGCCGGCTCGCGGCGGACAGGATGTCGCCGGTCGAACGGCGGTTCTTGAGCAGCGTCAATCGCTCGACCGCCGCGACCTTGCGCTCCGGATCCCAGGCCGGCACCTGTTCGAAGCGCTTGGTGAACTCTTCGAACGCGGCGTAGCTCGCCCCGCGGAAGCGGTAGATGGACTGATCGTCATCGCCGACGACGACGACGTTGTCAGGTTTGTTGGGCCCACGGCCGATCAGCTCGAGGAACAGGATCTGGGCCATGTTGGCGTCTTGGAACTCGTCGACCAGGACGTGCCGGAACTGGTCCTGGTAACCACGCAGGATGTTGGGTCGGCTGGTCAGGAGCTCGATCGCCAGCAGCTGCTGCTCACCGAAGTCGAGCAGGCCACGCTCACGCAGCGCGTCCTGGTAGACCTGGTAGGCACGCGCTTCTTCGATCAGGCGCTGCACGTCGAGCGCTTCCGCATCGCGGATGTAGGTGGGCATCAGGCCCTTGGCCAGTCGTTCCTGCTCCTGGCTCAGCTGGTTCCACCACGGCGCCGCGCCCGTGCCCGAAACATCGCGCCGCGCTTCGCGGCCGGCGATCTTGTCCGCGGCCTCGCGTCCGGCCTTGACGAGCTCGCGGCGCACAAGGTTAACCTGCCACAGCCGGCCGAGCGCGTCGCGCTCGCGCAGCTCGCTGATGATCTGGTCGAAGCCGCCGTCGTGGGTCATGTCGAACGTCTCGCGCTTGCCCTGCGCGAACGCGGCGAACTCTGGCGGCGTGACGAGCTCGTCCTTGGCTCGGCCGATCACGTCGGCGAAACGGCCGGCCGAGTTTGGATCGCGGGCCATCGGGTGGTAGATGAAGTCCATGAACGCGGGTCGCAGCTCGCGCAGCAGGAGTCGCTGGCCGACCTGGTCCAGGACGTCGGCGTTCTCCGTCAGCCCAAGGTCGGATCGGTGGTCCGACAGCACCCGGTGGCCAAACGAGTGGAAGTTGTGCACCCAGAGCCGGCTGGCAATCTCGATGCCCAGCGCTTCCTCGAGCCTGTCCATGAGCTCGGCCGCGGCCTTGACGTTGTAGGTCAGGACGAGGATGTTCTCCGGCTCGAGCGACGGATCCGTCGCAAGCAGATGACGGACGCGCTCGACGACGACGGTCGTCTTGCCGGTGCCCGCGCCGGCAAGGACCATCAGCGGTCCGTCACCCCACTCGACCGCGGTTCGTTGTTCTTCTGTCAGCTCAAACGGGCGTTCGGCGATCGCTCGCTCCGGTAACGCTATTGCCATCCGCGCCAAGGCTACGGCGTCGGCGTGCCACCTTGTCTGTCACTATGCGGCGATGAGCACGACGACCCCGCTGCCGGCCAGCCGCGTCTCGCACAAGGCGGCCCTGTTCACCGAGTCAGTGATCCGCGAGATGACGCGCCTGGCGATGGAGCACGGCGCGGTCAACCTCGCCCAGGGCTTCCCCGATTTCGCGTGTCCGACGGAGCTCAAGGAGGCTGCGTCGGTGGCCATCTTCGGCGACGTCAACCAGTACGCGATCACGTGGGGCGCGCGCGACTTCCGCGAACAGATCGCCGAGAAGACTGCGCGCTCCTACCCGACCTGGCGGGTGGACCCCCAGACCGACATCACGGTCACCTGCGGCGCGACCGAGGGCATGATCGCGGTCATGCTCGCGCTGCTCGACCCGGGTGACGAGGTCGTCGTCTTCGAGCCGTTCTACGAGAACTACGGCCCCGACGCGATCCTCTCGGGCGCGGTGCCGCGCTATGTCACCTTGCACGAGCCCGACTGGTCGATCGATCCCGACGAGCTCCGCGCGGCGTTCGGGCCCCGGACGCGCGCGGTGGTGCTCAACTCGCCGCACAACCCGACGGGCAAGGTCTTCACCCGCGCCGAGCTCGAGCACATTGCCGCGTTGTGCGCGGAGTTCGACTGCTACGTCTTCACCGACGACATCTACGAGCACATCACCTACGGCCCGGAGCACATCCCGATGGCCACGATCGACGGCATGGCCGCGCGCACGGTCGCGATCAACTCCCTGTCCAAGACGTACTCGGTCACCGGGTGGCGCGTCGGCTGGGTGATCGCGCCGGCCGCCCTGACAGCGGCCATCCGCAAGGTTCACGACTTCCTGACTGTGGGTGCCGCGGCTCCGTTGCAGGCGGCCGGCGCGGTCGCGCTGCGCCTGCCCGACAGCTACTACCAGGCGCTTGCCGCCGCCTACCTGGAGCGGCGCGACACGTTGATCGCCGCTTTGGCAAGCGCGGGGTTCCGGACGTTCGTGCCCAACGGCGCGTACTACGTGATGACCGATATCTCGGACCTGACTGACGAGGACGACGTGACCTTCGCCCGCCGGATGACCGCGTCGCCGGGCGTCGCGACCGTGCCCGGCTCGTCGTTCTACTCGCGGCCGGAACTGGGCCGCTCCAAGATCCGTTTCGCATTCCCCAAGAAGCTGGCGACCCTGGAGGCCGCGGCGTCGCGCCTCGCCCAGCTCCCTCAGCCAAACAAATCGAGCGGCTTGCAAGAGTCCTGAAAGGCGGCCGGAGCGCGAAGCGGGCCGAGGCGTAATCAGGCTGCAATGCCTATTCACTGCGTAATTCGCATGCAGACCGGATAATCCGCATCCGAAGGAGAACCGAAACCAAGCCGCCGCCCCAGCGGCAGCCATAGTCGGTGTGATCCGGGCCTGACCTGCGGGCCCATCGCCACATGCGCACTTTCTGCGCCGGCGCCGACGAGCGCGACCCCAGAGCGCTCGCTCCAGCCGTTCCGACTCAAGGCTCCCCGCGGCACCACCGACATAACCGGCGTGTGGCGTGCTGCGTCGCCCTGCGCCGGAGACCGAGGAGGCAGTAGTGCCATCTGCCAGCTCGGCTGCGCAACCCCAGCCGAACATACCCGTCCACCATCGCAATCGAGGCTCCCGCGCCCGGCGGGCTGTGCACCGGCTCGTCGTCGGTGGCCTTAGCGTCATCGTCGGGCTCGTCATGCTCCTGCCGGCCGAGACGATCCTCGCCCCGGTCGTGGCCGCCGATGCTCAACCGGGCTCGTGTACCGGCTGGACGAGCACGACCAAGCCGCCCGACTACATCCGCGTCCTGCGCAACCGCACCGGGCGCGTCGAACGCGTGCCGTTCAAGAAGTACGTCGTCACGGTCATGGGCAAAGAGTGGCCCAGCTACCTGCCCCAGGCGGTGATCGATGCCGGTGCCGTCGCGGTCAAGCAGTTCGCGTGGTTCCACACGCTCGGGAACGGCCGCATGTCGCGCCGCGGCCAGTGTTTTGACGTCACCGACGGCATCGGCGACCAGCTCTACAAGCCCGGCCGTTCTCGCGTTCATGCCGACCACTACACCGCGATCGCCGATACCTGGGACATCCGCCTGATCAAGGACGGCGCGCTGTTCATGACCGGCTACCGGACGGGCAGCAAGACCGGCTGTGGCCACGATGCCACCGGCTGGAAGCTGTTCGCGCGCAGCGCCGTTCGCTGCGCCGACCGCGGCATGGGCTACCTCCAGATCCTGCGCACGTACTACGGCCCGGGTCTCAACGTCGTCACCGCTTCGCCGAACCAGGCGGCGGCGTCAAGTACGGCCGGTTCGTCGCTCGGGCCGGACGCGGCGCAGGCGACCAACGGGACACCGACCACCGACACCGCAACAACCACCGACACCGCACCGACCAGCGACCAATCGATGG
>CAYYVV010000016.1:0-50754 GCA_964475245.1 uncultured Anaerolineaceae bacterium | reverse complement strand
TCGCGTCGCGCTTGAAGTAGTCGCCGAAGCTCCAGTTGCCGAGCATCTCGAAGAAGGTGTGATGGCGCGGCGTGCGGCCGACCTCCTCGAAGTCGTTGTGCTTGCCGGCCACGCGCAGGCAGCGCTGGACGTCGACCGCACGCTTGTAGCTGCGCGTTTCCGCGCCGGTCAGGACGTCCTTGAACTGGACCATGCCCGAGTTCGTGAAGAGCAGCGTCTGATCGCCCGCGGGCACCAGGCTCGCGCTGGGCACGACGGTGTGTCCTCGCTCCGCGAAGAAGTCGAGGAAGCGCTGGCGGATCTCCGCGGCGGGCATGCTCGGAATGCCCGCGCCCTCATCGCGGAGCGTGACGTCTGGCATGGCCTAAGAGTAGGCGAAAGCCCTCCCCGACGGCTGCTTCCTCTGCCCTCGCCGCGCCTGCGTGCCCCGCGATCGGTCAGACCGATTAACCGTCCGGCGACACCTCGCGACGCGCGCACCCTCGGCTCGTCAGGTCGTTCGGGCGGTCAGTTGATCGGTCACAGCGATCATCGAGCGCCTGGCTCCCGCGGAATCGGAAGGGATTGGCTGGAATCTGGATGAGTCTGCCCGGATCCGCTCGAAACGGGCCAGGTCCGTCCAGTGGCCTCTATCAGCACCGGACGGTTAATCGGTCTGACCGATCACCGGCGTGGAGCGGTGGCGAGCGGCAGCTCAGACGAGGATGACGCCCGATCCGGGAAGCCGCTGTCCCGACCGCAGAGCCTTCCACAGGACCCTTGGCAGTGTCGCGAATTCGTCGCCCAGCGCCTCGCGAAACTGGTCGGCGACCGCCCGATTGTGAGCGGTATCGGCGAGCACGACCACGATTTCGTCCACTCCTCCGTCGCGCTCGCGCTGGCGGATACGCCGGACGAGCTCCTGTACGTCGCGCAGGCGCGTTTCGACCTCAACCCCAACCAGGAAGTCATCGAGTCTCAGCACCATGTCCCATGAGCGCAGGTCGTGGACGTTCGGGAAGGGGACTTCGCGGGCCACTCGAAACGCTGGGTCTATCTGCTTCACGAAGCGTGCGATGACAGCCTGCTGCCCTTGGTCGCGCAGGCCGTCGCCCGTTGGGTGCAGACCGACGCTCAGCTCGAGGCCGAGCACTGATGCAAGTGCGCCAACGCGCAGCAAGGAGACGTTCTCGAACCCGTTGGCTTCGAACCTGTGCAGCTCGGACTGCGCCCAGCCAGCATCCCCGGCGACATCATGCTGGCTCAGACCGGCTACCTGGCGGGCGGTTCGCAGCTCGTTGACGAGCCGACGCAGTGCTTCGTCCCCCAGACGCCTGCCTCGTTCGCGGCGGGTTTCGCGCGTCGCCATTCCGGCGACGATGTTGAGCCGATCCGCTTCACGTGGACTTAGCTGGCGGTTGACTCCGGGTTTGGGACGACCGCGTAGAGGGTGCGCGAGCCGGGCAGGCCCTTGAGCTCGAACGGACCACGCGCCTCGAAGGTGTATGGAGCGCCCGCGGCCAGGAGGCGCGTGGCTTCCGAGACGAGGATCTCGTCGCGGCCGGCGGCGGACGACACACGCGCGGCCTCGTGAACCGTTACGCCAGCAACGTCGTCGCCAACCAGCTCAACCTCGCCCGAGTGAACGCCGGCGCGGATCGACAGGCCGTCGGCAATCGACCGGTCGCGGATCGCGACCGCCGCTGCGATCGCCCGGCCGGCACCATCGAAACCGGCAATAAACCCGTCGCCGGCAGTCTTGATCTCACGCCCGCGGTATCGGTCGAGAATGTTGCGCACCGACCGATAGTGGGTCGCGAGCAGCTCGCGCCAGGCTCTGTCGCCCAGCTCCAGCGCGCGCAATGTCGAGTCGACGATGTCGGTGAACAGGAGCGTCATCAAGACCCGCTCGCCCGAGCGGTCGGCCATCCACGTCCGCGCGCCAGCCCAGTAGATCGCCAGGAACGCATCCGGACCGACAGACGCGCCGTCGTGCCCGGGCGGGATGTCGAACACGTCGTTGGGCGCCACGTCGAGCGTCGAACCGTCCTGCATCTGCACATGGAGGGCACCGCTGATCGCGTAGCCCATGTGGTGCGCCATGCAGATCGGCTTGCCCTCGATGCTGATCTGCGGGCAGTGCATGCCGACGTCGAAAACGCTGCGCGTGATCGTCGAGTCGGCCATGTCGACGACGTCGGCCTGGATGCCTGGCAGAACGACCCGCTCATCGGGAGTCGCGAAGCTCTTCTTGGTGGGCGCAGCCATCGAGCGCTGAATCTACCTCTGTCGGTTACTCGCGGCGGCCCGTCCGCTCCTGGACGCTCTTTACAAGTCGGTCCGCGCCGCGCGCCAATCCTCCCCCGACCGCGCCGACGCCGCGTCGCGCGCGGTCCATGGCCGCTGCCGGGCCGCGCACGATGTCCTCGGCGGTCTCGACGGTGGCGCGCAGCGAGGCCACGGTCGCGTCGGCCTCATCGAGCAGGGCATCGACGCGTGTCAGCCGCGGCGCAAGCTCCTGGCTGACACGGTTCAGGTTGACCGACGTCTGACGCAGCTCGCTCAGCGTCGCTGGCAGGTCGGAGCTGAGCGCGGCAGCGACGTCGTTCAGCGACCGGGCGACGCGCCGGACGTCGCGCGACACGCGCCACAGGGCGACCGCCGCGATCAGCGCCGCGAGCGCGACGCAGACCAGCGCTCCAACGGCCGCGGCGACAACGAGCGTGTTGGCCAGGTCCGCGGTCATGGACGCTGCCCGCTGCGCGTCGGCGCGAGAAGGCTCGCGGCGACGATCAGGATTATTCCGAGCCAGGCCAGCAGCGACGACCAGACGAGGCCGAAATCACCGATCTGGATTGGATCGCCCAGTCGCAGCGCCAGCGCCTGGCCGGCGAAGGCGCCCAGGATCGCGGCGATGGCGACGAAGGCGAGGCGCAGGCCGGCGCTTCCACGCAGCAACATGTAGACCCCGGTGTGGAAAAGACCGACAAGCAGCGCGAGCACTGGCGCGGGACCGATCTCCATCGCGGCCCTCAGGCGCCGCCAGCGATGCGTCCGCCGCCGACCACCTCGGCGCCGGCATAGAAGACCGCCGCCTGGCCTGGCGCGGGCGCCCAGGCAGGCTGATCGAGGCTGACCCGCCACCGGTCGCCCATTCTGTTGACGGAACCAGGTACGGGCTGCGCGCGGTGTCTGATGCGCACCGCGCTCCTGAACTCGTCGCCAGGCGGCCGGCCCCCGACGAACGAGACCGATTCGAGGTCGAACTCGGTGCTGTACAGGTCCTCGCGCCGGCCGAGGGTGACGAGATTGGCCCGGGCGTCGATCGACGCGACGTAGCGTGGCTCGCCCAGCGCGACGCCGAGACCCTGGCGCTGGCCGACCGTGTACGCGGCGGCTCCGCGGTGCTCGCCGACGAGCGAGCCGTCGACGTCGATCAGCGGGCCGGCCTGCTCACTCCAGCCGGCTCGGTCGCGCAGTGCCGTCCGGTAATCACCACCCGGCACGAAACAGATCTCCTGGCTCTCCGGCTTCTCGGCCGTGACCAGGCCGTAACGCCGGGCAACGTCGCGCACCTGGGGCTTGGTCAGCTCACCGAGCGGGAAGATCGTCCGTGCCAGCTGGTCCTGGCGCAGGCCATACAGGAAGTACGACTGGTCCTTGTCCGCGTCGACTCCGCTCAACAGCATGTAGCGCCGGCCACCTGGCGCGTCGGCATCCTCCAGCGCGTCGACTCGGGCGTAGTGACCCGTGGCCACCGCGTCGCAGTCGAACTCGCGCAGTGCCCGCCCGAGCAGCGCGCCGAACTTCACGTAGGTGTTGCAGTTGATGCACGGGCTGGGCGTCCGACCTTCGAGATAGTCGTTCAGAAACGGCTCCATTACGCCCGCGCCGAACTCGCGCTCGAGGTTGAGCACGTAGAACGGGATGCCCAGCTGGGCAGCGACGCGCCGGGCGTCGTCCGCGGCGTCGAGCGAGCAGCAGCTCTTCTTGAACTCGCTGTACGAATCGGAGACATCGTGCAGGCGCATCCATACGCCGACTGCGTGGGCGCCCGATTCGGCCAGCAAAGCAGCCGCGACCGAGGAATCCACGCCGCCCGACATGGCGACGAGAACGCGACCTGCCATCAGTCGACGTGGCTGCCGAGCGGATCGCGCGCGATTGCACTGCCGGCGGCGCGGATGCGCTCGATGACCGCCGGGATGATCGATGCTGCCTGCTCCAGCTCGGCGTCCGTGGTCGTCCGGCCCAGGGTGATGCGCAGCGACCCGCGCGCCTCCTCGTCCGGATAGCCGAGTGCCGTGAGCACGTGCGACGGCTCCGTGGAGCCGGTCGTGCATGCCGAGCCGGTCGAGACGGCAATGCCCTCCATGTCCAGGGCACGCACGAGTCCATCGCCGTCGACGTCGCGCGCTATGACCGACAGGTGGCCGGGCAAGCGCCTGCGGGAATGGCCGGTGAGCTCGACGGAAGGAACAGCGAGCAGCCGGTCACGCAGCCCATCGCGCTGGGCCGCGAGCCGAGGCGCGACCTCGCTTCGTTCCGAGGCGGCCAGATCGAACGCAACGGCCATGCCCACCGCGCCGGCAACGTTCTCGGTGCCGGCGCGCCGGTAGCGCTCCTGCGAGCCGCCGTTGATCTGCGGCAGCAGGATCGTGCCGTGGCGCACGTAGAGCGCACCGACGCCCTTGGGTCCCTCGAACTTGTGCGCCGCGATCGAGAGCAGATCGACATCGAGATGCTGCACGTCGAGCGCCATGTACGGCGCGGCCTGGACCGCGTCGAGGTGGATGACCACGTTGCGGTGGCCGCGGATGCGCTTGATCAGCTCGCTGGCCGGCTGGATCGTGCCGACCTCGTTGTTCGCCAGCATGAGCGAGACGAGGATCGTACGGTCGTTGATGGCAGCGTCGAGCTGGTCGGAATCGACCCGTCCGTAGCGGTCCACCGGCAGGACGACGAGCTCGAAACCGAACTTCTCCAGGTGGCGCAGCGAATGGAGCACGGCATGGTGCTCGACCGCGCTGGTGATCAGTCGGTGGCCGCGCGCCTTGCCCGCCCACGCCGCGCCCTTGAGCGCGAGATTGATCGCCTCTGTGCCACCGGCCGTGAAGACGATCTCGCGTGACTCGGCGCCAAGGTGGCGAGCGACGACGTCGCGTGCCTCGTCCAGCGCGGCGCGCGCTCGGCGCCCATAGGCGTGCACGGACGACGGGTTGCCAAAGTCTTCGCTGAGCAACGGCAACATCGCGTCGAGCGCCTCGCGCCTCAGCGGCGTGGTCGCGGCATGGTCGAGATAGATCGGCATTGCGCCGATTGTATGGATCAGTCGGCAGCCATCTCCGCGGCGCGCCGCTCGTCGTAGGCACGGCCCGCCTCGCGGCGGCGGTCGTGCTGGCTCAGGGACCGCTTGCGCAGCCTGAGGTTGATCGGTGTGACCTCGACCAGCTCGTCCTCGGCAATGAACTCGATCGCGCTCTCGAGCGTCAGCGGCGGCGGCGGACTCAGGCGCAACATCTCGTCGTGCGAGTGGGTGCGGATGTTGGTCAGCTTCTTTTCCTTGGTCGGGTTGACGTCCATGTCGTTCGAGCGCGCGTTCTCGCCAACGATCATGCCCTCGTAGACCTGCTCGCCGGAACCGATCAATAGCGTCGAGCGCTCCTGCAGGTTGAACAGCCCGTAAGCGTTCGACTCGCCCGCTCGATCGCTGACCAGGACGCCCGACGTGCGGTGGGTGACCTCGCCTGCCCACGGCCCATAGCCCGCGCCGATCTGGTGCATCAGCGCCGTGCCTCTCGTCTCGGTCAACAGCTGGCCGCGATAGCCGACCAGGCCACGGGTGGGAATGATGAACTCCATGCGCGTGCGTCCGTCGGCGTCGGTCGACATGAGCTCCATCTTCGCCTTGCGATCGGCCAGGCTCTGGCTGACGGGGCCGATGAACTCGGGCGGGATATCGACGGTGATCCGCTCATACGGCTCATGCGTCTCGCCGTTGACCTCGCGCAGGAGCACCTCGGGGCGCGACACCTGCAGCTCGAAGCCCTCGCGACGCATCTGCTCGATGAGCACGGCCAGCTGCAGCTCGCCACGGCCGCGAACCTCGAACGTGTCCGGGCTCGGCGTGGGCCGGACCTCGATCGACACGTTACCCAGGACCTCGCGGTCGAGGCGGTCCTTGATCTGGCGGCTGGTTACGTACTTGCCATCGCGCCCACCGAGCGGCGATGTGTTGACGCCGAAGGTCATGCTCAGGGTGGGCTCGTCGAGATCAAGCCGCGGCATTGGACGGGGATCCGTCGGGTCGGTGATCGTGTCGCCGATCGTGACCTCGGGAATGCCCGCGACGGCGACGATCTCGCCCGGGCCGGCCTCGCTCAGGTCCACGCGCTCAATGCCCTTGGCGGTCGTCAGGCTGGTGACGTTGCCGGTGAGCGTGGTCGTCCGGCCCGGCTCGATGGCACCCTCGGTCGTGTCGGGCTCATCGCGCACGACGGCGATGCGCTGGCCCATGCGCAGCGTGCCGTTCCAGATGCGGCCGACGGCCATGCGCCCTACGTAGTCGTTCGCCGACAGGTTGGTCACGAGCATCTGCAGCGGGTGGCCCGGCGTGTAGGTCGGCGCCGGAGTGGTCGTCACGAGCTGGTCGAACAGCGGGCGCAGGTTCGTCCCGGGCATGGCCAGGTCGCGCGTCGCCGTGCCCAGCTTGGCATTCGTGTACAGCACCGGGAAGTCGAGCTGCTCCGCACTCGCTCCGAGGTCGATGAACAGCTCGTAGATCGCGTCGAGCACCTCCGCCGGACGCGCGTCGCCGCGGTCGATCTTGTTGACCGCGACGACCACCGGAAGCGCGCGCGCCAGGGCCTTCTGAAGCACGTAGCGCGTCTGCGGCAGCGGCCCTTCCGCGGCGTCGACGAGGAGCAGGATCGCGTCGACCATGAGCAGCGTCCGCTCGACCTCGCCGCCGAAGTCCGCGTGGCCCGGCGTGTCGACGATGTTCAGTCGGATCGCGTGGCTCGGGTCGTTCGTCGGGTGGTACTCGACCGTCGTCTGCTTGGCGAGGATGGTGATGCCCTTCTCGCGCTCGAGATCCATCGAGTCCATGACGCGGTCGACGAGCAGCTCGTTGGCGCGGAAGACGCCCGACTGGCGCAGCATCGCGTCGACGAGCGTGGTCTTGCCATGGTCGACATGGGCCACGATGGCCAGATTGCGCAGGTCGTCGCGCGCGACCGTGCCGATCGATGGGGCGTGGGCAGGCGTAATCGTTGGCACGGGGGTGGTCATGGGGAGCATCAATTCTCGCATAGGATGCGCGGAATGACCGTTGCGGCCGTGATCCTGTTCGCGCGCGGTGCTGAAGGCGCGCTGGCCGATGCCGCCGGCCGGGACGCCGCGCGGCGAATTGTCGAGACTGCCTGGGCCGGCGGCGCGACGCCGATCGTGGTCGTTTGCGCGGATGCAGATGGTGTCGTCGCGGCCTCGTTGGCCGGATCACCGGCGGTCCTCGCCGAGCCGGCGCCGGTCGAGAACGGCCCAGTCGGCCAGATCGTCCGTGGCATGACCGTCGCCCGCGACAGGGTCACGGAGACGGTTGCCGCACTGATCTGGCCCGGACGAATGACGTGGGTCGACGCGGAAACAGTCACTTCGTTGATCGAGGCGCATGGCGCTCGGAGAGAGGCGGTTCTTCGGCCGCGCTACGACGGTGAGCTCGGCTGGCCGGCGCTCGTCCCGTTGTCCGCGCTCGACGGGCTGGCCAGGCAGGCGACGACGGTCATGCCCGACGAGCTGCTCGACGGACTTGCCGCGGCCGGCTTCGCGCTGTTTGCGATCGACACGGGCGATCCCGGCACGGCCCACGACATTGGCACGACGATGGATCAGTTGCCGGCCTACCAGGGACCGCCCGAGCCCGTCGCAGGTCCCGCTCCGGAGTGGGGCTCAGCCGCGGCCGAGATGCGTGACGACGCTCCTCTCGAGGGCCCTGCCCTCGCACCCTATGGCCAAGCCTCGGACGAGGGCGACTGACCGGCGCGCTCGAGCAGGAGGACAAGCTCGGTCCGCGAGCGGACGTCCAACTTGCGAAAAACGTTGCCCAGGTGGTACTCAACCGTCTTGTCGGTGACGAAGAGGGCAGCGGCGATTTCGCGATTCGTCGCACCGTGCCGGAGAAGCTCGGTGACCTGCATCTCGTGCGAGGTGAGCGGCGAGAAGGGATCTGCAGCCCCGGATCGTCGGCGTCGGCGCGGCGCCAGCTCGCGCCTCGCACGCTCGGCCCAGGTCGACGCTCCCAGACGGTCGAAGATGGCGAATGCCGCCGTCAATTGTTCGCGAGCTTCGGCCAATCGCCGCGCGCGCCGCAACCGTTCGCCGTAGCACAGCCGGGTCCGCGCAGCCTCGAATGGCGTCGGAGTCTGTGCGTGGAGCTCGAGGGCTTCTCGGAACTCCTGGTCGAAAGCCTGGCTCGGCGCGAGCATGCCCCGACACCGGGCGGCGGCGGCGCGCGCCCACGTTCCTCGATCGCTCGCCGTCGCCGACTCGAACCGGCTCAGCGCCGCGCCAGCCTCGCGAGCACGACCTGAGCGCAGATAGGCCTCGATGAGGTCCGGGCCCGATCGAATTACTGCCGGCGAATACGTCTCGCCTGTGTCGACATCCAACACCTCGAGCGCAGCTATCGCGCGAGCAGGACGGTCGAGCCCGAGCTCCAGCAGTCCGGTCGCGGTGGCCCCATAAGCGGCCGCGAGACCACCCGGGCTGGCGAGCTCCATGGCTTCGCCGAGGTACTGCCGGCACTCCGCCTCCCTGCCCCGTGCCGCCGCAATGCGTGCCAGGGTCGTCAGGGCAGACGCCAGTACGAACGTGTCGCCCGAGTTCCGTCGGGCGAGGCGGACCGCTTCGGCGGAATGAGCATCGGCCGCATCCCAGCGGTCCGTACGGAACTCGAGACCCGCGAGCGTATCGAGCGAAAGGGCCAGGATCGGCCATCGTCGCTCACGTGCCGCTTCGACAATGCGGACCAATATCTGTTCACTGGCCGGATATTGCTCGTCCCACAGCAGCATCACGGCGCAATGGCCCAGGCTCTCGCAGATCTCGTCTGACTCGAGCGGCCCCAGATCGCCTATCGCCTGGGCTATGTCGCGTTCTTGCTCAAGTGCGCGGTTCGACTGCATTGCCAGGATCGCCCGATCGATAGCGACCATCGCACGGCTGACCGAGTCGGCCGTTTGTGCAAGACGCTGGGCTCTGTTCGCGGTTGCCATAGCCAATTCGGTATGGCCGGCCATCGATGCGGCGAGGGCGGCCTCGCCCAGCATGCGCGCCGCGCGACCGGGTTCGTTGTCACCGAGACCGAGTGCCTCGGTCAGCAGCGACTCATGAGCGCGCAGGGGCCGCCCGCCCCAGATCGAGATGCGGCTATCCATCGGGACGGATCGTACGCTAGGGATTCCCCGGATGAAACACCAATGACCTGAGCGTACGGTTTCCGCTCGCTGCGTTGTCTTGCGAGGGGAAAGACGTCATGAATCGGTCGAACCATACGTGCTCGGGCGCCATGCTGTCCTTCGCCGTGGTCCTGGCGATCACTCTGGGCAGCCCTGCCACCGCGGCCGCGCGCAGCATCCCGACGCCGGATCGCACGCCCATTGCGCAGTCGGCGGACCTCGCACCTGACATCGGTGCCGATGGTGTCTTCCGCGGGACGCCCGGCGTTACGGGCACCGTGGACGCCAACGCCTGGACCCTCGTCAGTAACCTCGCGACCGGCGAGCCGCCGCGCTTCGCACCCGCAACAAACGCGCCCAACGTCGTCTCGACCGTCACCGGGCCGTGGTCTCCGCTCGGCTCGAACGGTTCGGGTGACGGGGCGCTCAACAGCAACGTCAACGCGCTGGCCGTATCAGGCAGCAATCTGTACGTGGGCGGCGACTTCACCAATGCCGCGGGCATCGCGACCGCCGACTACGTCGCCGTGTGGAACGGCAACGCGTGGTCAGCGCTGGGCTCGAATACCACAGGTGGTGGGGCCATCAACAACTCCGTCTTCGCCCTGGCCGTTTCGGGCAACAACCTGTACGCGGGCGGCAATTTCAGCAACGCCGCGGGCGTAGCGACCGCCGACTACGTCGCCGAGTGGAATGGCAGCACCTGGTCAGGGCTCGGATCGAACGGCCTCGGCGACGGGGCGATTAATAAGGTGGTCTTCACCCTGGCGGTCTCCGGCAGCCACTTGTACGTGGGTGGTGCCTTCGGCAACGTCGCGGGCGTCTCGACCGCCGACTACCTCGCCGAGTGGGATGGCACGACCTGGTCAGGACTCGGCTCCAACGGCGCCGGGGACGGAGCGCTCAATTATCCGGTCCTCGCCTTGGCCGTCTCAGGCAGCAACCTCTATGTGGGCGGCTACTTCACGAATGCCGCGGGCATCGCGACCGCCGACTACGTCGCCCTGTGGCACACGACCGTCCTTGGAGGCGGCAGGCATAACTTCATCTGGTCAGCCCTGGGCTCGAACGGCGCCGGCGACGGGGCGCTCAACCAGGAAGTCCGTGCCTTGGCCGTGTCCGGGAGCAACCTGTACGTGGGCGGCGCCTTCACCAACGCCGCGGGCATGCTGACTGCCGACAACATCGCAGAGTGGAACGGCAGTGCCTGGTCAGCGCTGGGCTCCAACGGCGCCGGCGACGGCGCGATCGATGACTCTGTCGACGCCCTCGCCGTGTCGGGCAGCGACCTCTACGTGAGTGGCTTATTCAGCGACGCCGCGGGCATTGCGACCGCCGACCTCGTTGCGGAGTGGAACGGAAGTGCCTGGTCGGCGCTTGGCTCTAACGGCTCGGGCGATGGGGCAATCCAAGGCCTGGCCGACGCCCTGGTCGACGCCCTGGCGGTCTCCGGCAGCAACCTCTACGTTGGTGGCTACTTCACCAATGCCGCTGGCATCCACGAGGCCGACTACGTTGCGCTCTGGAGCCCGGGGAGCACCGTCGTTCGCAAGCCCGACGCAAGGATCCGCCTGGGCACCGCCGCGTACGCGGGCAACAACATCTACAACACGACCGGTGCCAACCAGACGAGGAAGGGATCGGCTACCAAGGGTCACAGCGTCACTTTCGGCATTTCGATCCAGAACGATGGCTCCGGCGGGCCCGATAGCTTCGTTGTTTCCGACGCTGGGGCGGCCTCGACGGGCTACACCGTGAACTACTTCCACGGCACCACCGATATCACTGCGGCGGTTACCAGCGGCACGTACGAGACGTGGTCCCTGGCGCCCGGCGCCACCTTCTTGATCACGGCAACGGTCAAGGTCGGCGCGTCCGCTCCCAAGGGTTCGAATGTCAGTCGCCTGGTGACCATCAGGTCAGTCGGCGATGGCTCCAGGCAGGACACCGTTAAGTTCGTCGCAAAGAGGGCCAAATGAAACGCGAATGGCTGTGGCGGCACGTCGCAATCGTCGGTTGTGCCGGAGTGCTCATGGCAGGCTGCGGCGGAGCTGCCACACCGACAACTCCACCGGCGCTCACTGCCCCGACGGCGACCGCGCCCGCGGCGACTCCGTCGGCGGCAACTGTTCCAGTGGCAACTGCCCCAACGACCACGGCAGCACCGGCAGGGAGTGGCGCTGTCTCGACCGGAACCGGCAAAGCCTTTGTCATGACCGGAGTGCTGCCGGCATACCCGCAGGTCGTCGACGGAAGCATCGACCCAACGACGTTCGTCACGACGATCCCTGACACAACGAACCAGGTATTCGTCCTGTATCTGCTCGGCGCTGGCTTCAATGGCACCATCGACGCTGTGTGGACTGACACGGACACCGGAGCGACATTCACCCACACGGAGGCTCCGCTTCAGTACCCGGGCGCGGGACCGAACTGGGAGTGGGACAGCAGCAACGTGACCGGCGGCTGGCTGCCTGCCGGTCCCTACACCGTCGTCTTCAAATTCGAGCCCACCGGCGAGACGTCGTCCGTTTCGTTCACCGTGACAGGCACGACCGGTTCAAGCTCGCCGAGCACTCCAGCGTCGACTCCGGTCGCAAGCTCGCCCGCGGCCTCAGCCGGCAGCAGCCCGTTCGCCTTGGCCGGCCTCGCCGCATCCGTCGATTCCAGCCTCAATTCGATCGACCAGTCGACCTTCGCGACGAGCTTCCCTGCCAGCACCGACTCGATCTACGCCGACTACGCCCTCGCGCCCGGCCTGAGTGGCACGGTGCAGATCACGTGGAACTCGCCCACGGACACAGATTCGTACGACTACAAAGCCACCGACCCGTGGGCGTGGTTCGGGGCAACCGTCAGCGGTCGATTTTCGCCTGGGGCCAACACGGCGGTCCTGACCTTCGAGCCCACGGGGCAATCGGTCACGCTGCCGTTCACGATCACGAGCCCGTAGCCCGCGGCGCGTCGCGCAGCAGGTTGATCAGCGCCTGAGCTGAAGGCCGAGCTCCGCGAGCTGCGGGGCTTCGACCGGCGACGGGGCGCCGAGCATCAGGTCGGAGCCAGAGCCCGTCTTCGGGAACGCCTGGACCTCGCGGATGTTGAGCTGGTTGGTGAGCAGCGCGATCCAGCGGTCGATGCCCAGCGCGATGCCGCCGTGCGGTGGCGCGCCGTATTCGAACGCGTCGAGCACGGCGCCGAACTTGGCCTGCTGCGCCTCAACGGAGTGGCCCTGAAGCAGGAATGAGCGCTGCAACAGGTCGTGGCGGTGAATCCGGATCGAGCCGCCGCCCAGCTCCCAGCCGTTGAGCGCAAGGTCGTGCTGGAGCGCTCGGGCACGGCCGGCGGGGTCGTCGGGCGACGACTTGAGCAGGTCACCCGACGAGGTCGTGAGGAGCTCCTCGTCCTCCGGGTTGACCCCGCTGAACGGGTTGTGTGTGGCGTCCCAGCGGTGGTTGTCGTTGTCCCACTTGTACATCGGGAACGAGGTAATCCAGACGTACGACAGCTCGTTCCTGTCCTTGACCAGGTCGAGCTCGTCGCGTAGCGCCACGCGCAGGTCACCGAGCGCTTCCTGGGCATGGATATCCGCGTCGGCGACGATGAGCACGAGGTCACCCGGCTTCGCACCGACCGCTTCGGCTACCTGCCTGGCTCTCGCCTCGCCCAGGAACTTGAGCACTGGCGACGCGATCGAGCCGTCCGATTCGACCGACAGGTGCACGAGGCCCTTGGCGCCCGCCTTCTTGGCAAGGTCGGTCAACTCGGAGATCTGGTGCCGGCTGGCCGAGGCCATGCCCGGCGCGGCCAGGCCCACGACACGGCCGCCGGCGGCAAGGACTGAACTGAACACGCCGAAGTCGCTGCCCTGGACGATCTCGCCCAGGTCGTGCAGCTCCATGCCGAAGCGCACGTCGGGCTTGTCGGAGCCATAGCGGTCGATCGCCTCGCGGTACGAAAAGCGCGGAAAGGGCACCTTGCGCAGCGGTCGCTCAGGCACCACCTGCGAAGTGACCTCGATGACCATCCGCTCCACGAACGAGAGCACGTCTTCCTGGCTGACGAAGCTCATCTCGATGTCGAGCTGGCTGAACTCCGGGCCGCGGTCGGCGCGCGCATCCTCGTCGCGCATGCAATGCGCGAGCTGGTAGTAACGGTCGAAGCCCGCGACCATCAGCAGCTGCTTGAGCTGCTGAGGCGACTGGGGCAGGGCGTAGATGTTGCCCGGCTGGAGGCGCGACGGGACGATGAAGTCGCGCGCGCCTTCAGGCGTGGACTTGATCAGGATCGGCGTCTCGACCTCGACGAAGCCGTTCGCGTGATGCACCTCTGAGAGCGCCTTGAGCAGCTTCGAGCGCAGCACCATGCGGTGGTTGATCTGCTCACGGCGCAGGTCGAGATAGCGGTACTTGAGGCGGAGCGTCTCGTCGGCGTCCTCCGCGTCGTTGATCGGGAACGGCGGCGTCTTGGCCTGCGAGAGAACGGTCACCGACTTGGCGCGGAGCTCGATCTCGCCGGTTTGCAGCTTCGCGTTGTCCGTGCCGGCGAGGCGCTTCGCGACGACGCCCTCGACACGCAGCACGAACTCGTTGCGCACATCCGCCGCGACCTTGTGCGCGTCCGGTGATTCGGTCGCATCGATCACGACCTGGGTCACGCCGTGGCGGTCGCGCAGGTCGATGAAGATGAGCTGGCCCATGTCGCGCCGGCGGTTGACCCAGCCAGCCAGCGCAACATCGTGGCCGACGTCGGACGAACGCAGCTCGCCGCAGGTATGCGTGCGGTAGGCCGTGGCGAGGCTCGATTGGTCGGACGTGCGCGTTCCCTCAGTCATTGCAGGATCGTATCGGAGCACGGCCGACTACCTGTTGTTACGCGGTCACGATCAGTAGCCGGTTACGTGTTTAGACGGTTACGCTCCCGGCACCCGCGAGGTGCAATGCGCAAGTTCAGGTTGCACGGTGGGAGCGGAGGTTCGCGTTGAAACGAAACCGGTGGGTCGCTGCGACGACCCTGTTCACGGCTGCACTTGGGATGCTTGGCATGGCCGCGCCGGGCGTAGTTGCGGCAGCCACGGCCCCAACGACCTTCGACGGCACGATGGGCGATGCCTGCGTGGGGCACTCGGGCGCCACGGCCGGTGAGACGTTCAAGCTCGTATGGCGCGATGCCGACGGCGCACTGGTCGCGCGCAGGAATGTCACGGTCGACAGCGACGGCGCGTGGTCAGTGTGCGCAACCGATCACCTACTGTCGGCCGGCGATAAGCTCAAGGCCACCAACGACGGCGGCACGCACGATCTGGTGGTGCCACGGCTGACCATCGCGGTCAACCGGGTCCACAACTACCTGAGTGGCCGCGGTCCAGCAAATGAAGCTGTCCGACTCGCCTGCGATTTCTCCAACGGCTTTGAACCGTGCCAGTGGCACGATGGCGTCCGGGTCGGGCCGAAAGGCTATTGGTCGCTGAAGCTGCCCTTTGATAACCCACCGACGGGCGGCGACGTCTACGACGCGAGTTGGGCGTCCGGCGACGGCGACCACATCACCGCTTACGGGCAAGCGCCGTTCGTCACGGCCGAGCTGGGGTCGGCCAAGGTTTCGGGCGCGCTCGATGCGGGCAAGACGGCCAAGATCCGCCTGTTCGATTCGTCGATGGCGCTGAAGGGCACCGCCGTCGCTACGGGCGCTTTCGAGGCAAACAACAGCGGCTCGTTCACCGCCGTATTCCGTGACTCACACGGCAATCCGGTCGATGTGCAGCCCGGCGACACGATCGACGCGAAGAAGCTGTCGACGGATTCGGAGTTCGTGGTCCCGACCATCGTCGCGACGGCCACTGCCTCGAACGATCGCGTCAAGGGTCAGTGCGAGAACACGCCCGCGTCCCAGGGCTATGCCAACGTTGAGCTATATCGCGACGGAACGCAGCGCGGCTTTGCCGGGTTTGAGGGCGAAGATGGAGCCTTCAGCTTCAACTTCCGCAAAGTCCGGTTCGGCTCCCCGGCGAACGTCAAGCCCGGCGACCGCGTCGTTATCGACTGCATTCAGGCCGGAGGCGACGGAGTGCTGCTGACTATCCACGCCAACTAGGCGCCGGGCACTGACTCAAGGGGCGTCGCGCAAGCGGCGCCCCTTTCTCACGGGCGGTGCTCAGCCGTGGCGATGGCTGCCGTGGGCGCGCTGGAGCTCGCGCGCAAGGTCGGTGACCTTGGTCGGGTGTTGCGTGCCGGCTTCCAGGTCGCGCAGCTGGACCTCGCCCTGGTCGAGCTCGTCGCCCACCACGACCGCGAAGTGGGCACCTTCGCGCGCCGCCCGCTCCAGTTGGCGAGAAAGCGTCCGTGGCGCCAGATCCGCGGAAGCTGCCACACC
Source organism: uncultured Anaerolineaceae bacterium (assembly GCA_964475245.1). Lineage (GTDB taxonomy): Bacteria > Chloroflexota > Limnocylindria > Limnocylindrales > CSP1-4 > JALYGJ01. Next base: position 34,951 of record CAYYVV010000016.1, on the reverse strand, counting down.
GGCGGCGCGCAGCTCGGTCGCGAGCTTGAGACGAGCCGCAGTCGCGCCAGGGTCGGCGCCAACGACGATCGCGACCGGATGCGCTGAAGCTGTTTCTTTGGCCGTGGCGGCCTTCGTGGCAAGCGTGGCGATGCGATCGACACCGAGGCCGAAGCCGATGCCGGGTGTCGGCTTCGCGCCGAACAGCTCGATCAGGCCGTCGTAGCGCCCTCCCCCACCGAGCGCCGACTGCTGACCCTGCGCGCCGCGCTGGTAGAACTCGAACGCCGTGCGCGTGTAGTAGTCGATGCCACGGACGAGCAGCGGCGCCGGGGTGACCGGCACGCCAACCGCGTCGAGGTGTTGCACAAGACCATCGAAGTGCGCCCGGCACGCGGTGCACAGGTACTCGCCGATCTGGGGCGCACTCTTGAGCAAGGCGACGATCCCGGGACTCTTGGAGTCCAGCACCCGGAGGGGGTTCTTTTCAATTCGATTTCGGTCTACAGGCGGCAGATTGGCAACATACGGTCCGAAGAATTCAACGAGATCGGTGATGTACGCGGGACGACACTGCGCGTCGCCGATCGAGTTGAGGTGCAGCTCGAGGTTGTCCACGCCCGCCTCACTGATGAAGCGCCAGGCGAGCTCGATGATCTCGGCATCTATGGCTGGTCCCGGGTCGCCGATCGCCTCGACGTCGAACTGCCAGAACTGCCGGTAGCGGCCCGCCTGCGGTCGGTCGTAGCGGAACATGGGTCCGAACATCGTCAGCTTCACTGGCTGGGGCAGCGTCTGCATGCCGTGCTCGACGTAGGCGCGCGCGATACCGGCGGTCGGCTCGGGGCGCAGCGCCCACCGGTCGGCATCTCCGCCCGGCGATCGGACGCGGAACAGCTCCTTCTCGACGATGTCGGTGACCTCGCCCACACCGCGCTCGAAGACGCCGCTGTCCTCGAAGATCGGCGTCTCGATCGGCGCGTAGCCGTACAGCGCGGTCAGCCGGCGCCCGTTCTCCTCAAGAGCGCGAAAGGTCGCCATGTCGGCGGGCAGCAGGTCGCGCGTACCGCGCGGAGCCTGGAACTTGTTTGCCATCGCGCCCGAGTCTAGCGATGGCGACGGACAATCAGCGGGTGCCCGATCAACCACCGCCGCAGCACCGCGTCGTCGTCGTGCCCTGGATGCGCAAGCCGGGCCACTACCTGCTGCTGCCGAACTGGCTGGCGATCACAATCGGCCGCTGGATCTTCGCGTGGCGACCGCTCGATGACGTGGAACTGGCCCACGAGCTGACCCACGTCCGGCAGTGGCGGCATTACGGATTGCGGTTCATCCCGCGCTACCTGCGCGCATCGTGGCGTGCGGCAGTGCCGGAGGGCGGCGACTCGTACCGTGACAACGTCTTCGAGCGCCAGGCCGCGGCCGCCGCCGACGCCGTCCGCCGCCAGGGTGCCCGCGACTGAGGGCGTAACTCCCACGCCGTGGCCGATTGCACTCCATCTGGTGCAGTTCAGCCATGCGGCGGGTCGTAAAGTCTCCGAATGACGACTACGTTCATTGGCTTTGCGCCCGAGGCGATGCAGTTCCTCGCCGACCTCGCCTTCAACAACGAACGTGCCTGGTTCCAGCCGCGCAAGGCCGAATACGAGCGGCTGCTCAAGCAGCCGCTCGAAGCGCTGTGCGCCGATCTCGCCGTCGAGCTGGCAAAGCGCCACGTTCCGCTGCGCGCGGATCCCAGGTCATCTCCGTTCCGCATCTACCGCGACACGCGCTTCTCGAAGGACAAGTCGCCGTACAAGACCAACGTCGCGGCAAGCTTCCCGTGGCTGGGAGACGGCACCGCCACGAGCGAAGGCCAGTCGGAGCGCCACGGCGGCGGCTACTTCCACTTCTCGCCTGAGGGCAGTTTCATGGGCGGCGGCATGTGGCATGCCGAGCCGTCTCGGCTGGCCGCGTTCAGGCGCGTCGTCGACGAGTCACCCGACGTCGCGCTCGGCGCCCTGGAGGATCCCGTCTTCCTGGCTCGCTTCGTGCCCGTCCACGGCGACTCGCTCAAGCGCATCCCACAGGGCTACGCGCCCGACCATCCACACGCTGACCTGCTCAAGCTCAAGGACGTCACATTCGGACGGGAGGTGTCGTTCGACGAGGTCTTCTCGGCCGACCTGCCAGCCATCCTGGCCGACGACTTCGCGGCGGCCGTGCCCGTCATGCGCTTCCTGGCCTCACTGCCCGTCGGCTGACGCCTCGAACGCGGCATGAATGTCGGCCGTGCTGATTGCGTGGATATCTTCTTGAGTTGAATCGAAACCAAGCGTTGTCCAGAAGAGCCAGCCGTCGTCGAGCGCGAGTGTGAGGCCAATGCTCTTGTCCGACGTGTCGGAATCGAGCAGGGCCACGCGCCCGGTTTGCGTGTCGAAGATCGTCAAGCCCGCGTCGCATCCATAGCAACCGGAACCGCCGTAGGACTGCGCCCATACGACCAGGCCCTCGCCCGCGAACATGCCGCCGTTGAGATTCCGGGTTCCGATGCGCATCCGCCCCAACGAACCCGTGGCGTAGATCGGGTACTGGCCGATCTCGGCCGAGCCTCGGTCGCCTGAATCGACGGTGATTACATAGCCACCCTGCGTGATCGGAGGGATCGCGTTGATCGGCAGCTTCTGTGACGTGCCGTCGACATGAGAGACGACGCGCTGCGGGTTCTTCGGCGAATTCCAAAGTACCTTGGCAATGTCGCCTGACTCGTATGTCACGTCCTCGCCCGAGACCGTTATCTCGAACACTGGTCTATCGACCTGGATCGTCCTGATGGTGTCGCCGGTCGAGATCTGGCGCACGACGATTTCGACGTGCTTTCCGCGGCCTGGGAGCTCCGTGTCGTACGCGATGACATCGCCATCGATGCCGATGTCCGGGTCGTGCACATAGCTGTCGTCCGTCAGCCAGCGGTTCGTACCGGACGCGATCACAGCCGCTTTGCGCGTTCCGAAGTTGTAGCGAACTATCTGCCAGTAGTTGGCATGGGCGTTTCCGCCTGGCGTCGCGTCCTCGCCCGGCGAGTAGCGAACGCGCGATGCCAGCCAGATGACCGAGTCGCTGTCAAAACGCTCGATCGACAGGAAGTCTGCCTCTGAACCGGGGACCTGGGCGGTCGCGCCCGTCACGACATTCATCGTCTCGATGTGACTGTGCCGGTACGGCCCCGCCCGATATGCCACGGCCGAACTACCCGCGCCGATGAACCACTCGTCGTTGCTCGCGTACGGCGTCGTGTAGATGGCGGCCTCCGATAGATCCAACATCTGCGGCTCGCCGACACCGGGCAACTGCGTGGGCGTGGGCGTGGGCGTGGGCGTCGGGGTCGCGCTTGGGGGCGTCGGCGGCGATGGGGCGGTGGGCGAAGGCGGCGAGCTGGGTTGTTGCGTGATTGTCGGCGGGATCGCGGCTCCGGAAGTGGGCGTCGCGACAGATACCGGGGTCGGAGTCGCCACAGCGTTGGCGACGTCGTCGCGTTGCCAGGCGACGAACATCAGCGCGACAAGTGCAACACTCAGGACCAGTAGACCCGCGAAGAAAACCGGCGCGGGCAGACGCCGATCTGACATTCAGCTGACCCCTCTCCACTACGCCACCATGGGACGGCCGGGGTGCGGCGGTTGCTCCGCCAGGTGAAGGTATCGGCCAGGATCGCGTCGCGATAGAGCCGAATTGCTCCCGCCGTGGCCCCTCGTTGCAACCCGTGAAACCCACAGCCACCCAGGGCCCGAATCGGGCTGCTAGTCGGCCGTTATCTCCATCACGTGCGCAAGCCGCGCGCTCGTCCGCAGGCGGCTAGCTCAATTCGCGCTGGACGAGGTGGACGTCGCGGACCTGCTCGATGCGCTGCAGGACCTTGGCCAGCTGCGTCACTGACGAGACCTGCAACGTGGCCTGAAGGGTCGCCGAGTGGTCAGGGTTGGCACGCACGTTGGCGGACGTGATGTTGACCTTGTTCTCGGCAATGACGTTGGTTATCTCTGACAGCAGGCCGGGCCGGTCGTAGGCCTCGATGCGGATCGCGATCGGGTACGTCTGCTGGGCGCTCTGCTCCCACTCGACCTCGATCAGCCGCCCGACTTCCTTCTCGTTGACCACTGTCGGACACGTCGGCAGGTGGACGGTGACGCCACGGCCGCGGGTGATGAAACCGACGATCGGGTCGCCCGGGATGGGATGACAGCAACGGGCAAAGCGGATCATCAGATCGCCGACGCCCTTGACGCGCACACCATCCGTTCGTGCCGGCTGTGGCGGCGCGACCTGCGGCAACACGCGCTCCGACGCGTCGTCGACGATCTCGAGGCGCGTGACGACCTGCTGCGCCGAGACCGCGCCGTAGCCGATGGCCGCATAGAAATCGTCAACCGACGGGTAGCGGAACTGGTCGGCCATCTCGGCGATGCGCTCTGTGCCCAGCTTCTCGATCGACGTCCGTGCCAGGCGGCGCAGCTCGCGCTCGAGCGACTCGCGGCCATGGACGATGTTCTCTTCGCGCTCCTGGCGCTTGAACCACTGGCGGATCTTTTCCTTGGCGTGCGGCGTCTGGGCGATCTTCATCCAGTCGCGCGAAGGTCCGTGGACGTTCTTGGTCGTCACAATCTCGACGATGTCGCCGTTCTTGAGCTTGTAGTCGAGCGGCACGAGCCGGTTGTTGACCTTCGCGCCGATGCACGAGTGGCCGACGTCGGTGTGGATCCGGTACGCAAAATCGAGCGGCGTCGAGCCGGCCGGAAGGTCCTTGACGTCGCCCTTTGGCGTGAAGACGAAGACCTGGTCCTGGAACAGGTCGAGCTTGAGGCCCTCGACGAACTCGGTCGAGTCGACGACATCGCGCTGCCACTCCATGAGCTGGCGCACCCAGGCGAGCTTGGCGTCGTACTCCTTGTCGACCTTGCTGCCTTCCTTGTAGCGCCAGTGGGCGGCAATGCCCAGCTCGCTCACGCGGTGCATCGCATGCGTCCGGATCTGGACCTCGAGCGGCTTGCCGTCGACGGCCATCACCGCCGTGTGCAGAGACTGGTAGCCGTTCGCCTTGGGCACCGCGATGTAGTCGTCGAACTGGCCGGGAATCGGGCGCCACATGGAGTGCACGACGCCCAGCGCCGCGTAGCAGTCGGCGACCTCGTCGACCAGCACGCGGATCGCGTGGATGTCGTAGATCTCCTCGAACTGCGCCGATTTGCGCTGCATCTTTCGCCAGATGCTGCTGATGTGCTTGGGCCGGCCGCTGATATCGGCCTTGATGCCCGCCTTCGTCAACGACTCGCGCAGGACGACCATCGCGCGCTTGACGTACGCCTCGCGCTCGCGCCGGCGAGTCTCCAGCTGCTCGGCCAGGTGGCGGTAGTTGTCCGGCTCGAGCACCTTGAAGGCCAGGTCCTCGAGCTCCCACTTGACCTGCCAGATGCCGAGTCGCTCGGCCAGCGGCGCGTAGATCTCGCTCGTCTGGCGCGCGATGCGCTCCTGCTTGTCCTTGGGCAGCGCGCTGATCGTGCGCATGTTGTGCAGCCGGTCGACGAGCTTGATGAGGACGACGCGGATGTCCTCGGCCATCGCCAGGAGCATCTTGCGGATGTTCTCGGCCTGCTGCTCCTGGTGGCTGCGCCCGCCGAAGGTGGAGAGCTTGGTGACGCCGTCGACGAGCTGGGCCACGCGCGGTCCGAAGCGCTCCTCGACGTCCGACAGCGAGTACTCGGTGTCCTCGGGGATGTCGTGCAGCAGCGCCGCCTGGACGGCCTCAGGATCGAGCCCGAAGTACTCGACCAGCAGCCGTGCCACGGCCAGCGGATGGCTGACGAAAGGCTCGCCGCTGGCGCGCTTCTGCGTGCCGTGGGCCTCGACCGCGAAGAGCCACGCCTCGTGGATCTTGGCCAGGTCGACCTGCGGGTAGTGGGCGACAACCTCTTGTTCGAGCTTGCGCTCGGATGCGTTCAGGGCACGCCGGCTGAAGCCGAACGGCAGTGCCTGGGCGACCCGGTGGTGCGCCCCGGCAGCCGCGCCAGCAGCGCGCGGTGCACTCAGGGGCTCAATCGACATCTGCAACTCAGTGTACCGTGATGCCTCCGCGTGCCCGGGGGTCGACTTGGCCTGTCCAGGTGCTGTTGGAGTCGTGCCGTCTTGACCAAGCCATCGCTGCCCCGCGTGCTGTGGGCCCTGGTTGCGGCCGTGGCGATCGCGTGCGGCAGTCAGACAGCGACGCCCAGCGCTCAGCCGACCGTCACTCCGTCGGCACCCACCGTTGCACCGACCTCGAGCTCGATCGCCCCACCGCCCACGGCTGTCACCTTCCCGCCTCCGCCGCCGAGCGGCTTCGGCCCGCCGACCGCAAGCCCGCCGCCGTCGCCCACTCCTGTTCCCACTCCCCTGCCCTCCGGGCCACCGACGCCGCCACGTACGTTCACGCCGGACACGGGCATGGCGGCCGAGCTCGGCGCGCAGCTCCAGGCAGTGCTCGACCAGCAACAGCAGCAGGGAGGCATCCCGGGCATCGGCGCGGCGATCACCTTCCCCGACGGCAGCATCTGGAGCAGCGGCAGTGGCGACGCGATCGCGGACCCCGCCGAGCCGGCGACCGGCGACGTCCCGTTCGTCGTCGGATCGATCAGCAAGACGTTCGTGACCGCGGTGATCATGCAGCTCGCCGGCGAGGGCAAGCTGGGCCTCGACGATCCGCTCGCGAACTGGCAGCCCGACTACCCGAACGCCGCGAACATCACGATCCGCGAGCTGCTCCACCACACGAGCGGGATCTTCGACTACTTCGATGCCCCGAATTACGACTCGCTCGTCTTCCAGACGATGGCCGGCCACTCGTGGACTCCGACGGAGATCCTGTCGACCTTCGCCCACGCGCCGTACTTCGCGCCGGGCACGGCCTACCACTACAGCAACACCGACTTCATCCTGCTCGGGCAGGTGATCGAGAGCATCACCGGCCAGAAGCTCGGCGACGTCTACGAGCAGCGGCTATTCGGGCCGATCGGCCTCTCTGACACCTACTTCCAGGGCAACGGCCCGCCGGCCGCGGACGCCGCCCAGGGTTACCTTGAAAAGTCCGGCGGGCTCAAGGAGATATCCGACACGAGCGGCTACCGGCCCACGATCAGTGCCGCGACCGTGGCCTGGGCGGCGGGCGGCATCGACGCGAGCGCCAAGGACATCGCCATGTGGGGCGACGCGCTGTACGGCGGCCACGTGGTCGACCAGCAATACCTCGCGCAGATGGAGCAGTGGACGTACTACCCGCCGCCCATCGACGAGACCTACGGCCTGGGCACGCGCAGCCGGGTCATTCAGGGAGAGCGGGTCTTTGGCCACACAGGCTCGATCCGCGGCTTCGACGCGGCGATGTGGCACTTCCCGCAGACGGACATGACCATCTCCGTGCTGACCAACCTCGGCCGGATCGACGCCAACCCGATCGCCGACGCGCTTGCGGCCGTGGCCTATCCCGCCGCGCAGGGCATCGGCGTCGCCGGCCCTGCCGGGCGGCTGACGCTGGCGTCGAGCGACGCCGCCCAGCTCCAGCAGATCCTCGACCAGCAGCGCGGCACGCGGCACATCCCGGGCATCGGCGCGGCCGTCATCTTCCCCGACGGCAGCATCTGGAAATCCGGCAGTGGCGTCGCCCAGCTCGCGACGCACAGCGTCGCGAGCGCGAAGATCCCATTCGTCGTTGGCTCGATCACCAAGACGTTCGTCACCGCGACCATCTTCGAGCTCGCCGACGAGGCCAAGCTATCGATCGACGATCCGCTCTCGAACTGGCTGCCCGACTACCCGAACGCCGACCAGATCACGCTGCGCGAGCTGCTCGGCCACACGAGCGGCGTCTACAACTACTTCGAGAGCCCCAAGTACAACAAGCGCGTCTTCCAGACTGACAAGACGCACTACTGGACGCCGCAGGAGATCCTCGCTGACTTCGTCGGCAAGCCGTACTGCGATCCCGGAACGTGCTTCCACTACAGCAACACGGGCTTCATCCTGCTCGGACTGGTCGTCGAGCAGGTCACCGGGCTGCCGCTCGGCAAGGTCTTCAAGCAGCGCTTCTTCAAGCCGCTGGGCCTGAAGCACACCTATTTCCAGGGCACGGCCGCGCCTCCCGCCACGTCCGCCAAGGGCTACCTGTACAAGTCAGGTTCCTGGCGCGAATGGTCCGACGCGACCAACTACCGGCCAACGATCTCTGCCGCCAGCGTGGCCTGGGCTGCGGGCGGGATCGTGTCTTCGGCACGCGACATCGCCAAATGGAGCGCCGCGCTGTATGGCGGTCACGTCGTCACTGCAGACGACCTGGCACAGATGGAGAACTTCGACTACGCGCCTGGCTCGGACGAGACCTACGGCCTGGGCACCTGGTCGCGCGTCGACGCCAACGGCGTGCGCATGTTCGGCCACTCGGGCTCGCTGCGCGGCTTCGACGCCGCCATGTGGTTCTACCCGAACACGGGCCTGACCGTTGTCGTGCTGACCAATCTCGGCCGGATCAACGTCGATCCGATCACGGATGCGCTGGCTGCTGCGGCACTGCCGGCCGCGCGCGCCTACCCGCGATAGCCCATCGCGTTCAGAGCGGCGCGCGCGATCTGCGCCTCGTCCCACGGGATCGGGCCACCGGCACGCGCGAGAGTGTGCTCGTGGCCTTTGCCGGCAAGGAGGACGATGTCGCCGGGACGCGCCAGCTCGAGCGCCTGGCGGATCGCCGCGTCGCGGTCCTCGATCAGGAACAGGTCGTGGCCGCGACGCTTGCCGGCTTCCTCTGCCCCGGCCGCGATCTCCTCGAGGATGGCCATGCGCTCGGTCGTGCGCGGGTCGTCCTCGGTCACGACCACGACGCGCGAGCGCTCGCCGGCGGCGCGGCCCATCATCGGCCGCTTGGCGATGTCGCGCGCGCCGGGTGAGCCGAAGAGCGAGATCAGGCCGCCGCCGCGCGCGGCCGCGACCGGTCCGAGCGCGTCGAGCGCCGCGGCCAGCGCGCCGGGGGTGTGCGCGAAGTCGACGAAAACGTCGAACGGCTGGCCCTCGTCGATCGGCTCCATGCGGCCTTCGACCCGGCGCACCGAGGCGAGGCCGCGGCGCATCGCCGCCGGATCGAGCTCGAGCAGCTCGCCGACGCCGATCGCCGCGAGCGCGTTGAAGGCGTTGAAGCGCCCGGGCAGCTGGAGCCGCAGCTCATCTTCCCAGCGTCCCGTCTTGACGCGCATCGACAGGCTCCGGCCGTCGTCGCGCACGGCCGTGGCAACGATGTCGGCCGCGGCGTCTGGATCGACCGCGTAGGTCAGCACGCGCGCCCCGGCCGCCTGCGCCGCGGCCGCCATCTCGGGGCCGCGCTCATCCTGGGCGTTGACCACGGCGCCCTTGGGGATGCCCCGTTTCAGAGGGTTGGTCGGCCCTGTCTCCAGTCGCTCGAAGAGGCTGCGCTTGGCCGCGACGTAGGCCTCGTACGTGCCGTGCAGGTCGAGATGCTCGTGGGTCAGGTTGGTGAAGACCGCGATGTCGTAGGCGATCTCGGCGACCCGGTCGAGCGCCAGGCCGTGCGACGTCGTCTCGACCACCGCGAATCGGTCGCCCGCGTCGATCATGCGCCGCAGGTCCGCCTGGATGACCGGCGCCTCGGGCGTCGTGTGGCCGGTGTAGCCCTGGCTCTGGCCGCCGATGATCACCTCGATCGTGCTGACCAGGCCCGCGGGCAGCCCGCACTCGGCGAGCATCGCCCGGACCAGGAAGCATGTCGTCGTCTTGCCGTCTGTGCCGGTGACGCCGATGACGCCAAGCTCGTTGCTCGGAAAACCGCTGACCCATGCCGCGGACAGGGCGAGCGCGCGGCGCGCCGACGAGACGAGGATCTGGGGGACGTTGACGTTGGCCATCGCGCGCTCGCCGATGACGGCAGCGGCGCCGGCCGCGACCGCGGCAGTGGCATGGGCATGGCCGTCGCTCTCCGCGCCGGGTACCGCCACGAACAGGTCGCCGGCGCTCACGCGGCGCGAGTCGAAAGCCACGCCGCTGATCGACGTCGCCCCGACCGGCATCGTCGGCTGAGCCAGAACGGTGCGCAACATGCCGCGCTGCTCGAGATCGCGGACCAGGTCGCCCAGCGGCCGTGGCGTCATGCCGGGCTGCCTCCCGAGATGCCATCGCCAGCGCCGCCACCGCCGCGGCGCACGAACGAGCGTGCGATCGAGATCGTCTGCTCGAGCTCGGGGATGTGCAGCACCAGCGCGTACAGCGCGTAGGCCAGCGCCGCGGCGCCGCTCGCGAACGTGATCTCGAGCAACAGCCCGAGCCGGCCCGGCTCGAGGCCGAAGATCGGTTCGCACAGGCGCACGACGAAGGCGGCGACGATCGCCGCGAGCAGCGCGCCGATGGCGAAGACGAAGAACGGCCGGATGACAGATTCGAGGCCGGTGCCCGGCGTCCTGCGCCACAGGAGCACGCCCAGCGCGCTCGCTTCGGCAACGCCGCCACACGCGAGCCCGAGGGCGATGCCCGACAGGCCCAGCGTGCCCACGGTCGCGAGGCCGACGACGATGCTCGTGCCCATGTCGAACAACGCCGTCAGGACCGGCGTGCGCGTGTCATGGCCGCTGTAGAACGCCCGGGCGAAGATGATCACGAGCGAGTAGCCACACAGGCCCAGGAGCAGGAACGAGAGCGTGTCCGCGGTGAGCGAGAGCGAGTGCTCGTCGAGCCCGGAGAAGAGCATCGTCACGATCTGGCGGCGGACGACGATGCCGACCGCGGTCACGAACAGCATTATCCACAGCATCAGGCGCACGGAGCCGACGATCATCCGCCCGAACTCGCGCACGGAGCCCGACGCGACCGCCCTCGACAGCGACGGCAGCAGGACGACGCCAAGCGGGAATCCGATGATGCCGAGCGGGATCTGCATCAGCGTCCAGGCGATGTTGTAGCTCGTCACGGCACCGACGCCGACGCCCGTGGCGAGCATCGTGGCGACGATGAACGTGATCTGGTTGGCGCCCAGGCCGAACGCCCGGGGCGCCATGAGCAGCAGCACCTGGCGCGCCGATGAGTCGCTCAGGTCGATGTCGAACGAGAGCTGGAAACGCTCCTGCACGACCGGGATGATCTGGATGCCAAGGTTGAGCAGCGCACCGAACACGACACCGATGGCCAGCGCGTCGACGCCCAGCGTCGGACCCAGCACGAGTGCGGCCACGATGATCGCGATGTTGTAGAGCGACGGCCCCACGGCCGCGGCCCCGAATCTGCCGCGCGCGTTGAGCACGCTCGAAGCCACGGCCGCCAGGGCGAGCAGGATCGGCGACAGGAGCATGATCCGCGTCAGGCGGATGGTCAGCTCGGTGCCCACCGAGTCGAAGCCCGGGGTGATGATCGGCACGATCTGCGGCGCGAAGACGGCGACGACGACCGACAGGCTGAAGAGCACGATGAGCATCACGTTGAGCACGGTCGACACGACGCGCCACGCGCGCGCATCCTCGCCGCGGCTGAACAGGCCCGCGAGGACCGGGATCATGGCCGAGCTCAGCGCGCCGGCGGCGACCAGCTGGAAGATCGCGTCGGGCACGCGGAAGGCGGCGAAGTAGGCGTCGAGCTCCGCTCCCGCGCCGAACTCGTTGGTGATGACCACGACGCGGACGTAGCCGAGGATGCGCGATGCCAGGAAAGCGATCGCGACGACGAGACCGGCACGGGCGAGCGTGCGGCCGCTCACGGCGAGTGCGAGCCGGCTGTCCCCGATGAGCGCGGATGCGCGGTGCGATACGCGCTGCGCAGCCGCGATGGAGAGACGTGGGTGTAGATCTGGGTCGTGCCCAGGCTGGCGTGACCGAGCAGCTCCTGGACGACACGCAGATCGGCGCCGCCCTCGAGCAGGTGGCTGGCAAACGAGTGGCGCAACGTATGGGGAGACGATCCGGACGGCAGTCCTGCGGCGCGCATCAGTCGATCGAGCCGATAGCGCAGGCCACGGACGCCGAGCGGCGCGCCGCGCGCGTTAAGGAACAGCGTTCCGCCGTCACGCGCGCCGGCTGCTTTCGCCGCCAGCGCCGGGCGCCCCTCACGCAGGTACGCCTCGAGCGCGCGACGCGCCGGGCCGCCGAGCAACGTCACCCGTTCCTTGCGGCCCTTGCCCATCACGCGCAGCTCACCGCGTGCCAGATCGAGATCCGCGAGCTGCGCGCCACACAACTCGCTGATGCGCAACCCGGCCGCATAGGCGAGCTCGACGATGGCCACGTCGCGCAGCACGAGCGGACGTTGCGTGTCCTCACCCGCGGCCTCGTCGATGAGATGCTCCACGTCGCGCACGGCGAGCACCTGTGGCAGCCGACGTGGCAGGCGCGGCGTCAGTGCCGCAGACCACGGATCTGCCTCGACGATGCCCTCGCGCCGGGCATAGCGATAGAACGAGCGCAGCGCGGCGAGGCGGCTGCTGATCGAGCGGCGCGCCAGGCCGCGATCAGTGAGCTGAGCGAGATAGGCGCGCACTGTCGCCCGGCCCGGAACGCGCCAATCTGCCGCTCGCTCGTCGAGGAAGCCGAGGTACTGCTCAATCGCCGTGCGATACGAGCGCACCGTGTTCTCGGACGAGTCGCGAGCGGCGAGCCGGCCGAGGAACGCATCGAGCGCCTCGGCGCCTGTCACGCGGCGCGCCGGGTGCGACGTGTCGTCGACGAGCGCTTCGTCGGCGACGGCCCGCGGCCGGACCCTCCTGGCCTGCCTCTGCCGGCGCGCCGCGGCGCCGCCAGCGCGGCCGGGTTCGGTTCGCCGCCCGGGACCTTTTGGCCGGGCACATAACCCTGCGGCAGATCGATCGGCGCGCCGCACTTGATGCAGATCGCGCCACTCTCGCCGTCACGCGCGACAGGTCCGTCGTCAGTGTCATGGACCGGACCGAGCGGCTCGCGCGAGCTCGTCAGGTCGCACTTCGGATAGCGCGAGCACCCCCAGAAGACACTGCCGGTTCGGCGCGCGCGGCGGGCGACGAGATGGCCCTCGCCGCACTTGGGGCAGATCACGTCAAACGCGAGCGGCTCGGGTGGCGGGGGCCCGGTGCGCCGGATGTAGCCGCACTCCGGGTAACGCGAGCAGCCGGCGAACGGCCCGAAGCGGCCGCGCCGCGCGACGAGCGTGCCCAGGCCGCATTCGGGGCATGTCTCGCCGACACCCTCGATCGCGGGCATCTCCTGCTCCTCGCCGGGCAGGGGCCGCGTCTCGCGATGCTCCGGGTAGAGCGAGCAGGCCAGGAAACGGCCGTTGCGTCCGAGGCGGATGACCATCGGGTGGCCTTCCGAGCAGACCTCGTCGGTCTCCTCGGTCGTGAAGTCGCTGCGTTTGAGCTCCTTGCGCTTGGCGTCGACGAGGCCCACGAACGGGTCGTAGAACTCGCGCAGCAGGGCGATCCAGTTGCGCTTGCCGGCGGCGACCTGGTCGAGGTCGTCCTCCATGCGCGCCGTGAAGTCGTAGTCGACGAAGTTGCCGAAATGCTCGACGAGCAGGTCGGTCACTACGTCGCCCACGGGCTCCGGCCGCAGTCGGCGCTCGACGACCGTGACGTAGCCGCGGTCGACGATCGTCGAGATCGTGGCGGCATAGGTCGACGGCCGGCCGATGCCGCGCTCCTCGAGTGCCTTGATCAGGGTCGCCTCGGTGTAGCGCGGCGGCGGCTGGGTGAAGTGCTGGCTGGGCGTGACCTCACGGACGCCGGTGACGTCACCCTTGGCCAGCGCGGGCAGTGTCGCCTCGGCCTCTTCGGACGCGTCGTCGAAGCCCTCGGTGTAAACGACAGAGAAGCCGTCGAACGTCGTCCGCGTCGCGTTCGCGCGGAGGGCGTACGTGTCGGCCGTCAGATCGACCGTCGTCGTTTCGAGCTCCTTGGCCGCCATCTGCGATGCCAGCGCCCGCTGCCAGATCAGGCGGTAGAGGCGCAACTGCTCGGGTGTCAGCGACGCGGCGAGCGAGTCCGGGTCGCGCGCGAACGAGGTCGGCCGAACCGCCTCGTGCGCCTCCTGCGCGCCCTTCGACTTCTTGGCCTCTCGCTTCGGCCCGCGGTAGACGTAGCGCAGTCCGTAGCGCGTCGCGACGACGTCCCTGGCTTCGCGCTCGGCGACCTGGGCGATGGTGGTCGAGTCGGTGCGCATATAGGTGATGAGACCGACGCGGCCTTCGGCGGTATCGGCGCCTTCATACAGGTCCTGGGCGATGCGCATCGTCCGTTTCGGGTTGAAGCCCAGCTTGCGACTGGCCTCCTGCTGAAGCGTGGACGTCGTGAAGGGCGGCGCCGGGTTGCGGCGCGACTTGCGCGTGGTGACCGAGTCGACAATCGGGCGCAGCTCACGAAGGGCCGCGGCATGACGCTCTGCGGTCTCGCCATCGCGGATCAGGAACTCGCCGTCGTCGGGCTTGAGCGGCGCACCGGCGATGCGCACCAGTTCGGCGGAGAATTCCGTGCCGTCGTCCGTGGCAAGGATGGTCTCGATCGTCCAGTACTCGCGCATTGCGAAGCCGTTGATCTCGCGCTCGCGCTCGACCACCAGGCGCACCGCGACCGACTGGACGCGGCCGGCCGACAGCCCGGCATGGACCTTGCGCCACAGCAGCGGACTGAGCGTGTAGCCGACGAGGCGGTCGAGGATGCGCCGCGTCTGCTGCGCGTCAACGAGGTTGCGGTCGATCTCGCGCGGGTGGGCGAACGCCTCGCGGATCGCATCGGGGGTGATCTCCGAGAACGTCACGCGGCGCGCCTTGTCAGGCTGCACGTCGGCCGCCTGGGTGACGTGCCACGCGATCGCCTCGCCCTCGCGATCGAGGTCTGTGGCGAGGTACACGGTCTCGGCTGTCTTGGCTTCTTTGGCGATCGCGGCGACCTGCTTGCGGCGGTCCTCGGAGATGACGTATTCGGGCGCGAAGTCGTGCTCGACGTCGACGCCCAGCTTGTTCTTGCCGGGGTTCTCGGGCAGGTCCCGGACGTGCCCGTACGAGGCGAGGACGCGGTAGCCGGGGCCCAGGTAGCGCTCGATCGTGCGTGCCTTGGCGGGTGATTCGACGATCACCAGGTTCTTGGTCATTGATTCGAGCCTAGCACGGCTCGTTTCGGAAGCCGCGGCCGGCGGCGCAGCTCAGATCTGGCGGATGCGCGCCAGGAGGTCCTCTTCAGCGTCGTCCAATGCCTCGAGCGCGAGCGCGTCTTCCGGCTCATCCGATTCGTCCTGGAGGGCCAGGGCCGTGCTCGCCGAGGTCGCGGGGGCCTCGATCAGGCGAACGATGCTCATCGGGAAGAAGAAGGTCGAGCCTTTTTCGTGCACGAACTGAGGCCGCTTGCCATCGACGGTGCGCACGTTCGTGCAGCGCACGAGCACGTCTCTCGGCCCCGGCATCTCTTCGAGGTCGACCATGATGGGCAGCTCGTTCTCGATGTGGATGATGACTCCGCTGATCACCCCCCGAGGTTCGCCTATCGGGAGCGAGCACGGACACGGTACGGAGGTCCCGATCGACCCCCCGTCATCGCACCAGGATTCCGGCCACGACGTACGTCGGGCCGACGGGCTGGACCCAGCCGCGCATGAGCAGGAAAGTCACCGCGCTCGACACGACCGCCGGCGCGAGACCGGTGTTCTCGACCAGCGAGTCCAGGCTGGCCGGACCCTCGAGCAGCCGGCGGGCGACGACCTGTTCGGTAGCGCCGAGCATCTCCAGTGCAGCGTGGGCCGTGGTCACGGCGCGGTCTGAGGTCTGCTCTGGCGCGAGGTAGCCGAGGTCCTCGACAAGCTCGTCGAGTCCGACGATCGGACGCGCCGGTGTTTCGCGCAGCACGGCCAGCGATCCTGCTGTCGCCCAATCGCCGACACGTCCCGGCGCGACGAAGACCGGCCGGCCGATCTCCAGCGCTCGTGTCGCGGTGATCCGCGCACCGCTGTGGATCGGCGCCTCGACGACGAGCGTCGCGTCACCGAGCGCGGCGATGATCCGGTTGCGGCGCGGGAACGTGCCGTGCTTCGGCGGGGTTCTGGGGTGGTACTCGCTGATCAGCGCTCCGCCCGATTCGACGACGTCCTCGCGCAATCCCGTGTGGGCTCGCGGCCCGGGCCGATCGTGCCCGGCACCGATCACTCCAACGGTCGTGCCGCCTGCCTGGATCGTGGCCGAGTGGGCGGCGCCGTCGATGCCGATCGCCAGGCCCGACACGACGACGGCGCCGCATTCGACCAGCCGAGTCGCGATGCGCGTCGTGAGCAGGCGGCCGGCCGGCGTGGGCCGGCGTGTGCCGACAAGCGCGATCGATCGTGTGCCGCGCAGCGCGTCGGCATTGCCGCTGCCGACGATGATCGCGGGTGGCGGATCCAGGTCGCGCAGCCGCGACGGAAAATCGGCATCGAGCGGCGTCAGGATCCACAGGTCGCGCTGCGCAGCGTCGCGCAGCGGCGCGGTCGGGTCGGCGGCCATCGCGCGCAGGTTTGCCAGGGCTGGGCCGTTGATCGGCGGCCGGCCGTCGATCCTGCGCCGCTCGGCGATCCACGCATCGACGCGGCCATCATTCGCGGCCGTGAGCGTGGCCGTGGCGCTGCCATAGACCGCGAGCAGCTTGCCAGAGATCTCCTCGCCGATGCCGTCGACCGACGCGAGCGCGATCCAGGCGGTTCGCTCGTCCATGGATACGCCGCGCGACCGCGTCAGGCGGCGGCGCGCTGGTCAAACACGGTGCCTGGATCGCGCAGCTGGACCGCGGCGAGAACGTCATCTGCCGAGACGCGCTCGTGCTCGCGCAGGTCGGCGATTGAGCGCGCGACGCGCATCAGGCGATGGGTCTGTCGCGCGCTCAGGTGGTGCATCGCGCCGAGCTCGACGAGCACATTGTCCGCGGCTTTCTCGAGCCGGCACGCTTCGACGACGGCCGTCGCCGGCAGCTGCGCATTCGGCCGGCCGCCGTTGCGCTCGAGGGCAACGCTGCGCGCCGCTGCGATTCGCTCACGCACGATGGCACTCGACTCGGGCTGGGGTCCGCGCAGCAGCTGGGTGGTCGGCACGCGCTCCATCTCGACCTGGATGTCGATCCGGTCGAGCAGCGGACCGCTCACGCGGCGCATGTAGCGTTCCGGATCCCCGGACGCGCAGCGGCACTTCTGCGCCGCGTCGTTGAAGTGGCCGCAGCGGCACGGATTCATCGCCGCGACGAGCTGGAAGCGCGCCGGGTAGCGGACGTGGCCGGTTGCCCGGGCGATGCCCACGACGCCCTCCTCGAGTGGTTGGCGGAGCGCGTCGAGCGCGGGCCGGTCGAACTCGGCCAGCTCATCGAGGAAGAGCACGCCGTGATGCGCCAGGGTCGCCTCGCCGGGCAGGAGCGCCGGTCCGCCGCCGACGAGCGCGGCGTATGAGCTCGTGTGATGTGGCGCCCGGAACGGCCGCTCACGACGCAGGCCGCCGTCCCGGAGCAGCCCGGCGACGCTTTCGATGACCGTCACCTCGAGCGCCTCATCGTCGCCGAGCGGCGGCTGCAGGCCCGGGATCGAGCGGGCGAGCAACGTCTTGCCGGCTCCCGGCGGCCCGATCAACAGGATGTTGTGGCCGCCGGCAAGCGCCACCTCGAGCGCCCAGCGGGCGTGGCCCTGGCCGCGAATGTCGATCAGGTCGACTGGTTCGAGCTCGGCGGCAAGGCGGGTGGCACGTCTGGGCACCGGGCCGCGCTCCTGTGGCCGTGGTCCGGACAGCTCGACCGCCGGGCGACGCACGGCTCGTCCGGCGGTTCTGCCGCGCGGCCCGGCCACCAGCCGGGCCGCGTCGTCAAGGCCAACGACGCCGACGACCTCGACTCCGGCCACGAGCTGCGCCTCGTTCACGTTCTCAGCCGGAACGATGACCCGCCGATAGCCCTGGTGCTGGAGTGTTGCGACCATGGGCAGCACGCCGGCGACCGGCTCGACCGTGCCCGACAGTGACAGCTCGCCGAGCAGCGCCCAGGAGCCGCCGCCGCGCCGGATCTGGCCCGACGCGACGAGGATGCCGACGGCGATGGCAAGGTCATAGGCGGAGCCGCGCTTGCGCCGGTCCGCGGGCGCGAGGTTGACCGTGATGCGCGACAACGGGTACTCGAAGCCGCTGTTGCGGATGGCGCCCCGGACGCGCTCGCGTGCCTCGGACAGGGCGGCGTCCGGAAGGCCGACGATGTGGCACACCGGCAAGCCGGGCGCGACGTCGATCTCGACGCGCACGATCTCACCGCGCAGAGCGTTGATGACAGCGGTGACGAGTGTCGCGAGCACGGCGCCACGTTACGCAGCACCGATTGACGGCTGGTTAACGGCCGCTTATCGGCCGGTTAATGCGCGCCGGCGAACTCCATCTCGCGCAGCTCGGCGCTCGAGGTCGTCTGCTGGTCGACCAGTCGGGCGAGCTCCATGACCGCACGCGCCAGCGCGGAGTCGGGCCTGTTGGCCATGAACGGGGCGCCCGAGTTGAGCGACGAGATCGCTGATCGGTAGTCGTTGATGATCTGCTGCGCGATCTGCATCTTGAGCACGCTCTCGACTGACTTGGCCGAGATGCCGGTGAACGCGTTGGCGCGGTTGAGGACGAGCATCAGCCGCTCGTCAGGAACGGCCAGCTGGCCCATCGTCTCGAACACCAGGCGGACGTTCTTGATGCACGAGAGGTCGGCGGTCATGACCACGACGAGCCGGTCTGCGGCGCCGATGACGTCGAGCGTGTGGTCATCGAGGCGCTTGTCGAGGTCGACCACGACGTAGTCGTACATCGTGCGCAGCACTTCAACGACACGAAGGAGATGGTGTTGCTCGCCATTGACGAGCTCGGCCTGCTCAGGCGTTGGCGGCGCCAGGAGCAGGTCTATGCCCGAGTCGTGGCGGACCATGACCTTGCGCACGACCTCGGCGTCGATCGCCGTGGCCGTCACGGCATCGATGATCGAGCGCTGGTCGAGGCCCATGTCGAGGAAGACGCGGTGGTCGCCGAACTGGAGGTTGCCATCGACCAGTGCGACCGAGCGCTTGAGCTCGCGATGCAGGCCGATCGCCGTGTTGATCGCGATCGTCGTCGTGCCCACGCCGCCCTTTGCGCCGTAGTAGGCATGGATCCGGCCGAAGGCCTGGGGTCGCGCACCGATCTGCGGCCGGGCGAAGCGCGCCAGCAGGCCGCGCACGCGGGCCGACAGCTCCTGCGGGTGAACCGGCTTGCCGAGGTAGTCGTCGGCGCCTGCGCGCAGTGCGCGCACCTTGGCATCGACGTCGTTGCCGCCGCCGATGAGCACTATCGGGGTGTGCGTACCGGCCGGCTCCGCCTGCCTGATGCGAGCGACCAGCTCGAGGCCGGACGGACCGGGCAGGTCGTCGTCGAGCGCGATCAGATCGGGACGGTCGGCGGCCCAGTGGCGCAGGCCGTCCTGGGCGTCGCCGGCAACGACGATGTCGTGCCCATCGCGGCGCAGCATGTTGCCGATCTGGAGCTGGATCGCGGGCTGTGCAGCTACGACTAGTACGCGGGAAGGCATATTTCTCCGTTCGATTCCTTCCCGATGCTATTGGGCTAGACCGGTCATACCCAGACTGCGGACGTACCCCCCGGTCTCGTCCGGAAGGACCATGACCGGCCCGTACCGCCCGGCGAAGTCGACGCCGCCTCAGACCTTTGGCGTTGGCGATGGGGCTGGGGGCATTGCGGCCCCGGTTGCCTTGCCGGCCTCCAGGCCGCGCTCCGTGAAGCCCGTCAGCCGGTTGGCCAGCTCGACCAGCTCGACCGGAATGACGAACTTCGTCGACGGCGACTGGCCGAGACCCTTGAGCGCCTCGAGATACTGCAGCGTCATCGTCTTGTCGTCGATGAGGTGGGCCGCAGAGAAGATGCGCTCGAGTGCCTGGCTGAAGCCTTCGGCCGAGAGGATCTGCGACTGTCGGTTGCCTTCAGCGCGCAGGATCGCGGCCTGCTTCTCGCCCTCGGCGACGTTGATGTTCGCCTGGCGCGTGCCTTCCGACTCGGTGATCACCGCGCGCCGGTTGCGCTCGGCCGAGAGCATCCGGTTCATGGCTTCCTGGACGTCGCGTGGCGGGATGATCTCGCGGATTTCGACCGTGGTGACCTTGCCGCCCCAGCGCTCGGTCTGCTCGTCGAGCTTGGCGCGCAGAACCTCGTTGATCTGGTCGCGCTTCGAGAGCACGTCGTCGAGCAGGATGTCGCCGATGACCGCGCGCAGTGTCGTCGTCGCGATGCCCTGGAGGGCGCCGGCGAAGTTCTGGACGTTGACGATCGAGCGCAGCGGATCGCTGATGTACCAGTAGATGAGGAAGTCGATGTTGATCGGCGCGTTGTCCTTGGTGATCGTGGTCTGGCTGGGGACCTCGATGAACTTCTCGCGGATATCGACCTTCTGCGGCTTGTCGATGATCGGAATCAGGAAGCGCAGTCCGGGGCCGCGTACCAGGCTGGGTCCCGTCTGGCCGAGGCGGAAGATGACCATCCGCTCGTACTGCTGAACAACGCGCACCGAGAGGTACACGAAGACCAGCACGAAGAACACGATGACGACGACGACGCCGAGCAAAACGTTGTCCATCTGGCTCTCAGTCTCCTATTCCGGCTGCGGCTGTTCCAGCCATCAGGCAGGTGCCCCTTCCATTGGCTCGACGATCAGCGTCAACCCCTCTTGGCGTACGACGCGAACCTGCGTGCCACGATCCAACGATTGTTCGTCGGCGGTTCGCGCCGTCCACTCCTGTCCCCCAGCATAGACCGACCCCAGCGGCGCCAGCGGCCGGCGCACTTCGCCCACCGCAGGCGGGACCCCCGATCCGACCAGGTCCGGTGCGGTGACCATGTTCCTGGTGCGTGCGGCCGTGAAGACGATCAAGGCCATGAACCCGGCTGTGAGCACGGTCATCGTCGCGATCAACGGCAGGGCCACGCTTACGTCGGGTTCTCCGGGCACGACCGGCCCGTTGTAGAGCGCGCCCGCGCCCAGTACGAAGCAGACCAGGCCGCCAACTGTTGGCAGGCCGTGGTTGGTCACGTGCAGGTCGATCGCGAACAGGAGGACACCGAGCAACATCAGCAGCAGCCCACCGAGATTTAGCGGCAGACTGCTCGAGCCGATGAAGCCCAGGATGATCGAGATGCCACCCACGGTGCCGGTCAGCAGGTTCGGATGGGCCAGCTCGAAGAGCAGGCCGTAGAAGCCCAGCGTGAACAGGATGAACGAGATGTTCGGGTCAGTCAGCACGTGCAGCAGTGACTGGAGGGGGTTCATCTCGAGTGTCTGGGTTGTTGCCCCGGCCAGGTTGAGTGTCACCGGCTGGCCGTTGACCGTGGTCGTCCGGCCATTGGCGAAGGCGAGCACGGCCGGAATCGAGTCGGCAATGCCGTCGATGCCGCCCGCGGCGAGAGCCTCCTGCGCGGTGTACGACTGCGAGTTTGTAACTGTCGTCAGTGCCCAGTCGTAGTTGCGGTTGCGCGTCTGGGAGATGACGCGCAGCTGAGCCTCGGTGTCCTGGAGAACCTTGGCGCCTTCGGTGCCGGTCAGATCCGCGCCGCTGCTGTCGATCGGCGTCGCAGCGCCGATGCGCGCGTCAGGGTCCATCACGGCGAGGTTGGCCGCAAGGGTGATGTACGTGCCCGCGCTCGCCGCCCGGCTGCCGCCCGGGCCGACCCACACGATCACCGGCAGTGGCGCCTCGAGCAGCGTCTCGACGATGCTGTCCGTGGCGGTCAGGTCGCCACCGGGCGTGTCGATCTGGATCACGACCGCGGCAAAGCCGCTGCTGGCGGCGCGCGCGATGCCGTCGTGCAGGTAACCGGCCATGACCTGGTCGACGGTGCCGCTCGTGGGCATCACGTAGACCTGTGGTGCGCTGCCGTCGGCGAGCGCCGGCGCGGCGACGACAAGGGCCAAGCCTGCGGCGAGGACCAGTCGCGCGAGCCAGCGCAGTCGCGTCGCGACGCTGTTCGATTTCATGTTGTTGCGAACGATTATCACCCCGGTTGAATTTCGCGCTCGCGGGCGACCAGGAACTCGAACAGCAGCGCGCTCCAGGTTTCAAGGTCCTTGGCCACGGCTTCGACCTCGGCGAACGAGGCAAAACGCCCGGAAAGCTTCTCTCGCTCCCGAATTTCCACCCTCCGACCGCCAGCGTCGGCGGCGAAGACAAGGCCGAGGTGGACTGCGCCGACGGCGTTGTCGTCGTCGTTCAGGACGCCGAGCGGCACGAACTCCGGAATGAAGTCGGCGTCGATCTCCTCGGCCCACTCACGCCGCAGGCCGCCGTCAACGCCACCGTCGTCGGGATTGATGTGGCCGCCGACGCCGATCGAGTAGCGGTCGAACAGCCGCGCATCGCCGCCGGCACGCGTCCGGCGCATCAGGTAGATCGAGTCGCCGTCGGTCAGCGCGACGTAGGGAATGATCTGTTTCCAGGTCGGGTCCGCCTCGGCCTCGCTGCGCGGGCGGAAGCTGCCAAGGCGCCGAATTGCCTCGAGATACGGCTCGAGCGGCCTGCCTGAAACGCCACGAAACGCGAGGCCGCCGGGCACGTCCGCGCGTGCCACGCCGAGGACCAGCTCATCACCCATCAACACGGACACCGGTGTGACATCGAGCTCCAATGCTATTCTCGGGTTTGAAGCGACCTGTCTGCCGCTGCCCCCCCCAGTACGGTGCCGATGGAAGCTGCCCGTCCATCACATACAAGAGTCGTCCTCGTGGACGACCATCGGCTCGTAGTCGAAGCCCTCGCCAAGCTTCTTGCGGCTGAGCCCGATATCAGCATTGTTGCCACGGCCGGCTCGCTGCGTGAGATCGACCCTGGCATTCCCGACTTCGACGTGGCGATCGTCGACTATCTCCTGCCCGATGGCACGGGCGCCGACGCGACGCGGCTGATGAAGCAGCGCTGGCCCGCCGCACGCGTCGTAGTCCTGAGCGCGGTTACCGACGACTACGCCGCGTCGCGAGCCACGAGCGCCGGCGCCGACGCGTACCTGGGCAAGGGCGTGTCGATGGCAGAGCTGCTCTCGGCTCTGCGTCATGCGGCGAGCCTGAGCGGCCGCACGGCCGCGGCGCCGACGCCCGGCCGCCGGCAGCAACGCGGCAGCACCGGCGACGCCGGCCCGGCGGCCGAACGACTGACGCGGCGCGAGATGGAGGTTCTCCGCGCGCTCTGCCGGGGCAGAACGACACGCCAGATCAGTGCCGAGCTGGGCATCGGCCACAATACTGTCCGGACACACGTCCAGAACGTCATCGCCAAGCTGCGCGTGCACTCGCGCATCGAGGCCGTGGCGCTGGCCTTGCGCGAACGGCTGGTGTAGGCCAGCTAGTGCGGTTGCACGACGGCTAGCGCTTGACGGTAGAGTGGCAACCGTCGCCTTCGGGCGATGTGCTGGCCGCTCGGGCAGGCGGCCAGCACTTTTATTTCCCCTCGGTGGAGCAGCGGGAGCCCGTCAGGCGGCTGCC
Source organism: uncultured Anaerolineaceae bacterium (assembly GCA_964475245.1). Classification (GTDB taxonomy): domain Bacteria; phylum Chloroflexota; class Limnocylindria; order Limnocylindrales; family CSP1-4; genus JALYGJ01. The sequence goes on along the minus strand of CAYYVV010000016.1, from coordinate 11,481 downwards.
CCGGCGAGCTCCTTGGCACCGGCTGGCTCAGGCTCGTACTCGTAGTCCTCGAGGCGCCCGGTGAGGTACGCCTCGTAGGCCGCGAGGTCGAAATGGCCGTGGCCTGACAGGTTGAAAAGGATCGTCCGCGGCTTGCCCTCCTCGCGCGCGGCGATCGCCTCGTCGATCGCCGCGCGCACCGCGTGGTTCGACTCTGGCGCGGGCACGATGCCCTCCGTGCGCGCGAACTGAACGCCGGCATCGAAGGTCGCCACCTGGGGCACTGCACGGGCCTCGATGTAGCCCTGCTCGACGAGCGCGCTGACCAGTGGCGCCATGCCGTGGAAGCGCAACCCGCCGGCGTGGATCGGCGGTGGCACGAACTTGTGACCCAGGGTGTGCATCTTGACCAGCGGCGCCATCTCGCCTGTGTCGCCGAAGTCGTAGTCGTATCTGCCCCGGGTGATGCTCGGCGCCGCCGCCGGCTCGACCGCGACGAACCTGTAGTTGTGCTCGCCGCGCAGCTGGCGGCCGATAAACGGAAACGCCAGACCGGCGAAGTTCGAGCCGCCGCCGACGCAGCCGATGATCACGTCGGGCTCCTCGTCCGCGAGCGCCATCTGCTCCATCGCCTCCAGGCCGATGACGGTCTGGTGGAGCAGCACGAAGTCGAAAACCGAGCCGAGTGAGTACTTCGTCCCCGGGTGGGTGACGGTGTCCTCGATCGCCTCGCTGATCGCCATGCCCAGCGACCCAGTGTGGTCGGGCGTCTCGGCCAGCACGCGCTTCCCGTACTGGGTGTCGGGACTCGGGCTGGCAACTATCTGCGCGCCGTAGGTCTCCATCAGGATCCGTCGGTACGGCTTCTGGTCGAAGCTCGCGCGGACCATGTAGACCTTGAGCTCGAGTCCGAAGACCGAGCAGGCAAACGCCAGCGCGCTGCCCCACTGGCCGGCGCCGGTTTCCGTCGCGAAGCGCGCCACGCCCTCCTGCCTGGCGTAGAAGGCCTGGGCGAGCGCCGTATTGACCTTGTGGCTGCCAGCGGGGCTGACGCCCTCGTACTTGTAGAAGATGTGCGCCGGGGTATCGAGCGCCTTCTCGAGCCTGTGGGCGCGATACAGCGGCGACGGCCGGTAGAGCCTGTACGCCTCGCGCACAGGGTCCGGGATCTCGATCTCGCGATCCCGCGAGACGACCTGCTTGATGAGCTCCATCGGGAACAGCGGCGCGAGATCCTGCGGACCGATCGGCTGGCCTGTGCCCGGATTGAGCGGCGGTGGCGGCGGCTGCTTGAGGTCTGCCGCGATGTTGTAGTAGGCGCGTGGGATGCGATCCTCATCGAGGATGAACTTGGTTCGGTCGTCCACCGGTGGTACCTCCATCGCTTCCGGTTCGGCCTCGTTCCGGGGCCGAAAACACGTAACCGGCCTTCGTCCTGCCGGGACGAAAGGCCGGTCCTTCCGCGGTACCACCCGTTTTCAACGACATCCGTCGCTGCGCTCGTTTGCCGACGGGCTCCGGTGGCGCTTCGCCGCCGATGCTGATCGGTGCTGCCCTGATAACGCTGGCGCTCTGCGCCGGAGCCTAAGCCGTGGTCGCGCCCCCTCCTGCGCGACCTCAGTTCGGTCCGGGGCTCCCGGGTCCATTCGCCCTCGCTCCGTCCCGGCTCGCACCGACCGCCGGGTCTCTGAAACGGAGGATCGCGGACTACTTCTCCCGATCACAGCCTCGTGTTCGATTGGCTGCGGAGTCTGCCACTCCGCGCGCAGATGGTCAACCGGCGCCCGCCTGTCGCCAGATTGCAGGATTGCAGATTGGTTGAACAGGTCAGGCGGTTTTGGAGCCTTCAGCGCGCTCTGGCTGACGACTTTGCAGATCATTCGGCCAAACTGATCTTCTGGCGCGATGACAGGTCTCGAAAGCGTGCGATCAGCACGAAGTTGCGCAAGTGATCTGCAAAGTCGGCGTATTGGCGACCTACAGCGCCAGGGCGTGCGTCACCAGCGGTACGTAGCGCGAGCCACCCGGGCCGAGGAGGCTGCGAAAGAGGACAACCGAGTTCGTGCCCCACTCGAGGTCCAGGTTCTGCGCCAGTGTCGTAAGTGCTCGGAGCGCGGGGGCGTCGATGTTGCGCGCGACAGTCAGGTGCGGCCGCGGCGGGCGCTGGGCCGTGAAGACGTGCGTGCCGAGCGTCTCGTCGACGTCGAGCGCGAGGTCGGTCATCTCGCGCGCCCCGGCGCCCAGCGTCAGCCACGCCACGCCGCCGTGGCGAGCGCCCGGTCGGTCGTCGACATGGCCGCCCGCGCCCGACGTCCGCGTCGCAAACGGCGCGTGGCGCGAGGCGACCGCGGCGAGGCCGTCGCTGATCGCAGCGACGCTGCCGGAATCGACCTGGCCCATGAAAACGAGGGTCAGGTGCAGCACCTCCGGCGGCATCCAGCGCGTGGCCGGGTAGGCCGCGCGCAACGGCGCCAGCCACTCCGACACGGCCGTGGCCGTGACATCGGGCAGTGGCGCGGCGACGAACAGCCGCCAGGGCTCAGGCAGGCGAGAGTGCCGGTCGCTCGATGCCGAGCAGGTCGAGCAGCTCGAAAAGGTCGCTGACAATGACCAGATCCGGATCCTCACGCTCCTCGCGGATCCGCGCCGGCACTGCACCACCTGCGCGATCGATGAGCACGCCCTTGATGCCGACACGGCGCGCGCCCACAACATCGGCCCGATACGAGTCGCCGACGTGCATCGCCGCGCCGGGCTCGACGCGCATCACGTCGAGCGCGTGGCGAAAGATGCCCGAATTGGGCTTCTGGAAGCCGACGCGGGCGCTGATGACGAGCGCCTCAAAATGGGCCGCGAGCTCGAGATCGTGGATCAGCTCGGGAGCGCCCCACACGAAGTTGCTGATGACGCACAGCCTGAAGCCGTGCTCGCGCAGCGCGTCGAGCGCCGGCAGCACGTCGGGATACACGTACCAGGCGGAGCGTCGGGCAAAGGCCTCCTCGATCCGCCTGAAGACGTCCTCGGACAGGTTCGTGAAACCCGTGCGGCCCAGGACCGCGTTGTCGAAGTCGACGATGCGCCGGAAGGAGTTCTCCTCGGTCGGCTCGAAGGGATCCTCGATGTTCCACCAACCGCCGGTCTGGGACTCGATCAGCAGCGCTCGCTCGAGGTCCTTCTCGGGGACGTCGATGCCCGCCTCGAGCAGGCCCTGGCGGTAAACGCCGGCCCACGAGGGATGGGCTCTGATCAGTGTGTCGCCGACGTCCAGGAAGATCACCTCCGGACGTCCGGCACCAGATTCAGCCATCCGGCCGAGTCTACCGATAACGGTTCGGTTGACGAGTCCCGCGGGTGGCGCCATGGCCATTTCCTGAAGGCATACGCTTTTCAGCGCGATGAACAGCCCCTTTCAGCCGTCCAGTGCAACCCACGCCGCCGAATGGCCTTCGCTGGCACGGACCGGCAGCTGGCCGGCGACCCAGGACTACATCCACCTCGTCACGCAGATGATGGGCAAGCTGCGCCTCTCGCTCGCCCCGACCCTGCCTGAATGGGCGCACGCGGCGCTGGCGTTGACGCCAAGGGGCCTGACCACACGCGTCCTGCCGACACCGAACGGGGCCGTCGAGGTGCGGCTCGACTTCGTCGACAGTGCGCTGCACATCGGTCTGCAGGGTGGCGCGAGCCGGCTGGTGCCACTCGCTCCGGCACGTGCGATCGCCGAGATCTGGACCGACTACCAGGTCGTCCTGCGCGATCTCGGTGTGACCGTCGAGATGTGGGACAAACCACAGGAAAGGTCTGACACGACGCCGTTCGCCCAGGATCTCAGGCCGCGCGACTACGACCCGGTCCTGGGCGCCGCGTGGTTTCGGCTGATGATGGATGTCCACAACTTCTACGACGAGTGGCGCTCACCATTCTTCGGCCGCAGCGCTGTCAACTTCTGGTGGGGCGGATTCGACCTCGCCGTCACCCTGTTCAACGGCCGTCGGGCGGTGCCACCTCCGCGCTCCAACTACCTGATGCGCTACGACCTCGATGCCGAGCACCTGTCGGTCGGCTTCTGGCCGGGCGATGACCAGCGCGAGGCCATGTTCTTCTCGTACATCGTCCCTGATCCTCCGGGCTGCGAGCAATACCCGTTCGACGTGCCTTCGGCCTCGTGGGCCACGGCGATGGGCGAGTGGGTCCTGCCCTACGAGTCGATCAGGGCGCTGCCCGAGAGATGGGATCTGGTGCGCGCGTTCATGGACACGGTCTACCGTGCGGCCGGGGAGCTGGCCGGCTGGGCGCCGGACTCATTCACGTACGCTTTGCCGCCGCACCCGCGAGCGGTCGACCCGGCGACTCGCGGACAGGCAGACAGGACGTATTCGCGGCGCGAAGGGAGGCTCCGACCAGAGTGATCACGGACGATGACATCGACGCCGGTGTGCCGCCGAGCGGTGCCGGCTGCATGGAGTGTCTCGCCAGCGGCGGATGGTGGTTCCACCTCCGCCGCTGCGCCCGCTGCGGACAGGTGGGGTGCTGCGACTCGTCTCCGTCGCAACACGCCCGCCGCCATGCCAAGGAGTCAGGACACGTCGTTGTTCAAAGCTTCGAGCCCGACGAAGACTGGTTCTGGAGCTTCGACCTCGATGACTACCTCGACGGCCCGCGCCTCGCACCACCGGCCAGCCATCCGCTCAGCCAGCCCACGCCCGGCCCCGCCGGTCGCGTGCCACGCAACTGGATGGAGCTCCTGCATTAGGCATGCCCTGATCAATCGTTGTAGAGGCGCTCCTCGATGAGCTTTTCCTGGACCTGGCGGCCGTTCGGGTTGAAGCACGAATACTCGAAATGCTTCTCGAACTCGAGATCCACGGCGTCCTTGCCCGATCGGTTCTTCTCGACTGTCAGGATCGTCCAGTCGCGGAAGCGCTGCGCCTGATACGGGTTGAACTCGATGTTGACCTTGGCAACGATTGCGTACTTCTCGTTCAGGATCAGGATCACGTCAGATTCATAGTTGAGCGCCGACGACCCGCGCAGGTGGTGGTTGCGCAGGCGGGTGGCCTTCAACCCCTCCTTGTCGGCGGCGACGATGCACACCACCGCCACGCCGAGTGACAGCGCCATGTCCTTGAGAGCGGCGACAACCGTCGTCACCTTCTCCGCCTCGGTGGCAGGCTCGGGAATGATCGGCACGCGCTGCAGGTAGTCGACGAAGACCACCAGCGGCCGGGACGAAGCCGTGCGCCGGTATTCCTCGATCAGCGTGCGCAGGTTCTGCGGCGTCGTGTTCGTGTTCGAGCCGCGCAGCAGGTAGAGCCCCTGGCCGAAGCGGCCGATGCGCTCGATCGCCGGCCGAAGTCGCGGGTTGGCGCGCAAGTCGGCATCGGAATTGCCGCCCTGGGCCATCCATGTGCCGAGCACCTCGCGCCGGACATCCTGGATCTTCACGGCACTGTTCGGCGACGGCGGCATCGTGCTCGCGAGCGCCGATTCCATCGCCATCATGCGGTTGAGGAGGTATTCCTCGTCGTGTTCGAAGCAGATGTAAAGGGCGTTGGCCTGGCCGCTCTGGGCGATGTTGCGCGCCATCTGGAGCGCCATCGTCGTCTTGCCCGTGCCCTGGGCGCCACCGATCAGGATCAGCTCGCCCGACCGGATCCCGCCGCCCAGGGTTCTGTCGAGCGGCGTCATGCCGAGTGGGATGGGCAGGTATTCAGTCACGGCGCCATGGCTGACCTTGTCCGACAGTCCGCTCAGGACCTCCATCGCGCTGCGCGGGTGGAGTGGCGACGAATCGGACGTGGATTGCCAGTCGGCAGATGAACGCGGGGCATCGGTAACCACGAAGCTGGGCTGGACGGCAGGACTTGCCGGCGTCGCCAGCGGCGTCAGGGGCGGCAGCTCCGTCGAAGGCGCAACGTCGGGCACTGGAGCAGAGCCGGAAAGTGGGTTAGAGGGCTCCCAACGGGTGGACACCCAGCGAGACTAGTCGCGCCTGCTGCCCACGGGCACCGGCCGAACCTCCTACACGGCGGGGCACCATAGGTCCCGCCACGGAGGGGGGCCTTAGAGCTTGGTATCGGCGAGCTTCTGCCAGTAGCGGATGATCGTCCGCAACCCGCCCTCGAGGTTGTCGAGGCGCATCGACTCGTTGGGCGCGTGTGCCTGGTCGTCGGGCTGCGTGAAACCGAGCAGCACGACCGGCAGGCCCAGGACGCTGGCGAACGAGGCACCGGCCGGGATTGAGCCGCCCTCGCGCAGGTAGAACGGCTTCTCGCCGAAGACCTCTTCGAGACAGGCCGCGGCAGCCTGGGTCGCGGGGTGATCGATCGGCGTCAGCGCCCAACGGCCTTCATTGAGCTTGGTCACGCTGACCTCGACGCCTGGCGGTGCGACCGACAGCACGTATTCGCGCAGCCGCTCGAACGTCGTGTCGACATCCATGTCGGCAACGAGCCGGCACGACACCTTGGCATGGGCGTGGGCAGGGATGATCGTCTTCGAACCGTCGCCCTGGAATCCGCCCCAGATGCCGTTGACGTCAAGCGTTGGCCGTGCTCCGCGCCGCTCCATGACCGAGAAGCCGGGTGCCCCGAACACGGAGTGCAGCCCGTAGTCGCGAACGTACTCGTTCTCGTCGAGCGGCAGCCGGGCGAACTCCTCGCGGTCGCGCGGCGTCAATGGCCGCACCTCGTCGTAGAAGCCGGGCACGGCAATGGATCCGTCTTCGTTCTTCAGCCGCGCGATGATCGTCGCCAGCGCGTTGGCCGGGTTCTGGACGTTGCCACCGAACGTACCCGAGTGGACATCGAGGCGCGGACCGGTTACGTCGATCTGGGTGTAGACCAGGCCGCGCAGACCGACCGTGATCGCCGGGTGATTGCCCTCGTAGAAGCCGGTGTCGCTGATCAGCACGAGATCCGCGCCGAGACGTTCGCGATGCGCCTTGATCCACGGCTCGAAATTGTCCGATCCGGACTCTTCCTCGCCCTCCATGACGATCTTGAGGTTGACCGGCAGCCGGCCACGCGTCTCAAGCCACGCCCGCGCTGCCCAGAGGTGAAGGTGGACGTGGCTCTTGTCGTCGGCCGCGCCGCGGGCGAAGACTCGGCCACCCTCGACGACGGGATCGAACGGCGGGCGCAGCCACAGGTCGAGCGGGTCGACCGGCTGGACGTCGTAGTGGGCGTAGACGATCACGGTCGGCGCGCCCTCGGCATGCAGCCAATCGGCGTAGACGATCGGATTGCCGTTCGTCTCGGAGACCTCGGCGTGCTCGAAGCCCATGCTCGCGAATCGGTCGGCCACGAAGTGCGCCGCAGCGCGCGTGTCGGGATCGTTCTCGCTCAGCGTGCCGATGCTCGGGATGCGCAACAGCTCGAGGTAGTCGTCCAGCCGGGCGTCGGCGGTGCGCTCGACGAACGCGTCCAGGTCATCAAACCGCGTTTCCACGTCGCTTCCCTCGTCTAGCTCCGGATGCTCGATTTGCCGCCGCCGCGCAAGAACGCGGCGTCGGCTGCGCTAGGCCGGCTGCGGTGACGGCTTGGGCGCCTGAGCGGGGCCGGCAGACGGCTCCTCCGGCACGGCGCGCCGCACCATCGGGCCGTCGAGCGGCACGGGCGTGATGTGCGTGTCCTTGCGCGGGTCGGGCAGGTCGGCAAACATCTTCTCGAACTCTTCCTGTTCGACCGTCTCTTCGGCCACGAGCCGCTCGGCGAGTTGGACGAGGCGCTCCTTGTAGCGCACGAGGACCTCCATCGCCCGCGCATAGCCTCGATCGATGATCGCGCGCACCTCTTCGTCGATCAGCTTGGCGACATCGTCCGAGTAGTTGCGCTGCTCGCCGATCTGGCGCCCCAGGAAGACCAGCTCATCGCGGGTGCCGAAGGAGAGCGGGCCGAGCTTGTCGCTCATGCCGAACTCGGTCACCATCCTGCGGGCCAGCGTGGTCGCCTTCTCGATGTCATTTGATGAGCCAGTGGTCGTGTCTCCGAAAATCAGCTTCTCCGAGGCGTTGCCACCGAGCATGCCGGCGATCTTGTCCTCGAACTCGCTCTTGCTCTGCAGGTAGCGATCCTCGGTCGGCATGCCCATGGTGTAGCCGAGGGCCATGCCGCGGCTGATGATGCTGACCTTGCTGACCGGATCGGTCTTGGGCAGCACGCGCTGGACGATGGCATGGCCGCCCTCGTGATACGCGATGATCGCCTTCTCCTGGTCGCTGATCACGCGGCTCTTGCGCTCCGGGCCGGCAACGACGCGCTCGAGCGCCTCGAAGAACTCGCCAGTGGTGATGACCTTCTTGTTGCGCCGCGCGGCGAGGATCGCCGCCTCGTTGACAAGGTTGGCAAGGTCGGCGCCACTGAAGCCAGCCGACTGACGGGCGATGGACGGCAGGTCGACCTGCTTGTCGAGCGGCTTGCCCTTGATATGGACCTTGAGGATCTCGAGCCGGCCCTTCATGTCCGGCCGGTCGAGGATGACCTGGCGGTCGAAACGGCCCGGGCGGAGCAGGGCCGGGTCGAGCACGTCCGGCCGGTTCGTGGCGGCGACGACGATCACGTTGGTATTCGTGTCGAAGCCATCCATCTCGACCAGGATCTGATTGAGGGTCTGCTCGCGCTCGTCGTGCGATCCGCCCAGGCCGGCGCCGCGCTGGCGGCCGACGGCGTCGATCTCGTCGACGAAGACGATGCACGGCGAGTTGCGCTTGGCCTGATCGAACAGGTCGCGCACCCGCGAAGCGCCGACGCCGACGAACATCTCGACGAACTCGGAGCCCGAGATGCTGAAGAACGGCACGCCGGCCTCACCCGCGACGGCGCGCGCGAGGAGCGTCTTGCCCGTGCCTGGCGGTCCGACGAGGAGCACGCCGCGCGGGATGCGCGCACCCAGCTGGTTGAACTTCTCCGGGTATTTCAGAAACTCGACGACTTCCTGGAGCTCAGTCTTGGCCTCGTCGACGCCGGCCACGTCCATGAACGTGACGACCGTCTTGTTGCCCAGGAACATGCGTGCGCGGCTCTTGCCGAAGCTGAGCGCCTGGTTGTTCGTCCCCTGCGCCTGGCGGAACATGAAGAAGAGCAGCGCGCCGATCAGCAACATGGGCAGCAGCGCGGTGACCAGCAGGCTCAGCCATTGGCTGCTGTCCGAGGCGACGCCGCCGAAGACCTGCGGCGGGGCAGTGCAATCGGGAGGCTGGCAGGCGTTGTTGACGTCGGTCTGGACGTTTGTCGCGAGCTCGCTCGGGACGAGACTCGTCTCGACCTCCGCCTTCGTGGTAGTCGGGTCGATTGCCTTGAGCTCGATGTCGAGCTGCTGGCCGCTCTGGGTGATCTTCGCGACCTTGCCCTGCGAGACGAGCTGCAGGACCGAGTTGTCGCCGCTGTACGGGATGGGTTCCTTGGTGCTGCTCGGGAAGATGAACATGTACAGCAGCGCCGCTGTGCCCACGACGAGAACCAGGGTGACGATGCCGTTACGGAGAAAGCGACTGTTCAAGAGGAGTTGGCCTCCGGTGACCGGTGCGCACGTCCAAGTGCGAGAGTGGGCTGGATTATAGGTGTGCCCGTCGTTCTACCCGCCCGAACAGACCTTCCAGAAGTCTCGATTGTCGTCAGGCAATCGTTTCGAATCGGCGATCTGGACTCGCTCAACTGTGTTTTTCCGTGGGGTGGGGGTGGTAGCAGAAAGCGGATTTGAACCGCCGCCGAACGGTCTATGGGTTCGGTTCGTGCTGTCCGGCGTCGTTCGTACAGTCTACCTTCACGCCGATATCGGGCCCCTGATCTGGTGGCGAGGACGTCCTACATCCACTCCAGCGCGCCGATGTCGCATTTCTTGACCCGGTCGCCGTTGCCATCCTGCGGCCGATGCACGCCGCGCTCGTCGAGCGCGGGGCAGGGCGCGCCGGCGCCGATCGCGTCGATGGCCGGGCTACTTGGGCGCATCGTGTGCGTCAGGAGTGGTGTACCACGCTCTGACCTCGGTCCGGCTTTCGGACCGCCGTAGTTGGCCAAGGGATCGAGCAGGGGATCGACGCCCACCTGATCCGTTTGCTGTCGGGCGATGACGCACCCGGCCGCGTTGCCGATCAGGTTGTAACCACCAGACACAAGCGAGCGTTGGCCGCTCGCGACGCTGCCGCCGCAGTCGGGCGCGGTGGCGCCGCTTGAGGCCAGCTGGCCAGTGTTGTCGGCCACGATCGAACTGGTGAGAACGGTCGGGTTCAACGACCCCACGGCAAACTCCGGATCGAGGCCGCCCGGGCCACTGACTGACCCGTTGAAGGCGATCGTCACGTTCACGAGCGAGCTGCCTTCCGACCTGATGCCGCCGGAGGACCCGCCGCCCCCATTCGAGACCTCGTTACTGCTGATGGTGGTGTTGACCACCTGGCTGTTGATGGCGTAGACACCGGCGACGCCGCAGTAGCCGCCGCTGTTGTACGCAACGGTGGAGCGGCTGAGGACGGTGTTATTCATCACAATTCCGCCAGTACCGCATTCGCCTGAACCGTTGCTTTCGATGGCCGTGAGTGAGACGACGCCGCCATCCATGGCGATCCCGCCGTTGCCCCACTCGCCACGCCCTTCGTTGCCCGTGACGACCGACTGGTAAACGTCCAGCCAGCCGTGCGAGGAGATGCCGCCCGCGGCGTCGGGTCCCTGGACGGCATCACGACCGTCCGCAGTGTTAGCGTCGATCAGGTCGTAGCGAATCGCCGCCGACCTGGACGAGTAGATCCCTCCGCCGCTGCCGCTGTGGTTGTTGCTGATCACCGAGTCGGACACGCTGAGCGTGCCCGTGTTGTAGATGCCGCCGCCGGCGCCTTCGGGCCCCGTGCTGTTGCCGTCGACGACGCTATTGGTGAGCGTCAACGTTCCGCTCGTGGTGATGCCCGCGCCGTGGTCGTCGTCCGTCCCGACCGCGTCGGTGGTTGAGCCGCCCTCGATGGTCAGGTGATCGATCGTCACGTGAGCGTCTCCGACCACGTCGAACACGCGGTCGACGCCGCCACCATCGACGATCGTCGGCAGGCCGCCGCTGCCACGAATCGTCATCGCGGTCCAGATGTCCAGGTCGCCACTCAAACCGCCGTTCTCAGCGGTGCCGGATATCTTCAGGACGAAGTGGCCGGCGGGAAGGACGATGGTGTCCGTCCCGTGGCCTGCTGAGCAGCCGCCGATCGCTTGATCGAGGTTGGCCGAGCGGATCGCCTCGCGGAGAGTGCACGAGCCGTCGGCGCGGATCACGTCGGCGGTGCTGCTGACAACGATGGTTGCGCCCCGGGATGCAGAGTTCACGAGCCCGGCCGGCGAGACCGCTACGAGCATGCCAGCGGCCGCAAGGCTGGCGACGCGCACGACAACACGACGTGTAAGCATGAGAACTGCCCTCCGGCAGCCGATCCTCGTCCCATCGGCACCCGAGCACCAGTGCTCAACGGCCCCCACCGAAAAGCCCTCCGGATTGCTCCGGAGGGCCGATCTCACCGAATGTTGG
>CAYYVV010000015.1:23920-53363 GCA_964475245.1 uncultured Anaerolineaceae bacterium | reverse complement strand
CGTTCCGCGTGCTGGTTACCGACGCATATGGTCGACGCTGCGCGATCACGGGCGAACGCACCATGCCCGTGCTCGAGGCCGCGCATGTCAAGCCGTACAGCCTCGACGGACCACACGCGATCGACAACGGTCTCCTGCTGCGGTCCGACTTGCACACACTGTTCGACCGCGGATACGTGACGGTTACACCTGATCTCAAGGTCCGCGTCAGTCGCCGGATCCGCGAGGAATTCGAGAACGGCCGTGACTACTACGCGCTGGATGGCCGATCAATCAACTCGCCGGTGGCGCCCTACTCACCGCCTCGGCGCGACTTCCTCGAGTGGCACTCCGACACTGTGTACCGACGCTGAGGATTGACTCAGTCGTCTCGGTCGTCCTGTTGTCCACGTTTCCCGTGACCTGTGAAGGAGAAGAATGCCCGCTACCGCCCAGCAATTAGCCGGCAAGGAAGGGGAGCGCGCGGTCTGTCGACAGATAACGTGCCCCTCGTGCGGAAGGAAGAGATTGACGGCTCTTCCTGTTAACTTCGATTGTGCCGACGTCATCTGCCGGTTCTGTGGCTTCATGGCGCAAGTCAAAGCGATTACGTCAGTGACCGGCGCATGGCCATCGACTTTGCCTGGTGGCTCATGGCCCCGTCAGCAAGAACAGATCATCGCCGGGATAACGCATGCTCTGTTTGTTGTCTCGTTCGATCCGAAGGACCGGCGGTTGGTCGCCATAGACTACGTTCCGAGCGACATACTGAAGGCTGTGCCTGACGCCTTTGTTCCGAGGAAGCCCACCAAGCCGGCCGGACGATCAACTCCCTTTGTTGGGTTTCGGTACGATTCGCGACGGATTCCTGCGATCGGCATCGTGAGGCTCTACCCCATCACATCCGTTGTGACATCAACAGAGTAGTCAACGCTAGAGGGCCGGAGGCTGCTCTCTGTCGGTCGTACGCGGGAAGATCCCGACGTATGGGACCTGGCCTTCATTGCCACGGAGAATCATGGGCACTGTGTTAGGCGTGTTCCACTCCAGAACCACCATGGTCGCCATCCGTTGGTAGCCAAGTCCATGTCCTTTGCCGCCGGAGATTGTCTCTGACAATCGCAAAAGTGCCGCCTTGGCTGCGTCATCAAGTCCCGACCCAAACGTATGCAATGGCCGCTCAGCCCGAGTGTGCACCTTCGGCGTTATCGGCTCGACGCCGTCTCTGCCAAGTCGATGAATTGCCTCCTCGCAAGCGCAACCAACGAGGAACCATTCTGAGAAGACTCCCGTGATGGCTGGAGCCAGGGCGCTGCGGGCTCGCGCCAGCTGATTACCAGTCCCAGAAAAATCGTCCACGTAAATGATCGCGCCGCGCCCAAGCGCTTTGGTGAGTCTGCCGAGCTCGATTGCGTTCGTACCGTCGATCAACTTGCAACCGCGTAGTTGCAGATTGCAGTCATCGCGTAACATTCGAAGCACCGAACCGCTCGAGCTGCCGGCGTCGGCCATCTGAACGTAGATAACGTGTGTCGGCGCAATGCCGCTGGCTGCCAGCCGCCTCAGCAGGATCTCATTATGGCGGGCTAACCCATGTCGAAGATCGTTCTCCGATATGAAGATTACGTGGTCGAGAAGGGCGACAACTCCGTCGCGCTCACCCGCATCGAACTGGTTAAGCCAGCGCCGCACCGATCCAAACGTTGGCCTCTGGGGTTGATAGCGACGACAATGCCCAAGGACCTTGATTAGCGCCCGGGCGAGAAGGAGCACTATCGGTCGGTCTAGTCGTCGTCTCCGGAGGGCGTAGCGATTGGAGGATCGTCACCCTCCAATGCGAGCCGCAAACGGTTGGCGGCGATAAGAACATTCGAGACGGCCGCTATCAAGGTAGGGCGATCGTCTGTGACATGTTCCAGCGAAGTCCGGCTGATCAGCTTCACAAAATCCTCACAGGCTTGCAGGAAAGTCCGTACCCGTCGCTGATCTCCGATAAAGCGATCGAAGGCCACGCGTAATTCGCGATCCGGCTCGGAGGCGAAACGCTGCAGTTCGTCGAGAAACTCGGCGCGATCCTGTTCAATCAGATCGTACGCTTCCAAGATTCGTCTGAAGTTCACAACGCTCTTGATTTGGCCATGCCGATATTTGTCTATCATTATGTCGGTGAGACCGTTGCGGCCGCCCACCGCATCCGTAAAGGCCGGCGCGAGTCCTTCATACAGGTCAAGAACAGGCGCAAGCTCTATCCAGAAGTTCGAGGGAATCCTCACGCGCGGATCAAGGGCTAGAGACATTAATTGATACTTCTCGTCGAACTTAAGTAGCAGCAGACAACGCTCGATCTGACGGTCACTAAGACCTGTCAGTGCTTTGAGGCGCGCGGGATCGTCTGTCATGACCTCGTCGATGAGCAGCTTCAAACTCATCGCGGCGGGCATGAGCTCCCAGGGTTCACGAAAATTGTGAATCGAGAACATGTACAGTAGTGCAGCCGTTGCATCCGGTGGATCAACTATGTTTGCGGGTATGGAAATCGTGACGCCTTCATCCTGTAATCGCACGGCACACCTGTAACGGCGTTCTCCGTCCAAGATGGCGTATATCGTCTGGCCCGGGACTCTGTACACCGTCAGCGGCACCAAGACGCCATGTTCTCGAATGCTGCCATACAGCGCCTGAAGCGGTTCAGGGTCGAAGAGCTGGCGCGGGTTGTTGGCGCTTGGGCGTAGGTCGTCCGGCGTCAAATGAACGAGGGTCCCGGTCGGGACGACGAGCTGATCGCCCGTCACAGGGGAAGTCACGTTAGATCCCAATTCAAGTGGACGGTCGTCGAAGCGTTGCTCACGAGTAGTTCCCGATCTCGGCGCCGGCTCGCGGTGAAGCCGGCGACATTTCGCCGGACGCTCGCGGATGCGACGTCGAACCCCTGCCAGTGACATAAAGCTTCATCGTCGGCCGCGTAACTCACGACGAAACGTGCACCCCTGCTTGCCATGCTTTCCATCGCCTGCCTGAGCCTCAGCAGGTCGTCGGTTCCAAACGCGGCGGGATCGTACTGTCTGAACGAACGGCGGTTGGATAGGGCGAACGGCGGGTCCATGTAGACAAAGTCCCCGGCGCCTGCTCCGTCGACCGTGGTTTCGAAGTCACCTACGACCAACTCCGCCACCTGAAGAACCTTGGAGCATCGAAGCAAGTCTGCGCGAGTAGGAAGGGAACCCGACTTTCTGGCCCCGTACGGGACATTGAATTGACCCGCTTGATTGGTGCGGTACAGGCCGTTGAAGCAGAATCTGTTCAGGTAGATGAAGCGGCACGCTCGCTCGACGAGCGACATGCGCTCGGGGGCCAGCGCCCGGATCATGTAGTACTCGGTTTGTCCGGGGCTGAGATCTGCGAGGATGCTGGCGACCTCAGCGACGTGATCGCGGACCGCGATGTAAGTGTTGATCAATTCAGGGTTGATGTCGCCGAGTATCGCTGAGTCCGGTGCCACGTGAAAGAACAAGCAGGCGGAGCCAACGAACGGCTCGATGTAACGAGTCCCGCCTCCCGGCCAATATGCAGCGAGGCGTGGGACCAATTGGCGCTTGCTGCCTGCCCACCGTAGGAAGGGTGCGGCCCTATCAGCGGACTCCATTAATCGGGAGTCTACGCTGCGGCGATTTGCGGGCGCTTATCTCTCAGCTACAGCCGGAGGTGGAACCGCAGTTGAGGCACTTGTAGCAGCTGCCGCTGCGGACCATGATCGAGCCGCAGTCGGAGCAGGACGGGGAGTCGGCGCTCACCGAGAAGGCGACCTTGGTGCCGCCGCCCAGGTCGAGGGGCTTGATGGCTTGGCTCGAGCCGCCGTTGGAATGCCCGTTCGACGCGTGGCCATTGGAGAGGACGGGGAGGTCGGTGCCACCAGCGGTCTCCGCCAGAGGAGGAACAGCAGCTTCGGCCGATGATGTTTTGGGCCCACCGGCCTCCCCGTTGGCGTAAGTTGTAGCACCACTCGCCGGAGTCGTCGCGATGGGCTCCGCGAAGCTCAGTCCAGCCGCGGCAATGCCGTCAGCTGAACCGGCCGGCGCCTCAGTCACGTACGCGTCGCTCGAGATGATCCCGAGCGCGTCCCGGTCGTCCTTCGAGAGGAAGCGCGAGCCGAGCCAGCGGAAGATGTAGTCCACGGTCGACTTGGCGATCGGGATCTCGCTGTTGCCGGTGAAGCCGGACGGCTCGAAGCGCATGTGCGAGAACTTGTTGACCAGGTCGCGCAGCGGCACGCCGTACTGGAGCGAGATCGAGGTCATCGTCGCCAGCGAGTCCATCAGGCCGCTGATCGTCGACCCTTCCTTGGCCATCTTGAGGAAGATCTCGCCCGGCTGACCATCCGGGTACAGCCCGACCGTGATGTAGCCCTCGTGGCCCGCCACCTGGAACTTGTGCGTGACGGCGCGCCGCTCGTCCGGCAAGCGGCGCCGGTATGGCTTCGGCTCCCCAGCGAGCTCTGCCTTCATCGGCGCCGCTGCCTGGTCGGTGGTCTGCTCTGTCTTGTCCTTCTTCTTGCCCGTCGAGAGCGGCTGTGAGCGCTTCGAGCCATCCCGATAGATCGCGATGGCCTTGAGCCCGAGCTTCCAGCCCTCCATATACACGTTGGCGATCTCGTCCGCGGTCGCCGCTTCCGGCATGTTGACCGTCTTGCTGATCGCGCCAGACAGGAACGGCTGGATCGCGCCCATCATCCGGATGTGGCCCATGTAGTGGATGCTGCGCTCGCCGTTGACCGGCTTGAAGGCGCAGTCGAAGACGGACAGGTGCTCCGGCTTGAGCGCAGGCGCGCCCTCGATCGTCTCGCGCTCGTCGATGTACTTGACGATGTCCTCCACCTCGAGCGGGGAGTAGCCCAGCTTCTTGAGCGCGGACGGAACCGTCTTGTTCACGATTTTCAGGAAGCCCTCGCCGACAAGCTTCTTGTACTTGATCAGCGCGATGTCAGGCTCCACGCCGGTCGTGTCGCAATCCATCATGAAAGCGATCGTGCCGGTCGGCGCGAGCACGGTCACCTGGGCATTCCGGTACCCGAATTGCGTGCCCAATTCGAGTGCGGTGTCCCAGGATGACCGTGCTGCGTCGATTAATTCCGCCGGCGCATTGCGATTAGCGGGGATCGCATACGCGGCGGCCGTGTGCTTCTTGATTACCCGGAGGAACGGCTGCTCGTTCTTCTTGTATTCCTTGAACGGGCCACCGTGGTCGCGTGCCACGACCGCGGACTGGGCATAAGCCTCGCCGGTCATGATTGCGGTCAGGGCAGCGGCGGTTGCCCGCCCTTCGTCGGAGTCGTAGGCCAGGCCGCGGCTCATCAGCAGCGCGCCGAGGTTCGCGTAGCCCAGGCCCAGCGGGCGGAACAGGTGTGAGTTCAGCTCGATCTGGGGCGTCGGGTAGCTGGCGTTGTCGACCAGCATCTCCTGCGCGGTGATCGTGATGCGCGCCGCGTACCGGTACGCCTCGGCGTCGAACTCGCCGTCGTCGCGCACGAACTTCATCAGGTTGAGGCTGGCCAGGTTGCAGCTCGTGTCGTCGATGAACGAGAACTCGCTGCACGGGTTGGTCGCGTTCTGGCGCGCCGAGTTCGAAACCGGGTTCCAGTCGTTGATCGTCGTGTCGTACTGGATGCCCGGGTCGCCGCAGATCCACGCGGCCTCACCCATGCGGTGCATCACGTCGCGTGCCCTGTACGTGGCCGCGGTCTGACCGGACCTGACCTCTCGTGTGTTCCAGTGATCGTCCGACTCGACCGCCTGCATGAACTCGTCCGTGACGCGCACGCTGTGGTTCGCGTTCTGGAAGAAGACGCTTCCGTACGCCTCGCCCGTGAAGCTGGCGTCGTAGCCCTCCTCGATGAGCGCCCAGGCCTTCTTCTCCTCGTTGGCCTTGGAGTCGATGAAGTCCATGACGTCGGGATGGTCCGCGTTGAGAATGACCATCTTGGCCGCGCGGCGCGTCGTACCGCCGCTCTTGATGGCACCCGCGAACGCGTCGAGGCCACGCATGAACGAGATGGGGCCGCTGGCCACGCCGCCCTTGGAGAGCTTCTCCTTCGCGCCACGGAGCGTGGACAGGTTGACGCCCGAGCCGGAGCCGTACTTGAAGAGCATCGCCTCCGTCTTGGCGAGATCCATGATGCTGCCCATGTCGTCGTGGACGGAGTTGATGAAGCAGGCGCTGCACTGCGGGCGCTCTTCGACGCCGACGTTGAACCAGACCGGCGAGTTGAAACTCATCTTCTGGTGCAGCAGCAGGTGGGTCAGCTCAGCCTTGAAGGTGGCGAGGTCCTCTTCCGTGCGCATGTAGTGCTGCGTGCTCGCGTACGCCGCGATCGTGTTGACGACGCGGTCGATGAGCTGCTTGACGCTGCGCTCGCGCTGCGGCGTCCCGATGTGGCCGCGGAAGTACTTGCTGACCACGACGTTGGTGGCGAGCTGGCTCCAGAAGCTCGGGACCTCGACGTCCGTCTGCTCGAAGACGAGCTTGCCCGACTCGTTCTTGATCTCCGCGCTGCGCAGGTCCCAGGTGACTTCGTCGTACGGGTGGATGCCCGGCGTGGTCCAGCGGCGCTCGAAGGTCAGGCCCTTGACGCCGATGCCGGTGAAGCGGCCCTCGTCATCGATGGGCCCGAGCTTCTTTGAGCCCTTCATCACGGCCTTGAGAGCAGGGTTTGCGGCAAGCACTCTTGTCCCGTCGCCTGTCGTTTCTGGTGCCACCGCGCCCGCAGCTCGAGCCATCTCTCTTGCCCTCTCCCTACCACCTGCACCGACTCCCACTGGGGTGGTCTGCGGCGCTCGCAATCTGTCGATGCTAGTCCTGAGCGCCGAGCCATGTCAAGCCTGAAACCACAATATCTGGTGGTCGGCAGTGATTTGCAATGCTAGTCCTAGTGGCTGGCCCAAAATCGCGGTGGACCCGCAGTGGAGCGTCCGTGGACCGTCCGTGGAGTGTCCGTGGACCGTCTGGGCGGGCCGCGTGGACGGTCGCCGCGGTCTCCTTGTCGGCCTCGACGAGCGCGCAGCATCTCCAGGATTACTGTCCGCACAGGCGGGCGCTCAGTAGCTCCGACTCACCGCTTGGGAGCCGGACTAACGCCTCCGACTGCCCTCGCCAGCATGTGGGCGACTGCCGCGCTCGTTAGTCCCTGGGTTGGAACCGACTAACGCTCCGACTGCTGCGCGGACACCCCTGGGGGTGCTACCGAACTGGCTATCGCCGCTGAGCGCCTCGAATCCGCGGCGGAATCGGACGTTTTGGCGCCAGATCCCGGCCATGCGCCGGATCTGATTGGAACTGGCACCTCCTGGGCACGGCTCGGCCGATTCCATCCCCGCGAATCCGCGGAAATGGTGGAAACCCGGCGCCGGCGCGCGGCAGTCGGGGCTGGCTCCTGCCAGATGCAGGACTGGTCTGCACGGGATCGGCCCCAGCCCTCGATTCCGTTTTCTCGCCGTTCGAGGACGACGTCCGCCAGCGCTACCACCCGCGCTATCGGCCGGCGCGCGAGGCCCTGGCGGACAGTGGCGTGGACCCGGACTCGATCAAGGCCATCGTCAACTGCCACATGCATGCCGACCACGCGGGCGGCAACCACGAGTTCCCCGGCGTGCCGATCTACGTCCAGCAGATCGAGCTCGACAACGCGCGCACGCCCGACTTCACCTACCCGCAGTACACGTGCGACTTCGAGGGCGCGACGCTCGAGGTGATCGAGGGCGAGCTCGAGCTCCGACACGGCGTGGTGATCGTCCCGACTCCGGGCCACACGACCGGCCACCAGGCGCTGCTGGTGTCGACCGACGACGGCATCGTGATGTTCGCCGGCCAGGCTGCCGAGATCTGGCGCTTCAGCTCGGCCGTCTTCGCCGAGCGGCTGGAGCACGAGCTGGGCGATCGGATCGGCGAGTACCCGGCCTGGGCGGCGCTGCTCCGCGAGCGGAACGTGGCCCGGGCATACCTGGCCCACGACCTGATGGTCTGGGAGCGCGACGACAGCCCACTCGGCCACCCGGTGGTGGGCTAGTCGCGGGCGTCTGTCGACATCACCACTACAGGCCTGATGCTGATTCCGACTCACGAGTCAGGCACCGTGCATGGCGAGCCGGAATGCGCATCCGTCCCCGAGAAGTCCGCCGCTAGCGGCGCCACGCGGCGGGGCGCTAGGCGGCGGGTCGGTCCCAGACCGCGGCGTACCACAGGCCGAGGCGGGCGTCGCGGCTGCGCGCGAAACCGGCACGGCCGAGGATGCGCTCGATCCGATTGATGTCGTGCACGAACGTGGGGCAGGCGCAGCCGCGCAGCCGCGTTGGCACGTTCTCGAACCACCAGCCGACTCTGTTGACGAGGCCGCGCAACCCGCGCGAGTTCGGGACGGAGAAGGCCACGCGACGAGTGGCCGCGCGGGTGGCATTGGCGAGGAGCGACTCCACGTTCGGGTAGCAGCAGATCACGCGGTCGAGCACGACCCAGTCGTGCGCCTCGAGCGGGATCAACGCACCGTCGCCCTGCACGAACGAGGATCGATCGGCCACATCCGCTTCGGCGGCGCGGCGCCGCGCCGCAGCAATCATGTCCGGTGACAAGTCGATTCCGTCCGCGGATGCGGCGCCGCGCCTGACCAGCTCGGTCATCAGCGCCGCGCTTCCACAGCCCAGCTCGAGTACGGTCGGTGCAACGGAAGCCACGTCGGACAGCAGGCCCAGCAGCATCTCGGACACGTCGACCATCGCGGGCAGCTCACCGTCTGCCGTCAGCTCGGCGATGCGGTTGTCGAAATGGCGCGAGATGCGCGGGGCCACCTCGCAGCAGTCCGCAGGCGGTGAGGTCGGAGCCTCGGGTGAGGTCGGTGCCTCCGGCGAGATCGGAGGGCGCTGCGGTTTGTCGGCCGGTAGCATCCCGTCGAAGTTACACGCTGGAGACCACGAGATGGGTGTCTATCGCAAGAGCCTCGACGATCCCGAGGCGACCGAGGAATACGACGGCGACGGCGAGGCCGAGGCGGTCCAGATCGGCGAGAACGTCGTCTGGCGCTCGCGCCTCAAGCCGGGCTGGAGCTGGGAGAAGAACGCCAAGCCGCGCACCGGCATGGACTACTGCCCGGGCTCGCACCACGAGTACGTCATCGCGGGCTCGATCGTCTACCGCATGGCCGACGGGACCAGCGTCACCTGCCGCGCGGGCGACTTCGTGATCATCGAGCCCGGCCACGCGGGCGAGGTCGTGGGCAAGCAGGAGTGCATCCTGATCGACTGGTAGCTACAGCGCGTTCGTGCTGAACGTGTCGCAGTCGGTCGCGTCCGTGCCGTTATAGCCGGTGGTGAACCAGCGCACGCGCTCGTCCGACGAACCGTGCGTCCACTGCTCGGGATCGACCGTGCCCGTCGACTGGCGCTGGATCCAATCGTCGCCGACCGCCTTGGCCGTGCTCACCGCGCTGGCGATCTGGTCGGCGGTCAGTGGCTCGATGTAGCCCGTGCTGACCGCGTTCGCCGCCCAGAGGCCCGCGTAGCAGTCGGCCTGGAGCTCAAGACGCACGCTTGGGCTGGTCGGGCCGGTGTCGCTCGACTGGTTTGCGCTGAGGACGCCGAGCAGGTCCTGGACGTGGTGGCCGTACTCGTGGGCGACGACGTAGGCCTGCGCGAGCGGCGCGTCGGAGCCGCCCAGCTGCGTGACGAGGTCGCTGAAGAAGTCCAGGTCGAGGTAGACGTACTTGTCGGCCGGGCAGTAGAAGGGGCCGGTGTCAGTCGAAGCCTGGCCGCAGCCCGTGTCATACGTGCCTGAGAAGAGCACCGTCTGGGCGTCCTGGTATTGCGTGCCAAGGGCCGGCAGCGCGGCCGTCCAATAGGCCTGGACCGAATCGACGTAGCCCACGATCCGGCAGTCCTCGCGCGAGTTGGCGTCGGCGCCCGTCTGGCACGTTGCGATGTCGCTGGCGCCCGGGCCGACCACGCTGGCGGTCGCGCTGCCCGGGCCGCTGTTGAGGACGAAGAACGCGCCGACGACCAGGAGCAGCAGGACGATGCTGCCGATGCCGCCGACGCCCACAGGCGAGCCCCGACTACCTCGCCCGAAGCCCCCGCGACCGATCCCGCCGCCCAGGCCGCCGGGAAAGCCGAAGCTTCCGCGACCGCCGCCTGCGCCGCGCTCGTCGATCACCTCGCCGGGATTGAGCCTGGCGCCCGGTCTGAACGTCATCGTGCGTCAGGTTAGGGGGACGAGCGACGGTGCCGCCCTAGCGCGCGAGGACCGGGTCGCCGACCTGTGCGGGTGTGTCGAGCGATGAGCCGAGCAGCAGCGGCCGGCCCAGCCGGTTGTGGTACTGCGGCCGGAAACGCTCGGGGTCGTACATCGTGTCGATGTCGACCTTGCGCGGGTTGCCGGGCTCGGGGATGGGCACGTGCGCGTACTTGCCGTCGACGATGGCCACCATGCGGCCATGGATGTCGCTGTCGCGGATCAGATCCACGGCGATGTTGGCGAACGTTATCGCGACCATCTGGTCGATCGAATCGGGCTCGCCGGCGCGCAGATCGTAGGTCAGCTCGGAGTTCACGGCGTCCTCGCCCGTCTGCTGCTTGATCTGCTCCACGAGCGCGAAACCCACGTCCTCCTTGCGTCGGTGGCCGAACGCGTCGGGCTCGCCGAACTCGCGCAGCTTGCCGCCGCTCCACATGGCGCCTTCCGACGCGATGACGAACGCGTAGCGCGACGGGTTGGAGCGCTTGTCCTCGACGAGCACGTCCAACAGCCGGTCGAGATCGAAGGGCGACTCGGGAATGACACAGCGGCCGGAGACGACGTAGGCCGTGTACAGCGCGGAGAAGCCCGCGTCGCGGCCGAAGATGCGGAACACGCCGATGCGCTCGTGCGAGCCGAGCGTCGTGCGCTGGCGGTTGATCGCCTCCTTGGCGCGCGTGATCGCGGTCGAGAAGCCGATGCAGTACTCGGTGCCCTGGACGTCGTTGTCCATCGTCTTGGGAATGGCGATGACCGGCACGCCCGCCCGATCGAGCACGGCCGAATATGACAGCGTGTCGTCGCCGCCGATGGTGACCAGGTAGTCGAGGCCCAGGTACTCGATGTTGTCGAGCACGACCGGCGTCAGGTCATACAGCCCATCGGCCGTCTCCATGTTCGCCAGCCGCTCCGCGGGCAGATGGGCGGGCAGTCGGCCGGCCTTCATCTTCGACGGGTTCGTGCGCGAGGTATGCAGCCACGTGCCGCCCGTCCGGTCGATGGTGCGCGTGTTGACCCGATCGAGCGGTCGGATGTATTCGCTGTCGTAGCGCCCGCCCGCGGCGAGGAGCTCGGCCCTGCGCATGTGGGTCAGGCCTTCCCAGCCGCGCCGGATGCCGATGACGTCACAGCCGATCTCCGTCGCGTTGTAGACGACGCTCTTGATAACCGAGTTGAGCCCAGGGACGTCGCCGCCGCCGGTCAGGATTCCAATTCGTCTTGCTGCCATGTGCCCGATTCTCCGCGTGACGCGCGCTGATGCGAGGGCCGATCGGCCCGCTTTCTAGAGACCGCTGTAGCTGTGAAGGCCCCCGAAGAAGAGATTGCCGCCAAGGTAGGTGAGCATCACCGCCCCGAAGCCGATGACGAGGATCAGCGCGGCTGGGCGTCCCGCCCAGCCGCGCTGGCTTCGCGCGTGCAGGTAAACGGCATAGATGAGCCACGTAACGAGGGCCGACGTTTCCTTGGGATCCCAGCCCCAGTAGCGGCCCCACGCGATCGAGGCCCAGTACGAGCCAAGGATGATGAGCGTGGCAAAGACCGGGAAGCCAATGATCACCGCGCGATAGGCGACCTCGTCGAGGACCTTGGCCGGCGGCAGCCACGAGACGCGGTTCTCGCGGCCCTGGATGAGATAGCCGATGGCCGCACCGAAGCTGACCGAGAAGATGCCGTAGCTGATCATCGCCATCGCCACGTGGATCGTGAGCAGCGGCGGGTTGTCGAGAGCCGGCACGAGCGGGCTTATCTCGGCCGGCAGCGTGAACGCGTAGGTCAGCAGGAAGAACGCGACACCGATGGGCACGAAGGCGATGGCCCGGATCGGGTAGCGCCGGCTGAGGAACAGGTAGCCCAGCATGATCCCGAACGAGAACGCGACGCTGAACTCGTACAGGTTGCCCCATGGGCCACGGCCAACCAGGTAGGCGCGGACGGCGAGCCCGACACCGACTAGGACGAAGGAGGCCCATACGAACGCCTGGGCCATTCCGCCGGCCGGCGTGCTGACGGCCGAATCACTCGCGGTCAGGGTCGTCAGCGTGGTCGTGATCGTGGTCGTGGCCGTTCCGCCGCCGGCCCCCACGGCCGCCGCCACCTGGCGCCGGCCGGCGGCGAGCAGCGTCGTGTGGACGCAGAAGAGGATGAAGGCGATGCCCATGGTGACCATCGCCACGTCGAATGCGTAATAGGACATCGCAGCCATGGGACGAACCTCTCAGAACGACTCAGAGCGAATCAGGCGACCGCGGCTCCACCGGCTGGTGGAACGCCACGACGGCGCACGACGAGCGGCGCGAGTGACGCGCCCAGTTGGTATCGAGTGCCGCACGTCCGGCACAGCTGCTGGCTGGCGACACGGACCGAGCTGTCGACCGGGCAGCGGACGAGCAGCTCTTCGCCGTCGATCGGGCACTCGCGCATCGTTGCCGGATAGACGAGATGGTGGGTCGGGCAGTACGGAGCGTTGGCCGGGTAGTCGTAGCTGCCGTCGGCGAGCTGAGCGACGGCGACTGGCTCGGGGTCACCGACGCGCACCTTGCCGCGCCGATTGGTGACCTGGACGTAGACCCAGTACAGCGCGATCAGGCTCAGGCCCGGTCCGATCACGCCGACGATGAGCATGAGCGGCAGCAGCGCGATCAGTCCGTTCCAGTCGGGGATGATGATCGTCTGCAGCCACTGCAGGAACGCAGTCCACGGATCTACTGGCGTGGGTGGCACGACGCGAATGATAGGACGCGGCGAAGACCTGGTCTCCGCCAGCGCGGTGTCTCGTCAAAGCCCCCAACATTCGGCCTTGACATCGCATCGGGACACCGGAGAATTGCTGCTCGGCGGT
Organism: uncultured Anaerolineaceae bacterium; assembly: GCA_964475245.1. GTDB lineage: Bacteria > Chloroflexota > Limnocylindria > Limnocylindrales > CSP1-4 > JALYGJ01. The sequence continues at coordinate 40,276 of CAYYVV010000015.1, read as the reverse complement.
CACCGACCGCGGTGTCGGACAGTTTGTCCACGCAAGAGGGGATCCAGGTGCCGCCTTCGCTGCGGGACGGCAGGAGCCCGGTCAGGGCCACCCTGGGCGCGTTGCTGATCGGCACGGTGCTGGCCTGCGGGCCGACACCACCACCCACGGCCAGTCCGCTGCCGCCTCCCAACACGATCCCTTCGCCGACGTCGCCTGCCACGGCGTCGCAGTCGCCCGCCAACTCGCCGACACCCACAGGGTCGAGCACACCGTCGGCCGCACCCGGCCCTCCGCTGGTCGACATCGGCGACTGCGAGGACTACATCGTCGTCCCCTGTCCGCGGCTGAACGCGACGGTGTCGATCCCGATCAGCGGATCGAACTTCTCGCTGACCTACTCGAGCGACCGCGTTCCGGGCTGGACAGCGGGAACGTCGATTCCGGCAGCGCCGATCGGGCTTGGCGGCTGGTCGCTCGACGTCCTCGCCTCCTATGACCCGGCGAACCAGCTGCTCCAGACCGGCGACGGTGCGCGGCGCAAGGTCGCCGCGACGCCGGTCACGGCAGACGGCCAGCCGGCGCTCGCAGTGCCATCGGTCGATGCGAGCGAGATCTACGTATTCGACACAAGCGGACGGCAGCTGCGCGCGATCGACGGCTTCACCGGCATGACCACGCTCGCCTTTGCGTGGGGCGACCAGGGCCTGGAATCGATAACGGAGCCGGGCAACCGACAGACGCGGATCCTGCGCGACGCTGAAGGGACGCCCGTCCAGATCGTCACGTCGCGCGGCATGCGCTCGAAGCTCGGCGTGCTCAACGGCTGGCTAGCGGCCGTCGTCGACCCTTCGGGCGGCATAACGCACCTGACCACAAACGCCAGCGGACTGGTCGAGGTGATCCGCGACGCGGCTGGCGCGCGCCATGTCCTGCGCTACGACTCGGCGGGCCGCATCGCGAGCATCGACGGTCCCAACGGGCAGACGGTCAGCTTCTCGGTGGCCGCTTCGCCCGCCGGCATCGAGGTCCAGTCGCTGACCGGCGCCGGTCGCGGTTGGGACGAGACCATCGCCACGAACGGCGACCAGACCGTCCGGACCTACACCGATCGAACTGGAACGCTGACGTCGGTCGCCATCCAGGGCACGTCGCGCGAGGTCACGACTGCGGACGGCACGAAGTACGACATGACCCTGTCCGCCGATGCGCAGTGGGGAATGAGCGCGCCGGTCCTGTCGACGTCCGCGACCAGCCCGGCGGGCCGCACGTTGACCATCGCTGAGGAGCGCCAGGGCGCCGTTGTCGACGACACGCTCGCTGCCAACACGTATACGCGCCAGACGACGGTTGGCACCGGGATCTGGACGGTGAGCTACGACCCGACCCTGCGCCGGTTGACCGCGAGCGCGCCCGACGGACGGAAGACCGATGCCACGTACGACGACCAGGACCGCGTCGTGAGCGTCGCCACCCAGGGTCAACCACCGGTCTCGTACGAGTACGACTCGGGTGGCCGCCTCGCGCTGATGACGATGGGCAGCGGCGCCAGCGCGAGGCAGTGGCGCTACGACTACGACCTCGCCACCGGTGCCGTGACGGTGACCGATCCGGTGGGCAATGCCCGCGTGCTGTCGACCGGTCCGAACGGCAGCGGAACCGAACTGGCAACGCCGTCCGGAAGCGAGGTAGCGGTGGCCGAGCGCGATGCCGCGGGCCACGTCGTGGCCTATGGCGGCGGCGCCCTCGGCCTGACCGAGGCCGTATATCGCGCCGACGGCCGGCTCGCTTCGACGACGCTGCCGCCCGGCGACCAGCTCAGCTACACGAATTTCGACTACGACGCCGATGGAGTCGTCACCGGCTTCGACTACCCCGACGGCGGTGGCGTGGACCTCGACCGCGACGGGTCCGGCCGGCCGACAGCGGTCAAGACGGACGGACAGAGCGTGGCCTTGAGCTATGACGTGAGTACCGGCGCGCTGACCGGCTACAACGGCTCCAGCGAGGACCTGACGCGGACCTTCGACGGCCGCGAAGTCATCGAGGAGGTCTGGTCGGGCGTCTTCAGCGCGACATTCGACCGCCAGTACGACGGCCTTGGCCAGGCGACCGCGGACGATATCGGCGGCCAGGACGCCATCCAGTATCAGTACGACGCGGCCGGGCGCCTGATCCAGGCCGGCGACATGAATATCACGCGCGACCCGGCAAGCGGCCTCGTTACGGGCGAGCACCTCGGCGCGGTCGATCGCACGTGGCGCTACAACGAGTTCGCCGAGATCGTGGGCGAAACCGTGTCGTCGTCGGGAAAGACCATCTACGACCTCGAGATCACCCGCGACGGGCTCGGTCGCGTCACGCAGCGCGCGGAGACGATTGCTGGCGGGGTCGAGCACACGGCGGCGTTCACCTACGACGACGCCGGGCGACTCGCCTCGGCGACCTACGACGGGGCGAAGACGGCCTACGCCTACGACGCCAGCGGTGACCTGATCAAGGAAACCGGCGCCACTGATACCGATCTCACATACGACGCTCGCGGCGAGCTACTGACCGCAGGGGCTCGCACTTTCACCTACGACGATGCCGGCCGGCTGGCCAGCGCGTCCGACGCGGACGGCACGACAAAATACGACTACGACAGCGCCGGTCGGCTCACGTCCGTCACCCTCGCCGACGGTCGCAAGGTCGAATACGTGGTCGACGGCATGGGCCGGCGCGTGGCCAGGATGGTCGATGGACAGCTCGTCAGCTCGTTCGCCTACGCCGACTCACTTCGGCCGGCCGCGGAGTTGGACTCGAGCGGCCAGATCGCGGCACGCTACGTATACGACTCGGCCGGCCTCAGTCCGGCGTACGACATCCGCGATGGCAAGACGGAGGTCGTGGTCGGCGACGACGCCGGAACCCCGCGGCTCATCGTCGACGCGTCGACCGGTGCGATCGCCGAGCCCATCGCGGCCGATGCCTGGGGCAGCGGCGCTGCGCCGCCACCGGATATTCCGTTCGGCCTGGCCGGTGGTCTTGTCGATCCCGACACCGGGCTGGTCCACTTCGGAGCGCGCGACTACGACCCGGCCACGATGCGCTGGACGGCGCCGGATCCACTGGGCCCCGGCGGCGGCGACGCCAATCCATACCGCTACGCCCACGACGATCCCGTCAACCGGATCGATCAGCCGGGGACGTGCGATGTCGTGTCCACCGGCGCCTCGGCCTTTGTCGGCCTCGGCGGCGCCTTTTCCATCGGGGCCGGCCTCGTAACGGGCGGGCCAAGTCTTGGCGTCTATTTCACCTGGGGCGAGGGCGTCGGCTTCGGTGCCGGGGCTGGAGTCGGCATTGGGTGTGAGCTTCAGGACCAGCCTGGGAACCCGCTCAATCAATTCGGCGGGGCGGGCACCAGCACGGATTTCGGAATCGGAGTGGTGAGCCCGGGCTATGACCAGAGCTTCAACGACGACGGAAGTACGAGCCTGAGCGGCGGCCACGTCGGGGTAGGGCCCGGAGTGGGCGGTGCCGTTGTGAACACGCATACGTCGGTGTTTTGCATCTTCGGCTGCGGAGACCCGGGCACATCGCCGAATCCGGGCTACGAGCCTCCGCCAGATCCACCTGATGACCAGGACAATCCTGGCCCGTATGCCAACTGCGTGGGTCCGGAGTCCGAGTGCAGCCCAAGCGATCAGAACCCCGGCCCGGATCCAGACGACCCTCAGAACGCCTGCAACGGTGCTGCCACATGTGACCCCGACGATCCCGCCGCTCCCGACAACGGCGACGACGGGAGCTCCGGCGGCAGCCTGGGCGGGCCTGGCTCTGCCGGCGACCCGCACCTGCACAATGCCGCGGGCCTGTGGTTCGACTTCATGGCCGTTGGCGAGTTCACCGCGCTGCGTTCCGACAGCGGCGACCTGAACATCCAGGTTCGCCAGGTCCCGTACTCGACGTCGAAATGGGTCAGCGTCACCTCGCAGGTGGCCATCTCGGACAACGGTGACCGGCTCACGTTCAGCTTCCAGCCGTTGGGCGTCGTGGCCCTTGCCATCGACGGCCAGCCGGCGCAGCTGCTCGGGCGCGACGACCTGCCCCACGGTGGGTTCGTTACGCCCGAGACGGGGAGTTATCTGGTTGGCTGGCCGGATGGCTCGCTCGTCCGCGTGTTCCGCAATGTCAAGGGCCTGGACATCAGCACGCGCCTGATGCCGGAGCGAATCGGCACGTTGCACGGCCTCCTGGGCCCGTACACGGGTGACACCACCCAGGACTTCATCGAGGCCAAGGACGGCACTCGGATACCTGCGCCGGCGCTGCACGTCAATTTCGCCTACGACGACCTGTATCGCACCTTCGGCGACAGCTGGCGCATAAGTGCCGATGAATCGCTCTTCGACTACGCGCCCGGTGAGACGACGGCGACGTTCGACGATCGAACCTTCCCCGATCCGAACCCACCACCCATCGACCCGGCCACGTCAACCTTCGCGGAATCGATCTGCAGGCAGGCCGGCGTACCCGACGACGCCCTGGAGGCATGCATCTTCGACGTTGCCAGGACCGGAGATCCAGGATTCGCAGTGACGACAGCGGCCGCGACCCGCCCTGGCGCCGGCACGATCGACCAGCAAGCACCTGGCGCTATCTACCGAATCGCCGTTGGCGACACCGTCGCGCCCGATCAGCCGGCGCAGGGGGCAGGCGTGATCGCAGCGCCTGGCGAGGTTGACCTGTATCCATTCACGCTTGCCACGCCGCAGACCGTCTACCTGACCGCAGCCACCGGCTGCACGACCACCGGCATCAGCTGGAGTGTGCTGGGACCCACCGGCGAGGCCCAGCGCTCGGACGACGGCGCGACAAGTTCATCGATCTGCTTCGACCTGAAGACGTTCACGCTGCCGGCCGGCACGTTCACGATCCGGGTCGCAGGTCAGGACACGACGGGCAACTACTCGTTCACCCTGACCGCCGTGGCCGGGGCGAACACGTTCCCGATCGCTCTCGGCGACCAGGTTGCGCAGGGCAAGCCCGGGCCGGGCGCGGGTGAGATGACGACGGCCGGAGAGAGCGACCGCTACTCGTTCAGCGTCAGTGCGCCACAGGTCGTCTATCTCGACGCCCAGGGCGATTGCGGCGACACGCTCATCCACTGGGCGCTTCTTGGGCCGAGCGGCGAGACGGTCAAGTCCGACTCGGGCGCGACCGATTCGGCGATCTGTTTCGATCTTGGCGAATACACGTTGCCGGCTGGCAATTACACGATCACCGTGTCGACGACTTCCGGGCTGGGCACGTACGCCTTCCAGCTGTGGGCGGTGTCGCCGACGGCCACCTTCCAGATCGCACTCGACCAGCCTGTCAGCAGCGGGCAGCCGTCGGCCGGCGCTGGCGAGGTAACGACGCCGGGCGAAACCGATCTGTACACCTTCAACCTGGGTGCGCCGCAGATCGTTTACCTCGACGCGCAGGCCGACTGCGGCGGCACCAGCATTCACTGGTCGTTGTTAGGGTCCGACGGGGCTTCGGTGCCGTCCGACGCCGGAACGACAGACTCCCCGCTCTGTTTCGACCTCGGCACGTACACGCTGCCTGCCGGCAACTTCACGATCAGGGTGACCACAACTGACGGCCTCGGCCCGTACGGCTTCGAGGTTTGGGGTGTCCCACCCACCGCGACGTTCCCGATCACGGTCGGCCAGACCGTCTCCACCGGCGTACCCGGGCCGGGCGCCGGCGGGATCTCGACCCGTGGCGAAGTCGATCTGTACACGTTCAGCCTGGGTACCCCGCAGACACTCGTGCTCCATGCGCTGGGCGACTGTGGCGAGACGTACATCCACTGGACCTTGCTCGGGGCCGACGGGACCGCAATCCCGGCCGCCGACGGAACCACGGACGTGGCACTCTGCTTCGACCTGGGTTCGTACAGCCTGCCGGCCGGGTCGTACACGGTGAAGGTCTCGTCCACCGATGGCGTGGGGCCGTACTCGTTCGTGGTCGCCGCCCAGTAGATCGGGGTCGGTCGCGCCGCGACTTACGTCGTTCGGTGGGTTCGCCTTGGATTGCCGTGCTTCCTGGTCGCGCCGCGGCCTGGTTGCCACGGCTTGCGTTCTTCGGCCGCTGCTTCGCGCACGTCCGAGTTTGGGCTGCGGATGCCCTTGCGGCCGATCGATGCCTGCGTCGTCGGTGCGCCGACTGGGTGCTCGAGCAGCTCCTGGAGCCAGTCGAGGCGGCGGGTGCGCGCTCCGAGATGACGGCCCTTGTCGGTCAGGCTTCGATCGTCGGTGACGATGACCACGCCGGCGCGGTCGCCAGCGGACATGTCACGGACGATGTTGAGCAACGCGTCGTCGGCCGAGAGCGAGCCAGCGTGATGGATCTCGAGACCGCGCCGGACGCGCTGCCGGCGATCCGTCCCGGCCGCGGCATGGCCGTCGAACATGACGATCGTGTCGACCGTTGGCGGCATGGCGTTGGTCAGTCTCGCGAGCAGCAGTCGGATCGCACCGTCGTCGACGCCGCCGCTCACGCGATGGAGCAGGTTGTTGCCGTCGACCAGCAGCCGGGCGATGCCGTCGAGCGCCGTCATACCATCGTCCCGTGCTTTTGCTTGTAGATCTCGATGGTGTCGTCTATCGCGGCCGCGATCCCGTGCCGGGCATGGCCGCGCTGCTCAACCGGCGCGCCAAGGCCGGCGACCGGATCGTTTACGTGACCAACAACTCGCGTTCGCACCGAGACGAGTATCGCGCCCGCCTGGAGAAGGTCGGCGTGCCGCTGCTGCCGACGCCCGAACAGAGCATCGTCACTGCCGCGCGGGCGACGGCCGTGCTGCTGTCCGAGGCACATCCGCCGACGCGCGTGGCCATGGTCCTCGGTGGCCCCGGCCTTGCCCGCGAGCTGCGCGACGTGGGCATCAGGACCGTGCCGCCAACTGCGCGCGGCTTGGGCGCCGCGCCGGACACGCTCGTCGTCGGCGTCGACTTCCTGTTGTCCTACGAGCGGCTCAGCATCGCCGCGGACTGCGTCCGGCGCGGCGCCCGCTTCTGGGCCACGAACCGCGACCCGATCTTCCCGACCGAAGACCGGCTCATGGCCGGTGCCGGGTCGATGGTTGCCGCGGTTGCCTATGCGTCCGGCCGCGAGCCGGACATGGTCGTCGGCAAGCCCGAGCCGCGCCTGTTCGAAGCCGCCGCGGAGCTCGCGGCCGTGCCCATGACCTCGGCCGTCGTCATCGGCGACAGCCTGAAAACGGACATTGCCGCGGCGCGGCGGGTCGGCGCCCGTTCCGTGCTGATGCTCACCGGCGTCACGACGCGGGCCGACCTCGACGCTGCGCCCGACTCGCTGCGCCCCACCCGCGTCGCGGCCAACGCCACCGAGCTCGGGCGCGTCCTGGACGAACTCGCGCACGACTAGCCCGGCAGTTCCTACCGCCGATGCCTATTACGGATCGTGAGTCACGCCGTGCGCATCGCCAGTCGGAATGCGCATCAGCCTCAGCCGACAGCGCCGGTCCCTCACGCGGACAGGGCAGGCTCCGACGCCGCGAATGAGTCGAACTCGGCGCGCAGGGCATCGCGCAGTGGCTCGTCGTCGTGCAGGAATGCGACATCCAGCGCGTGGCGGTTCATGCGCCACAGGTCGGCCATCGCAACGCCAATGTCGGATCTCGCGCGCTCGTACTCGCGCACCAGCGTCAGGTCGGAGACAGTGCGGTCGTCGGTCGACAGCGTCAGCGGCACGCCGGCCGCCACCAGCGCCGGCATCGGAAACGTCTTAAGCGACGAGAAAATCGACGCCTGGACATTGCTGGTAGGGCAGACGTCGAGGGTGATGTTGCGCGCGGCCAGCTCGGCCATCAGCGAAGCGTCGTCGGCCGCGCGCGCCCCGTGGGCGATGCGTGTTGGGCGTACGTCGAGCGCGCGCCGGACCTGCGCCGCGCCGCCCCACTCGCCGGCATGGATGGTGATGCCCAGTCCGACATCGCGCGCGATGTCGAATGCACGCGCGTGCACGAGAGGGTCGGGGAACGCCTCTTCCGGCCCGGCCAGGTCGAAGCCGGTCAGGCCCTGGTCAAGGAAGGACGCGGCAATACGGGCCATGACCGCGTTCGCGTCGGCCGGATGGGAGCGCAGCGCGACCGCGATCAGGCGCACGATGACGCCTGTTGCGCGGCTCGCGTCCCACGCTCCCGTCACGACCGCGGCAATGCCCGCGCCAAGGTCGAGACCGTTCTGGATGTGGAGCAGCGGTCCCCAGCGGATCTCGACGTAGCGCGTGGCGTCGGTCGCGACGTCCTCGACGAGCTCGTAGGCCGCGCGATAGAGCGCCTCGGTGTCCTGCATGATCGCGATCGGCAGCTCGAACGCGTCGAGCAGCTGCGCCTGGTTCTCGACCTGCGCCGGCGCCCGGAGGCGAGCGCTCATCTGGGCCAGGGTCATCCCGTCGTCGAGGCCGCGCTCCCTGGCCAGAGCGAGCGCCGTCGCGGGCCGCAGCGAACCGTCGAGGTGGAGGTGCAATTCCGCCTTGGGCATGCGCGCGATCAGGTCAATAGCCACTGACCCGATCGTACGGCAGCGGACCGACCCGAACCGAACCTAGACTCGCACCGTGGGGACCAGGTCTCGTTTCGTCGCAACGACGCTGCTCGTGCTCATCGCGCTCGGTGGCGCGGGGCTTGCCGTTGCTGCCGATCGAGTCCAGACGCCCGACCAGCGGCCGGAGGTGATGTGGGCCGCCGATCAGGGCGCGCAGCCGTGGATCGCGACCCTGACCACCGACCTGACGGGTATCAACACTGCCGCGACCGCGCTCTCGAAAGCCGGTCGCGACACGCTCGGCAATCTGCAGGGGCTGGCCGTGGACAAGGTGCGCACGGCAATGGGCGACGGTGACGGAGCGCTGGCCACGATCTCGGGCGCCATCGCCGGCTTGCACGCGGACCAGGCAGCGGCGAACGCGCACATCGAACGCTGGCGGCTGGGGCCGGAAACGTCGGCGCAGATGGATGCGCTTGATGCGGCCGTCGATGCGATTCCTGACCTGGGGTCGCAGTGGTCGCGGATCAAGACTCGGGCGACGCTCGTGACGCAGCTGCTCGACGATCTCGCGCAGCACGATTCGCAGGTCTTCCGGGCCACGACCGCAGGCCGCCAGGCGCAATGGTCCGACGCGCTCAACGATCTCGACGCGGCGGCCTCGTCGCTCGCCGACGCGGGCACGGTGCGCGACCAGCTCGCCGGCGCGGCCACGATCGACACGCTCGACGACCTGCTCAGCCGCGACGGCACCTATGACTCTGCACTGCGCGCCCTGTACGAATACATCGGCAGTGGCGGCGCGCAGAGCGGCGACCAATTCGACAGGTTGCAGGGCGCGGTCCAGGACGCCCAATCTGCTCTGCCGTCAGATAACCGCGCCCTGTCCGTGATCGTCGGCGAAGCGGCCGGGACGGAACTGTCCGACGCGCTCGCAGCGCTCGAGCACGATCGCGGCAAGATCAACGACGCGCTTGATGCCACAAACGGAGGTGCCAGCCAATGAGCGGCGACCCACTCGTCATCGGCGCCGTCGCCGTCCTTGGCGCAGTCGCGGGTCTTGGCGCGGACTACGTTGCCCGGCGCTGGCCAGATCATGAAGAGGATTACATGCAGCGCCGCGCCCTCGATTGGGCGACGCTCATCGTTGTCATCACGGGCGCGGCGTCCGGCGCCGGGCTCGCCGCGCGCTTCGCCCCGGACCCGCAATCGTTCGCCGTCTACGCCTTGCTCTTCGTGCCACTCCTCGTGCTCCTTGCCACTGACCTCGACCAGCGTGTCCTGCCCGACCTCGTCACGCTGCCGCTGATCGTGTTCGCGGCCGTGCTGCTCATCGGTGGCTGGTCGCCGGCGCTGGCCGACAAGGAGCTGGGCCGGATCAGCGGCGTCGCCGCCGGCATCCTGGCGCCTGTCCTGCTGCTCGTCAGTGACCGGGTCATCGGCGGCGACCTGGGCATGGGCGACGTCAAGCTGTCCATCAGCCTGGGCCTGATCTTCGGCCTCACCGCGCTGTTCTACGGCCTGCTGCTGGCGAGCATCGGCTTCGCTGCCGTGCTCATCGCCCTGATGGCCATGCGTCGCCTGGGCATGAAGTCGGCTGTGCCCTTCGGGCCCGTGCTCATCTTTGCCGCGTTCCTCGCCGCGCTGGCCGCCTGAGCCTGAGCCTGAGTCGGAGTCGGAGTCGGTGCCATAATCGGCCCGTCCAGCAGGCTCGCCGTGGGTCTGGGTGCAGTCTCGAGTTTGGGTGCGATGTCGTTTCGTGTGCGTCGGTCGCTCTACGCGCTAGCGCTGGCGGTCGCCGTCTGCCTGCCGGCCGCGGCGCCAGCGGTCGCGAGCGACAACAGCTCCCTCGGCTGGATCTGGCCGACGAGCGGCAAGATCACCCAGCCGTATGGCTGCACCGGCTTCTTCGCCGAGCCGGCGCGCGGCCACTGCGCGCACTTCCACAACGGAATCGACATCGCCAACGATCGCGGCACGCCGGTGCGGGCGGTTGCCGACGGCGTGGTCGCCCTCGTCGGCTGGGATCCGTGGATCCATCCCGACCCCGACTGGATGGTCATCATCGACCACGGCAACGGCCTCAAGACGATGTACGCCCACCTGCGCGCGAGCCCGGTCGACGGCATAACCGTTGGCGCGCACGTCTACCAGGGGCAGCTGATCGGGCTGATGGACATGACCGGCCACGCGACCGGGCCGCATCTTCATTTCGGCGTCTACCTCAACGGCAATGACACCAATCCCCGCGCGTACCTGCCGGGCAACCCGCCGCCGCCCATCTCGGCGGGCAGTGCCGGCCCCGTGGGCTGTCTCGGCCCGCTGCCCGACGCGAACGGCGTCGGGGCGTGGCTCGGCGGCTTGACGGCGATGCTGCCGGTGGGGTCCGATACGACGAGGGCGTGTCGCGGCTGAAGAGGTCGTGAACCGGTCACGAGGGGGTTTGGTGGCTGATCGGCCGGTGTAGCATCGCCCGGTGAAGCCGGTCGTCGCGGTCGTCCTCGCCGGAGGGGAGGGAGAACGGCTGTCGATCCTGTCCGCCGTGCGCGCCAAGCCGGCGGTGCCGTTCGCCGGCAAGTACCGGATCATCGACTTCACGCTCAGCAACTGCATCAACTCCGAGGTCGACAACGTCCTCGTCCTGACGCAGTACAACCCGCGCTCGCTGAACGACCACATCGGCGCGGGGCGCCCATGGGACCTCGACCGCAACGAGGGCGGCATCCGCCTGCTCCAGCCGTTCATCGCCCGTGGCCGGCCGTCGGAGTGGTATCGCGGTACGTCAGATGCCGTGCTGGTCAACATCGAGACGATCCGTCAGCAGGCCGGCGACATCGTCCTGATCCTCGCCGGCGACCACATCTACAAGATGGACTACCAGCCGTTCATCGCCTTCCACCGGCGCAACCGGGCCGACGTCACGGTCGCGGTCAAGCGCGTGCCGATCGGCGAGGCGTCGCGCTTCGGCATCGTGGCCCTCGACGAGGATGGCCGCGTCGACGACTGGCAGGAGAAGCCCAAACAGCCCAAGAGCGACCTCGCCTCGCTGGGTATCTACGTCTTCTCCAAGCGCGCCCTGCTCGCCTGGCTCGATGAGTCGCGCACCGACTTCGGGCGCGACGTCATCCCGGCCATGCTCGCCGGCGACGCGCGCGTGTTCGGTTACCAGTTCGACGGCTACTGGCAGGACGTGGGCACGGTCGAGAGCTACTGGCAGGCGCACATGGACCTGCTCGAGGAGCATCCCGGGCTCGATCTGTACGACAAGGAGTGGCTCATCCACACGCGGTCGGAGGAGCGATCCCCGGCGCGCATAGGTCCGACCGCGAACGTGCATCGCTCGCTGATCAGCCACGGCTGCCAGATATGGGGCACGGTCGAACGGTCCGTGTTGTCACCCGGCGTCCGTGTCGACCCGGGGGCCGTGGTACGCGACTCGATCATCATGTTCGACACTGTCATTCGCGCCGGCGCGGTCGTCGACCGGGCGATCATCGACAAAGAGGTCTCGGTCGGACCGAACGCCGTGGTCGGCATGGGCTCCGACTACGACACTCCCAACCGCCAGGAGCCCGGACGGCTGAACACCGGCATCACGGTCATCGGCAAGCGCGCGGTCATCCCGGCCGGCGTTCGCCTGGGGCGCAACGTGAAGGTCAACGAAGAGGTGCGGCCATCCGACTTCGGCGGGCGGCGCAACATCCCGAGCGGCGGAACTGTGGAGATCAAGCGCTCGTCGCCATCGACCGGGCCGGGCCGCGCCGTCAAGCGCAACCACACCGTGCCTGCCCCCGAGCGCATGAGCGCCTCGTCGGAGGGCCGCTAGCCGGTCTCCTCGGCGGTCAGATCGCGGTCCTGCATCTCCCAGGTGTGGTCCAGGACGTGGTACGCGGAGTGGCGCAGCAGGTACGGGATCGTCCACTTGCCGAGCGGCTTGTCCTCCGCGCGCCACTCGCGCATCGCCTCGACGAAGCGATCGCGATGCGCGGCGCGTGCCGCCGGAGTGCGGATCAGCTCGAAGTCAGTTGGCGCCTTGACGCGTTTCGAGAAGTCGCTGCCCTCGACGACGAGGACGTGACGGACGATCTCGTCACGGGTGCGGCCACCGCCGCGCGCGCCCGGCCTGAGATCGGCAGAGACGCGCGCGGCGACGTCGTCGAACTCCGCCCAACAGGCGCGCAGCAGCGCGATCCGGCGCTCGAACGACGCGTCGTCCATCGGCTCGCGGTCTTCACCCGAGGGCGCGAACGAGATGCCCCAGAAGTCGGTCGAGCCAGTGCCCGTGTGGCGCCCGACGATCGTGGAGTCAGTCTCGCCCGCAAGGTCCGTGGCGAGGCCGGCGCGTTTCGCGACGGGCATGTAGCGCGGCAGGTACGAGCGCAGCTTGGCCACGGCCTCGTCCTCGGACTTGCCGTTGCGCTCGAGCCCCGGCCAATCGCCGGCAATGGCCACCCAGCGCTTGCCCTTGGGTGCCTCCTCGATCAACACGCGGAGCTTGGCGGCCATGGCGCCCCCTTTCGTGTGCGCGAGGTTACCTTTGTCGAAGATGCTTGCCGCAGACATTGACCGTTGGCTGCCCGAGCTCGGCCTGGTCCCTGTTGACCGCGCCGAGCGCGACGGCGCAACGTCGTGGGACCTGGTCCTCGACGGGCGCCGCCGTCGCGCGCTGCGCGTCACGCTGATCCTCGATCCGGCCGTGGCGCTGGTCTGTTGGGTTCATTTTGCCCCGCCGATGACGGACAACCACCGCAAGGCCTACCGCCAGTTCCTGCGCTGGAACGACGAGCTGCCGTTTGCCAAGTTCGCCATCTCGGAGGACGAGCGCCCGATCCTGACGGCCGAGGTCCCGGTCGCACGGATGAACCGGGACGTCATAGGTGCGCTCGTCGCGCGCGTCCTGGCCATCGCCGACCTCGTCCACGAGCCGACGCTCGCGCTCAGCAGCGAGCTCGCCCGGGCGCAGGCCAAGCTGGCCGCGACCGAGGCCGATCCGGCCGGCGCGGCGCTGCTCGAGAGCTACTCGGATCTTCTCGCCGAGTTCGCCCTCACTGAACCCTGAACGATTGGGCGACCCAGTGCGGGGGAGTGTCGAGTCGGACAACTCGGCGCTGGTAGACTCGCCCGGCTCGGCAACGGCGCGCGCTGTCACGGTGCCGGAAGTCGCGCGAGCACGTTCGGGGCCAACACAGAGCGTGAGCCAACCATCTAAGCCACGCGCCGGCATCCGTCGCGCGCCATCGCGCGAGATCCTGTCGGGCGAGGCATCGGACGTCTATTTCAGCCGCGCCGAGGAGATCCTGTCCAAGGAGAACCTCGATCCGGTCGTGGTCATGGAGGTCTTCGCCCGGCGCGAGGCCGTGCTGTGCGGCATCGACGAGACGAAGGTGCTGCTGGCCGACGTGCTGAGCGAGAACGGCTCCGCGAAGGACGCGGTCGTCGAGGCGCTCGCCGACGGCGACATGATCTCGCCCAAGGAGATCGTGCTGCGCATTCGAGCGCGCTATCGCGCGTTCGGGCTGTTCGAGACGGCCCTGCTCGGGATCATGGCCCAGTCGACTGGCTGGGCGACCGCGGCGCGCGAATGCGTCGATGCGGCCGCGCCCGAACCGGTCATCTCGTTCGGCGCGCGCCATGTCCATCCCGAGGTCAGTGACACGCTCGACTACGCGGCGATCATCGGCGGCTGCGTCGGCGCCTCGACATCCGCGGGCGCGCGCCTCGCCGGCCTGTCGCCCACGGGCACGATGCCCCATTCGCTGGTGCTCATCTTTGGCGACACGGTCAAGGCGGCCGAGGCGTTCGACCGCCACATGCCGCCCGAGGTGCCGCGCATCGTTCTCGTCGACACCTTCAAGGACGAGGCAGAGGAGTCGCTGCGCGTTGCCCATGCCCTGGGTGATCGGCTGTACGGCGTCCGCCTCGATACGCCCTCAGAGCGCGGCCGCGTGACGCCGGACCTCGTGTGCGAAGTCCGTGCCCGGCTCGACATGGAGGGCTACGGCCACGTCAAGATCATCATCAGTGGCGGCCTCAATCCCGATCGCATCCGCTTCTTCAAGGAAGAGGGCGCGCCGGTCGACTCGTACGCCGTCGGCTCGTACATCGCCGGCGCGAAGCCGATCGACTTCACCGGCGATCTCAAGGAGATCGACGGCAAGCCCATCGCCAAGCGCGGCCGCATCCCCGGCTTGACGCCCAGCCCCCGTCTGCACAAGCTGGACCTCGCCGCGTGGCGATCGAACGGGGCCTGATCGAGACCGTTCGGAGCGCCATCGGACAAGGCGCGTCGAGCGTGGCAGCATTGGCCGGCATGAACCCCGAAGAGCGCGAGCGGCTCGACGAGCTCGCCGAGCGCGAGTCGGCTTATGGCCTGTTCCAGCGCGCTACGGCCCTGCTCAAGCGTCGCCACCACGCCCAGGCCGCGGTGCTGCTCGAGCGCGCTGATCGGCTCGAGCCGCGCAAGGGCTCGATCATCGAGGCCCTCGCTCGCGCTTACTACAACAGCGGCCAGCACGACCGCGCGGCCGACAGCTTTCGCCAGCTGATCGACATCGACCCGTCGGCCGCATACGGCCACTTCGGGCTGGGCCAGTCGCTCAAGATGCTCGGCCGGAGTGATGAGGCGCGCACGCACCTGCGCCTGGCCGTGGCCCTCGCGCCGGGCAGCACGCTCTATCGCAACGCCCTGGCGCGCCTCGGCAGCCGGCCGTGAATCCTCGCTCGGCGCAGACGCTGGCCGCGGCCCTCGCGGCACTCCTCGTCATCCTCGTCGGCGCCACGATCTTCATCGTCCTGACTCGGCCACCGACCGGTCCGACACCCACGCCGAGCGGCGCCACGTTGCCGTCCTTCGCGACGGCCAACCCCGAGCCGTCCGTCGCCGCGCTCGACAGCTTCACGCCGATCCCGGGGCCGCCCAGCGCGGCGGGTAGCGCGGTCCCACCGGCGACGACGGTCATCGTGACTCCGTCGCCGGTCGTTTCGAGCGGCCCGGCCGCCTCCCGCACGCCCAAGCCGACACATGCGCCGACGCCGACGCCGACGCCTTCACCGACTCCCGTACCCACGCCAACGCCGACGCCCACGCCAACGCCGACGCCCGCACCCACGATCGTGCCGACCGCGCCCGACCGGACTTTCACACTGTCCAACGTTGGTGTCGACCAGGGCGGCGCCGACGGCAGCGTGCCGCGTGTGGTCACCTTCACGATCGACGGCCAGAGCCTCATCACGGCGCAGGTCGCGTCCCAGGACAACACGGTTCAGCTCTGCCTGTGGCGTGAGGCCACAGTTGATCTGCGGCAGTGCCGCCACGGTCACAACGTCCAGCTCCAGGAGGCTGTCGTCGATGACACGTTCCCCGAATGGCATGTCTCGGTGATTGGCACCAGCGGCGTGACGGCGACGGTCACGCTGAGCATCCACTTCAACGCGATCTCGCCGATCGTTTCGCTCGACAACTTCCGTTACCTGGGCACTTCGATTCCCAACGACAACGGCTTTCAGGTCCAGATGACCGCGGCGATCGACGGACCGTTGCACGTTCAGGCCGCGTTCGACGACACCAGCCAGGGGTCCTACCGCTGGGACCTGACGATCACTCCTTCGGGCGGTGATCCGATCGAGCAGTCTGGTGGGCCCGACCCAAGCATCGATCTGTCCCAGGCCGTAACCAACCAGACAACGTACACGGTCGATCTGCACGATCCCGACCCAACGGCGAACGGAACTATGACGGTCTTCGTTGCCGCCACGATCTCGTACCCGTAGCTAGCGCGGGCCGAGCTCGGGCACCTCACCAGCCCGCGCGAGCGCGTCGACCAGGTACACACCGAGA
>CAYYVV010000015.1:14179-23820 GCA_964475245.1 uncultured Anaerolineaceae bacterium | reverse complement strand
GAGCTCGGGCACCTCACCAGCCCGCGCGAGCGCGTCGACCAGGTACACACCGAGAAGCGTCTTCGCGTCTCGGATCTGGGCGCTGTGTGCCAGCGCGAGCATGTCGTCGAATGGGATTGGCTCGAGGATCAGCCGCTCGTCGGGTTCCGGCCCGTGATACGCCGGGTCGGGCGACAGCTCCGTGGCCAGGAACATCGTCATCAGCTCGCTGGCAAAGCCGGGGGCCGTGAAGAAAGTCGCCACCTCGCGCCACTTCGCGGCGTGGTAGCCGGTCTCCTCGGTCAGCTCGCGCTTCGCTGCGGGCAGCCGCTCTTCGAGCGAGCCATCCGGCTGGCGATCCAGTGTCCCTGCCGGCAGCTCGAGCAGTGCCTCGCCAGCCGCGTGTCGGTACTGCCGGACCAGCAGCAGGCGCCTGTCGGGCAGGATGGCGACGATCGTGACGGCACCCGGGTGGAGCACCACGTCCCGGCTGTGCTGGGCACCGTCGGCGTCGAGCACCGTGTCGCGCGTGAAGGTCATGTAGGTGCCGCGATGCACCACTTGTCTGTCGACGAGACGTTCGGTCAGGTCCATTTCACGCTCAGAAGTCACTGCTTTGGAGTATCGCAGGCGACGTCATGGTACGAACCTCCCATGGAGCCGAGCCATCGGCCGCTCCTAGCATCGCGACCTCAGCGACGCACCAGGTGTCGTGCCCTAACTGGAGAAGTTGGATGAAGAACCTGCGGCAGATCGGTTTCAGCCTCCTTGTGCTGACCGCCTACCTGCTCGTTCTGGCGGCTCCGTTCCGCTGGAGCATCTAGTCACTAATCGGCACATCGCGTCCGGCCCGATCGTTTATCGGACGCACTAGACGAGTGGCACGGCGCGTTCTTGTGACGCGCCGTTCCATGTATCTGGCGGAGAAACATTCGCGCCAATGCTCCTTCTTTACGCTGTCGTACTCGGCATCATCGCCGGCCTCCTGACAAAGGGCCGACTGAGCGCGCTTGGCTCGGTCCACATCAAGCTGTGGCCGGTGGCGCTCGTCGGTCTCCTGTTCCAGGCGCTCCTGTTCAGCTCGCCGCTTGCGCAGAGCGTCGGTCGCCTGGGTCCGTCGCTCTATGTCGTGTCGACCGCGCTCGTGCTCATGGCCCTGGTGGTCAACCTCCGCCAGCCGGGCTTCTGGCTGATCATCTGTGGCGCGCTGCTCAACTTCACGGCGATCGTGCTCAACAACGGTTTCATGCCCGCCTCGCCGGACGCGGTCGCCGCGCTGATGGGCGTGCCGGTGCTGCCGGCTGCGGCCTACACCAACTCCGCGCTTGCCACGGGGCAGACGGTGCTGGGCTTCCTGGGCGACATCTTCGTCCTGCCGCGGCCGCTGCCCCTCGCCAATGTCTTCTCGATCGGTGACGTGCTGATCGGGCTCGGCGGCGCGTGGTTCGTCGTGCGCACCATGCACATGCCCGCGGCGCTCCGGCCGTGGAAGCAGCAGCCAGTGGCCGGTCCCAGTGCCTGATCAACAGCGTGCCGCGCTCGTGGCCGTGCTCAACGACCTGTGCCAGGCCGTCGGGGCCGACGCGGGTGGCACGCTCTACCTAGACGACGGCGACGGAACGCTGCTCCTGGCCGCCTCGTCGGCCACTGCCGGCGTCGGTCTGGCCGGTGTCGTTCGCCGCCTGACAGGCGGTGCCGGCAAGCGCGACCGGCGAACTCTCGTCCTGCCCATCGGGGGCGCTGGAGATGGCGTCGCCGTTCTCAAGCGCAAGACGGGCGCCGAGTTCACGCAGCAGGACCGCGCGGTGGCGCGCCTCTACGCGCGCCGCTTCACCGATGACGGTGTCGTCGCCAAATCGACGGTCGGCATGTCCGGTTGGACGCGTCAGCTCGAAGCGATCCAGCGCATCGCTGCCCGGCTGACGCGCCTCGCGTCGGTCGAGGAGGTCGCCAGCACGATCTGCACCGAGACGCGCGAGGTGATCGACCACGACGAGGCGCACGTTCTCGTCCTCGACGCCAACGGCATGCTCCAGCGCGTCGCCGCGACGGGCCCGAACCGGAGCGGCGACTCGAGCGTCCCGCCACTGCCCAGCGACGGACCCGGCGCGC
This sequence comes from uncultured Anaerolineaceae bacterium, assembly GCA_964475245.1. Classification (GTDB taxonomy): domain Bacteria; phylum Chloroflexota; class Limnocylindria; order Limnocylindrales; family CSP1-4; genus JALYGJ01. The sequence continues at coordinate 21,729 of CAYYVV010000015.1, read as the reverse complement.
ACGAGATCTGGGCCGCGGTGCGCAGCGGCGCGCCGGCAATGCTGTCCGACGTTGACGATCTGGGTCCCGGCCGGCAGGGGCCGCACTCGATGCTGATCGTGCCGCTGCATTACGAGAGCCGCGTCAACGGCGTCATCTGCCTCGTCGCCAACGGACGCCGCCACTTCGACGACGACGACCTGCGCCTGATGCAGATCCTGTCCGACCAGGCGGCCGTGGCGATCGAGAACGCGCGCCTCCTTCACGGCCGCGACGAGCTCGTGCGCGAGCTGGCCGGGTTGCTCGAGATCAGTGAGGCCGCTGGCTCGGCCGAGGATGAGAGGACCCTGGCTGCGCTGCTGGCCGCCCGCGTCCGGCAGCAAACGGGCACGGACGCCGCGCTCGTTGCGCGCTGGGACGAGGGATCGACGGTCATGCGTGTCATCTGCCGCGACGGTGTCGCCGGCACGGCAGAGTTGATCGACGTGGCCGAATCTGCGGCGCGCCGCCAGGTCCTGCGCGACGGCCGGCCGGTCATCCTCCAGGCAGACAGCGGGGATGGCGGCGTCGAGACGGCGCAGCTGCGCCAGGTCGGCGCGTCAACGCTCGTTCTGTTGCCGCTCAACGCCGGCGGCCGGACGATCGGCATGGTCGAGCTGATCGCGCTGCACGAGGCGCGCAACCCGAACCCGGCCGAGATGCAGGCGTGCGAGGCGATGGCTTCACTTGCCGCAGCCGGGCTCGAGAAGGTGCGCGTGCTGGAGCGGCTGCGCAGCGCGGCCGACGTCGACCTCGTCACCGGTGTGCACAACCACCGCTATCTCCAGGAGCGCCTGCGCCAGGAAGTCGCGCGCTCGGCCCGCAGCCACGCGCCGCTCGCGGTGCTCATGCTCGACCTCGACAAGTTCAAGCCGATCAACGATCGCCACGGCCACTCCGACGGCGACCGGGTGCTGCACAACGTCGCCACGACGATCCGCGCGCAGGTCCGGACGATCGACATCGTCGCCCGCTACGGCGGCGACGAATTCGTGGTGCTCATGCCCGACACATCCGAATCATCGGCCGAACAGGTTGCCCGACGCGTCGTCGCCGGCGTCAGCCACCAGCGCCACGCGCTGTCGGACGGCTCTAACGTCACCGTGGGCATCAGCGCGGGTCTCGCCGTCTATCCGAGCGATGGTCGGAACTCGGCGCAGCTGCTGCACGCCGCCGATGCCGCCATGTACAGCGCCAAGCGCGACGGCGGCCGGCAGGTCGAGCGATCACGCGTCACCGCGCCGATCGATATCGGCGAACCGCTCACGGCGCGCGCCACCGCCTGACCGGGAGTCGCCACCCGGCTCATCAACGAGAAAGGCCGCCGGCCATGCGGCCGGCGGCCCCTCCTGTCAGATCAGGATGCGTAACGCGCGGCCACGTTGGCGAGCGCCTCACCGTCCTCGGCATCGAACAGCTGGATCTTCGCGATCGGCACGAACAGCTCGAGGACGTCGCCCGGCCGAACGCGGCGCGACGCATCGACGATCGCGACCACGTCGTGGTCACCGACCGTGACGTGGAGCAGCTCCTCGTTGCCCAGGAACTCGACCACATCGGTCACGGCGCGGATCGTCGCGCCGTCACCCATGTTCGTGTTGCCATCACTGATCTCGAAGTGCTCCGGTCGGATTCCGGCCGTCAGCTCCTTCGTCCCCGACTCCCCGACGGCCGCCTTGAGGCCATCCGGCAGCGGGATCTCGACGGCCGAGTCCTTGAGCACCGTCTTGCCGTCCTGGGTCGAGGGCGTGACGTTGATGAAGTTCATCGCCGGGCTGCCGATGAACCCGGCCACGAACTTGTTGACCGGACGCTCGTAGAGGTCCTGCGGCGCACCGATCTGCTGGAGCACGCCGAAGTTCATGACCGCGATCCGGTCGCCCATCGTCATCGCCTCGACCTGGTCGTGCGTGACGTAGACGATCGTCGTGCGCAAGCGCTGGTGCAGGCGCGCGATCTCGGCACGGGTCTGCACGCGCAGCTTGGCGTCGAGGTTCGAGAGCGGCTCGTCCATCAGGAAGACGGCCGGCTCGCGGACGATGGCCCGGCCGAGCGCGACGCGCTGGCGCTGGCCGCCCGACAGCTGCTTGGGCTTGCGGTCGAGCAGGTTGCTCAGCTCGATGGTGGCCGCTGTCTCGCGCACGCGCCGGTCGATCTCTGCCTTGGGGATCTTGCGCAACTTGAGCCCGAAGGCAAGGTTGTCGAACACGTTCATGTGCGGGTACAGCGCGTAGCTCTGGAAGACCATCGCCACGTCGCGGTCCTTGGGCGCGAGATCGTTGACCACTCGGTCGCCGATCTTGAGCGTGCCCTCGGTGATCTCCTCGAGGCCGGCGACCATGCGCAGGGCGGTGGTCTTACCGCAGCCCGACGGGCCGACGAGAACGAGGAACTCCTCGTCCTGGATGTCGAGGTTGAGGTCCTTGACGGCAGTTACATCGCCGTACTTTTTCCAGACGTGCTCGAAGGTAACTGTGGCCATGCTCAACCTCCGCGTGACGTCGGAATCCGGCCCCGGCTTCGGTGCAATGCGGCTCGACCGTCGCGCAAATGTGATCGTAGTCGCGTCTCGGTCATGCTGGCTACCCCGGCCGAGCACTTACGATGGCATCAAGCAGTGGAGGAGAGCGACGCATGCCAGAGTTCACCGGTATTGGCCTGATCGGCTGGATCATCATTGGTTTCCTGGCCGGGGCGCTGTCCGGCCTCGTCGTCCGCGACCGCACCGCGGGCGGCTGCCTCGCCAACGTGCTCATCGGCATCCTGGGCGGCATCCTCGGCGGCTTCCTGGCGAAATCGCTCTTCAAAAGCACAGACGAGATCGCTGGCTGGATCGGCGCCCTCGTCGTCGCCTTCGTCGGCGCGGTGATCGTGCGCTGGCTGCTTGCGCTCGCAGGCCCGAAGGACCGGCACTGGTAGCAGGCCCCACCGGCGCCAGGCGGCGCCCTCTCGGCGAGTCGGCTATTTCTTCTTCGCGGGCAGCGTGAGCGTGTAGTCGAGCGAGCGTTGTCCCCAGGCGCGGGCCTCCTCTGGCCGCGTCCTCCAGTCCGGCAGTGTCACGTACTCGCGCATCGGCCGGCCGGGCATGACCTCGAGTGGCCGACCGCCCGCGGCACCCAACTGGTCGCGCTCAGGCTGGTCGAGGCGAACGAAGAGGATGTCGCGCACGAGGCCCATGAACATGTTGCCGTTCACGAAGGCCGCGACGCTGCCGAACATGGGCCTCACGCTGACGTGCTCATCGGCCGGAACGAGCTCGCGGAACGCGGCGCGCGCCTCGTCGCTGCTCTTGGGTGACCGCTTCGCGTCCATCAGGCGGATCGAGGATACATTTCGGCCGTGGACGGGAACCAGCCTGCTGCGGGCGATCTCGAGACGGTCGACAATCCCGACCGCCGGCGCTGGGAGGTCCGCGCGGGCGGAAAGGTGATCGCGTTCGCGGAGTATCGAATCCAGCCGGGGCGCATCGTCTTCACCCATACGGTCGTCGAACCTGAGCAGGAGGGGCGCGGCGTCGGGTCGCGCCTGGCCAGGACCGTTCTCGACGATGCCGTCGCGCGCGGCCTGCGCATCTCGCCGCGCTGCCCATTCATCCGCGCCTACATCGAGCGTCACCCGGAGTACCTGCCGTCGGTCGACATGCCCGCCCAGGACTGATGCTCCGTTCATTCATTCGGCTGCTGTCGGCGCACCCACGCCTGACCGCATTCCTCGGCGCGATGTCGATCGCCTTCTCGGGCGTCCTGTACCGCTACTCGGGCACAACGCCCGAGACCGCGACGTTCTTCCGCTGCTTTTGGGGGCTGCCCATCCTCTTTGTCGCCGCTTACATCGAGCGCGGCGAGCGCGGGCCGATGGACGGCCGATCGATCCGCCTGGCCGTCTTCGCCGGACTGCTTTTCGCAGGCGACCTGATCTTCTGGCACCACACGATCGACCTCGTCGGCGCCGGCCTGGCGACGGTCCTCGGCAATCTCCAGGTGGTCGTCGTCGGCGTCGCAGCATGGCTGCTCCTCGGCGAACGGCCGGCGCGGCGGACGCTCCTGGCATTGCCGATCATCCTCGTCGGCGTCGTGTTCATCGCGGGCGTGCTGGGCGGTCAGAATTACGGCACGGACCCGACCCTCGGCGTCGGCATTGGCATTCTGGCGGCGCTGTCGTATGGCGGCTACCTGATTGTCATCCGCCAGGTCAGCGGCCGGCGCGCGGCAGGGCCGGTGGCCATCTCAACGACCGCGACGGCGCTCGTCGCCGTTGTCGTCGGCGTCGGCCTGGGCTCGCTCGACCTGACTCCTGGCTGGCAAGCGATGCTCTGGCTGATCCTGCTCGGGATCAGCGCGCAATCGATCGGCTACATCTTCATATCGCTGTCACTGCCGCGGCTGCCGGCCGTGGTGACCTCGATCATCCTGCTCGCCCAGCCCGTCGTCTCGATCGGCCTCGCGATAGTGCTGCTGGGCGAGACGCCGTCGGCCGGTCAGCTGCTGGGCGTCGCGTGCGTCATCGGTGGGATCGCGCTGGCGACGGTGCCCATCGGCCGGCTGCGCCGCCGGCCGGCGAACGCAGCGACGGACCTCGCGGTTGGACCCGGCTGATTATCGAAGACTTTCGGGCCGGTCGGCCCTAACCGGTGAGCGGCGCGGGTCGTCACGCTTGCTTCCATGAAGAGCGTCGTTATCTACGCCACCCGATCGGGCAATACCAAGCAGGTCGCCACCACGGTTGCCGCCGTGCTCGGCGAGCGAGGCGCGGTCGACACGTACAGCGTCGAGGACGCGCCCAGTGATCTTCGCGCTTTCGATCTGGTCGTCATCGGCGGGCCGACCGAAGCACATGGCGTCACTCCGCCGATGACCGCGTACCTCGACAGGATCGACTCCGCCTCGATCAGCGGTCGGCAGATGGCCGCGTTCGACACGCGCCTGGCCTGGCCGCGGATGTTGTCGGGATCGGCCGCAGAGGGGATCGCGAAATGGTTGAGCGCTCACGGCGCGAGCCTCGTGGCGAGCCCTGAGAGCTTCATCGTGAGCACCAAGCCGGCGCTTCAGCCGGCCGAGCTCGACCACGCCACGCGCTGGGCACGGGCAATCGCCCAGTTGCTCCCCGTCAAGAGCATCGACGCGCCCGTCGTCTGAGCCGGCGTCGGCGTACCGCCACCAGTATTACGTCGAGCACTGGGCCGCGCCCTAGGCGCGAATCGAAACCGGCACTTGGCCGCGTCGTGACTGACTAAGGCGCGCGGTGCACTGATCTACCACTGGAGGCGCTAACCGTGCCCACAGCGTCAGACCATTCGACCAACGGCGCGGACTGACTCACGGGCTGTCGCGTGGCTAATAGTGGTGGTGCTACGGACCACTTCATCCGGACGCAAAGAGGCGGCCGGCGCCCCGTTCGGGGCGCCGGCCGCATTGGCGAGGGGTGAGGGCCGCGTCAGATCAGGTAGCTGACGCTGACCGAGATGGTGATGTCCTGGGTGCCGGGCTGAACCGGCGTGGGCACGGCCGGGGCAGGCACGCCGCCCTTGGATGAGTCAGCGACACCAGCGCCATAGATCGGCCAGGGGCTGCTATCGGTCGTCTCGCTGATCGACTGAACGCCCGTGATGGTGACGCCGGCCGCGGACGCGAGCGCGTCAGCATGTGAGCGCGCGTCCGTGACCGCCGCGGCGCGAGCCTGGTTCTCGAGATCGGTTCGGTTCGACACGTCGAAGCTGACGCCATTGACGTTCGTTGCGCCGGCGGCGACGGACTGGTCAAGGATGTCGGGCAGCTTGGTCAGGTCGGTGACATGAACGCTGACCTGGTTCGTGACCTCGTAGCCGGTGACGCGCTGCGTGCTCGAGTTGTAGTCGTAGACCGGGTTGAGGCTGATCGTCGAGGTCTGGATGTTCGAGTCGTCGATGCCCAGGGTGTGCAGCTCGCTGATGATCGAGGTCATGGCCGTGGCCGCGTCGTCGCGTGCCGCCTTGGCCGTGTCACGCGTTACGTCAACGCCCAGGCTGACATCGGCGACATCCGGCTTGACGGTCACCTTGCCAGTGCCGGTGACGGAGATGACGTGCTCATTCGCGGCGGGCGTGGTCGGATCCGCGGCGTAGGCGGGATGGGTCAGTCCGGCAAGCATCGGTGCGCTGAAGACACCGAGCGCGAGCAGGGCTATCGCGCCGAGCGCGATCGACGAGCGGGAAAATCCGTGCATGGGAGTGTCCTTCCTTTGGCTAACGGGGATAGAGGCTGTCGGAAACGGTCGGGGTGACGTCCACGGCCGCGTCGTACTGGAGTGACTTGTCGCCCACAGAGAGAGTGAGCGTCGTCCCGTCGATCGAGAACTTGATCGGGTCGCCGTCGAGCACGGCGCGTACCGCCGACTCGACCGACCCACGCGGGTCCGGGCAGGCCATCGTCGTGCTGACGATCTGAGCGAAATGGAGCGAGTCGCCGTCGACGGTGTACTGGCCACCGCCGGCGTTGCAGCCGCTGTCGAACTGGACCTGGCCGTCAGCGGTGAACAGGATGGTCGCGCTGGCGCCCTCAGGGACCGACGACGCGATGTCGCCGTCGATGATCGACGTCAGGCCCCAGGTGATGCCGACGAGCGGTTGGTCGGGCTCCGCGACCGCGCGGTCGAGTAGCGTGACCACCGTTGTGCCGGAGGCGAGGATGAGGTTCGAACCCTGGAGGGCAAACTGCGGGTGCGCCGTGAGCAGGCCGGCCAGCCAGGTGTCCTGCGCCTGGAGATCCGGTTGGCAGCCCATTTCCGTGGTTGCGAGCTCACCGACCACCAGCTTGTCACCGGAGAGGCTGTAGTCACCGCTCATCGTGTTGCAACCGACCGTCGCGGAGAGGTTGCCGCCGGTGAACGTGAGCCGGATCCTGGTGCCCGGCACGAGCGGCTGCAAAGCGCCGTTCTTCTCGACCGTGACCGAGACGAACTGGCGGCCGTCGAGGCCGGTGCTGGGCGATGTGCTGGGCTGGGTGCTGGCCGGCGCGCTCGGCGCCGGCGTTGCCGTCGGGCTGGCGGTTGGTGTCGGGCTCGACGAGGGATTCAATGACGGTGGATTGCCGGACGCCTGGCCGCCGATCGCCGAGCAGGCGACCAGCAACAGCGCCAGCGTTGGCAGGGTGACGGTCAGGAGGTGCTTCACGGCCGTCAGACGAGGCTCGTGCAGGAACAGTTCCCGTGTTCGCGAATATGCGGCCGAACGGCCCGGCGCAGTGCCCCATATGGCACTGCGCCGGGCAGCTGCCCCTGAACTAACTTCGATCGTGAAGTGGTTGCGACACTCGAGCTGCACATCCTCGACCCGATCGATATAGCTACCGATCGCTGCAAAGGCTGCGGTCTGTGCATCGACGCCTGTCCCAAGCACGTCCTTGAGCTCGACGAGACGATCGTCAACGCGCTCGGTTATCACCCCGCACAACTGACCGACGCAGCTGGCTGCACCAGCTGCGCCATTTGCGCCCGGATCTGCCCGGACACCGTGTTCACGATCTATGCCCCGCCCAAGGGAGGTCAGCAATGACCGC
>CAYYVV010000015.1:0-14079 GCA_964475245.1 uncultured Anaerolineaceae bacterium | reverse complement strand
CCGGACACCGTGTTCACGATCTATGCCCCGCCCAAGGGAGGTCAGCAATGACCGCGGCGCCTGTGCTGATGAAGGGCAACGAGGCGATGGCCGAGGCGGCCATCCAGGCCGGTTGCGACGCGTACTTCGGCTACCCGATCACCCCACAGGCGGAAGTCCTCGAGTGGATGGCACGGCGCATGCCCGAACTCGGTCGGACGTTCATCCAGGCCGAGAGCGAGCTCGGCGCGATCAACATGGGCCTCGGCGCGGCAGCGACCGGAGCACGGGTCTTCGTCTCATCCTCCAGCCCGGGTATCAGCCTGATGGCCGAGGGCATGAGCTACATGGCCGGCTCGGAAGTGCCCATCGTGCTGCTCAACGTCATGCGCGGCGGGCCGGGCCTGGGCAGCATCGGCGCATCGCAGAGCGACTACTTCCAGGCGACCCGCGGCCACGGCCACGGCGACTACCGGACGCCGGTCCTCGCGCCGTCCTCGATTGAGGAGGCGGTTGCGCTCATGGCCGACGCCTTCGAGATCGCCGAGCGCTACCGGACGCCGGTATGGATCCTCGCCGACGGCGTCCTCGGTCAGCAGATGGAGCCGGTCGTGCCGCAGTACCGGACCCCGGAGCGGCACGAGTTCGACTGGGCGCTGAGCGGCACCGGTGGCACGCGCGAGCCGCGCGTTGTCCGTTCGCTGCACCTCCAGCCTTACGAGCTCGAGGAACACAACACACACCTCCAGCAGAAGTACGCGGAGATCGCACGCAACGAGGTCCGCTTCGCCACGGAGGACCTGGACGACGCCGACATCCTCGTCGTTGGCTACGGCACGGCCGCGCGCGTCGCCCGAACGGCGTGCGAGCGCGCCTGCGCGAACGGCATCAAGGCCGGCATCTTCCGCCCGATCTCGCTCTGGCCCTTCCCGGCCGAGGCACTCGCCAAGGCCGCGGCCAAGGTCTCCGCGGTCGTCGTCGTCGAGCTGTCTGCCGGGCAGATGATCGAGGACGTTCGGCTTGCGCTCGAAGGCAGCCGCCCCATCTACTTCGTCGGCCGCACTGGCGGGATGATCCCGACTCCGGGCGAGGTGCTCGACACGATCCGCAACGCCGCGCTCGAAGCCGAGCCCGACTACTGGCTGCCGGCCGGCCAGACGGCGGCCAGCACGCCGGCGACGAAGACCGCCGAGAAATGCCCCGAGTCAGCCGCCGGGCTGTATCCAGTGGAGCTGTTCGAATGACGGCAACGATCGTCCCGGCCGAACGGCGGGTCATCTACCGCCGACCGCAGGCGCTGAGCGAGAAGTCGACTCACTACTGCCCCGGTTGCGGGCACGGCATCGTCCACCGCCTGATCGGCGAGCTGCTCGACGAGATGAACCTGACCGAGCGCACGATCGGTGTCGCATCGGTCGGCTGCAGCGTCTTCGCCTACGACTACTTCAACATCGACTTCGTCGAGTCGCCCCACGGCCGGGCGCCGGCCGTCGCCACGGGCGTGCGCCGCGTGAGGCCCGACCAGTTCGTCTTCACCTATCAGGGCGACGGCGACCTGGCCGCGATCGGCACGGCAGAGATCGTCCACGCCGCGGCGCGCGGCGAGCTGATCAGCGTCATCTTCGTCAACAACGGCATCTACGGCATGACCGGCGGCCAGATGGCGCCGACCACGCTGCTCGGCCAGAAGACGACGTCGAGCCCGCTGGGTCGCGAGTCCGGCGCGCAGGGCGTGCCGATCCCGATCACGGAGATGCTTGCCGTCCTGCCCAGCGTCGCCTATGCGGCGCGCGGTTCGATCGCAAACCCGCAGCTCATCGGCCGTGCCAAGCAGATGCTCAAGCGCTCGTTCGAGATCCAGGAGAAGAAGCAGGGCTTCTCGATCGTCGAGATCCTGTCGACCTGTCCGGTCGGCTGGGGCATGACGGCGAGCGAGGCGATGGAGCACGTCGAGCGCGACGTCGTCGATACCTACCCACTGGGCGTGATCGTCGACCGCATCAAGGAAGGCAAGTGATGCAGCACGGCGCGATCTTTGCCGGCTTCGGCGGCCAGGGCATCCTGTTCTCGGGCCACGTCCTGGCCGAGGCGGCACTGCTCGAGGGCAAGCACGTGACGTGGATGCCGTCCTACGGGCCGGAGATGCGCGGCGGCACGGCATCATGCACGGTCGTCGTCTCTGATCGCCCGATCGGCTCGCCGATCCTGGACCAGGCCGACTCCGTCGTGGCGCTCAACCCGCCGTCACTGGCGCGCTTCGAAGCCACTGTCGCGCCGCATGGTCTGCTGATCGTCAACACATCGCTGATCGAGGCTGAGCCGACGCGTCACGACATCGAGCTGCTGGCCATGCCGTGCACCGGCATTGCGAGCGAGGTCGGCGACGTCCGCCTCGTGTCGATCGTCGCGCTGGGCGGGCTGCTGGCGTCTCGGCCGGTCGTCCGGCCAGAGTCGGTCCGCCGCGCCCTGATGGAGATGCTCGGCTCACGGCGGCGCGAGATGCTCGACGCGGACCTGGCCGCCTTCGATCGCGGCTACGAGGCCGCAGCACCAATCAGCGAGCTGATCACCGCCGTCTATATCTAGCTTGCGCGGCGGCGCTGTCTAGCGAGACGCCGCCAGCGCTTCCCGGCTCAGCTCGAACGCCGCCTTGTGATCGCCCTGACCGGCCATGAATTCGGCCCATTCGGTCAGCACGCGACGCACCACCTGGAGCCGATTCTGGCTGCGCGACTCGTCCGCGGCCGCGGCAAAAGCTGACTTCGCCTGCTCGACGTAACGCGCGCCATCCTTGGTCGCGGACAGCCCCGCATATGCGCGCGCCATCGTCAGCTTTGCGTCGGCGTTGGCCCACGGGTTGTCGGTCTCCGTCGCCAGCCGCAGCGTTTCGTTGGCCGTGTCAAGCGCCTGGTCGAATTCGCCTCGGGCGATCTCGATCTGTGCCCGGGAGTCGAGTGCGTGGGCGCGCTGGCGATCGTCGCCCAAAGCAATGAATCGTGCGACCGAGTCCGCTGCCATCTCCTGGGCGCGCCCGATGTTGCCGGTATGCAGGTGCGCCAGCGCGAGCTCGTATTCCAGCCGCGCGACCTCGAAGCTGGTCTCGACGGCCTTGAACAGCGCGAGGCTGGCGTGGCCGGTCCGGATTGCAGCCTCGTAGTCGCCTGTCTCGGTGTAGACGTAGGCAAGGTCGAACAGGTAGTGGGCGCGGCGTCGGTCGTCCAGCTCGTCCACCAGGCCGCGGATCTGCTCCAAGTACGACAGCGCCCCGGCGTGGTTGCCATCACGTGTTTCGTTCGATGCGAGCGCCATCAGCAGCCGAAGCCTGAAGTCGGGCCCGATGCGCATGCCGGTCCTGACCCGGGCGAGGATCGCCTGCAGAAGAGCTCGCGCGTCGTCCGTGTTGCCCTGCTCGTACATCGCGGCCGAGAGCCAGTAGCTCGCCAGCGCCGCGTCTTCGTGGCGGCCCAGCGCTTCGAACAATTCGACGGCCTGGGAGGCGTCCGCGGCTGCCTCGGCGATATGGTCGATGCGCGCGAGTGCCTCGGCGCGGCCGCGCAGAAGCTCGGCTCGCGTTCCCTTGTCGAGCCCATCGGGATTGGCGAGGAGTGACTCATAGGCGTCGGCCGCGACCTGCCACTTGCCCGCTGCGAGCTGCAGGTCCGCGTCGATGCGCGACCAGGCCGGGCGAACATCCGCCATCAGCGCGCTGGGCGTCGTGCCCAGGCGCGGTGCGAGGTACTCCAGCGCCGCTACCGACGGCCGTACCAAGCCGTTTTCAAGGGCGCTGATGTATGCCTTGGTGTAACGGTCGCCGGCGACCTGCTGCTGGGTCATAGCGGAGCGCCGCCGTGCTTCGCGGATCCGCGCGCCCACGCCTGAAGAGACGCGGACCCTGTCAGTGGCTCGCGCTACGCGCGCTTTGACTTGTGGCATGCGAGACAGTGTACAGCGGCGCCAAGCACGGATTGACGGCGTCGAGAATCGCGCCGCTGGTCGTGTGCAGCCTCTGCGCCAGGAGCATGAGCGCCGACAGCGAGGGCACGCATTGCCCGCTTTCAACCGCGCAGACGTAAGCACGAGTGAACGGGTGCCCGACGTCTGACTGCGACAAGCGGAGTGCCAGGCGCCGCCGACGAATCTCCTGGCCGAGGCGACGGGTGGACTCCGGGTCGATCCGAGGTTTAGAAATACTTGACATACGCATGGGTGAAACATACCATCGCCAGCAATGAGCTCGCGGGATCGAGAGCTCAACTGCCGGAGCCCGGGAGAGGGGAGAAAGGAGCTCCCCGATGGCTAACTTCCGTCTGCGTCATCTGCCTGCTGGACTCGTCGCACTGGTCATGGGCGCCCTGCTCACGATCGCGAGCGCTGCCGTGGCACTCGCCGGGGGAGGGGGCCCGCCCTACCCGTAAACAGCCCGCCACCAACAACCCGACCCCTGCCCCTCTCCTTCTCTGGCTCTCCTGCGTATCGGTGGTCAATTCCTCAAGCGCGACGGTCAATGGTGCGTTTACAATCTGCGCCATGACCGGGCCGACCTGGTCGCGCGATTTTGTCGACGCTTCGCACTCGTCACCGCGGGAACTGCCCGACGGCCGAGCGTCCACCTTCGATGTGCGCGGTTGGCTGGCCGGCCTGGTCAACTGACGGTCGCCGGGCTCGCCACTTCCTGCCTGGCGAGCGCGCCGCCGCGCAGTGAAATTGCCACACATTTCACAGCTCACCAACAGCCATAAGTTCCAGATGGGTGACCTAGGCGTAGGGCTTGGCACGTCAACTCACCGCACTTAACGTGCCCACACAAGCCGGTGACCGGGTACGGCCACTTTCAAATCCACCACGACGGCGTTGCTATCGCGCAGTGGGGGCTTCCGAAAGGGGTTGCCACGTGTTGAAGCGCGGTTTGCCTGTCTCGTTCCTTCTCACGTTGCTGCTCGGCTTTGCCTTTACCGGGAATGTCGCGGCATCCCAGGCGATTGGCCTTGGCACTGCAACTTCCTTCGCCGTCCTTGGTGCCTCGACCGTGACCAACACGGGGCCGAGCGTCATCAATGGCGATCTCGGCGTCAGCCCCCAGTCATCCGTCACCGGATTCCCGCCCGGCATCGTCAATGGGACCATGCACGTGGCAGATGGCGTGGCTGCATCGGCGCAGGCCGACCTGACCACCGCCTACAACAACGCGGCCGGCCAGGCGTGCAACAAGGATCTGACCGGCAAGAACCTCGGCCACAAGACGCTCACCGCAGGCGTGTATTGCTTCAGCAGCTCCGCTGGCCTGACCGGGCCACTCACCCTCGACGGCCAGGGCGTCGCCGGCGCGCGCTTCATCTTCCAGATTGGCAGCGCCCTGACGACAGCGTCGGCGAGCAGCGTGAACCTGATCAACAGCGCGCAGCCGTGCAATGTCTTCTGGCAGATCGGCAGCTCGGCGACTCTCGGCACGTCGACCTCGTTCGTCGGCAACATCATGGCTCACGCGTCGGTCACGATGACCACGGGAGCCACGCTCCAGGGCCGCGCGATGGCGCGCAGCGGCGCTGTCACCCTCGACACGAACGTCATCACTGAGACCGCTTGCGATACCACCAGCGGCGGCGGCAGTGGCGGTTCGGTCGGCGGACCGTGCAACGACCCGGCGTACTACGGCGTGTTCGACAATTCGGCCAGCGCTGTGGCCATCACGTTCCGGTTGAAGTGGACGACCACGACCGGCGTCAAGGTCGCGACCGAGCGGGTCCCGGCAGGCGAGATCTACCGGACCTGGGAGCACTGGGCCAAGCCAGGCACCAAGATCCTGGTCAGCTACAAGGACCCCGGCAGCGGGAAGTGGATCAGCCTCGCGTCGAAGGTATCAATCCACGGAATGTTCCCGGCGTGCGTCTATCAGCACGGGTTCGAAACCCCGTAAACGGATTTCACCAACTCGCAGTGCAAGACGCCCCGGCTTCGGCCGGGGCGTCTTGATGCACAGGCGAGCAGCGCCCGGTCAGGTCAGGGCGGCGGGCCGGCCGAACAGATAGCCCTGGGCGAGGCCGACGCCCAGACGCTCGAGGGTGGCCGCCTCGGCCGCAGTCTCCACCCCTTCGGCGATCAGCGAACAGTTGCTGCGGCGAGCGAAATAGTCGAGCCCGGTCACGAGTGCCTGGCGCACGGTGTCACGCTCGATCCCCTGGACGAGGCTCATGTCGAGCTTGGCGAATGCCGGCTGGAGCTCCAGGATGTGGCGCAAGCTCGAGAACCCCGCGCCGGCATCGTCGACGGCCACACGAATGCCGCCGTCAAGCGCCCCGAGCGCCGAGCGCAGGGCATCGTAATCGTCGATGCGCGAGTGCTCTGTGATCTCCAGCACTATTGGCCGGGCTGCCCTGGCGAGCAGATCCGCCAGCTGGTCGCCGCTCAACACGAAATCGGCCGAGGCGTTCAGTGTGAGCATCGTGGTCGTGGGTAAGGTGGCCGCCGTGATCAGGGCTCGTTCCATCGTGGCGGCCTCGAACTCCATTCCGAGACCAGCCCCCTCAGCCTCTCGGAAGCGCACATCCGGGCGCACGCCGTCGTCAAATCGGGTCAGCGCCTCGTAGCCCACGACGCTTCGATCGGGGAGCTGAACGATCGGTTGAAAGACGGTCGCGAAAGTTCGCTCCGCGAGGATATGTTCGAGCGATGCCCGCGACGCGCGAGCCTGAGCGTTACCGGCAATCTGTTCGCCCGCGAGGGTGCTCAGAATGCTGGCATAGTCGATCGCTGCTGAGAGAAGACGAGACAGGCGCTCCGGAGAGACCGCCACCGATCGGGCCGGAGTGCTGCCTGCGACGAAGCCGAGCACGAGCAGGCCGGCCATGCGCCGACCGTGAGCGTAGACCGGAGCCCTCGCCACGGCGGCCAGCGATTGGCGCGCCAGGCCCTCGCTCGGATTGGTCATGTCTCGACCCGCGACGTCCGTCCACGGCCCACTGTTGGCCCGGTCGAGCAGCGCGCGCGCCTGGCGAGGCTCCATCGGTGGCAGGCCGACGCGCAGCCCCTGGCCGTCGTGATACTGCGCCAACGGCCGCACCTCGCCCACGCCTGCAACCTGGTGCAGCGCGACGTATTCAGCATGAGTGTGGGTCACGAGCGTCATGACCACGGCTTCGGCCACGTCCTCGGGTGAGCCCAGCAGGTCCAACTGCCCGAGCGCCTCGACAACGGCCGATCGTTCACGCAGATTCTCCCTGAGCCGATCCGTCCAGGCTTCGTGGCTGCGGACCATGCCCCGGATGCGCGTCACGAGCTCATCAACCCGGACCGGCTGGGTCAAGAAGTCGTTGGCGCCGGCTTCGAGGCCCTGATCGACCAGCTCCGCCGTGTCGCCGTCGGCCACCAGGAGGATCGGCAGGGTGGCCGTTTCGGCCTGACTGCGGATCGTCGTTACCACCTGGACATCGGACAATCCGCCCGGGCTGACGTGCAGGACCACAGCCGAAATCGCGCCGCGCTCAATGACGTCGAGACCTTCGAGGCCGCTGGCCGCCTCCAAGGTGGCAAAACCAGCAGCCTCAAGGGCCGTGCGGAAGTAGGCGCGCAGCGAGCGGTCGTGCTCGACGACCAGGACGCAAGGCGATTTGGTGCGCCCCCCTATTAGCGCATTGGTTCTCGATATCAACGTCTGGCTGGCCCTTGTTCGGCGTGGCGCGCGGCACGGTCAGAGCACGCCGCAGTGACCGTCTCGAACCACGGTAGTTGTCGAGCCGTCAACAGGCGATCATCAGAACGGCTGATTGCCAGAATCGCGAGTCCGTGATCGCACGGCGGAGCCCTTCGATCCGAACGTGGCAGTACTGACCGCAGGGGGGTCCTATCGTCGGGCAGTTATTTCCGCGGCCTCCGCGTACGGTTGCGACGTGCCCCGAATGCTGCGCTCCTCCTCGCGTGTCCTGCTGGCTCTCGGCAGCGTGACAGTCTTCGCGATCGTGGTCGCCGCCTCCGGTTTCTGGGCCACCGACGATGCCTTCCGTGCCGTTTCTGCGCGTACGGCTGTCCTTGACCAGAGCCGGGTGCAGGTCGCAATCCTCGTTGACGCGGTCGCCGACGAAGAGGCGGCGTTGGCAGACCTGCTGCTGACCGGCGAGCCAGACGCACTGGTGGCATACCAGCAGGCAGCGGGAGCGGAAGGCTCCGCGACCGACACGATCCCAGACATGGCCGCACAGTTCCCTGCGATCGTCGCCGCCGAGGGCTCGCTGGCCGCGAGCCTCAACGAGTGGCACCAGGCGTTCGCGGATCCGGTGATCGTCGCGTCGGGCCAGGGAGCCGACCTGACCGTATATAAGCCCCTGCTAGGGGACTGGCACGAGAAGTTGGCCAACGCCGAACAGGCACTGTCCGGATCCGCCGATGACGTGGCCGGCCAGCTCGACGCCGAATCCAGTGCGATCGCAGGACAGCGCGAACTAGCGCTCGTGTTGGCCCTGGTGGTCGCAATGGCCGCCGCCGGCCTTGCGATCATGCTGGTCCGTCGCTTCGGCTTGGCAGTTGAGGGCAGCGAGCGCAACGCCACGGTCGTCAATCGCTTCACAGAGGTCACCTCGTTCGCATCCGACGACATGGCGGTTGCACGATCCACTCTCGAGGCGCTCGACCTGTTGGTGCGGCCCGATGCGTCGGTTGTGCACGTGCTCAATCGTTCACAGGATCGCGCGGTTCCCGAGGCGTCCCGCGGGGATGCGCAGGCCGTCGTCCTGCCGCTCCACGAGCTGTCGCGTTGCGCCGGCGTGCAGCGCGGCGGCATGTTCGTGGCGAGCGACGAGGCGGCGCCGCTGAGTGTTCACTGTCCCGTCTACCCTGTCGGTGAGGGCACGCTGGTGTGCATCGCACTCAGCAGCGGAGAGCTGGTCGGCTCCGTCCACCTGTACTGGAAACGGCCAGATGCGCTGCCGATGGATCTCCGAGCGTCCGTGGTGCGGATCGCGGAGCACGCCGCGCTTGCGGTCAACAACCGACGCCTGCTCGCAATGCTCCACGGCCAGGCCAACACGGACCCGCGCACGGGGCTGGCGAACATGCGCGCGTTCGACGACGCGGCGAAGATCGCGTTGGAGGAGCTGAACGAGGGCGAATCGCTGTCCGTCCTGATGCTCGACGTGGATCACTTCAAGGACTTCAACGATAGCTACGGCCATCCCGCGGGCGACGACGCGTTGCGCGCGCTGGCAGGTGTGCTGCGATCGTGCATGCGCCAGGGCGACGTTGCGGCCCGCTATGGCGGCGAGGAGTTCGCAGTGCTGTTGGCTGGAGCGTCCAAGTCCGAGGCGCTGGCGATCGCAGAGCGCATCCGCTCGCGCACGGAATCGACGATCCTCAGCCTCGCTCCGGGGGTGAGCTCGCGGCTGACCGTCTCGATCGGAGTCGCGACGGCACCGGATGAGGCCACCGAGCGGCTGGCACTGCTGCGTGCCGCGGACCAGGCGCTGTACCGAGCGAAAGAGCAGGGCCGCAATCTTGTGGTCGCCGCGTCGAGCGTCGAGCGTGATGATCCGGCGGGATTGGCGACCGATGATGACAAGACTCGGCCACGGCCCCTGCACCCAGTTGCGGCTTCAAAGGGCTGATCCGCCGCTGCCACCCGGGGACGGTTGGGGTGGCCTACGGGGGTCGAACCCGTAACCTTCGGATCCACAGTCCGATGCTCTGCCGGTTGAGCTAAGGCCACCGCGGGGGAGGGCCAAGTATCGCATGGCCGCCCTGTTTCGCCGGTCCGGATAGTCTTCGGCGATGAGGATTCCGGGCTTCATCGCGCGCCAGTTTTACGTCGCAGGGTCGCTCCGCAACACCGACACCGGCTTCCAGCTCCAGGCGCAGAACCCGATGGGCGACGGCGTCCTCATCGGCGTCGGCCAGCTGCGCGTCGACGGCCGTGACATCAGCCCGGACGACGTCAGCGCGCAGCGGCCGGGTGACCCGACGCCCATCCGTGCAACCGAGGTAAGTGCCACGAACCCGGTCGTTGTCACGCGCGGCGACAGCGTCACGCTCCACGTAGCCGGGCCGAGCCTGTCGCCCGGCGAGCACGAGCTCGAGGTGGAGCTGGTCGAGCGCAACCTGGGCCAGCTCAGCTTCGCGATCAGCGACACGGTCGCTGGGTGAGGCACGGTCGCCGATTGAGACACGGTCGCCGGGTGATCCCGCGCTGGTAGCCTTAGGCGCATGATCGCCACCCGCTGGGCGCGCGTTCCGCCGATCGAGCGGGGCGTGACGCTCGGAGACTTCCTCGTCCCGATTCGGGTCGGCGAGCGTGCCGCGACGTGGCAGCGGGATCTGCTGATGATGGGCATCGGCGCCCTGCTGATCGTCCTCGGCGCGCGGATCAGCTTCTACCTGCCCGGCTACCCGGTCGTGCCGGTGACGCTGCAGACCTTCGGTGTGCTGTTCGGCGGCGCGCTGCTCGGCATGCGCCGGGCGCTCGGGTCGGTCGTGCTCTACCTGCTGCTCGGCATCCTCGGCCTGCCGGTCTTCGCCTTCAACGCGCAGAGCGGGCAGTACGCGTCCGGGTTTGACACCATCGTCCACCTCGGTGCCCCGGGCTTCTCCCTCGGCCCGACCGGTGGCTACCTGGTCGGCTTCATCTTCGCCGCAGCGCTGGTCGGCCGACTCGCCGAGCTGGGCTGGGATCGCCGGATCGGTGGCGCGGTCGTCGCCATGGTGCTCGGCAACCTGGTCGTCTACCTCATCGGCCTGCCGTGGCTGATGGCCGCGGCGCACCAATCGGTGACCTGGAGCCTGCAGAACGGGCTGTATCCGTTCCTGCCCGGCGACCTGCTCAAGATCGCGGTCGGGTCCAGCATCCTCGCCTTTGGCTGGTGGGTCGTCCGTCGGAGGTCGACCCCGCTCTAGCGCGATAGCTCAGCGCGCACCGCCGAGCCAGCCGCGCTCGATCACGATCTCCGCAAGCTCGACCGCGTTGGTCGCCGCGCCACGGCGCAGGTTGTCGGCCACGACCCAGAAGGCGAGACCACGCCCATCCGAGATGGAGATGTCTGACCTGATGCGGCCGACGTAGATGTCATCCGTCCCTGCA
Organism: uncultured Anaerolineaceae bacterium; assembly: GCA_964475245.1. Taxonomy (GTDB): domain Bacteria; phylum Chloroflexota; class Limnocylindria; order Limnocylindrales; family CSP1-4; genus JALYGJ01. The sequence goes on along the minus strand of CAYYVV010000015.1, from coordinate 3,044 downwards.
GCCTGCGTCGCGATGGGGTAGGCGTGCGCCTGCGGGTCGTCGACCACGACGACGCCATTCACGGCCGCGAATAGCTCGCGTGCCTGCTGCGCGCTGACCGCACGGTCCAGCTCGACGTGCACTGCCTCCGAGTGGCCGACGAAGACCGGCACGCGCACGGCCGTGCACGACACAGGCAGGTCGGGCAGGTGCAGGATCTTGCGGTTCTCGCTGACGACCTTCCACTCTTCCCTGGTGTAGCCGCTGTCGAGGAAGACATCGATCTCGGGCAGCGCGTTGAAGGCGATCGGGTGGGCGTACACGCGAGCGGTCTTGTCGGTGCCCGCGACGTGGGCCTCGATCTGCGTCCGGAACTCGTCGACGGCCTCCGCGCCCGTGCCCGACACGGCCTGGTACGTGTCGACGACGACGCGCCGCAGGCCGGCCGCGTCGCGCAACACCGCGAGCAGGGGAGCGAGCTGCATCGTCGAGCAGTTCGGGTTGGCGATGATCCCGTGATGCGCGGCCATGTCGTCCGCGTTGACCTGGCTGACGACGAGCGGCACGTCGACAGCCATGCGCCAGGCCGAGGAGTTGTCGATGACGACGGCACCCGCCTTGGCGGCTTGCGGGGCCAGCTGGAGAGACACATCCGCGCCGGCCGAGAAGAGCGCGATGTCGACGCCGGCGAATGCCTCAGGCGTCGCTTCGGCCACGGACCACGAATGACCGCTGACCTCGAGCGAGCTACCGACCGACCGCCCGGACGCCAGCGCGCGCACATCCTGCGCCAGGCCATGCTCGACCAGCACTTCGAGCATGGTCTTGCCGACGAGGCCGGTCGCGCCGACGACCGCGAACGTCGTCATGGCTGCTCGAGCTCGAATGCCTTGTGCAGCACGCGTGCTGCGGTCGCCAACTGGCGGCTTTGGATGACGCACGTGATGCGGATCTCAGAGGTCATGATCATCTCGAGGTTGATGCCCGCTTCGCCCAGCGCCGCGAACATGCGCGCGGGATAGGTCGGTGCATTGTGAATGCCCGAGCCGATGATGCTGACCTTAGCCAGGCCGGACGAGACGGCCATGTCCCGTGCGCGCAGCTCCGGCAGCATGGCGCGCAGCAGGCGCTCAGCGGCCAGAAGGTCCGCCTCGGCGACGATGAACGACAGGTCCGCCGCGCCGTCGTGGCCGACGTTCTGGATGATGCCGTCGACCGGGATGCCCGCGGCCGCGAGCGGCGCGAAGACTTCGGCGGCCATGCCCGGCCGATCGGCAAGGTCGAGCAGCGTCAGCTTCGCCATCCCATCGTCCGTGGCGATGCCGCGCACCTTCTGGCGCGCCTCCATCGTCACCTCCCTGATCCGCGTTCCCTCATCGTCGCTCTGCGGGTGGCGCACTCGGACCTCCATTCCATGAACCCAGGCGAGCTCGACCGACCTCGTTTGAAGCACCTTCGCACCCTGGTGGGCGAGCTCGAGCATTTCCTCGTAGCCGATCTCGGGCAGGCGCCTGGCCTCCGGAACCACACGTGGGTCGGCCGTGTACACACCATCTACGTCGGTGAAGATGTCGCAGCGCTGGGCGCCCAGGGTTATGGCCAGGGCCACGGCGCTCGTGTCCGACCCGCCACGGCCGAGGGTTGCGACTTCGTTTCCCGTCGCGCCCTGGAAGCCGGCGACGATGACGACGCGGCCGGCGCCGAGCTCTTCGCGGACGCGGGCTGGCTCCACGCCGGTGATCCGGGCGCGGCCGAACGTGCCGTCGGTCAGGATCCCGGCCTGTGGCCCGGATAGGCTGATCGCGTCGACGCCGCGATCGTGGAGAGCCATGACCAGCAATGCGGCGCTGACGAGCTCGCCCGTGGCCATGAGCAGGTCGAGCTCGCGCGGATCGGGCGTGCGCGTGACCTTCGCGGCGAGTGCAATCAGATCGTCGGTCGTGTCGCCCATGGCCGAGACGACGACGACGAGCGGCACACCGTCCGCGCGCTGCCGAGCGACGTGGTCGGCGATGCGCAGGATGTGCTCCGGCGTGGCCAAGCTGGACCCGCCGTATTTGGCCACGATCATCGACGGATCATGGCATGCGCGGGCCGAAGTGCTACGAAAGCTCCTCGACGAGGATGTGGTTGGCCGCGTCGAGCAGGTCGCGCGCCTCGTAGTCGGGCCGGTGAACGGCGCTCAGGTGGTCGATGCCCGCGGGGCCGATGCGGATCGTGTTCAGGCCTGCCCCGCGGGCGGACACGACGCCTTCCTGGTCCGCGCCGATGAACCAGCCACGGTGGCGCGGCAGCCCGTGCCGGCTCATCGCCAGCTCGATCAGGCCACTGCCGGGCTTGGCACAGCCGCACGAGCGGTTGTCGTGCGGGCAGCCGACGACGAGCAGGGCGTCGAGCGTCGCGCCCAGGCCGTCGTGCAGCACCTTGAGCCGCGCCGCGTCCGTGGCCCGCAGCGAGCTCAGGCCCTGTGGATAGACGAGGACCACTGTCTGGTCGGCGACAACCGACAGACGTTCGATGCCCTCGGCAACGTCGGCCTGGATGTCGAGCTCGATCCCGCGCCTGCCCTGGTGCGCGGCAAGCAGGACCATGTCCGAATCGATGTAAACCGTCCGCGAGCGCGAGGCCGAGCTTGCGTTCGCGGCGGCCGGTGGAGCTTCGTCAGATGAGACTTTCATCGCGCTGGAAGTCTCGGCGATCTCGGCTCACGGCCGCTCCAGTCGCGGCCCGATCCGGCTGTCAACCGCAATGCAATTGCCCGTGTGACAATCTGGAGCGGAAGAGCCGGATTGCACCGACTCCTGGGCCTCGGCGCCGGCGAGTTCGCTACCGCCAGTTCTGGGCTCCTGGAAGCGGTGTGGTCAGGCCTTCCGACTGATGCGCTCCATTCGAGCGCACTGCGCGCGCCCGTAGCTCAGTGGATAGAGCGGATGGCTTCGGACCATCAGGCCGCGGGTTCGAATCCTGCCGGGCGCGCCATTTCATCCCGCTTGCGTGGTCGGAGCCACTAAACCTTCTTCGAATACGAACGGACCGTGAGCGGCAGGAAGATGGCCACGACGATG
>CAYYVV010000014.1:30258-57239 GCA_964475245.1 uncultured Anaerolineaceae bacterium | reverse complement strand
CAGGTGTCTTGGCCGCGGCCGTGGCGGCCGGATCCTGCCAGTAGCCGTCGAAGACCGTGTCGCCACCGATCAGGATCTCGCGCGTTCCCTCTGCGAGTCGGAGGCCGACGGGCTTGGTGACCTTGCCCACGGTGCCCGTCGGATGGTCGTTCTCGCGCGTCGCCGCGACGGGGCCGCACTCGGTCGCGCCGTAGCCCTGGAGCACGACGACGCCCAGGCTCTGCCAGTCGCGCTGGAGGGCCGGCGGCAGGTACGCACCGGCACTGACCATGAGCCGTAACGCGCCGCCGAGCTGCTGGTGGACCTGGCGGAACACGAGGCGCCGCGCCCAGTACGGCAGGTAGCGCGCCACGCGCTGGGCGCGTCGGAATGTCTTCTCCTTGCCCTGGCGCTTGACCTCGCGCTCGAGACCGATCCAGAACAGCTCGAGCAGCTGCGGCACGAGGACCATCGTCGTCACGCGCTCCTCGCGGAACGCTTCGAAGATGACCCGCGGTGTGCGTGATCGGACCCACATGATGTGGGCGCCGAGCATGGTTCCGAACATGATGATCGGCGCCTGCTCGAACAGATGCGACGCTGGCAGCAGGCTGACCGTGCGGTGCTCGCGCGCCGGCAGGATCTTGTCGATCGCCTCGAGCGTGGCCAGGATCGTGCCGTGGTTGAGCATCACGCCCTTGGGCACCCCGGTCGTGCCGGAGGTGTAGATCACCTCGAACAGGCTGTCGCGGGTGGGCCGCGACCACTTGTCGACCTGCGCCTCCCAGTCAGTTGGGAAGAAGACGTCGTCGCCGCCCTCATCCGTGCCGGCGGCGTTCTGGTGCGAGGGCGGCGAAGCCAGCCACTCGACAGTGCGGATGTTCAGGTGCTCGAGGCCGCTGCCTTCCGGATCAGGCGCGTCGAAGCCCGTGCCGATGGCCAGCCACTGCGCGCCGGCGCTCTGGGCGATGCGCTGCAGAACGTCCGGGGCCATGCGCAGGTCGAGCGGCACGATCACCGCGCCGGCGCGCGCCGCCCCGAAGTAGACCGCCGGCAGGTCCGGGGTCGACGGGCTCCAGGTCAGGATTCGATCGCCGGGTTTGATGCCCAGGCCGCGCAGCCGCCACGCGACGAGCTTCGAGTGGTGGTCGACGTCTGCCGCGGACCAGTTCAGATGCGGGCCGTCGTCCGTGCGCAGCACGTATTGCTCGCGCCCCTTGTAGCGGGCGGCCGCGTCCTCGATCAGGTCGATCAGGGACGTGAAGGTCCGCGGATCAGGCAACTCCCACATGCGCGCCCGAGTCTATTCGGCTGCGCTGGCCGTCAACCAACCCGCCTCAGCCTGCTTACTCGCAAATCGGGTCATTCGTCCGCCGGATTGGCGAATCCGGCTCAAGTTGACGTCTGGAGCGCCTTCTTGGCGTCTTGAGCCGCGTTCGCGGGCCGCGCTGAGTCACTCAGGACGCATACCTCTCGGCTCGCAGTGCGTGCCCGCGGCCTGGGACGCTTCTCGCCGGACGGATCATTCGCAAATCGAGTAAGCCGTCGGAGGCCTGGTGCCTGCCAGCAGGCAGGACCATTGGCATTTGCCCGTGGCGCACGCCGCGGGTACACTTCGGCGGCCTCAGCGCGGCTTGACGAGAACGTCGTGTACCCAGTCATCCACCGCGCACATTCCTCTCGGACACCGGCGCCGGGCAAGAATGTGGCCGTAAAGTAAGCCGGCGGGAGGTGATTCCGGATTGGCTGAAGTCCGCGTAGGCGAAAACGAGACCTTCGAGAGTGCCCTGCGACGCTTCAACAAGAAGATCCAGCAGAGCGGCATTCTGGCGGAGGCTCGCCGACGCGAGCACTACGAGAAGCCCAGCGTCAAGCGCAAGCGCAAGGAAGCGAAGCGCAAGAAGGCCGCGCGCACGGAGTAGTCGGGCTCCGACCACCAGCTCGGAATCAGGACTCCCCGCGTTGCCGGCGCCCCCGAGGCGATGCCCCGCCTCAAGGACCAATCGGTGACTCTCGCAAGTAGGCTCCAGGAAGACATGACCGCCGCCATCCGCGGCCACGACGAGCTACGTCGTGACACGCTGCGGATGGTGATTGCGGCTGCCTACAACGAGGCCAAGCGCGCGCGCCGCGATCTGACCGACGACGAAGTCGTCCAGGTCCTCACCCACGAGGTCAAGACACGCAACGAATCGGTCGAGGCGTACACCGCGGCAGGCCGGCCCGACTCGGCCGCGAAGGAGCAGGCAGAGATCGCGATCATCCGCGCCTACCTGCCTGAGCAGCTCGCCACGGCGGAGTTGGAGCGCATGGTGCGCGAGGCCGTCGACGAGAGCGGCGCGACCTCGGCGCGTGAGATGGGCAAGGTCATGGCCGTGCTGATGCCCAAGGTCCGCGGCCGAGCGGACGGCAAGCAGGTCTCGGCGCTCGTCGCCCAGGAGCTGGCGCGGCGCGATCTCGCCGGCCACGGCCATTAGACCGGCTCACTGAGATGATTGCCCGCTCGGCATCGATTCGTGCCTTCACGCGGCGCGACGGTGTGCGCCTCGTCGCCATCGGCCTGCTGATCATCGTCGCCCTGGGCGCGATCCTGGCCATCGATGCCCTGCCGTTTCCTGCAGGCGGCAGCAACGGCATCGTCGACGGGGTCGCGACGGTCGACATCCGCGCGCCGCGGGCGCTCACCTATACGAGCGCCGTCGCGACCGAAGAGCGGCGCGACGAGGCGAGTCAGCAGGTCGCTCCGCAGTACGACTACCAGGCCGAACGGGCAGCAGCCCTGGCCGATCAGCAACTCAACGCTTTCGACACGACCGTGGCGCCAGTCGACGCCACGTTCGCGGCAGTTCTCGACGACACGACGCGCGAGGCAGCGCTGCGCGCGGCCATCCCGAGCCTGTCGACGAATGCCCAGAACACGCTCGCCGGCCTGAGCCAGGTCGACTGGACTGGACTGCGCAGCGAGATGACGCACGTGCTCGAGTCGACCGAAGGGGCCGAGGTGCGCGATACGCTGCTGGCTGACGTCCGTGGCTCGCTACCGAACCGGATCGACGATCGGTTCTCGGCCGACGATCGCGCGCTGGCGGGCGAGATCCTCTCGCCCCTGGTCATCGCCAACTCGACCTACGACGCCGGTGCGACCCAGCGCGCGCAGGCCGCCGCGGCCAACCAGGTCGATCCCGTCCAGTTCGCGGTGCGCAAGGGCGAGGTGCTCGTCTCGCGCGGCCAGCCGATCGACGCGCTGGCCCAGGAGAAGCTCGCCGCCTTCGGCCTGCTCGACCCGCAACCCGACCCGGCGCGCGCCGCCGGCTGGCTGCTGCTCGCGGCGCTGACCGTCGTCCTGCTCCTGGCCTGGATCTGGCGCTTCCGGCCACAGATCTGGCACCGCACGCCGGCGCTGTTGCTGATCGCGCTCGTGCTGATCCTGGCGACGGTGGCGTTCAAGGCGACCGGCGATCGGTCGGTATTGCCCTACGTCGTGCCGGTCGCGGCCGTCGGCCTGCTGCTGGCCGTGCTGCTCGATGCGGGCGCGGCGCTGATCGTGACCGGCATGCTCGCCCTGATCGGCGGCGCGATCGTCGGCAATGTTGGCTTCGCGATGTACGTCCTGCTCGGTGGTACCGCGGGCATCGTCGTCGTCCGCCGCGGAGAGCGGCTGACCCACTTCGCGCAGGCCTCGATCGCGATCGCCATCGCCAACATCGCCGTCGTGACCATCTTCACGTTGCTCGGCGACGGCGACGCCACCGGCCTGGCCGAGCTCGCCGGCGCAGGGCTCGCCTCCGCAGTCGGCAGTGGCCTGGCCGCGGTCGGCTCGTTCCTGCTCGTCGGCAACCTGTTCGGGATCACCACATCGTTCCAGCTGCTCGAGCTGGCCAACCCGTCCCAGCCGCTGCTGCGCCGGCTACTGCTCGAGACGCCCGGCACGTACCACCACTCGCTGATGGTCGGCAATCTCGCCGAGCGGGCGGCGGAGGCAATCGGCGCCGACCCGCTGCTCGTGCGCGTCGCGGCCTATTACCACGACGTCGGAAAGCTGACCAACCCGGTGGCTTTCATCGAGAACCAGGCCGAGTCGCAGAACCTGCACGACGAGTTGACGCCTGAGCAGTCGGCCGCGCTCGTCAAGTCGCACGTCGCCGCGGGCATCGACCTCGCCTACGAGTACAAGCTGCCGCGGCCGATCATCGCCTTCATCCCGCAGCACCACGGCACGGCACTCATGAGCTACTTCTATGCCCGTGCCAGGGAACAGGCCGTGGCCGAGTCCGGGCTACGCGCGGATACGCCGGCAGCGCGCGAGGTGGCCACGGCCGTAGATGAGCGCAAGTTCCGCCACGCCGGGCCGAAGCCGCAGTCGCGCGAGGCCGCCATCCTGATGCTCTCGGACAGCGTCGAGGCCTCGGTCCGCTCGCTGCGTCAACCGGACGAGGCGCAGATTCGCGGGATGGTCGGCCAGATCATCAGGGAGCGTCTCGAGGATGGCCAGTTCGACGAGTGCGACCTGACCCTGCGCGACCTCGACAAGATCCGCGAGGCGTTCGTCGCGCAGCTGCTGGGCATGTACCACCGGCGCATCGAGTACCCGCAGAACAAGATCGTCGAACTCGAGTCGCGCCGCGCTGCGAGCGGTGGCGGCACGGCCAGCTAGGCGGACAGGGCCGCAACTTGGCCGCGCACTACATCGGCGGATGGCGCATTGACATCACGATGCGCGACGGAGTGCGCGTGCCGTTGAGCGCGGCCGCGATCGCGCGCAGCGCGGCCAGGGCACTTGACGCAGCCGGCGCGCCCGCGCCGGCGTCGTTGGCCGTGATCCTGACTGACGACGTCGAGATGGCCGAGCTGAATGAGAAGCACATGGGCCACGAAGGGCCGACCGATGTGCTGTCGTTCCCGATGCTGCCGGCTTCCGCTTTCCCGCCACATCCCGGCCAGCACATCGGAAGGTCGTCGGACAGGCCCTTCGTGCTGCCACCCGGCCAGCGTCCGCACCTGGGCGACGTCGTCATCTCAGTGGAAAGGGCAAGAGAGCAGGCCGCGCAGGGCTCCGGCGGTCAGACGGGCGAAGTGCGCTGGTCGGTCGGGGACGAGCTGCGCCTGCTCGTGATTCACGGCGCGCTGCATGTTTGCGGCTGGGATCATGCTGATGTCGACGAGCGCGATGCCATGCGCGCCCTGGAGAGCGAGCTGCTGGAAAACAAATGACCGACGACCACGCTACCGACCACGAGCACGAGCACCACCACCACGCCTACGACTGGCAGGCCGAGCTGCTGGCGATGCGCGAGGCGACGAAGCACTACTACGAGCACCAGTTCGACTGGCGCGGCCACCAGCCACCGGCGGGTTTCACCGGCCCGCGCTTCTTTGCGCCCGCGCCCGAGTGGCGCCTCGCGGCGCACCTCGACAGCTCCGTGCCGGGCGCGGGCGACCATGCCGAGATCGCGACCTCGACGGGCCAGGTGCGCCAGATGCACGTCGCGGGCGACCTCGTGTTCGAGGCCGAGGGCGCGGAGCGACGCTTGACCGCGTTCGTCAGCCAGGATGCCGAGGGGTACGAGGTGCTCTTCGTGCCCTTCCGCGATGCCACTTCCGGGACTGAGACGTACGGCGCCGGCCGTTACGTCGAGGCGCCGTTCGACTCCGACACACCCGACGAGCCGATTGAGCTCGACTTCAACTTCGCCTACAACCCATCGTGCGTCTATAGCGCGGCCTATGACTGCCCGTACCCGCCGCCGCAGAACAAGCTGCCCATCCCCGTCCGTGCCGGCGAGCTCCTGCCCTACGACGCGCCGCATTAACTGTCAGTAGCAGGTCTTGCGCTAGGAGCGCGGCAAGCGTTGTCGCTCGGTGTGGGTCGGGCTTGTCTTCCGCTCGTGGCGTCTTCGTCCCCGCTCACGTCGGTGCCGGCGTCGCGCTGAGGGGGCGTTCCGGGGTTTCTTGTCGGCGCATATCGGCAGGAGCTGTAACTGCCAGTGAAATCGCAGGTGCTTACAGATTGCCCGTGAAGTAGGCAAGGCCGCTGCTGATCCAGATGGCGACGAAGCAGACGGCCACGATGCGGCCGATCCACGGCGCTGTGTCATAGGCAAGCGCGGGCTTGAAGCGAATCAGGGCGAACTTCATCGCCAGCAGTGAGAACGCCGTCGCGCCGGCAGTGACATGAATCGCGACACGCAGCGGATCGTGCGGCGCGCCGATATCGACCATGCAGAAGAACGCGATGACCGCGGCAAGGACGATCGTGATTCGTCCGCCGATGCGATGCACGCGCATCATCGAGCGCATCTTGATCCGGCCGCGGGGCAGGTGGCCGAGCACCGATTCCATCGTGTAGAACTGGCTGAAAGTCAGGAGCACCACGACCGTCGACCCCGCGGCCTTGATCGCGGCCTTCTGGTCCGTGTAGTAGAAGGCGGGCACGGCCAGTCCGATGAACGTCATGACCACCAGCGCGACGGCCCACACGCCGAACACGGCGGTGAGCACGAGAACTGCGTCCGTCATCCAGTCGGGCACGCGTGTGCGCCGCGGATAGGTCTTGGCCGCACTGGCCGGTGTGGGCGCCGTGGGAGCCGTCACTGCGCGATCGTACGTGGCCACGCAAGTGGGCACGCCTGGCGCCCGGCGCGCGCGGCTATCTGCACTCGATTAGCGAGTCATCCGTCCGGCGAACTGCCCCGGACGGCCGTTCCGGAGTGCTGAAGAGCCTGCATGGCGCCGCTCAAGCGGGATTTGCCGCACGGCGTGAAGAACTCACGCAGCGTTGCAATCCGATCGCGCGGAAATGCTCGATCCGACCGTCGCTCGGCGGACGGATCACTCGAATAGCGAGTAGAGCTCGTCAGCAGTCCTCGGACAGGTCGTACGGTGTCTGAATCGGGGCACCATCGTCTGAGATGATGACCTTCTGATCGACAGGGGTGTCACCGGCAATGCCACTGAAGATGGATTGCCCATTAACGTCCTTGATCACGACGTTCCAGGGAAGCAGCGGCAGCCGTGGCTGGGTGAACGTCTCGTTGATCACCTGGTTCACGCCGGCGCCGATCGTCGAGGTCCAGGCATCGTTGATGCCAATCGTCACCGGGCCAGAAGTGTCGTTGACGACCTTGAGGTGGAAGCCGCCGCATGCGTTCGATGGCAGGCCGGCGTACGGATCGCCCGACGTTTGAGCGCGCGCACTGGGCGGCGCTGAGGACGAACACCCGGTAGCGACGTTTGAGACCGTCTGCGAGACACCGTCGTCGGTTATCGAGATCAACGCGCTATCGGGGGCGTCGACAGTGAACGCCATGACCTGCCGGCCGTGCTGGTCGCGAACCTCGACGGCCCAGGGCAATGCCGGCGGACGGTCGCCACCATGGTCCACGACCAAACGGTCGGAGTCCGGCTCAGAGACGATTTCCCACCCGCCGTTGAGGTTCACTGAGTAGGCCTCGCTGCTGCCATTCGCCACGTGCAGCTCGGCACGGGCGCAGAGATCCGCCGGGCTCGTCGGAATCGGTGGAGTCGGCGGAGTCGGGACGGGGGTGGGCGCGGAAGTTGGCACCGGCGCCGCGCACGCGGCCACGATGAGAATCAGGACCAGCGCGGGCAGAGCGCGGTTCATGGCGCGCACTGTCGGCGTTGGCGCGACGGGCGCCAAGTGCCATTGGTCAGTAGCATTGCGCGACCCGGTCGAGGACTCGATCGGGCGTGTTTGCGTGTCCGCGGGACGAGGCAATGAAGATCGTCGTCGGCCTGGGCAATCCCGGGCGCCAATACGAGCAGACCCGGCATAACGTCGGTTGGATGGTCCTCGACCGGCTCGCGGAGCGAGCCGGTCTGACGGGCCATGCCAAGTCGCGCGACGCGGCGGCCACGATGCGCGGCCGCTACAAGGGCCTCGACCTCGTGCTCATCAAGCCGATGACGTACATGAACGAGTCGGGCCTCGCGGTGCGCAAGGCGCTCGCGCGCGAGCGCACGCCACTCGAGGACCTGCTCGTCGTCTACGACGACTTCGACCTGCCCCTGGGCAAGCTGCGTATTCGCGGCGAAGGCAGCGCCGGCACGCACAACGGCATGCGCTCGATCGTCGGCGAGCTCGAGACCCAGAAGTTCGCCCGGCTGCGGGTGGGCATCGGCGAGCCGGCGACGCACGCCATCAACCACGTCCTGTCGCGCTTCACCGCCGATGAGCGCAAGGTCCTCGACGAGGTGCTCGACGCGGCCGCCGACGCGGTCGAAGAGTGGGCAGCCGAGGGCGTCAACCGGGCAGCGAACCGATGGAACTCATGGACGCCCGACGCACTGGCCGGGCAACCTGCCGGCGACGGAGAGCTTCCCGCCGACACCGCTGCGGCCACGACGACCACCGAGAAAGGCGCGATAGTGCGCCATGCCACCGGCTGGCGAAAGCTGCTCGGCCGTGGCTGATTCGGGCGTCCGCATGCGCGGCCGGACGACGCGTGAGCGACGCATCGCCGACGAGGCCACGGCCCAGGTCCAGGAACGGGCGGAGGCGCGCGCGGCTACCGCGGCCGCGGACATCTCTTCGACCGGAGTGCCGCGCGCCAAGCTGCCCGACCTGTCGAGCCTGACCCGCCTGCTGGCGTCCGGCGGCGACGTTGCGGCGCTGGCCGAGCGCTATCGCACTGTCAGGGAGACACGTGTCGGCCAGGGCCTGCGCCACGTCACGTTCGCGCACATGCCGCACGGCGCGAAATCATTCCTGGCCGCGGCACTCGCGATCGCCAGTGGCGAGCGGCTTGTCTGGATCGCGCGCGACTCGGAGATCGCCGATCGTGTCGCCGAAGAGCTGCAGGCGTGGCTGGGCGACCCGGCCAGCGTCGTGTCGCTCGAGCCGCGCACCGCGCTCGCCTATGAGCGGAGCGAGCTGATCCGCGACGAGTCGGCCGCCCGCGTGGCGGCTCTCGCCGTGTGGCGCACGGGAACGCCAAAAGTGCTCGTGGCCAGCGTCCAGGCGCTCTTCCAGCACACGCTCGCGCCGACCGACCTGCCGGCTCAGCCGGTTCAGCTGCGGACGAAGCAACGGATCGGACAGGAGCGCGTGCTGCGCGAGCTGATCGACCTGGGCTACGAGGCACTGCCCGAGGTTGCCGGCCGGGGCGAGTTCGCACGCCGGGGCGGCATCGTCGACGTCTTCCCGGCCGGCCAGCCGCTGCCGGTGCGCATCGAGTGGTTCGGCGACGAGGTCGACTCACTGCGCGCGTTCGATCCGGCCAACCAGCGCGGCGTCCGGCCGATCGAACAGGTCGAGCTGCTGCCGGCCAGCGAGTTCCTGCTGGGCACGGACGCGGGCGCCCGATTGCGCGCGACGCTCGGCAAGTCCGCTGACCGCCTGCCCGCGGACCTTGCGACCGACCTGACGCGGCTCGAGCAGGGCCAGCTGTCGGACGCGGCCGAGGTGTGGGCCGGCGTGCTCGCACCGACGAGCGGGCTCGACCACATCAGCGACGAGATCTGGGTCCTCGACGAGCCGGCGGACATCAGCGCGGCGGCGGATTTCCTGTGGACGCAGGCAGACGAACGGCTCGCGGAGCTCCAACGCGCCTCGGTTGTGCCGCGCAACTGGGCCGCGGCCTATCCGGACCGGCGCGCCTGGAAGCAGCGCCTCAACGGGGCACGCACGCTCGAACTGACCTGGGAGAGCGAGATCGACGGCGCGCCACCCGGCGGCAATCCGTTCGGCTGGCACGAGCCGGTCATGCCGGCACAGGCAATCCGCGACCTGGGCGAGACAGTGACGCGCTGGCGGCGCGAAGGCGAGCGCGTCGTGCTCGCCAGCGACCAGTCGGCGCGCCTGTCGGAGATCCTGGCCGAGACGGACATCATGGCCGCGCCAACGGCCGGCCTGGCCGAGCCGCCGCCACCGGGCGGCCTCGCACTGATCGATCGCAGCCTCAACTCCGGCTTTGCCGGCGGCCCCGAGGGGCTCGTGCTGGTGACCGACCGTGAGCTGTTCGGCACCGTCCGCATCCGTCGGCCGCGCGTCCTGCGCCGCATCGTGCCCAAGGATCTCCTCGAGCGCCTCCAGCCCGGCGATCTCGTCGTCCACATCGACCACGGCATCGCGCGCTACGGCGGCATGACCCGACGCAATGCCGGTGGCGACGGCGTCGAGGAGCGCGACTTCCTCGAGCTCCAGTTCGCCGAGGGCGGCCGGATCTGGGTCCCGGTCGAGCAGATCGAGCGCGTCTCGCGCTACGCCGGCGGCGAGAACCCGCACCTGTCGCGCCTCGGCGGTGGCGAGTGGCAGCGCACCAAGTCGCGCGTCCGCAAGGCTGTCACGGACCTGGCCAAGGAGCTGCTCGAGCTCTACTCGGCGCGCGAGCGCGCCGACGGCAAGGCCTTCAGCCCCGATTCGCCGTGGCAGCAGGAGATGGAGGCGGCGTTCCCCTACGAGGAGACGGTCGACCAGCTGCGCGCCGCCGCGGAGGTCAAGGCCGACCTCGAGCGTGGGCGCCCGATGGACCGCCTGGTGGTCGGCGACGTGGGTTACGGCAAGACCGAGGTCGCGATCCGGGCGGCGTTCAAGGCCGTGTCCGACGGGATGCAGGTGGCCGTCCTCGTGCCCACGACCGTTCTCGCGTCACAGCACCTCGAGACGTTCCGGCAGCGCTTTGCGGCCTACCCGTTCACGGTCCGGATGATGTCGCGCTTCGTCGATCCGGAGCACCAGCGCGACACGGTCGAGGGTCTCGCCGCAGGCTCGATCGACCTCGTCATCGGCACGCACAGGCTGCTGTCGAAGGACATCCGCTTCCGCAACCTTGGCCTCGTCATCGTCGACGAGGAGCAGCGCTTCGGCGTCGCCCACAAGGAGCGCCTGAAGCAGATGCGCACCGAGGTGCACGTGTTGACGCTGTCGGCGACGCCGATCCCGCGCACGCTCAACCTGGCGCTGGCCGGCGTGCGCGACATGAGCGTCATTGAGACGCCGCCTGAAGACCGGCTGCCGATCCAGACGCGCGTCGCGGAAGCGTCCGCCGGGCTCGTGCGCGACGCCATCCTGCGCGAGCTCGACCGTGGCGGCCAGGTCTTCTACGTCCACAACCGGGTCGAGACGATCGAAGCGCAGGCCGAGCAACTGCGCCAGCTGCTGCCCCATGCACGGGTCGTCGTCGCCCACGGCCAGATGGGCGAGGGCCAGCTGGAGCGGGTCATGCTTGCCTTCGCGCACGGCGAGTTCGACGTGCTCGTGTGCACGACGATCATCGAGTCGGGCCTCGACATCCCGAACGCGAACACGATCATCATCGACCGCGCCGACGCGCTGGGGCTGGCGCAGCTGTACCAGCTCCGCGGGCGAGTCGGGCGTTCCAGTCGGCGCGCCTACGCGTACCTGCTCTATCGCAAGCGCGGGGCGCTGACCGACATTGCCCGAAAGCGGCTGCAGGCGATCTTCAACGCGTCCGAGCTGGGCGCCGGCTTCCAGATCGCGCTGTCCGACCTCGAGATCCGCGGCGCCGGCAACATCTTGGGCGCCGAGCAGCACGGCCATCTGGCGGCCGTCGGCTTTGACCTTTACACCCGCCTGCTGTCCGAGGCGGTCGAGGAGCAGCGCGCAATTCGCGACCTGCGCCAGCCGGTGAAGCCACGGCCGGAGACGGTCATCGACCTGCCCGTGAATGCGTTCCTGCCCGACGACTACGTGGCCGAGGAGCCGATGAAGCTCGAGCTCTACCGACGCATGGGCAAGGCCGGCACTGAGGGCGAGGTGGCGGCCATCCGGGCTGAGCTCATCGACCGCTTCGGCGCCATCCCGGCGCCCGTCGAGCGCCTGCTCGAGGTCGCGCGGCTACGCATCGCGGCCTCACGCGCGGGCATCGCTTCGCTCGCCCGCGAATCCCACGAGCTGATCGTCCGCTTCCACTCCGACTGGTCACGCACGGCCACGATGCGCGCCATGGCGCCAACGTCGCTCAACGACCGGGTGCCGGGCATTGGCCCGGGCGCCGTGACATACGGCTCGAACCAGATGCGCATCCGCCTCGCGAAGGATCCGGAAGTGGCCTGGAACACGACGCGTGCCGTCGTCGAGCGCCTCGCCAAACGGTTGGAGTCGCAACCCGCCGCCTGACCTCATCGCCGGCTGCGTCCGTGGCCTGCGATGCCGCGTGCTTCTGACAAATGTTCGGCATGTCGACACAACGCCGAAATCGAGGGTCTTCTGACAGGTCGGGACGTGGACTCAGAGCCCGGATCACGCTCGTGACACGCCATCGCGTGCCGGGGGTTCGGGTCAGCGTTCGGCGTAACGTCGAAATGCCGGACATATGACAGGAACGAACAGGGCGCGCGACCGCGGAATGCGCTTGCTGGTTGCATCGCTCCACTAGTCGGGCGCCCGACGTCAGGCTGGAGCAACGCTGCGATAGACTCAGCGACGCCCAGCGACCCAGAGACCGGGCGCCCGACGCGAGGTGACTCCCAGCCGTGTCCGCAGCCGATCTGCGCGCGAAGATCCGCGAAATCCCCGACTTCCCCAAGCCGGGCATCCTGTTCTACGACATCACCACGCTCCTGAAGGAACCGGCCGCGTTCCAGGAGTCGATCAAGCTCATGCTCGAGCCGTTCCGCGAGAAGAAGGTCGACATAGTTGTCGGCATGGAGTCGCGCGGCTTCATCTTCAGCGCGCCCATGGCGATCGAGCTCAACGCCGGCTTCGTCCCGGTGCGCAAGCTGGGCAAGCTGCCGGCGGAGACGGCGAGCGTCGAGTACGCGCTCGAATACGGCACGAACACGCTCGAGATTCACAAGGATGCGCTCCAGCCCGGACAGCGCGTCCTGATCGTCGACGACCTGCTCGCCACCGGCGGCACGGTCCTGGGGACGATCGAGCTGGTCAAGATGCTCAAGGCTGAGGTCGTCGGCCTGGCCTTCCTGGTCGAGCTCCTGTTCCTGAAGGGCCGCGAACGGCTGGGCGACTACTTCACGCACAGCGTCATCCAGTACTGAGGCTTCGCCAGATGGCGCGTCGCGAGCCCACTCAGGGCCAGGACCAAACGCGCCGGGAGTTCTTCCGCAGCTTCACCCGCGAGGCTGTCCAGAACGCCGGCGCGGTGGCCGGCGCGGCGGCTGAGCTGCGCCGAACGAGCGTCGTGGCAGCGCGCGGGCTGCTGGACTTCGATACGACGCCCGCCGCGCCGGCCGAGCCCGCCACGGCTCCGATTGCCACGCCCAACGATGCGCCGGCGGACGCGACCTTCCGCAGTGCGTATCTGTTCACGGATGAGGCGATCATCGTGCTTGACCAGCGCGAGCTGCCCGGTCGGGTGATCACGGCGGAGCTCCACGAGCCGAGCGATGTCGCTTCAGCCGTGCGCTCGGGCGCGATCACTCCCGGGCCTGTGCTCGGCCAGGTCGCGGCGTACGCCATCGCGCTGGCCGCGGCCGGATCTGTCGACCGCGGCGCGCAGAGCCGCGAGCAGGTCATCCGTGCCGCGGCAGGCACGCTCCGCGCGAGCCGCGGCGAGGTCCACGCGGTGCGCTGGGCAATCGATCGGATGATCGGGCGCTTCGACGCGCTGGCCAACAGCGCTGCGCTGGGCGCCGACGTTCGGTCGGGGCTGAAGACCGAGGCCGACCAGATCGCGACCGAGCTGACGGCTGCCTGCGCGGAAATCGGTCGCCTGTGGTCGGAGCTATTGGTCGGAGAGCAGGTCAATGTCCTCGCTCACGGCGACGCGGGTCCGCTGGCGTGTGGGATGGTCGGCATGACCACATCGGGCCTGCGCGCCCTGATCGATGCCGGTAAGCGGGTTCACGTCTGGGTAACCGAGGGCGCGCCCTCAGGGGAGGGATCGCGCATCACGGCGCTCCAGCTGAGCCAGCTCGACGTGCCGCACACCGTTGTGCCGGACAACGCCGTCGCGTGGCTGTTCGCCAACCGGCGCCTGGATGCGGTCGTGCTGCGTGGCGACACCGTCGCGGCGTCCGGCGAGACCTGTGCGACGCTCGGCTCGCTGGCCATCGCCCAGCTCGCCTCGGACGCCGGCGTCGCGGTGCATGTCCTGGCCCCCGAATGCGCATGGGATCGCGAGCACTCGGATCTGGGTCAGCTGGTGCTCGATCTGCGCTCCGCGTCCGAGCTCGGAACAGCGAATCGGGCGCGGCTCAACCCGCCTTTCGACATCGTGCCCGCGCGCGTGATCAGCGCCTACATCACCGAGCGTGGCGTGCTTCAGCCGCCGTTCAAGCAACCGCGCGGCTAGATGGCCGCCGCGACGCGCTCCGGGACTGCGACCGTCGGCGGGCGGGCGATCGAGGCGCTGCCGACCCGTGACCGGCGCCTGCTGCGCGAGTTCATGGAGCGCGACCGGCTGCGTGCCGCGTACGCGGTATGCGATCTTGACGCCAAGGAGTTCGGGCGCACGAAGTGGGGCATCGCGCTCGAGCGTGGCGAACCGATTGCCGTTGTGCTCGAGTACGGCGGCCTGACACCCCAGCCGCTGTTCGTGATGGGCGACTCGGAAGGCATCGCCGCGATCCTGCGCGACGTGATCAGGCCACGGCTCGTCTACCTCGCGGCCGACGAGTCGAATCTCCCCGCCGTCGCGCGCCACTACCGCATCGACCCGGGGCCGCAGATGGTGCGCATGGTCGTCAACCGCCAGACGTTCAAGCCGCTCTACGGCCCGGTCACCCGCCTTGCGCCGGCCGACATCGTCGATCTCAACCGGTTGTACGGCCTGGGCTTTGCCGGCTGGCTGCCGGCCGACTCGATCGCCAACGGCGTCTACTACGGCGTGCGCATCGCCGGCCGGCTGGTGGCCGCGGCCGGCACGCACGTGATCAGCAGCGAGGCGCGCATGGCCGCGGTGGGCAACGTCATGACCCACCACGACTTCCGCGGCCGGGGCTACGCCAAGGCAACGACGAGCGCCGTGACCCAGGAGCTGCTGCGCATGTCCGACGACGTCGTGCTCAACGTGCGCTCCGATAATCCGCCCGCCCTGGCTGCCTATGGCGCGCTGGGCTACCAGGAGCATTGCCGCTTCGAGGAACGCCTCGCGCACCGTGGCGGTGGACCCTGGGATAGCATCGTTGCCTCAATCGCACGCGTGCTGTTGCGCAGCAAGGAGCCCAATTGACCACGACACTGACCGCCGCTGAGCCACGCGCAGCCGGCCTGCCCGCGCACGACCTGGCCGACATCAACCTCGCTGCCGAAGGCGTCAAGCGCGTCGAGTGGGCCGAGCGCGAAATGCCCGTGCTGCGCCTCATCCGCGAGCGTTTCGAACGCGAGAAGCCACTCGACGGCCTTCGTATCGGCGCCTGCCTGCACGTCACGTCAGAGACGGCGAACCTGATGCGCACCCTGGCGGCCGGTGGCGCGCAGATCGCGCTGTGCGCCTCGAACCCGCTCTCGACCCAGGACGAGGTCGCCGCGGCGCTCGTGGCCGAATACGGGATCTCCACCTTCGCGCGCCGCGGCGTCGACCGCGACGGCTACTTCGCCAACCTCAACGCCGTCGCGGACACGCATCCGCAGATGACGATGGACGACGGCTGCGATCTCGTCTCGATGCTCCACAAGGAACGGCCGGACGATCTGGCCGACGTCTTCGGCGGTACCGAGGAGACGACCACCGGCGTCATCCGCCTGCGCGCCATGGCGGCCGATGGTGCGCTGCGCTACCCGGTCGTGGCCGTCAACGAGGCGATGACAAAGCACTTCTTCGACAACCGCTACGGCACCGGCCAGTCGACCGTCGATGGCATCCTGCGCGCGACGAACATCCTGCTCGCCGGCCGCCATGTCGTGATCGCCGGTTACGGCTGGGTCGGCAAGGGCATCTCGATGCGCATGCGTGGCATGGGCGCCCAGGTCACGGTCGTCGAGATCGATCCGGTCGTTGCGATCGAAGCGGTCATGGACGGCTTCGGGGTCATGCCCGCAATCGAAGCGGCCGCGTGGGGCGACCTCTTCGTCACCGCCACGGGCAACCTCCACGTCTTCCGCGAGGAGCACTTCAAGCTCATGAAGGAAGGCGCGATCCTGGCCAACAGCGGCCACTTCGACGACGAGCTGGACCTCGACGCGCTGGCGCGCATGGCCCATGGCGCGGTTCGCCAGATCCGCCGTGACCTTCAGGAGTACAGCCTCGAAGGCGGACGCCGGATCTATGTCCTTGCCGAGGGCAGGCTGGTCAACCTCGCCGCCGCCGAGGGCCACCCGGCACAGGTCATGGACATGAGCTTCGCCAACCAGGCGCTTGCGGCCGAGTACGTCGCCCAGCACCATGCCGAGCTCGAGCCCAGGGTCTACGACGTGCCCGAGGAGATGGACCGCGAGGTCGCGCGCCTCAAGCTCGAGTCGCTCGGTATCTCGATCGACACGATGACGCCCGAACAGCTGGCCTACAGCAATTCATGGCAGCAGGGGACATAAGCGGAGGTCGGGACGCGGCGCCTCACCGCGACCCGAGCGGAGCGCGTAGCTGGCCGATAGGCCAGCGAAGGAGTATCAATTCCCGATGACGAGCATCGTCGACGACGAGCACTACCTGTTCACATCCGAATCGGTGACCGAGGGTCACCCCGACAAGATGTGCGACCAGATCAGCGACGCGATCCTCGACGCGATCCTGCGCAATGATCCCGACGCTCGTGTGGCGTGCGAAACGGCTACCACAACGGGCACTGTGTTCGTTCTCGGTGAGATCACCACCGACACGTACGTCGATTTCCAGGATGTCATTCGCGAGACGGTCCGCTCCATCGGCTACACCGATGCGGCGTATGGGTTCGACTACCGCACGTGCGGCACGCTCGTCTCGATCCACGAGCAGTCACCCGACATCAGCCGCGGCGTCAACGAGTCCGAGGAGTCGCGCGGCAGCGACCGGCACGACCAGGGTGCCGGCGACCAGGGCATGATGTTCGGCTTCGCGTGCCGTGAGACGCCGGAGCTGATGCCGCTGCCGATCACGCTCGCGCATCGCCTCACGAAGCGCCTGGCGCAGGTGCGCAAGGAGGGTCTGCTCGACTACCTGCGCCCGGACGGCAAGTCGCAGGTCACCGTCGAGTACAGCCGCGGCACTGCAGTCGCCGTCCGCGACGTGGTCATCGCCGCGCAACACCACGACGAGGTGGCCAACGACCGGCTGCGTGATGACATCATCGAGATGGTCATCCGCCCGGTCATCCCGGCTGGCCTGCGCACAGTCGATCCCAAGATCCACGTCAACCCGACCGGTCGTTTCGTGATCGGTGGGCCGATGGGCGACTCCGGCCTGACCGGGCGCAAGATCATCGTCGACTCGTACGGCGGCATGGCCCGCCACGGTGGCGGCTGCTTCAGCGGCAAGGATCCGTCCAAGGTCGACCGCTCGGGCACATACGCGGCACGCTGGGTGGCGAAGAACGTCGTCGCCGCGGGATTGGCCGACCGATTCGAGCTGGAGATCAGCTATGCGATCGGCATCGCCCACCCGATCAGCGTGTCGATCGAGACGTTCGGCACCGGCCACGTCCCCGACGAGCGCATCCTGGGCCTGATCGAGCAGCACTTCGACCTGCGCCCGGCGGCGATCATCGACACGCTCGACCTGCGCCGGCCGATCTACCGCCAGACGGCCGCCTACGGCCACTTTGGCCGGCCCGACCTGGACCTGCCCTGGGAGCGGACGGACAAGGCCGCGGCGCTGGCCGAAGCCGCCGGCCTGCACGTGCCCGAGCCAGTGGCCGCGGCTGCAGGGTGACCGCGGAGACCACCGTCCGGTCGCTCTACGCGGTCATCCTTGCCGGTGGAGGAGGGACCCGACTGTGGCCGCTGAGCAGGCGCGCCCGGCCCAAACCGTTCCTGCCCCTGCTCGGTGAGCAGAGCCTCTTCCAGCTGACTCTGGCGCGCATCGCGCCGCTGATCGCTGACGAGGATATCCACGTCGTCGCGGACCAGCGCCACCTGCCGCTCGTGACGCAACAGGCACCGCAGCTCATCGGCCGCAAGCTGCTCGGCGAGCCATTCGGCCGGAATACGGCCGCGGCCGTGGCGCTCGCCGCGCTGATCGTCGAGCGGCCGGGCAGTGACGTCATGGTGCTCCTGCCCGCCGATCACTGGATCGTCGACGAGCCGGCGTTTCGCAGCGCGTTGACCGCGGCCGCGCGCGCCGCGTACGACGGCTCGCTCGTGACTCTGGGGATCCCGGCGGGCGGCCCCGAAACCGGCTACGGATACATCGTCGGCACCCCGGACGGGGCCGCCGGTGGCGCGCGGAAGGTCGAGCGTTTCGTCGAGAAGCCCGAGCGCGAACGTGCCACAGAGCTCCTCGCCTCGCCCAACGGCGCATGGTGGAACGCGGGCATCTTCATCTGGCGCCGCGACGCGCTGCTCGCGTCGCTCGAGCGCCACGCGCCGGCGATCGTCGGCGCCATCAGGCGCGGCCTCGATGCCGGCCAGTCGCTGACCACGATCTACGAGTCGCTGCCCGACGTGTCGATCGACCGCGCGCTGCTCGAGCCCGCATCGCTAAATGGCGAGGTCAAGGTCGTGCCGGCCGACATCGGCTGGAGCGATCTGGGCTCGTGGAACGCGCTGCACGAGGAGCTTGCCCGTCGTCAGCCGTCGCAGTCTGACGTCGTCGCCGTCGGTCGGGCTGAGGATCTCGGGTCGCACGATGTGCTCGTCCATTCGTCGGGCGGTCGGCTTGTCGTCACAGTCGGCCTGGCCGATACGATCGTGGTCGACACGCCCGACGTAGTGCTCGTGTGCGCTGCCGACAGGGCGCAGGAGGTGCGCGCGATCGTGGACCGACTCGCCCAGGCGAAGGAGACCGAATACCTGTGACCACGCCCGCGACCCCGGCGCCGCTGCCTCCGATCGTCTTTGGCACGGACGGCTGGCGCGCGCGCATCGGCGATGACTACACGTACGAGAATGTGCGCCGCTGCGCGCAGGGTGTGGCGGAATGGGCCATCTCCGCGGGCACCGGCCAGAAGGGCGTGGTCATCGCCTACGACCGGCGCTTCTCGTCGGAGTTCTTCGCCCAGGCCGCTGCCGAGGTGCTGCTGGCCTACGACATCCCGGTGGCCATGGCCCAGACCGCGGTCCCGACGCAGATGACCTCGTACGAGGTGGTCGAGCGCGGCGCGGCGTGCGGAATCATGATCACCGCGTCGCACAACCCGTACCAGGACAACGGCTTCAAGGTGAAGTCTCCGAGTGGCGCCGCGGCGAGCCCGGACATGCTCGTCGTATTCGAGAAGACGATCCGCGACAACGCCGGCGCGCTACCGCCGCAGAGCCCATACGCGGATGCCCTCGCCGCGGGCAAGGTTGAGCTGTTTGACCCGTATCCGGGGTACGTCGAGTACACCAGGCGCTCGCTCGACATCGACCGGCTGAAAGCCGCGGACATGCACGTGCTCGTCGAGCCGATGTGGGGCGCGGGCGCTGGCTGGATCCCGCGCATGCTGGCGGGCGGCAAGATCCGCGTGACGGAGATCCACTCGGAGCGCAACCCGTGGTTCGGTGGCGTCAACCCGGAGCCGATCGCACCCAACATCAACGAGGCGCTGGGCATCCTCGCGGGCGGCGGCTACGACCTTGGCCTGCTGCTCGACGGCGACGCCGACCGCGCCGGCGCGGCCGATGAGAAGGGCACGTTCATCCACCAGCTCGAGGTGATGGGCCTGCTCATGTACTACCTGCTCGAGTATCGCGGCCTGCGCCAGCCGGTCGTGTCGACGATCAACGAGACCTCGATGGTCGGCCGCCTGGGCAAGCTCTACGGCGTGCCCGTGTTCGAGACCTCGGTCGGCTTCAAGTACGTTGGGCCAAAGATGATCGAGACGGGCGCGATGATGGGCGGCGAAGAGTCGGGCGGCTACGGCTTCGGCATGCACCTGCCTGAGCGCGATGGCATCTACGCCGACCTCCTGCTGCTCGACCTGTTCATGCGAGAGCGGGAGAAGGGCCGCTGGCCGGTCTCGGTCGCAGTCGAGCATCTGCACGAGATCGCTGGTCCGTCGTTCTACCTGCGCACCGACGTGCACGTCGAACGGGCCGCCTATCCAGCGCTCAAGGCACGGCTCCTGGTCGAGCTCAAACAGGAGGCGCCGGCGTCGATCGCCGGCCATCCGGTCGTGCGCACGGACGCGCTCGACACGAACGACGGCTTCAAGTTCTGGCTCGACGACGGCTCGTGGCTGCTCGTCCGCTTCAGCGGCACGGAGCCGCTCGTCCGCGTCTACGCCGAGGCGACTTCTGCCAACCTGCGCGACGCGATCCTCGAGCAGGGCGCCGCCCTCGTGCGCGGAGCTTGAGCGTGGAGTCGAACCCGCCCCTCGAGGATCCGGCAGCAATCCTTCGGCGCGACCCGGGCCACATGCTCGGCGCGATCCAGGCCTTTCCCCGGCAGATGCGCGCGGCGTGGAAGATGTCGCGCGCCCTGACGCTTCCGGACCGATATCGGGAGGCGACGAGCATCTGCGTGCTGGGCATGGGCGGGTCGGCCGTGTGCGGCGATCTCGTGCGGGCGATCTTCAGCGATCGCCTGACGTTGCCCATCGCGTCCGTGCGTGACTACGAGCTGCCCGCGTGGGTGGGGACGAAGACGCTCGTCATCTGTGTCTCGCACAGTGGCGCCACGGAAGAGACGATCACCGCCCTCGGCACGGCCCTCGAGCGGCGCTGCCCGGTGGCGGTGATCAGCACCGGCGGGCCGATCGGCGGCGTTGCGACCAAGGCCGACCTGCCCAGGCTCATCTATCCGAACGAGACGCCGCCGCGCGCCGCGCTCGGCTACACGATGCTCCTGCTCGCGGGCCTGCTGGAGCGCGGCGGCTTCCTGGCCCTCGATGACGCGCAGGTCGACGAGGCCATCCGCGCCGCCGAGGAGGTGGCAGCGGCCTGCGGCCCTGACGTGCCCGCGGCGTCGAACCTGGCCAAGCAGCTTGCCTGGTCGCTGCTCGACCGGCTGCCCGTGATCGAAGGCAGTGGCGTCATGGCCGCAGTCGCGCGGCGCTGGAAGACCCAGATCAACGAGAACAGCCACTCGTCGGCCGTGGCCGAGGAGCTGCCCGAAGCGACGCACAACACGGTCGTCGGCTACGAGCAGCCCGAGACGATGCGCGACCACGAGTACGTCGTCTTCCTCGCTGCGGATTCCGACCTGCCCCGCAACCGCGAACGAGTCCGGCTTTCGATGGGGCTGCTCAAGGCATCGACCATCGACTATCGGCGCGTCTCGATCGATGGCAACGGCCGTCTTGTACAGGCCTGCGCGGCGATCAGCCTGGGCGACTACGTCAGCTTCTACCTCGCCCTGCTCTACGGCGCCGACCCGAGCAAGACCGAAGCGCTGACCCTGGTCAAGACATCGATGGGCGAGTTCGACGAGAACGCCGAGCCGCCATCTGACCCAGTGTTTTCACCCGAATCGGGGACTGACGGAGACGGCAGGCTGATGTAGCCTGAGTCGGAAATCCGCCGGAGGCCCCGACGGCTCGAGCGGGCGCCGGCCTCCGAGCGTTCAGCGGGATGTGGAGACGCACCCCGAGCGGAGGGTTGGCCCGATGCATTCCAGCGTCTACGGCAAGATCGAGAAGGCGAACCGCTACGCTCGCGAGCTCGACCGGATCTCCATCGACCGGATCACGCTCACGTTCCGTGGTGACAACGACACGCATCGCGTCTCGCTCGAGTCGGATCGCTGGCATTGCAACTGCCATTACTTCGAATCCTTCAAATCGTGCGCGCACGTCCTGACGATGCAGAAGATCCTGGGCCCCATGCTCAGCGAGGATGCCCAGTCGAGCTTCTTTGGCGCCGCGGACGAAGAACCGGTACTCGTCGACTCCGCTCCATCCTGAGTTCCGCTCGTTCTCTAGACGTTGTTCAGGAGGCCGGCGCCCGCAGGGCGCCGGCCTCCTTCGTTCACTGAGCCGAGAACGTTGCTTCAGGGCACGTTCATGCGCCAGCCGTAGCTCGCGTCGTCGCCGTTGACGAGGTAGATCGAGACGGTCACGATCCACGTTCCCGACGCAGGCCCGGCGAAGGACGCGCTCGTCAGCCCCGGCGGTGGCGTGGCGGTGCCGTCCGGGTCGTAGTCGGTGCCGCCGCTCGCCAGCGACTTGAAGTCACCGCCGGGCTTGGCGTAGCTCGCCTGCCAGCTGATGAACTCGATCGACGGATTGGTGGTGAAGGTCAGCGCTGCCCCCGCCGCCGACGGATCCAGCTCGGCGAGGTCCGGCATGGTCCCGAAATCGACGAAGTCGACGCACGACGTGCCGCTGTCCGACGTCCAGCAGTAGGTGCCGTGGTTGCCCGAGACGCCCGGGGCGGACTCACCGAGCATGCCGTCCGGCGGAGAGACCAGGGCTTCCGTCGGCGAGGCGCCGGGCGTGGCTGATGCCGACGCAAGCGGCGGTGTCGGCGTGGTCACGATCTGGGCCGGCGTCGGCGTTGCCACGGCTGTCGGCGTCGCGAACGCGGTCGACGTGACGGTCTGGGCCGGCGTCGGGCCCGTCGTCGCCACAGTCTCTGGCGTCGGGCTGGTCTGGCCGACGGACGGTGATGCAGGGCTGCCCACGGCACACGCGACGGCTAGCCACAGACAGCTGATCAGCGCCGTGGCGGGCAGTGCGACCGCGGATGCTCCGGTTCGCCTCATGGCACTCCTTCCTAGCATGTGTACATCGATCCGCGCCCGTCGTTGATCGATTTCGTCGCGTCGCATTCGCTGCCAGATGAATAGACGGTCACGCGCACGATGGGTGACGTCGTGCCCTCGAGACCCTCGTTGTTTGGCGCCGCGAACGACGCCCGGTAGTCGTACGTGCCGCTCAGCGTCAGCGATTTCGTGTATCTGCCGGTATCGTCCAGCACTGCCATCGTGCCCGCGTTGGCCCACGAGGATCCGCCCACAGCCCGGCGCTGGATGACGACCGAGCGACCCGACAGTGGATTGGAGGCGAGCAGCGGCCAGTTCACGTCGTCGGCCACTTTCAGCTTGGCCGTAAAGGTGACCGAGCCACCGCTGCCGATGCCCGTGGCGCTGGCGGACAGCGACAGGCTCGTGTCGAGGTCGAGGCACGTGCTGTACGGGGTTGAGCTGGTCAGCG
Source organism: uncultured Anaerolineaceae bacterium (assembly GCA_964475245.1). GTDB lineage: Bacteria > Chloroflexota > Limnocylindria > Limnocylindrales > CSP1-4 > JALYGJ01. The sequence goes on along the minus strand of CAYYVV010000014.1, from coordinate 34,175 downwards.
GGTCGTAGCGGATCTGCAGCCGCGCAACATCGCACGGCCCGAACTCGTGCTGGTTCCAGCCCACCTTGGCCTTCGTCTTCGGAGCCCAGTGCATGATCGTGTCCGTCCACGTGTCGACGTCGGCATCGTCGGGATGGTCGAGCGTCTGGGCGTGGCCGAACTCGTGCAAGACGATCATCTCGGCGTCGAAGCAGCCGATGGGCGGCGAGTCGTAGAACTGGCACCAGCGCAGGTTGCCCCAGTCGAGCGGATAGCCCTGCGGCCGAAGGCGCATCGTGAAGTTCGACGGGATCGAGCGCGTGGTGTAGCCGATCGCCCAGTTGGTCGCGATGTTGGCGCTGTAGGCGATCCAGCTGGCGCCCGAATCCGACTGTGACAGCACGGCCGCCTTCGCGTCACGGCTGTCATTCGAGTCCTGGGCCGCGGCCTTGATTGCGGCCTTCATCCAGGCCGGCGGTTCCTTGCCTTCCTTCCAGCGATAGTCGACGTGCTGGTTCGGGTTCCACGTCGGGCCGCTTGCCGGCGTTGGCGAGCTCGCCAGGGCGTTGCCACCACACAGCGCCAGCAGCACGACGGCCACAAACGCGGAGCTGCAGATGCGGATCATTGGTCGACCTCCGTTGTTCCGGCGGTCGTGGTGATCGTCGCCTCGGCTGTGCCGCTCGCCGTGTCGTCGATCGAGGCTGAAATGGCGTCTTGGGCGAGGACGGACGTCAGCCCCGAGGCGCGGTCGATGCTGATCACCGGGCAGGGCGATCCATCGCATGCGGCGAACGTCACGAGATGCTCCGGAGTCAGGCCCACGATCGAGCCCTGGCCACCGTCGGCAAAGGTCGAGATGGCATTCGACGCCACGTCCAGGACGCGCGTCCGGCACTGCGCGGCGCCGCACGATTGGACGAACAGCGCGGTGCCGTCCGTGCTCCAGCCGAGCTGCGTGCCGAACGTCAGGCCGAAGGCCGGATCGTCAGGCAGTGGCGGCACAGCCTGGGTCGTGGAGCTGCCGTCGAGGGCGTAGCGCATGACGCCCAGGTCGCTCCGCGCCGGGTTGCTGACGGTGTGGACGTACACCGCCGCGGCCGACGGATCGAGTACGGCCGAGCGCACGATCGCGGCTGGCTTGGCGACGATCGCGTCGCAGCCCGTCACGACATCGATGATGTGGACCTCCGACTTTGTGTTGAGGACGCGCGTGTAGACCAGCGCGTCTGTCGACGACGTGCCGACGAACGACTCCGCCGGCAGGCTGATCGAGGTGCTCCCGCCGGCGGCGCTGATCGTCAGCGTCTGGCCGGTGTACGTGCCCGTGGCATCGAGAGTGGCATCCACAGCCGTGGTGATGCCGGTCGTGTGGCGCGCCGCCGCCGCGCTGGCAATGCCCGCAGCGGTCGGGCAGTTGACGCCGTCCGCTGCGGCGGCAGGCGCGGGCTCTGCGAATGGCGCAGCGGCGGCGATCTGGACGGCGGCTATCGAGAGCAGGGCACAGGTCCCCATGAACATGAGCGGCGGCGTCAAGCGCAGCCGCAAACTGATGCGCCTCCGGGCGCGGAACATCTGCTACCTCCCTGGCGGGTGGCCTCGAGGCGGGTCACCTCCGGCGGTTGGCAGCGGCACCGCGGATGATCGGCCGAGTCACTTATTTCCCACTTATCTGTAGACTCGGCCCGACAACTTAAAGACAAGACCGTGGGATCCGCGAAGCCGGTGAGAATCCGGCACAGTCCCGCTACGGTGACCGGCGCATCGAGCGCCGGAAGTCCGGTCGCCGGGCCCATGGTCGTGCCAAGTTCCTTCGCGAGAAAGGGAACGCACCCATGCGCCGAGATTCCAGCCCGACCCCTTCCGTCAGCCGCGGCAAGGGGTCGTTTCGATTCCTGTTGACCGTCGCCGCGGCACTCGCCCTGGCGGCCTGCTCGCCAGCTACATCAGCACCGACGAGCAGCCCAGCGCTCACCCCCGCCCCGAGCATTTCCAGCCCGTCCGTCACGCTCGCAGCCTCGACGCAGCCAACGCCGGCGCCAACGGCTTCGCCGACCATCCCCGTCGCCACGGCGGCCGCGACGCCGACGACGTCGGCGATCACGGTCACCGATGACGAGGGCACGACCGTCACCCTCGCGGCGCCGCCGAACAAGGTGATCAGCCTGACGCCGGCGACGAGCGAGCTGATGTTCGCGCTCGGCGCGGGTGATCGGCTGGTCGGTCGGACCGACAGCGACGACTACCCGGCGCAGGTCAGCTCGGTGCCCGCGGTGGCGACCTTCCAGGGCGTCGAGATGGAGAAGGTGGTCAACATCGGCCCCGACCTCGTGCTCGCCGGCGGCGACGGCTTCACCTCCGCTGCCGACATCAAGCGCATGCGCGACCTGGGCTTTCCCGTCCTCGTCCTGTACGCCAAGGACGTCCCCGGCGTGCTGGCCGACATCCGATTGGTCGGCCAGGCGGTCGGCGAAGAGAGCGCCGCCAGCTCGATCGCGACCTCGATCCAGGTGCAGATTGACCAGGTCACACAGGCGGTGGCAGACCTCCCGCAGCCGCGGACCTTCTACGAGATTGGCGACGATCCCGAGCTGTACGGCCCGGCGCCCGACAGCTTCGTCGCCGACATGGTCACCCTCGCCGGCGGCGACGCGGTCACGACGACCGATCCGTCGGTCTTCTCGATCCCGGTCGAGCGTCTCGTGTCGGTCGATCCGCAGGTCATCGTCCTGGGCGATGCCGCCTACGGCACATGTCCCGACACGGTCGCCGCTCGTCCCGGCTGGGAAGGGATTACTGCCGTCAAGAATGGCGACATCGTGCCGGTCGACGACACCATCGTCACGCGCCCGGGGCCGCGCATCGGCGACGGGCTGGTCGCGCTTGCCCTGGCCATCCATCCCGATGCGGCGCTGAGCGCGCCGGCGGATGCCGTCGCGTACTGCACGGCCGGCCCCAGCCCGAGCCCTTCGCCGTCTTGAGCACCCGCGTCGCAGCGGCCGCCGGCACACCCGCGACGCGCAGCGGGTTGCTGGAGAGTGCCCGGCGGCGGCCTGTGGCCCTGGCCGTCCTGGGCCTGGTGCTGGTCGCGGCGACGCTCGTCCTGGGCGTTGCCCTGGGCAACGTCTCGATCCCGCTGGCGGACACGGTCGCGATGCTCGCCCATCGTTTGCTGGGCTGGCCGGTGCACGTCACCTGGCCACAGTCGTCGGAGACGATCGTCTTCGAGCTGCGCCTGCCGCGCGTGCTGACCGCAATGGCCGTTGGCGTGGCACTGTCGCTCGCCGGCGCCACGTACCAGGGCCTGCTGCGCAACCCGCTCGCCGACCCGTACGTCCTGGGCACGGCCAGTGGCGCGGCGCTCGGCGCTGCCGTGGCCCTGCTCATCCCGGTCCAGCTCGCGTTCCTGGGCCTGGGCCTGCTCCAGGTGCTCGCCTTCGCGGGCGCGCTGGCGGCGGTGGCAGTCGTCTACCGCGTGTCGCGTGTCGGCGGCCAGGGCTCGATGACGGCCGTGCTGCTGACCGGCTATGCCGTCGGCTCGCTGCTCGCCGCCGGCCTGGCGATGACGATGTACCTGTCCGGCAACAACCTGCGCCAGATCTTCTTCTACCTGCTGGGCTCGTTCGCCCAGGCGACTTGGCCGCAGCTGCTCGTGGCACTGCCGCTGATCTGCCTCGGATCGGCCGTTATCATCAGCCGGGCGCGCTCGCTCAACGCGATGCTGCTCGGCGAGCAGACCGCCGCGCACCTTGGCCTCGACGTTCGCCGCGAGCGGTTGATCCTGCTCGGCGCGGCGACGCTGATCACGGCGGCGTCGGTCGCGGTCAGCGGCCTCATCGGCTTCGTCGGTCTCGTCGTGCCCCACCTCGTTCGCCTCGTCGTGGGACCGAACGCGCGCACGCTGCTGCCGCTGTCGGCCATCTACGGCGCCGTCTTCC